>JBQDFP010000006.1:0-103853 GCA_052085365.1 Canibacter sp. | reverse complement strand
CCGGCCTGATCGCAAGTAAAACATTTACTTGAGTCGATATCGACCATAGTCTATATATGGGGCAGATTTTGGGAGATTCAGCTTTCAGCCTTAGGAGCATCTGCACAATGCAAAACATTCCGATAGCCGATGAACGGTTCAATGAGTGGGTGACTAGTGAGGAGGAGTGAAATGAGCATCAAGACGAACACTTGGAGCGATGTGCGTGCTAAGCGCCGCTTCGACGAACACGCCGTTGCCGAACACGTCGCACGAATGGAGTCTGAGGAGCGAGCCTATCGTCTCCGTGAAGTCCGGGAGGATCAGGGCATCACTCAAGACGAACTCGCCGAACGCATGCACCTAACTCAGCCGACCATCTCTGCGTTGGAGTCAGGAGACCTTGACCGTTCCGGCCTCGCCACGCTCAAGTCCTACATCGAAGCTCTCGGTGGCACTGTTGAAATAACCGCCAGCTTCGGCAATCGCAAGGTAGTGCTGTCAACACAGAGGTCATGAAGAGCGTCGGTTAATTAACGCCTAAGAGTTCGGCCCAACAGCTGTTACCGGGTTGTTGGCCCGAACTATTCTTGTGAGTCGATACTCTTTCTGTATGGACTACGCGCTCGAAGCGGTCGAACCCATTGGCCACATGCCCTCGTACAGCCCGGAGCACATTGCAGTGCTCGCTGGCACAGTAATTGCTGCAATTGTTCTGGTTCCAGTCTTTCGAAAACTTCGTGGATCCACCTCGGAATCACACGTATACACCGTGAGCGGATATGTCATGCTTGGGGTCACGATCATCTGGACCGTCTGGGGGCTCCTCCCCACTAACTGGGATATCAACCAGTCCCTGCCGTTCCATTTTTCAGACGCACTTCGATTCATCACCGCGATCGCACTGATCACCCGCACCGGCTGGGCCATCGCAATCTCGTACTACTGGGGGCTCACCCTCAACATTCAGTCGATCATCACACCCGACCTGAACTACTTTCAATTCCCGGTGCTCGAGTTCGCAGCGTACTGGTTATTGCACGTGGTTGCGCTCCTTGCCCCTATCGTGATGACCTGGGGTTCGGGGTTCCGACCCACATGGCGGGCCTACGGTATCGGCTATCTCGCGACCGCGATTTGGGCAGGCATCGCTATCACCGTGAATACGTTCACCGGGGCAAACTATGCCTACCTGTCCCACGCACCCGCAGGCGCATCACTGCTGGACGTGCTCGGCCCGTGGCCCACCTATATTTTGTGGGAGGGTGTACTCATCGCCGTGGTCTGGGCGCTCATGACCTGGCCGTGGGAGCGCAAGCACGCACGGAGCATCCCGTACTGGGATCGAACGAAAGCGATTCGCCGCCTGCCTGTTTCTTACCCAGAAACGACGTCGGCTCGTGACCGCTCGCGAATGAATTGATCGATGTCTTTTCGCGACGCGACACCCCCTTGGGGCCCCAGATGCATCACCGAGCGAGAAGCGGCAGCGACTCCAAACTGTACAGCTTCAACCAGCTCAAAACCGGCACCCAACGCCCACACCAGCGAGCCTCCAAGTGTGTCCCCTGCGCCAGTGACATCAACCACATCAACGGAATAACCAGAGATGTCAGTCACCCCGTCTCGAGTGTAGAGACGCGCGCCATCCGCTGACCGCGAATGCAACACAGCATGCACCTCGTGTTGTTCTAGCCAGGGAGCTACCGCTTCGGGTTGAGGATTGGTTGTTCCGTTAAATGAGTGTTCAAAGCCACGGTCATTCATCATGACCAGGTACGCACCCTGCAAGAGCCCCGCTTCGCCGTCATCTACCGCATTCACGTCAAGATCGAAGACAAACTTTCGGCCACATGCACGCAATTCATCAACGGTCTTTTGTGCCGACCGCCCAGGCGAACGCAGACGTGCAGCTCGCTGGAGGGTCGTATACACAAACCCGGGTTTTGCTAGTTGGCTGAACGCATCGTTCGAAAAATGCATAGGGAGTTCGTCAGTGTCTGGGGTGAACACCACATGTTCACCTTCAACCAGAAAAATGAGGTTTCGTTGATCGACCGCGTCATCGTCATACAGCATGAATGAGTAGCCAACTTCGCACCGATCAAGGTCGGCAAGCAGACGCGGCGTGAGCGAGCTGTGGTTCAGCAGGGACACAAATTCTGACTGACCCCCTAACTTTGCGTGAACGCGAGCAGCGTTCGCGATGCTTCCACCCATATAGGTCGCGAGGGTACGAAGCTCTCCTTTGTCGCCGGGTCGCGGCCACACGGGTGCCGAAAAATATTCATCGAGCGCAATGTCTCCAATAAATAGAGCTGCTGCATTTTGCTGGTTACGCTGCATGCGGTGAACCTCGCTTCGTGGTTTGAGGTTCAACGGTCACACACACCGGGCCATCCAGAATCTGTGTCCAGGCAGTCGTGCCTGATTCGACCGTCGAAGCCAACCAGAAATATGGCACCTTCTCGGTGAGTCCGGCACATTCGGCATGCCACACTCCTGGATTCATTACGACGACTGTGCCCCGCGGGATAACAAACGATTGAATATGCTTTGCTGACGGTTGCGACTCGAGTGTCGGTGGTGCCACAGTAAGCACAAGGTCTGCCTCCGAGGGAACAATAGCTTCTTCCACCTCGGTGTGGCGTTCCATGAGTTCAACCGGCTGCCCGGCCACTGAGCTCACCGTGCGACCCAGGCTTGGCACTTCACGCACAATCGGAGCGTTTGTATAGTGATCAGACCATGTGGCGCCCAGTGTCTCGGTCACCTGCGAGTTGACGCGGCCGGTCAGATCGACAACCCTACCGAACGGGGCGAATGCTTCAGCAGTCACAATCGATGCGGTTATCCGTTTCATACCTGTTCCTCGGCGGTGTTACGGGCAAGCCTCACTTGCGCCATGAATGCACGAACGTGTTCTGGCTCCACGAGTCCAGTGTCGTGGTACGTGTCTTTCAAGTAGCTTCCAACAATTGCGCCTTCTGCATGGGCGAGCTGTTCACGAGCATTTTTTGCGGTGAGGCCCGCACCAATAATCAACGGGAATCGATGCCCAAGCACTTGCCTAAAACGCTCAGTCTTGTCAATTTCGGTTTCTTGACCGGTGCCGGCACCGGTCACCACAATTGCGTCACATCGTTCTGCACCCAAACGAAGGTCTTCTTGTTCAGATCTTCCCGAACGCACTTCTTGATATTTGAAGCGAACCCCACCCAAGATGAGGCCTGGGAACTCAGCGCGCCACTGGGCTAATTGCTTCGCATAGTCCGCATCTTCTTCGGGTGGTAGGTGGCCAGCAACCGAATCAATCTGTATGAAATCAACCGGATAGTTCTGTGCGAGCGCGAAGGCACGTTCCGTCTTGCGCAAGACGTTCAGTCCTACTTTCACCCGGGGTCGCTCCGAGGATATCGCCGCTAGTGCCCGCTCAACATCGATGTCATCGCCGAAATAGTTCTCTACGATCACCGCGTCAACACCACAGTCGCTGAGGATTTGCGTCTCTTTTACTGCGCGAGTGAGTTTCTCTTCGCGAGTGTCCCCACCCAGGTGAAGCATCGCTAGGACGGGCTTCTGGGTAGGAAATATCGTGTTCCAACGGTCAAGAGAGTCTGACATGAATGCGCTCCTCGTAATCAATTCAATCGCGGTAGTCGTTAGTGACTGGCCAAAGCCATCGATGCTTGTTTCTGGGACGTCAGCGGCTTACGCGCGACCTTCTTCGATGACCACACGAACCGCTTCTCTACTGCGCTCTGCACGACCATGATGATCGAAACGATCACAAGGTAATAAATGATCGCAACCGAGTAGTACTCTGCGTACCGGAAGGTCGCTTGCACCCCAATAGTCGCGACTCGAAGCAGTTCTTCTAGTGAAATCACGCTGGCAATAGCCGTCAACTTCACCAACGCAACCAGTTCGTTCCCCAATGGTGGCAACGCAATTCGAGTGGCCTGGGGCAGCACCACTTTGAAAAAGCTTTGCACCGGGGTCATTCCCAAGGCACGAGCAGCCAGCCGTTGACCGTCATCAACACTCATAATGGCTGAGCGCAAGAATTCGGCAACATAGGCTGCCTCGCTGATACCCAGAGCGAGTATTGAGGCAACGAACGGTGTGTACCAAGACCCTGAAAACACGGGGAACAGCTGTGGGAGTGCGTTCCAGCAAATCAGGAGCATCAGCATGGACGGCACGGCTCGGAAGAACCAGAGATATCCGTTCGATGCCGACTTCGCCACCCGGTTTGGCGACAGCTTCATGAGCGCCATCACGAGCCCGATCACAATGGTGAGAACGAGACTGCCGACCGCGACCAGCACAGCAAGAAGTGCACCGTACAGGTAGACCGAGGAGGTCATCTGCTCCCAGAAAATATCTACATCAAATCTCATGTTTACCTCGCAGTATGGATCGTTGCAGCGGCACGACGCTCACCGGTTGTTAGAGCGCTTTAGTGTCGGTTTCTGCAACGTCGTCAGGGTTGAGTCCGTACTTCTCGGCCAGTTCTTGCATCGTGCCATCTTCAATCAGCTGGTGAATACCTGCTTCAACTTCTGGCGACAATTCGCTGCCCTTGTCGGTGAACGCACCGAACCAGTAGTCGGCAGGGAAGAGACCGTGAACTGCGGTCAAGTCTTCATTCTTACTTGCGATTGTTGCCGCGAGCACTGTCGTGTCAACGAGTCCGTCAAGCTTTCCGCTCTGCACTGCTGGAATCGCGTCAACCGAGCCAGGGTATCCCTTCACCTCAATCTTCGGCTTACCTGCGGCCTCGCACTCGTCGCTCGCTTCTTGAATGTGTGATTCATCTTCGCTGCCGGACTGTGCGGCAAGCTTCAACCCACACAGACCGAGTGTGTCTTCAACACCCTTCGCGGCTTTGTCAGTCAAGATCACTTCCGTGCCAGTTTTGAGCACTGGCACCGCGTCCGTGACCTGAAGCCGATCCTCATTGATGTACATGCCTGACCACACCAGGTCACACTTTCCGGACTGCAGGCCCGGAATCATTCCGTCAAAGCTTCCCACGTTGACGTTTGTTTTTACACCCCAGAGGTCACCGAGCGCGCGTGCACTATCGACATCCCAGCCAATTACTTCGCCGTCGGTGCCGTTTTCGTAGTATTCGAGTGGTTCGTAGCTCAACGAAACACAAAGATTCAGTTCGCCAGGATTGTTCAGCCCCGCAGGCCCTGCGTCAGCGTCATCGGTGCTTCCGCTGCTACTGCAGCCGGTGAGGGCTCCGATGCTGAGGGCCGAAACGGCGGCGAGTACTCCCATTGATTTTTTCATCTGCATGATTTCTCCTTTGATGTCCACAGATCATGTGTGTTGTTTAAGATTCAGGTTGTTGTGCCAGTGCTGTGAGCGATGCGGCTGCGTTGAAGCTCGACATCGGCCCAAATATCTGCCGCGTTTTTCAGTTCGTGGAGGACCATCAGCTCACCCCCCGGGACGTGTTCGGCACATTCCGAAACAATCGTTTTCACCCAGTTCGGGTCCAGTACGCCGTCGCCCAGCAGCACATGATTGTCGTAATGCTCAAGCACAATTTGTAAGCCCACTTCACCCTGCTTTGCGGGCGTATCGTCTACCCAGTGCGGGTCTTGCAGTTTTCCGTTGCGGAAGAACTCTTCCGTTTTGGGAGGACAATCTGACAGGTGCACCGAGTTCACGACGTTCACGGTTTTCTGGTCAAGCAGGTTGTGTCTGATCCACAGCTGTGACAGCTCGTGAATGTTTCCCCCGGCCTGCTCCGAAATTTCACGCATTGCGTCAGTAATTTCATTCTCGGGCAGCATAAATACGGCTTTGCCGTCACGAACACCGGTCGCGTGGAGCAGGTGGTTGAAGTCCCAGCCGATACGAAGGCGGTCATATTCGTCGTCGATGCGTGCGATCAGTACGGCGAAGTCGTCCGAGGTTTGAGCACCAAATTCGAGGCCCCAACCCGCGTTCTCGAGCTCAATTATCGGGGCTGATTCCGAAAGCAGGTTTCGATCAGTCAACTCACGTAAGAACCGTTGCAGCATAACGACCATCGCATCGAGTACGGTCTCACGAGACACGGTGAACTCCCATGCGCCATCCACGTGAAGGTAGTCAATGAGGTGAAATACGAATACTTTCGCCCCTGACGACTTCGCGATCGCATACTCGTCGCACCAGCGCTGGAACATGTGTCGGCCAGAAACATCACCGTAGTACTCACGTAGCGCTTCGCGGCTCGAAAACCGGTCGACAAGTTCTGAGTACCCAATGTTGGCGACAAACCCGGTAGGTGACCCCCAGTATGAGCAATGCACTCGAGCAACTCTCGCTTCACGAAATTGCTTCACCAGAGTGTCGAAGTCTGACAGCTGCTCGGTCCGCGGCACGACATCGTTCATAAACACTTCTACGCCGGCAAGTCCTAGTTCTTCGGACTTCTGTTTTGCGTGTACCAACTCGGGCACGCGGCAGGTCGCATATTCTTCGATGTGCACGCCACTGGTGCCTGTGAAAATGGAGGTGTGATTATTGGACATGACGCAGAAACTCCTTGGTCCGATCGTGCTGAGGGTTTTCGAAGAACCCCTCCGGAGGCTGTTCTTCGATAATTACTCCGGAGTCGAAGAGGACGACTTCATCAGCAACGCGTCGAGCAAACCGTGTTTCATGGGTGACCACCAACATGGTCATTCCGTCTGCTGCGAGGTTCTCCATCACTCGAAGGACTTCCCCCACCAGTTCTGGGTCGAGCGCTGAGGTTGGTTCATCGAACAACATGAGTTTTGGGTCAAGTACGAGTGCTCGCGCGATTGCCACACGCTGCTGTTGTCCGCCAGAGAGTTCCGCCGGGAAGTTATCGGCAAACTTGGCGAGCCCGACACGATCAAGCATTTCCATTGCACGCTCTTTGGCATCTGAGCGAGATGTTTTTCGCACCGTTGTCAACCCGCTCATGACGTTTCGTACCGCCGTCAGGTGGGGGAACAGGTTGAAGTGCTGAAACACCATGCCAATTGCCTGCCGCTGTTTCGCAAGTCTGCGCTCAGACGCTGGCTTATGCGTCGAACCGCGCTTGACCGTTCCTAGCTGTTTACCATCGAGTTCGATAGAGCCCTGGTCTGCTCGTTCCAACAGGCTGATAAGTCGAAGTGCCGTAGATTTCCCTGACCCGCTCGGGCCGAGCATGGCTTTCACCTGACCGGGGTTGATCGAGAGATCCACACCCTTTAAGACTTCTTTGTCGTCATAGTTCTTATGGAGATTCGTTGCCCGCAGCAGGGGCTGCACCTCAGCTTCTATGCCCATTGCTCCTCCTTTGGATCGATGGCTCTGCACGATGCCTTCGTAGTGGGAACAGACTACTGTTTATGCTGCAGAGGTTTATCAAATCTGTAAGCTATACCCGGCATGATTTGCTTTTATTTATGTTTTAACCAAACATTTTTTGATTTCACGCTGTTTATTTGCGCCTGTACTATACTTTTTAAAATATTTGAAACAATTCATTGAATAACAAATTGGTAACGAATCGTGAGTTGGTGGATCTATGAGCTTGGACGACAATCTCCTCTCAGTCCTGAGAGATAACGGACGTCTCCCGGTCAGTGAAATCTCGCGAAAGCTCGATATCCCGAGACACCAGATCGACGAACGACTGAAAGCACTCACCGCTTCCGGCAGTTTGTCGTTCAGCGCTCACGTGCACCCAGCGCTCCTTGGCATTCACAGCTATTCACACGTTCTCATCTGGACACACGGCCCAACTGAAGCCGTCACGAGCACACTCAGCCACATGCCGAACCTTCCTCTGGTCTCAGCGGTTGCCGGCGAACACGACATCGCGGTCGAAATCGGAGCCAACAACCACTCGCATCTTGAAGCCATACTCGAAGACATCAAAAGCGTGGCCGGCGTTACAGCGGTGCGATCGTCGCACCATATTCGCTCATTCGCGAGCCGATTCAACTCCAGCACTGGACTGACCGAAGCCGACCTGCCCCCGCTCGACCCGATTAACAAACAACTCGTTGAAGTACTTCGTCAAGACGGTCGAGCACCCTACCAACGGCTTAGCGAACAAGTAGGCCTGTCGGTTGGCGCAGTCAGATCACGTCTCACCAAGCTCATCGAGAGCGGGCTGCTCAGAGTGACCTGCATTCCGAATTGGGTCGATGCCACGAGAAGCTTCGTGGTTGGCATCGGGCTCAACACCATCGGCACAGCCCAAACACTGCAACCGCTACTCGATGAACTCCGCTCACATCCGTCTACAGAGTTTGGAGCGCTCACCGTGGGCCACTTTGACGTCATTGCGACGCTCTCGGCACCGTCGCTGCACGAATTACGCCGGGTCCTCGACCGAATCAAATCCCACGACTCAGTGTCACGACTCGATTCTTGGATGCACCTTGAAATCGAACGCGAAAGCTACGAACTACGTGACCCGTTCAACCGGTCCCCGCGCAAGCCGCGGCCAACGAAACGGTGAAACAGCACCTGTTTCAAGTTCGCTGGTAGCAGCCGGTAAAGACCTTTGATGATCACATTCCGGGCAAACTGCACCGGCGTAATGAATTTCATTTCGAGCATTCTGCGCTGCAGTGCAATCTCAGTTTTGGCCTGTTTCACACCGCCGCGGCGCTGAAACGCGCCCGAACCTACCCGGTACGCAACGAGCGGTTTCGCAATGTTCTCAACTTTCGCACCGCTGTCAATGAGTCGAATACCGAGCCAGTAATCTTCCATATTGCCGAACGGTTCATAGTTGCCAACTTTGGCGAGCGCTTCCGTACGGTACATCATCGACGGATGATTAAACGGGTTGTGCGTTCTCGCGTGATCGCGAATCCGTTGCGGTCCCACCGGTGGCACGCGCACTTTACCGAGTTCGCTTGTGTCATGCTCGAACTCGATCATGCCCGTGCCGACCAAATCAAACCCGGCCTCAATCACTGCCCACTGCAGTTCAAACCGGTCCGGCATGGACACATCGTCGGCGTCAATACGCGCAACCACGTCATGCTCACACGCTTGAAGCCCCGCGTTCAGTGCTCGCGCAAGCCCCACATTTTCGTCAAGCTCAACCATCGTCACCGGAATCGGCAGCTTCTTCTGCACTCGAGCCAGCGCGAACTGCAGCTCTGCCGGCACTTTCCCGTCGCGCACAATCACAACCTGTTCGGGCTGCAGGGTTTGTTCAGTGGTCGAACTGGTAAGCGCACGCTCAAAAAAGTCAGGATTGTCTGCCCGATATACCGGCAGCAACAGCGTGAACGGGGCGGATCTCACCTTCACCGTGATCGTTCCTTCGCGCACACATCAATAACGGTCGCAAACACGTCATCGGGCACCCCCGCATCAGCAAGCACCATCGGTGTTGGACGCGGGCCCGCGTGTCGAGCATCAGCAAGCCCTCGTTTCAGGCAATCTTTAAGCACTTCCGGATGCTCCGATGCACGGAAAGTGCGGATCCACCGGCGAACACTCGCTGCCCGATACGCGGCACGCTCCCACGGTTTCAACGCGTGCGAGTTGTTAAACACCCACAGTTTGTTGCGCACTTCGAAGTAGAACCTTTCACCCGGGTCTTGATCGCTTGACCCTTTAGCTTTGGTTTTGTGGGTCACCACTGACTGTGGCACAAACAATCCGCGTGCGCCACGCAGCAGCCGTGCCGAGAATTCGAAATCGTCGTTCCACAAGAAATAGTCGGCCAGCGGCAGCCCCACCTCGCGCACACGTGACGCGCGCAAGAACGCTGACACGAATGAGATAGAGCGGATCTCAGTTGCTCCGGCCTCACCTGCCCGCTGGCGTTCTGCCGCGCTGGCACCAATTTTTGGTTTTGGGGTGTTCATCGGGTGGTCATCACCGTCAGTCCACACCACACGCGACCCCATCACTGCAAGATTGTCGTCACCCGTCGCCCGATACCGTTCATGCGCGTCGAGCGCTGCATCAAGCGCGCCCTCGTGCGGAACAGTGTCGTCATCCATCACCCACACCCAGTCGATTGACGGGTCGGTAAGTGCTGCGGCAATTCCGACCGCAAACCCGCCCGCACCACCGGTGTTCTCAGTCAGGTTGATCAGCCGTGCGTCTTCCCACGATTCAAGCGCCTGCTCGGCAACCTGCGCAGAATTATCGGTGCTGGCGTTATTCACCACAATAAGACGATCGGGGCGTCTGGATTGCGCGGCGAGCGCGTCAAGCGACTCTTGGAGGAGTTCTTCGCGGTTGAACGCGACCAGAACGGCGGCGACCCGCATTATTCCTCCTCTTGTGGTGTGGCTTCAGCAATACCTGCACGCACGAGTTCATGTACGTGTGCATAGTCAGGATATTCCGTATCTACATCCGGCGGAGTTAATTGCACATTGACCGGTTCAAACTCTTTCGCTTTCGCCGCCAAATCAACAAACCGACCCAGCATCGAATCGGGAATGTCGGTTGCCGCAATATCTGATCCGCTCTTGGCAATATCTTCAAACCTGAGCAGCACATTCGTTGGCGTCATTTGCGCCAGTATCGCAGCCTGCAGTTCACGCTGACGATCCATCCGGTCATAGTCGCCACGGTCTGATCCGTACCTCGAACGCGCATACCAGAGCGCTTCGAAACCGTTCAGTTTCTGTTTGCCCGCTTTCACGTACCCTTCGACACCGTACCCGTACTCGTCACCGCCGATCGGCAGGTCTTCTTCCACGTTGATAGTGACCCCGCCGAGCGCGTCAATGAGTTTCTCGAAACTGTCCATGTTGATCAGCACATAGAACTGCACTTCCAGCCCGGTCGCCCCGCTGACGGCATCCTTGGTCGCTTCAATACCCGGTTCGGAACCTCGATCGGTTGCGTTCGGGTACAACTCAGGGTTGTAATACTCCACCTCGGCATACACGCTGTTTAACCAGCAGCGGCCAGTCTCACACCCGTCGATCACTCCAAAACCTTCAGGGTGCTCGTTATACATGGGAGAGTCTTCCGGGAACGGCACATTCGCGAGTTCACGAGGCAGACCGATAATCGTTGACTGGCCAGTCTCGGCCTCAACACTCACGAGCGAAATCGAGTCAGGGCGCAAACCCTCACGATCTGACCCCGCATCGGTGCCGAGCAGCAGAATGTTGTATCTGCCGTCAACCGGTTCAACCGCCGGAGCATTATTGCCAAACAGGCTCGACAGCAGTTCACGCCCCGCGCCAACCGAGTTCGCCGCCCACGCGGCACCCAACGACGGCACGAGCGTCAAAATAATGCTCAAAATCGCGATCGGCAGACGCCAGTTCTTTTCCACCCGTTTCAGCTTCGTCAGCCGCAGCGTGTCCAGCCCTAAAATGAGCCACAAAATCGCATAGAAAATGAGTGCAACCTGCAGGGCAAGCAGCACCCACGTGTTCGTAAACAGGGTTAACGCGGCCGAACGGTTCGCAAACAGGAACACCCCCGCTGCGATTGCGACCAGCACCCAAAAGAAGGTTGCGCCAATACCGAAACGACCCAGTTTTTTCTTACCCGTCAACACCTGCGCGCTGCCCGGCAAGAGGAACCCTAAAATAACGAGCCATCGGGCCCGCTTGGTCATAAACGGACCCGACCGAACATCAGGGTGTCGAAGCGGTTGCTGCAGCTGTGCGCTGAGACTCATGCGCCGTACCCATCAGGGTTCGCCGACTGCCACGCCCACGAGTCACGGCAGCCGTCATCAAGAGTACGAGTGGTCTTCCACCCGAGTTCACGGTTCGCTTTGCCCGGGTCGGCCACCATCTCAGCGACATCGCCCGCACGCGGCGGCACAATCTCGTACGGAATCGTCTGGCCGCTGGCGCGTTCAAACGCGTGCACCAAATCAAGCACACTCGAACCCACACCAGAACCCAGGTTATATGCACTCACGCCGGCTTCTGCGTGTTCAAGCGCCGCAACATGCCCTTCGGCGAGATCCACCACGTGAATATAGTCACGCACACCCGTGCCATCATGCGTCGGGTACTGGTCACCAAACACGCTCAGTTTGTCACGCTTACCCACCGCGACCTGCGCCACAAACGGCATCAGGTTATTCGGAATCCCACTCGGGTCCTCACCAATACGGCCAGACTCGTGCGCACCAATCGGGTTAAAGTACCGCAGCAGCACTGCTGCGAGTTCAGGATGCTGCACCTGTGCGTCACGAATAATCTGCTCGTTCATCGCCTTCGTCCACCCATACGGGTTCGTGAGGGCCACACCAACGGGCTGCTCTTCATCAATCGGCTGCTGCTGCGGGTCACCGTACACGGTCGCTGAGCTCGAAAAAACTAGCCGGTTCACGCCGCGCTCACGCATCACATCAAGCAGGTTCAGCGTCGAATTCAGGTTTACACGGTAATACCGGGTCGGCTGTTGCACTGACTCGCCGACCGCTTTCAACCCTGCAAAGTGGATCACTGCGTCAAAGTCTTCGTCTGCCAACGCACCACGCAACGCGTCAGCATCAGCAAAGTCAACATTGATCGTTGGGATTTCGCGCCCAATAATGTCACTGACTCGTCGGACCGCTTCGACACTGCTATTGCTGAAGTCATCAGCAATCACGACGTCGTGGCCACGTTCACACAACACCACTGCCGTATGGGACCCGATGTAGCCGGCTCCACCAGTTAATAAAACACGCATAATCACTAAGCGTAAACCGTTAACACGCGCGCTTCCGGTGAACACTCTGGCAGCGTCCCAGGTAACTTCTGTATTACAACTGAGAAGATCCCAGAAGATGCACAGGTGTAAGACACTGTTACGTGACAGGTTTCGTCAGCGTCATTCCATAGAATGAATACAGTTGGGCCATCCCCCGAGCCCCTGAGAGGAGAGGAGCATCATGGTAGTTTTCTCATTGATCGGTGAAACCCTCACCGACTTTGAACATCGAGAGAATACTGCGCTGCTGCGCACCCTCACCTCTGCAATCGGTGCGGTATCTCCGAAGGGGTGCTCGCTGCGCGTGATTCTCGCGAAGGGTCGAGAACTCCCGATCTATGACGACCCACGCATTTCGGCCGTGCCGATTCCGTTGCGTGCCGGTTCTTTACCGCTGCTTTGGCAAAACGGGGCAAGCGCTCGCCCGCTCGATGGCGAACTGATGCACTCGGTCACGCCCCTGGCACCATTGCGCGCCCGCAACGAAGAAGACGGGTCCCAAACCACGGTCACCGTGCCGCATATGCTGCCGTGGCAAGACCCCGATCGATATTCGGGTACGCACCTGCGTGCGATCCGCTCGTTTATTAAACGGGCCGTCAAACACGCCGATGTGGTGGTCACCCCGAACTATGCGACCGCTGACCTGTTAACCGAATACTTCGGACCGCAAGTAAATGTGCAGGTGCTGCCGTTCGCGCCGCTTCCCGAATATGTTGCGGGGGCCGATCAGGCAACCCGAGCTCAAGAACTTGAACTGCCTGAAAACTATTTGGTGACCACAGCACGACCCGACAGTGTCGGCCGACTCCAGTGGCTGGTCGATGCCGTCAAGAACAACGACGCCTTCCCGCCCCTCGTGGTGATCGGTGAAGTCGGTGGCGAGACCACCCCTCCCGAAAACGAGTCCGAGTCAGAATCCACCGAACCAGAGACTTCTGAACCTGAAACAACTGATGCAGCCGAGGAAACCACTGCCGAAGCTGCAACACCGGCCGCACCAATCTACAAGCTGCCGCCCGAGCTCGAAAACCATCCGAACCTGCAGGCCAGCGACACGAACGAACCCAAAACGGACGCAGAGCCTCAACCTGACGCAGCAACCAAAAAGGCAGCCAAGCCACGCCCCACTAAACGGGCAAAACCTGAACAGGTTGATCCACTCGCAGAAATCGTCGCGAATAGTGACGGCCGGGTGATCGTCGTGCACCCCCGCGAACTCGAAGACATCGGCGCGATTCTCGGAGGGGCGACCCTGCTTGTGCTCCCCCAGGCCGCCATCGGTGTCGGGCATGAAGTGTACGGCGCGATCGCAAACGGTGTACCTGTGTTGCACGCAGAACTCGGCCCGGTTGACGAAATCGCGCTCGACGCGGCACGCACCTTCGACTCAGCAGAATCACTCGCCGCCACCCTCGACGACGTCCTCAGTGACGACAAACAACAACGAGACCTGAAAGTTTTGGCTCACGACCGCGCCAACTTCTTCAGCTGGCCAAACGTTGCCTGGTCGCTGTGGGAACTGCACGCAAACCTCTAATCATGTCTCGCACAGTCGCTGAAAAGCTGCAGATCAAACCCGGGTCCGAACTCCTCTTCGGTCCGTCAACTGCGGAACAGCGCAGCCTGCTTGATCCACTCCCAGAAGACGTCACCGTGATCAACGGAATCGATCGTGATACTCCGGATGTTGCGGTCATGTTTGCCAAAAACCGGAAAGAGCTCGACGCTATCTTGGCCGTCATTCTGCCCACCCTCACAACCCCTCGCGCGGTCTGGATCGGCTACCCCAAAGGCAACACGTCAGACATCAACCGCGACAGTATTTGGAAGCGAGTCCAAGACTTCGGGTGGACGCTCAACGGCAATATTTCACTCTCGGACGTGTGGTCATCGGTCAGAATGAAACGCGTCACCTAGATTTCAGCGACCCGTTCTTGCAGTGCCCGGTTCTTTTCGTCAACCATTGATTCAAGATCACGGTGATACTCGGTGAGTTTAGCCGCAACTGCGTCATCGAAGGTGCTCACAATTCGCGCCGCAAGCAGTCCCGCATTCTTTGCCCCACCAATCGACACAGTCGCAACTGGGATTCCACCCGGCATTTGCACAATCGACAGCAGTGAATCGAGACCATCCAGTTTCTCGAGCGGCACCGGCACACCGATCACCGGCAACGTCGTCATCGAGGCCACCATGCCCGGCAAATGCGCAGCACCACCGGCACCGGCGATAATCGCTTTCAGTCCGCGGTCGCGCGCGCTACGCGCATACTCCACCATTTTCTCGGGAGTGCGGTGGGCACTCACCACTTCGACCTCGCACTCGATGCCAAAGTCGCGCAGCACCTGCACCGCGTCACTCATCACCCGAAAATCTGAATCAGACCCCATAATCACGCCAATCATGGTTTCAGTCTATTCATTCCTTCGCGCAAAAGTTCGAAGTTATACACATTCCACGACCGTCTCTTTTTGTGGGTGGATCCTCTCCGTACGATGAAATCACGACTTGGAGGTGAATTAATATGGCGATTGATCTTGACGAAGTGTTGACCCTGTTGCGCGCGACACTGCCCGACTCGGTTTTTCATGACCCGCAGGCAGATGAGCTCGTCACACTGCTCGGCCAGATCCACCGTATAAAAAACCTCGTCGAATCGTACGAGAACATGACGGTGCGAGAAATCCGCCGTCTCGATCGCGAAACCTCTCGTATCTCGCGTGAGCGGGGCCTACGCAACACCGAAGAAGTCATCGCACGCGTCACTGGGTCGAGCTACGCCGCAGCTAAACGAGCGGTCGAACTCGCGGACGCTATGCTCGATATTCCCGATTCCAGTTCTGAACTCGGCCCCGTTGGCACTGACACCGGCAAGGTTCAGCCACCTCCCGACCCGACCCGCACGGCTGCGCCCGATCGACCCGAACCCACGCGACCTTCTCGTGTCGGCGGTCGTTCACGTCGCGCATCGCAGCACGGCCATATTTCGACCGATACCTTGCATCTGATCATTATGTCGTTGCACAAGATTAGTCATCTGCCGACTGAAAAACTCATCGGTATTGAAGCGCACTGGCTCGAACTTGTCACCGGTGATTCGGCAGTGGGGCTCTCCGGCCTCAAAAGTGAAATCAAACGCGTCATCGCAACCTTCACGCGGCGAATACCGCAGCGCACCGTTGAACACCACCGTAGCCGACGCGGGCTTCGACTCTTCACACAAGATGACGGCATGGTGCGACTTCAGGGGCTTCTACTGCCCGAGGCAGCCGCGGCTCTCGCACGCTGCTTCGATGTTATTAATACTCCGGTTCACACTCGGCTCGGACGCGGCGACGCCACCACGACGTCCGGCGACGTCGAGAACGTCGTGAAAGACCCCCGCAGCGCGATGCAGAAAAACCACGACGCACTCGTTACGATCGCGAACGCCGCGCTCACCTCAAGTGAGCTCCCCACACCAAACGGCAAACCCGCAGTCGTACTGCTGCACACCACTGAGGACCGCGCGAAAGACCCTGAAGGCACGGCGGTAATTGCCGGCCATGACGGCTCCCCCGCGCTCATTCCGGCAAGCAGCGTCCGTCAAACCGCCTGTGCCGGTGCACTCCAACGACTCACACTGAACTCGCACGGTCAGCCGGTCGCGCTTGAACACGAACAGCGATGCTTCACCGGTCACCAACGCCGGGCCATGGCGGCCCGTGACGGTGGCTGCATCATCCCGGGCTGTGGCATTCCGCCCGGCTGGTGCGAAGCCCACCACGTCGAAACGTGGGCTGCGACGAAACGGACACGTACCGGGGCCGGTGTCCTCTTGTGTTGGTTCCATCACCACACGATAGAAACGAGCGGATGGAAGATCCGGTTCCAAAACGATCGAGTCGAAGTGCGACCGCCCAACGAACTCAACCCGAGTGGTGGGTGGATCCCAGCATCTCGTGGCGTCGACCTGGTCGGCGCGGGTTAGAACAGTGCGATCTTTTCTCCCGGCGGGAAGATCTCGTCCAGTTCAGCTTCATCTTTTGCCGACGGAACCCACGTTATTGCAGCAGCGTTCTGGCGAATCTGTTCAGGCTTCGTTGCCCCCGCAATCACCGAGGAGACCTGAGGTCGTGACGCGAGCCATGAGAACGCAACCTGCAGCGGGGAGAGCGCATGAGCTTCTGCAAACGCAACAAATGCTTCGATCTGATCCCAGTCCGTTGACTCGAGCAGATTCCGTTTCGAATGCGACAACCGTGAACCGTCAGGGGCTGAACCTTTGCGGTATTTCCCGGTCAACAGGCCGTTCGCGAGCGGGAAGTACGGGAACACCCCTAGCCCGAACCGTGACGCCGCCGGAATCACTTCGCTCTCGGCACGACGGTCAAGCAGATTGTAATGCGACTCGGTCACAATCGGTCGCGCCAAATTCCCGGCACGAGCAATATGGTCAGCGTCGGCAAGCTGCCAACCCGCATGATTCGAGGTGCCCACGTAACGCACTTTGCCTGAACGCACCGCATCATCCATTGCCTGCAAGGTCTCCTCAGGTGGAGTCGTCCCGTCCGGCGAATGGTAGAGATACAGGTCAATGTGGTCGGTGTCGAGCCGCTTCAGTGACCGCTCGAGCGCCGCCGTCATGTAACGACGTGACCCGCGAGCATCCTTCGTGTCATGAGTCGGCAAACCGAATTTAGACACGACAACGAGATCGTCTGAATCGACTTCGCGACGGGCCGCAGCAAACCGTTCCTCAGACAGACCGGCACGTTTGCCGTACACATCGGCGAGATCGAACAGCGTGATTCCCGCTTCAACAGCGGCACGAATCACCTGGTTGGTGCCCTCTTGTGATTCGGTCGGGGTGCCTTCGCGACCCAGGTTATTGCAGCCAAGTCCGACCGCAGAGACGATCAAACCAGAGTCTCCGACGTTACGATACTCCATACGATGCCCTCCTAGAGCGCTTCGGTTTCGAATGCGCGCGCGCATTCTTCGGCAATGCTGCGCGCCTCTTCGAGTGAATCACCCGTAACTGTGATGTGGCCGATTTTGCGACCGGGGCGCGGTGATTTGCCGTAACTGTGTACTTTGGCGCTTGGAAAGTTTGCGAGCACTTCGGGGTAACGCTCTGGCATGGGTTTCGAGCCGCCACCGAGCACGTTCACCATGACAGCGGCGTTCTCGCGCAGCGCTGCATCACCGAGCGGCAGGTCGGCGACGGCGCGCAGGTGCTGCTCGAACTGGCTGGTGACAGCTCCCTCGATTGAGAAGTGGCCAGAGTTGTGGGGACGCATCGCGAGTTCGTTCACGAGCACACGACCGTCAGTGGTTTCGAACATTTCGACTGCAAGCACGCCCGTCACGTCGAGTCCGGTCGCGATCGCGTGCCCGATGCGGGCGGCTTCATTAAGCGCGCCTGTGGGTGCGGGGGCAAGCACAACAGCGCACACGCCGTCTTTCTGAATCGTCTCAACCACGGGCCAGGCGCGGGTTTCGCCGCTTTCACGACGTGCGACCAGTTGTGCGAGCTCACGGGTAAAGTCGACGAGTTCCTCAACGAGGAGCGACCCACCGCGGCCATCTTCAGCGAGCGCGGTGAACCAGTCGCGAACTTCATCGGCGCGTGACACGACACGCACACCTTTACCGTCGTAACCGCCGCGGGCAGTTTTGACGACTGCACGGCCGGAGTGCGCGTCGATGAAGGTTTGCAGCTCGGATTCGTTCGAAACCTGCGCCCAGTCGGGAACGGGGACACCAAGTTCGGTGAGCTTTTCGCGCATGCTGATTTTGTCTTGCGCGTACTGGAGTGCTTCGGGTTTGGGGTGCACGCGGTGGCCGCGGCGCACGAGCTCGTGCAAGATTTCTTGCGGCACGTGTTCGTGATCAAAGGTGATGACGTCAACGGTTTTGGCAAAGGCGTACACCGTTTCGGGGTCGCGATAGTCACCGACCTGGTCAGCGGCGCGCTTTGCGCTCATGCCCTCAGATTCTGCAAGGACTGAAATTTCAAGCCCGAGATGTATGGCCGGAGGGACCATCATTCGCGCGAGCTGACCACCACCGATGACACCAATTCTCATGCCACCCATCCTATTGGAATGCGGTCGTATTAAACCGGTGCAAGAGGCTACGCAGAATTTCGGTTTCTTCAGACGTCCAGTCAGCGAGCTTTTCGGAATAGAATTCGGCGACCATTTCACGCACGCGATCCATCTCGGTCTCACCCTTTTTCGTCATGGTCAGCAGGAACACTCGACCATCTTCGGGTGACGGGTTCGCCTCGATGAGCCCCATTTCACGCATGTGAGTAATTTTGCGGCTCACCACGGCTTTATCTATTTTGAGCAGGTTTCCGATCTCGGTGGCGCGAATTTCGGGACGGCGCGAGACGGCCTGCAAAATGGCGAGACCGCCGAGTCCGATCCCCATGTCCTCGGAGGTTCGCGACCACCACGAACGAAGCAGGGTCATTGTGGACCCCATTTCGACCATGAGCGACTTCACATCACCGCTTGTCATCGTTTGCCTCCTGCACGGGAATCTCTCCGGTCATGAGCACAGCAACCTGGTCGGCTTCCGCAACTGACATTCCCTCACCCGAGCGTACCGCGGCAGCCGCACGCTGCTGAGCTGCGGACTTGGTCTGCAGCGGAATGTTCGGCAGGAACGAGGTTGCAAGAATTGTAATGAGTGCAACCGGTGCGACTGCAAGGAAGATATTGCCAACGCCGTGACCGTAGGCCTGTTCAACAACGAGCCGCAACGGCTCGGAGAGGTCTTCGAGTTTTGGAATCGCGTGCCCCTGGAGTGCTTCGGCGCCTGCGAGATCTTTCGGTGAGAGTCCGCTGATGCCGTCTTTCACGTACGTGGCTACCTGGTTCGCAAGCAGGGCACCCATGGCTGACATGCCGGCGGTGCCGCCGAGCGTGCGGAAGAACGTGACCCCTGAGCTTGCGACCCCGACCTCGTTCGGGCTGACCGTGTTTTGTGTGACCAGCACCAGGTTTTGCATTGTGAGGCCAACGCCAGCGCCAAGCACAAACATTGAGAAGCCGACATACCAGAAGGAAGTGTCGTACCGCATTTGTCCCATCATGATGAGCCCGACCAGCACGGCCACTGCCCCAGAAACGACATATGATTTCCATTTGCCGTAGCGGGTAATGAGTTGACCGGCGATCGTAGACGCAGCGAGCACACCCGCCATCATCGGAATGGTTAAGAGCCCCGATTCGGTCGGGGTTTTGCCGCGCGCTAACTGCATGTACTGACTCAAGAAGACCGCGGTGCCAAACATTGCGATACCCACGGACAGGCTCGCAATCACAGCGAGCGTGAAGGTGCGGTTCTTGAACAGCGTCATCGGAATGAGCGGGTCAGAAACCTTAAATTCGACAACGATCGCGATCGCGAGCAGCACGAGGCCGGCAGTCACCATCACAAAGGTTTCAGTAGACCACCAAGCGAATTGGTTGCCGCCGAGGGTGACCCAGATGAGTAGGAGCGAGAACCCGGTCGAGATGAAGATAATGCCGAGGTAGTCGATTTTGACTTTTTGTTTCTCGGTGTGCAGGTGAAGTGTGAACTGCAGGAAGAGGATCGCGACAACAGCGATGGGAACGGCGACGTAGAAGTTCCAGCGCCAGCCGATGCTGTCGGTTATGAGCCCACCGAGCAGCGGGCCACCGACCGTTGAGACGGCCATGATGGCGCCCAAAATACCCATGTATTTTCCGCGTTCGCGGGGGCTAATGATTTCGGCCATCACGATTTGACCGAGTGCGCCGAGACCGCCGGCACCAAGACCCTGCATAACACGGAACCCGATCAGCCAGGCCGGACCACCGGCGAGACCCGCGAGCGCGGAGCCGAGCGTGAAGATCACGAGAGAGGCTTGCAGCAGCACTTTCTTGTTCGTGACGTCCGCGAGTTTGCCCCAGATGGGGGTACTGATTGCTGAGGCGAGCATTGTTGCGGTCACGACCCAGGTGAATGCGGCTTGGCCGCCTTTCAGGTCGGCGATGATGATCGGCATTGACGTACCGACAACGTTCATTGCGATCATCGATACGAACATGCTCAAAAACAGGCCGGTGAGCGCAAATATTTTCGCTTTGCCCTGCAGTTCGTCTTGCGTATGGTGCATAAAATCCTTAGTTTGTTGACAAGAATCAACTATAAGGATTTAGTTGATGATCGTCAAACTAATCCAGACGAGTCCTGAAACCCCCAGAACTATTGCAGCAAGCTGTGCGATCAGGGTGTTGCGTCGAAAACGGCGCGATTCCGCGAGAGTCTTGCTGTGATACGTCTGCCGAGGCGGTTCAGCACGCGTGAAATCTGGTCGCGCAAAGCGAACACGATTAATGGTGGACCGTGTGACTTTGGACACCACATCGCCCGAACGCAGCCCCGAACGGCCACGGCTCCGGCGAACGACAACGGTAAAATCTTCATCTTCGTCACTCATTGCGGCCTCGTCACATCGAGTGTGTCAGCGGTCACATCATCAGGACGGCCTTCACCGGCACCACTGACCACATCAATCACAATAAGCGACACGTTATCGCTGCCACCAGCCTCGAGCGCCAACCGCATTAATTCGTCCGCTACCTGATCAGTGTCAGCGATCGTCATCAGCGCCGCCCGAATCTGTTCGGCCGAAATTTCACCGTGCAGACCATCTGAGCACACTAAAAGTCGCTGATCCGCCACCACATCACGCAGCCACGTATCCACGTCATCAGCCGCCGACCCGAGCGCACGCGTGATCACGTTGCGGGTGGGCAGTCGCGGGTCGCCCTCGCTGACACCACCAGCAATATATTCATCACGCAGACTGTGATCGACGGTCAGCTGCGTCAGCGTTGAATCTTCGAGCACATACGTGCGCGAATCACCAATGTTTAACACCAGCCAGCTCTCACCCGAATCGACCAAGATCACACCCGTAAGCGTGCAGCCCGCTCCGCGCGCAGTTTCATGCGCGAGGGTTGCCACCTCGTGACGTGCACGCGCATACGCCGCGCTGATCGCATCAAATTCTGCGTATGGTTCTGGCTCGATTGCGTCGAATGCGGCAACAGCACGTTGACTCGCCAGATCACCCGCGTCATGCCCACCCATACCGTCGGCAACAAGAAACACTGGGCGCCGGGCAATCAGCGAATCCTCATTCACCGCACGCACCCGCCCCGGATGCGTGCGGTGCGCAACCCGCAGCTCAAGCATTTTCACGCAGCTTTACCTCAAGTGTTCCAAGCAAAAATTTCTCACCCGCGGGCACGAGATCACCGGGGGTAATCTCGGTAATCACGCCGTCTTCGTCGATCGTTGACACACCGTTGGTCGACCCGAGATCTTCGATGTACCACGTATCTTCGTTGAATGACAGCCGCGCGTGAATCTTCGAGAGGGTGCGAGTTTCGTCGGGGATCTTCACCGCATGCGGGCGAGCGCCGGGCTTGCGGCCCACGATGAGTTCATCACCCGGGAGGGGGATGGTGTCGCCGTCTGGCAGTTCAAGCAGCCAACGTGCACGGCTGCGTCGCGGAACAACGATTGTCGCGTCGTCTTCGTCCTCTTCGGGCTCCGGTTTGTCGGTGTCGAAGATTGAACGGTAGTCGTCTTCGAGCTGGTCTTCGGGTCGTTCGAACTTGCTGCGCGCCTGTTCGGGCGGGCTCGGCAACACGAGCGGTTCCTCTGTGTTCTTGCGTTCAGTGAACGCTGCGTCAAAGGTGCCGTACGTCGGTTCCGGTGTGACGGGACCGGGCTCGGGCATAACCGGGTCGGGCTCAACGACTTCTGGTTCTGGGGCAGGCGCGGGCGGCGCGACCGGAGGTTCTGGTGGCTGCGGAGCCACCGGTGGTGCGGGAGCGGGCGCCGGGGGTTCAGGTGCGGGCGCAGGCGGCTCCGGGGCAGGCGCAGGTGGTTCGGGAGCAGGTGATTCGGGAGCAGGAGGTTCTTCTGGCCGATCAAAAATCGAACGCTGGCGGCCGGGGTACGGTTCGTAACGCGGCGGCGCAGCTGTCTCAGGCGCCGGAGTAGTTGGCGTCGGCGCAGTCGTCGGCGGGGAATTAAACAGTGACGACGGCGATGCCGGCCGGTTATACACGTACGAGAACTGACGCGAATCAGCTGCAAGCGGTTCCACGCGGAACGCGAGCGCTGACCCGAGCACTGTTGCCCACAGCGGCGGCAACAACGCGCCCATCACGGTGTACCCACCGTTGAATCCGAGCTCAGTGTTGAGCCGATGCATCGCAATCGTGCGCAGCACCCACACAACTAACACACCAAATCCGGGAATCAGAATGAACAGAATGAACGGGCCGGGCATGCCAGCACGCTCAAACAGTTTCCACTCGTTAAAGAACGGGATCCACCCATGTCCGCTCTGCAACCCGATTTTGGGAAACAGTCGAGACATGGCCCACAAGTACCACACGTACACACCAAGCAGTACGAGCTGGAACATCAGCAGAGGAATGAGGGACATCACTTTTTTCTTCCAATTCTCGGAACACCGAGCGACCTGAGCGAGTACGCAGATCGCAGACTCTGAATGAAACTTTCGTTGTTCTTGTGCAGCTTCAACTCGTCATCAAGTTTCTGCCACAATTCGTCGGCCTCTTCAAGAGTGAACTCTCCAGAAGAGTACACCGCCCGTCCCACGGCGTCAGCTATCTCGACCGCAACAGGGCTGCCGATCAGTTGTGCCTGAGCGAGACGACTCCCGCCCGCCTCACCGAGCGGATCGCCCGTCGAACGACCGCGCGTGACCGGAAGTGGGACTCCCCAATCAATCGCACGGTCGCGCAATTCGTTCCACGCACCCAACGCCCGCACCTGCGGTGCAGTGGCAGCGCGACGGCGACGTTTCCGAATACGTTTCGCAACAGGAATCAACAACAGCGGCACCAGCAGACACAAGAGCCCCAAAATCGAGAGCCCCGCGATCTTCAACACCGGCCACAACCATGCCAGCTCGTCGGTCTCATTCGGTTCGCGTTCGTTGTCGTTCTGATCACCGAGACCTGCGGGTGGGTCGACCGGTTTCGCGTCGCGTTCTTCGGGAACAGTCGGGAATTCGGGCAGCTGTTCACCTTCACGCAGGGTCGAAGGTGGTTCTTCGATCTGCGGACTCACATCGATCGGGGCCCACCCGTTCTCAGTAGACACTTCGATCCACGCGGCCAGGTTTTCGCCCGTGCACACCCGGTCACATGCGGGAATACCCGACACTCCCTCGGTGAGCCGAAAACCGAGCACGACACGTGAATCGTAGCCAACCGCCTGCGCGACCAGTGCCGCGGCTGCCGCGAACTGTTCATCATCACCGATGCCAGCAACTGTGTCTGGGTTCTTGTTGAGCTGCTCGAACAGCTCTTCAACACGCGACTCGGAATGCCCGCCAGGTGTCGATATGAACTTCACACCCTCGAGTTTTTCAAGCCACGAACTCTTCGTCAGTGAGTGACTGAGATACCCCTCGTCGCGCAAATTCTCGACCAGTTCGGTCACGTTACGTGTGCCCTGCCGCTCAAGCCATTCGGCAAGCTGCGGCATCGCTTCAAGATCAACCTGGGCTTCGCTACTCACGGGTGCCGCCACCTGCGGTGCGGCGGCCGTACTCATACCGATCGTGTAACTGTCACCGGCGCTGAGCCCCCGGCCGGTGGGAACCGCGATCGCCGTGCCGGTGCCGCGGTTCACATAGAAGCTGTCGCTGAGTTTGCGTGACCGTTCACCCTCAAATTCGGGAGTGCTGCTCAACGGGGCCGCAATTGGCGCCCAAATGCCGCGATAGTTGTCAACCGTGACCGTCACTTCGGCTGATTCGGCGACAGAACCACCGCTCGGGAACCTTGTAAACTGTCCCGCCTCGCTCTGCGACACATTGAAGTCTATGCCGTCGTACTCATCGAGCGTCACGAGCGTTAACCGTTCAGGCAGTGCCCCGTCAGAAGTGATCGTGAAGAGGTCTTCGTCGAGCTGCTCGTCTTCTTTACTCGTACGGTAGGCGGCGAGCGCTGAGGGTTCTTTATTAATGATGATTTGTGGATCAACTTTGTCGCGTGGCACAGTGCGTGCGTTCGAATTCACGAGCGGCAACAGCGCGACCGATACTCCGGCCGCGAGCGCGAGCGTGAGGGCTGCAGCAATCGGACGGGCGGCACGTTTTTCGCTGCCGCCCCCGCGTTTGAGGGCTGCACGTCGTTTCGTGCCCGAGACGAACCACACCCAGAACGATGCACCCGCGGCGGCAATGATCCACAAACTTACTTCACGGGGCGCGACAATCGTGAGCGGACCAAGTGTGAGCGGGTCACTGACCGCGGAGGCACCAAACACGGTGCCCCACACGACCGGCACAATCAGTGGGATGGCCGCGAAGCGTGACTTGCGCAGCAGCATTGCCGCGCATGAAGAAACGGTGATGACGATGAAGAACGGCATCAGCATCGCCTGGTACGAACCGACCGGAAGTTCGAGGGTCAGCAGTTGCTTCCAGCCGAGCACGATCGATGCGAGAACGTCGACGAGGCCCGCGCCGAGACTTCCCGGCAGGTCGTGCCATGCTGAGGGCACAGCGATAGTGAGCGCAAGAATTAGGAACGCAGCAAGCCCCAGCGCGACCAGCGTGATGATCGGTATTTTCCACTGTTTGCGGGCGATTATGAGGCCTGCGCCCAAGAGCGTTGCGGCGAGCGCGACAAGCCACAGGCGTGGGGTTTGATAAATCGGCCACGCGGCCAGTACGCCGAGGACGGCGCTGATAACGAGAGCGATAATGATTCTGAGGCGCACTAGTTGCCTCGAATCAGCAGGTGTGGCAGGTCTTCCAGTTTGCCCACGTTCAGCAGTGTGAGCGTTCCCGCTTTGCGCAGTGTCGGGTCAGTGTTGAGGTCTGCCCGGGCGGCAAGTGTGATCGCGTTGGGTGGCAGTACCGCGTTGCAGCGCCTGAGCGTTTTGGCGTCAGTTTGTGACCCGGTGATAAGCATCACAATTGATAGGTCGCGCCTTGAGTCGACCAGGTGGCGCGTGAGAGTGTCGAGCGGTACCTCGAACTCTGCCGCATTCAAACCCGTGAACTGGTCAAGCAATTGGCTTGGGGTGCGCGAAGCAAGCTCTTCGGTTGCTGAAATGTAGCGTTCACGGCGGTCACGAACTGCCTGTAGCCCGAAGGATGCGGCAATGCTGACCCCGAGTTCGAACTCGTCCACGTTCACATAGGACGACATGTTCGAATCGAAGATGAGGGCGACCCGCGCAGTCTGGGTTTCTTCATACTGGCGGATCATCAGTTTGCCGGTTTTTGCGGTCGACTTCCAGTGAATATGACGTGGATCATCACCCGGCGCGTATTCACGGATCGCGTGGAAGTTCAGGTCAGAGTCGGTGATTTTTCCGGCAGTGCTGCCTTCAAGGTCACGCACGAGGCCTGAAGTGTGCGGCGGCAGCGGAATCGTGCGCGGATGCACGAACACGGTGTGCCGGTCACGCCATGTCATTTCTCGTCTGAACAGGCCAACCGGGTCTTGTTTTGCGACAGTGAGCGGGCCGACGGTCACAATGCCGCGCCGGCTCGTATCAACATTGAACGGGATATTGCTTTCAGAGTTCGGCCCCAAAAACGGCACCGTCAGTTCACTCAGCGCATTACCGACGGGGAGTTCAGCGATTGCTGGCATTGCCGGACGCAGGCCCCGGTTTTTCACATCAATTTGACCCGCGAGTTTGTCTCCCGCGATCACACGAGTTTTCGGTAGCTGAATACGTACCTGGTAGGCGCGTGTGCCAACCAAGAATGGCAGTGCGACCACGACGAGAATGATCGCAATAAACGCGATCGCCCACGCTTCGATCCACGCCCAAAACAGGGCTGCAACCAGTGACAGCACACCGCCAATGATCACGCACCAGCCGAGGGGCGTGACAGTGTCGAGAGCCGCATTGGTGACAACACGGCTCTGTCGACGTACGCGTCGGCTGAAGATCGTTGCCGATCTTCTGACGCGTGTGGTGGTCTGTGTGCTCACTCACTCTCCTGCGGAGCGGGAATATCGAGCAAGAGCTGATCGATCACCTGTTCTGCGGTGACCCCTTCAAATTCGGCTTCGGGTTCAAGCACGAGACGGTGCGCGAACACACTGCGGGTGAGGTCACGCACATCGTCAGGAGTGACATAGGTGCGGCCCTGCACGAGTGCCCACGCTTTCGCGAGACGCACGAGCGCAATACCGCCACGCACACTCACACCAAGACGCACTTCTTGTGCGCGGCGTGACCCATCAAGCAGGCGGCTAATGTAGTCGGCTACAACGTGACTCAGGTACACACGGGTCGCGAACTCTTGCAGCTGCGCCATCGTGCCCTGACCGAGCGCGATCGGCAGGTCTGGGGTTGTGAACGTGCCCTGCAGAATCTGCAGCGTCGCCGCCTCGTCAGGGTAACCCAGTGAAGTTTTCATCATGAAACGGTCAAGCTGCGCTTCCGGCAGACGATAGGTTCCGGCCTGCTCGACCGGGTTTTGTGTCGCGATCACCAAGAACGGTGCACCAACATCGTAGGTGGTGCCGTCGACGGTGACCTGGCGTTCTTCCATGACCTCGAGCAGTGCCGACTGTGTTTTCGGGCTGGCACGGTTAATCTCGTCGGCGAGCACCACGTTCGCGAAAATCGGTCCCGCGTGAAAATCAAAGGTGCTTTTTGCCTGGTTGTAGACGTTCAGGCCCGTCACATCGCCCGGCAGCAAGTCGGGCGTGAACTGGATACGAGAACTCTCACCATCGGTCACTTTCGCGAGCGTACGCGCGAGCGCGGTTTTACCCGTGCCGGGCACATCTTCAAGCAGCACATGCCCGTCAGCGATCATCGCAGCGAGCACCAGTTCTACGACGCGTCGCTTCCCGTAAATCACCCGCTCGATCGCGTCAGCCGTCTCACGAATAGCCGCCGCGCTCCACTGTGCACGCTCAGTTGAGAGTTGCTCGTTCATTATTCTCCAGAATTTCTATTCTTGAATTTGGTATTCACGTGTGTAGTTACCCTGAGCTGTTTCCCACTTAATTTCGATGTTCTTACCGCCAAGATCTGTCAACTTCACATCTTCTTCATACGGGTCACCAACGAACTCTCGAAGGTCTTCAGCTTTCTTAATTTCCGCGTCATCGATCTTCTCGAGACGTGGTGGGGTTGGAAGATTTATGCTCGTTTCAGAAGAGCAGACGTCACTACCGCTCGTGGCACACTGTCGTGCCCGCAACGTTCCCGCAGGTAATGCGCCATCAATCGAATCGATAATCGACTGGAGATTTGGTGTCCACTCACCTCCGTTATGGCTGTACTCGACTTTTGCCTGGTCGCTAGGACTCGCCGGAGAAATTTCGATACCCACTCTCTCGACACCACCAGATGAAGGAAGCCAATCGGTGAGCTTTGAACTCATACCTTGTGGCGCCTCGAGGTCACCACCGAGTGTCACTGTTTGAGTCTCTCCTTCAACGACGACGTTCCACTTGTTCTTGGCGCACGCCTGAACCGTGTATGTCTCATATTTCTTGTCCATGTGGCCAATTGTGAATGTCGAGTTGCCCTGAAACTGACAGTTTCCATCGCCATCAAAGTAGCCGAAGTCAAGTCCCTCGGCCTCACTGTCTGCTGTGACAGTTGCCCGAACTTTGTCTCCAGAACCATCTAGCGTCAAGCCAACGTTTGACGGCGGACCGGTCACATGAACTGTGGCCTCACCGGCTTGGCCACTGTTAGCGCCGCTCGACGGTGGCGAGAATTGGCTAATGGGCACCGCAGTGATGGTGTGGTCGCCGGTTCCCATCGCGAACGTATCGCTCGCCCGGCGCCCGTCTAGTTGTCGCGTGCCTCCGCCGTCAACTGACACCTGGTATCCGCGCGAGTCGTACGATCCAGAAATACGGACTTCGACCTGGCCTTTGCCATCACTGAAACCAGTCTGACGGGCATCTACACGAGGCGCCCGCGGTGAATCGTATGCCCAGGCGGTGACGGCGGGAGACCCTGCCGAGCGGCCAACTTCGTTCACGGCGTGAGCAACAAAGCTGTGCTTCTGGCCATTTTCGAGACCGTTGATGGTACAGCGCCACGAGCTATCGCAGCTTCCGACCTGCGATCCACCCGAAGTAATCACAACACCGGTTGCGGCCGGGTAGGACTGTTCTGACGCGGGTGCGACCTGCAAGACAACACTTGACCCGGTGTAGCCCACCTGCGTCACACCAGAGGGCGCACGCGGCACACCACGCGCATCAAGCTCGATCGTGCCAGTCCCGGTGCGACCCTGCGCATCACGAACGGTGAAGGTTGCCGTGCAGGTGCCGCCGGCGACTCCCGAATCAGCCCACTGGAAGCTCACACGCTTGCCATCCTGACGCAGCTGTCCGAACGGGGTACAGCTGCCGGTGTCCACACCAACCAGGTCAAGCCCGGCACCACGTTTGCCCGCAAACGGGTCATATTCGCCCGGCAAGCCGAGCGCATCCGTTGAACAGTTGCTGCCCACATTGCAGCGCAGCGATGCGGTGCCGCCACGGGGGGTGTCGGCCGCTGCCTGCCCGACTCGAATCACGAGCGGAGCCACACTGTCAGTCACACCAATCGCGCGCACCTGAGCCACGTATTCAGTACCGGGTACGGCATCTGCTGCCAGGTCAATCTGCGCACGCGAACCATCACCACGAATTTCTTGGGTGCCGTTCACTTCGAACCGGAGCGAATCGGGGTCGCCCTGTCGGCCGCCCTGCCAGTTCACCATTTCAGTCAAATCAACCTGGGTCTGAGCGCCCGGTGCGAACGTCTTCGTCACACTGTGCAGTTCAGGAATCGGCTCAGTTGGGGTGACCGTCACAGGAATCGCGATCGTCGTATACGCCGACTGCCCCACAAGACGAGCAGTCATCATGCACTGGTCAGCCCAGGGTGCTCCGCGACCGGCAGTGTAGGTCAGTGTGTTGCCTGACACACTGCACGCGGCTTGGTCACGTCGTGTCGGCAAATCGTTCGACGCGAATTCGAGCCGGTCGCCTGAAGTGAGCGAGACCACGTCGGTGATCTTCGCACTCACGGCCTTATTTTCGTCAACGGTGAGACCGTTGAAACCGTTCACGAGTGACAGACGCAGCTCATCAAGCGGCGGAATCACGAGGAACCCGTATGTCTTCACATCGTTACCGAGTGAGTCTTTACCGGTCAGTTGGAACGGCACCAGATCGCCGTCAGCACGGTACTTTCCGCGAATACGAGAATCGGATGCGATCTCGTAGCGTTCGGCTGCGCTACCCCACAGTGACAGTTTTAGCGACGATGGGTCACCGCCCGACCAACGTACTTTGTCAGTCAGCACATCAACGCCACGATTCGCGAGTTCACCACGGTCACCAACGGTCAACACCGTGTCTTCAACTGTCGGTGCCTGCGCACCCACACGGTTCGAGGTTTGCACCACGATCAGTCCGTCGCTTGTGCTTCGTGTCTGCGATGACTGCACGGTATACCGGTACGAGACGGTGCCGACCTCGTCATCACCGGTTACTTCAACGGTGCTCTTGTTTTGTTTGATGCGCTTGGCGAGTTTGTCATAGTCGGCATGGTTTTTACCGCCGGGCAGGTTCGGTTCGACCTCAATAATGCTGAGATTTCCGTTTGCCGGGTCGATGTCGTTATCGAGTGGGCGGATCGTGACAGGATCTGACCCGACCGGCATACGAACATAGTCGCTATAGACCACGGGGGCGCCGCCGCCGGAATCTGCGGGGGTCACAATAATGCGGAGTTTACCTTCGGCTTCGCCACCGAATTCGTCACGCACGGAATAGTTCACGACGTGGGTGCCGGGTTTTGCGGCAGTGGATGCCGAAACTCGAATACCATTGTTGACTTCGGCTGACACCTGACCGTCATCGGGGGCGTCCACCCCGGTGAGACGCACACGGTCACCATCAGGGTCCACACCTGAGAGCGGAACTTTCACCCGCGTTGATTCGCCCGGCGCGACACGGGCGCTCACCGAGGCGGGCACGGGTTTGCCGTTGCCGTCTCGCGGCAACACTTCGACCTGCACTTGCGCAGTGTCGCTGCTTTCTGGCGAGCTTGCACCGTAGGTGCGGTAGGTGAGTGTGTAGGTTCCGGGTTTCTTCGGCGCGAGGTAACGCAGGGTGCGACCCGAAGCGAACGCAAGTTCACCCTTGGTACCGGTTCCCACCACTTCAGGATGCAACACGAGTCGATCGCCCGGCGGTGACACGTCGTTTTCGAGCACCGAAATATCAACAATGGACCCTGCACGCACTGTTGCCGAATCACCGACCGCGATCGCAACAGATTCGGGGTCGTCGGCCACTTCGAACACGTTCACTTGACCCGTGTAGGTTGCGTTTCCTTCGGTGACGGTCACATCAACAGCGCCCACGAACCCACCGCTTGGTGCGCGGCCAGAAATACGCAGCAGCGCATGCTCAACAACGTCGGCATGCAGTTCACCGCCCTCAGTAGGTGATGAAGCCACATCGGTGACAGCAACTGCGCGACCGTCAGAGCTTGGCAGCGACGCCAACACATCTATTGTTGTGTCTGTGAGGGGCCGCACGAACGCGCGTAGCGTTGGCAGCGTGAGCGGCATTGCGCTTTCGGTTGCGGTGACCCGCACCGTTCCCGTCACCTCAGTCTCAGTTTTTGTGTCCTTGACAGTCACGTTGACAGGCCAACTGCCCGCCTTTGACGCGGTCACATCGATTGAGTTGCCTTTGGTTTGCACAGTCAAATCGCCTGATGAGCTCGTCGCTTCTTCGAGCGTGTACGAACCTGATCCGCCCGTCACTCGAGACAGGGGCGAGAGGTTCGCGGCGACACCCACTTGTGCGGTGCGTGCTGCGTTCGCGAATTGTATTGCCGCGCTTGATGAGACCCGCACTCGCAGGTCACGTTCTTCGGTGTCACCGTTTGAGTCGGCAACAGTTAATGCGATCGCGATCTCACCGTCAGCAGCGTCCTGGTCGGTGTGACGAATCGCCAACTGGCCTTCGTCGGTGATGAGCACCCGCACCGGGTCATCAGTTTTCACGCGTTCGGCGCTCTTGAGCATCATTGGATCGCCCTCGGGGTCAACCCAGCCCTCAAGAATCGGCAACACCAGCGTCCCGCCCGGGGTCATCTCGGGTGAGGGCCATTCGCGTTGGCAGCCGTTGACCGGGCACCATTTCGGTGCGGTCTGCGTGTTGTCGTCGACAACGTTCAATGTCACGGTCGCCGTCTCACTCGTGAGCGCGCCGTCGGTCACTTGGTATGTGAAGCTGGTGGATCCTGCCGCGTCTTCACTCGGGGTAATTGCGAGTGTTTGCCCGTCGGGGAGGATGCTCAGCTCACCGAAACTCTCATCGAGTCCGTCCAGCGATTCGGGCACGATCGTGAGCACGTCGCGCTTGTTCGGATCGTAGTCGTTCAACAACACCGGCAACGGTGATGACTGTCCGGGCCGAATACCGAACGTGTCGTCCACCGCAACCGGGGGCTCTGGGTCGACCACATCGTCAACCACGATCTCGCCGCGTTCTTCCTGCGGCGGTTCGAACAGTCCCCACTGTGACAGCGGAATCAATTCACCTGACGGGAGCGACCAGAGCATGCCCGTGCTTGTTTCGTTCAGCACTGCGTGCGCGCCGTTGCTGCGAATTTCGGGGTTTGCGTCTGACAAGTCAGTAACGGAGTCATCGAATTCGAGTTCACTCGTGTCACCGTTTCGCCACATGGTGCCCGAAGTCGCACCGGTCCACGCCGCATACAGTTGCCCGCCGACAGCCCGCGGCTGTGCGGGCTCACCGTCGGCATCCGCAACGCGCGTAATTTCTTTACCGATCTGCCACAGACCTGCTCCATCTGCAATCACCGGGTCGTCTCCGGTGTCGGCGCTGGCTTGCAGTTTCGCGTTACCAGCAATCTCGAGGTTCACAGGTTCGCCGCCTTCACGCAGCACCTGGTCGTCACCGTACAGCACCCAGTCGCCGTTCACGACCGCAATCTGTGTGTAGTCACCTTCAACGGTTTGTGTGCGGCCCGTAAATTTCCCTGTGGTGGCGTCAAAGTGTCGAACTTCACTGTGTTCGGACGAGAACGTGACCACGTCACCGTCTGGCGTGACGGTGACAGCACTCACACCGTAGTGTTTCCCGTTCGGGGTGATCTGTGTGCCGGCATCGACCGCGTCTGCTTCGGCAACGAAGGCGTCACCCTTCTTAGTCAGCATGGCTACCCAGTTGTCGGCAGATTCGATCACACTCGTGCCGTCCGGAGTTGAGATCGCCGCATCATCGTCGTCTTCGACAATGTCTTCCGGCTGGGCGCCGTCCACGTTCCAGGCGACTGAATTGCCGCGCGTAAACATGATGCTTTCGGTTTGGCTCTGCACAATGTCGCTCGGAGATTCCACGCCGCGCACCGCATCAATTTCACCGGTTTGTGTGTTGACCCGTGCGTACTGCGACGAGTCGCCGCGTGTCACCCACACTGACGCTTCTTCGCGCGGGGTTTCTCGCGCGTCGAACCCGGCAACCACAATCGCGATGGTTACGACAAGCGCAAAAATCAGTGCGCCTGAAATATATGACATCAAGCGCCGGCTCATAGCCAACCCCCGAGTCGTCCGATGATGTAGATTCCGCCGAGCACGATTGCCGTACCGGCCGCGGCAAGCAGCCCGGTCGTCAGCGAGCTTCCGCCGCTGCGCTGGTGCTGTGTTGTGGTCCGTTTGCCGGTTTTGTCGGTGTGCTGCGGCGGTGGTGCAATACGCTGTTGGGCGCGCGGTGTGCGGCCCACCGTCGACGCGACGGGTCCGCGAACGCCGGGCTCAATTTCATGCATTTGCGGCATCCAAGCTGCTTCGACCACCTCGAGCGGGGTGATGTCGTACCCGAAATACCGTTGCAGGTTTTGCAGCTCTTGCGCGAACTCGGCCATGGATGCGAAGCGGTCCTCTGGCCGTTTCGACATTGCCCGCGCGAGCACATTGTCGAAGGGCTCGTAGCCGACAGCGCCTTCAACGGGTTGGTAGTTGGCTTTCACGATCTCTTTGACGAGCGCTTTGTGCACGTCTTTCGCGTCGGGTTTCACGCGTGAGGCGAAGGGTGACCGGCCTGAAGCAAACGTGTAAAGCGTTGCGGCGAGTGCCCAGATTTCGCTCGGGACCGTACCGGTTTCAACCTTTGTCACCACTTCGGGCGCCGACCACGGCACTGAGAGCGCCATTTCGGCTTGTTCGCTGGTGTCTTTCGCGGCGAGGTCGGCGATACCGAAATCGGTAAGTGCCGGTTTGCCGGTGATGGTGGTGAGTACGTTTGAGGGTTTAATATCTCGATGCAGCACGCCCACCTGGTGCGCGGTTTCGAGTGCGCCGGCAAGACGCACGCCTGCGTCGAGCACATCTTGCAGCGGCAAGGGTCGTTGTTTGGCGCGGGCCCCCATAGAGTCGGGGCAGAATTCCATCACCAAATAGGGGTGGCCGTCTGCGGAAAGACTGGCCTCATAGATTGACACGATTGACGGGTGTGAAGCCAGACGAGCCATCAGGTCAGCTTCGGTTTCAAACGCTTGCTGAATTTCTCCAACAGCCTTGTTGAGCACTTTAACCGCGACAATACGGCGTGGCATGTCCTGTTCGTACAGGTAAACGCGTGCGAAGCCACCCTTACCGAGAGGACGAACGTACTGAAAACCCGCGATCTGCGGAGCGCTGTGCGACGTCATCCTGTCGCACACTGGGTGCAAAGTTCATCCATATGGCAATGGTATTCAATTTGCCACACGTGACACACCCCCAAAATGAGAGAGGGCCCCTACCGAAGTAGGGGCCCCATCAGATTTAGAAATCGTTTACGTCGAGCTGGATCCCCGGACCGAAGGTGGTCGAGACTGCGCCCTTCAGGACATAACGTCCCTTTGACGACGACGGTTTCAGACGAATGATCTCGTCCAGAGCCGCCGTAATGTTGTCGTTGAGCTGTTCAGCCGTGAACGATGCCTTGCCAACAATGAAGTGCACGTTTGCGTGCTTGTCGACGCGGAATTCGATCTTGCCGCCCTTAATGTCGGTGACAGCCTTGGCTGCATCCGGGGTGACCGTGCCGGTCTTCGGGTTCGGCATGAGGCCACGGGGGCCGAGTACCTTACCGAGACGACCAACTTTGCCCATCATGTCAGGGGTAGCAACTGCCGAGTCGAAGTCGGTCCAGCCTGCTGCAACCTTTTCGATGAGCTCGTCGCCGCCGACCTCGTCTGCGCCTGCGGCAATAGCTGCTTCAGCAGCAGCACCAACAGCGAAAACGATGACGCGTGCGGTTTTACCGGTGCCGTGTGGCAGGCTGACCGTGCCGCGAACCATCTGGTCGGCTTTACGTGGGTCCACGCCAAGACGCAGAGCAACCTCTACGGTGCTGTTGGTCTTTGCTGAACCGGTTTCTTTCGCCAGAGCTACTGCTTCGGCGGGAGTGTAGAACTTGTCGACCCCGATTTTTTCGGCGGCCGCGCGGTATGCCTTAGATTTCTGTGCCATTTGTGCGACCCCTTACTCGACCGTGATGCCCATTGAGCGAGCGGTGCCCGCAACAATCTTCGCGCCAGCTTCGATGTCGTTGGCGTTCAGGTCAGGCTTCTTCTGTTCTGCGATCTGGCGTGCCTGATCCCAGGAAATCTTGCCGACCTTGGTGGTGTGCGGGGTGCCGCTCCCCTTCTGTACGCCAGCTGCTTTCTTGAGCAGCTCAGCGGCCGGAGGAGTCTTGAGCACGAACGTGAACGAACGATCTTCGTACACGGTGATTTCTACAGGAATAACGTTGCCGCGCTGTGATTCAGTCGCTGCGTTGTATGCCTTGCAGAATTCCATAATGTTGACGCCGTGCTGACCCAGAGCAGGACCCACTGGGGGTGCCGGGTTTGCAGCGCCAGCCGGGATAGCGAGTTTAATGAAACCCGTTACCTTCTTGGCTTTAGCCATAGTGATATTCCTTCCTTCGAGCGAAACGCTCTCCCACTGTTTTCAGCCGTTCTGAAATGTGGTTACCTGTGCGTGAGCACAGACCACGATATCTTACCACTCAATTGCCGCAAAGTGGTCCGCGGTTTCTGCGACGTCATTGTTGTAGTCAACGCTGGGGTTATATGCCTCGATCGCGGTGATCCAGTTTTCAGCGATTGAGAGGTCGCCACCCTCGGAACACAGGAGCGTCGCGGCGCTCAATGCCGCATCATCGATCTGGTCAATATCGATCTTGCCGTCGCCGTTTCCATCTCGACCATATAGTGACCACGTTTCAGGAATAAACTGCATTGGCCCCACAGCCCGGTCCCATGTGGTATCCCCATCTATCGATCCGCCATCAGTGTCTGGAATCGCCGTGAACTGTGTGCCATCGAGTGGCACCCCGTAGATGCGTGGCGTTGCGAACCCATCAGCGTTTAGGGTTGCCCCGTTGAGGCTGCCATGCTCAGACTCGACTTGCCCGATCGCCGCAAGTGTGTTCCAACCAATATTGCAACCAGGCTGTTCGATCGACATTCGAAGAGCTGCCCCCGCATAGGCGGCGAGTGCTCTGCCAGGAACCCCTGAAGATTCACTCATGCGATGCACCCAGACGGGGTCAGCCGTCACCGGTTCACTCGTCTTCGTTTCTGCAGATTCTGTTGTTTGATCAACCGGAGCAATCTTTACGGGAGTGGATCGGCGCGCTGTGTCGACATCGGTGTCTTGCTTTCCGACCAAGAGACCGACGCCGACACAGGCCACCCCGAGCAGAGCCAGGACTGTAAGTCCTGCTCCCGCGATTCGTCGCGTGTTCACTGTGGAGAACCGCGACGAATTCTTACTAGCCCAACCAGGCCAAGCGTGATGAGCACCAGTGCGAGTGCCCACGGCTGCTCGCTACCGGTTTCTGCAAGTTCAGTGCGTGCCGGGCCAGTTTTGGCCACCGGAGCATTCGTGGCTGCCTGGCCATCTTCCGCGCTCTCTTGCGATGGGGCATTGCCCGCCGCCTTGTCTTCTTCACCCGGCTCGTTTTCTTCAGGCGCGTCGTCGTCTGCTTCACCGCAATCTGATGCAGCTTCGGTGAACGACAATGAAATGGGTTTCGGAATCTTTGACGAGTCCGTTGAAACACTGCTCTCGGCAAAGAACAGGTTGACGCCGGGGTTTAAGAGCGCGATGAACTCATTCGGGAACGAGTTGTTGAAGTCATGCGCCCAGGTTCCGGCACCTCTGGCCTGCCCGTCCCAGTTCAGTTCAATCGTCGTGCTGACTGCTCCAGATTCAACGGAGCTGACCTCAGCGTTATTGAACGTTGCGATGGTGACACGGGTGGGGCCGTAATCCTGCTGCCCGCTCACCCGGTAGAAACCGCTAAATTCGGCGGTGATGTATCCGTCACCCGCGGCTGAAATGTGCAGTTGTGGATCAGTGAAGTTCCACTCATTCCCGCTTCCAGAAGTGAGTCGCGCAGTGCCCGAGAAATTGATCACCCGGTTCCCATCTTCATCTTTCTCACCGTTGCCGGAGTGGAAAGTGAAGGGGCGTGAATAGTATTCCTGCAGTTCTGGAATCGTGGTGCCAGGTGTCATATCAGGCAGGGTGATATTGCCGTCAACGACTTCGCGTTCGAAACCGACTCTGAAGTTCGAGAACCAGATGTTCGCTATTGTCCAGTCCAGAGTTGCTTCGGTAACCGGAGCAGTGCATTCGCCTACGAAATCAATATCGTCAACGATTCTTGATGTGTCAACGATGCGATACGTGGTTTCACGGCTCGTTGATTCCGCAAAGTCTCCCTCGGGCAGGTAGCGTGCGCTGACCTCACGTGCGCCACTTGACTGCCACTGGTCGGTTTCGAGTTCTGCGACGCTCGTCGTCTCGTTCGATGGCTCGAGTTCTGCGGTGCCAAGCGAATACTCGCTGTCAAAAAATTCGACACTGCCAGTAGGAGCCCCAGCCTCTGAGGTCACCCGCGCAGAAACCGGTGAGGCTTCACCGAGCACATATATGGTGTGGTCGGCATTCAGGGGCGGGTTCATACTCGTCGTGGTTACGGCGGGCTCGTCAGCAAACGCTGCCGTTGGTGTTGCGAGGAGCCCCAAGACGACGGCTACGGTAAGTGCCTGTTTTTTCACGTTATTTCACTTTCACTGTTATAGAGTCGGTATCGCCGTTTTCGGCCGTAAATTCGACGGTTGATTCACCTGGGGAGGTGCCGGTCAGTGTGACGACGGTCACCTTCTCGTGCGTTTCAGCCACCTCGACACTGTCGGGGTTACTGTTGGTGACCTCCCACTGGTCATCGGGAAGATCAACAATCACTGGGATCACGTCACCGATTGAAATATTGCTGTCAGCTGCCCTGAGCTCACCAATCATGACCGCGTCCGCAAGGTTGTATTCGGCCTCTGAGTTACTCGACGCGCTGCATCCGGTGAGCAGTAGTATTGCGAGCGTTGCAATAACTCTCATGCCCGGTATTCCGTTTCGAAACGTGCCTGCAGGTCCGAGCCGGCCACGTTATTGAGTTCGTAGGCAAGTCTGGTTTCCTCAGCGATGACCTGTTTTTCGTCGTCGCTGAAGTCAAGCGAATCGAGCAGCTGACGGTAATCATTTTTGTACTGTTTCGGATCCGCGATTTCGGGGAATGAGTAGAACGATGTTCCCTCTTCGCCGTAGTGCTTTCGGAACATTTTCGCGATCATGTACCCGCCAGACAGATCGGCGAGGTAACGGGTGTAATGGTGTGCCACGTATCGGGGGAAGTCGTGGGGTGCGACTTCTTCAATGCGTGCCACGTATTGGTTAATGCCGTCAGCGGCGTATTTTTCACGCACTTGGGCTTCCCAGTCGTCGCCGAGCCAATATTGGAGGTCGCTTTCAACCGCTGGAAGACGGTGGAGTTCTGGGAGCCAGAACGCAAAGAATTCACCTTTTTGTTGAGCGTGTGTTCGGGTCGCGCTCTCGAGCGCCTCATACATGAGGAAATGGTGTGCGAACTGTGCTGCGATGCCTGCTAAATTCAGGCCGCCACGGAGGAACGCGGTGTGATAGTTCGGTTCTGGAGCTTTTTCTGTGGGGGCTTCGTGACCACCGAACGACACTTCGCGGAGGATTTGTGACAGTGGTGTACTCATGTGGGGTGTTCTTTCTCCGAGAGCCTGGGGAGAGGAAGATTTCTCTCCCCAGGCTTATCGATGGTGGGTGTGGTTAGGAGGTCTGGCGGCGGCGCATCACGAGAGTTGATGTGCCTGCGGCTGCAAGCAGCAGTGCCAGAGCGATCAGCGGCAATGATTCGCTACCGGTCTGTGCAAGACCGTTTGCAGCGTTATCACCGGAGTCGGCGTTGCTGCCGGAACCGTTATCCGTACCGGTAACAGAGTCACCCTTGTTACCGGAGTTGTCGGCGCCACCGTTATTAGCGGAGTTGCCGTTATCTGCAGTAGCGAAGTTCACAGCAACCCAGCCGAGCATGTCGCCGTCGGCGTTCACTGCTGAAAGGCTGTTCGCTCCTTCGGTGCCCTCGGGTACGGTAACCGTGAAGTTGCCCTCTGCGTCGCTCTTGACCCAGCCCAAGAATTGTGGATCAGAGTGCAGCGTCACACCGATCCACTCATTTTCGAGCCCGGCATTCAGCGTGACCGTCAGTCCGTCCTGGCTGACAAGCTTCAGGTTGCCCTGGTTTTCGTCAGTCAGTTCAGGCGCTTCTGGCTCCCCTGCCGGGTGAACGACGAGCGTTGCGGATGCTGAAGTCAACTCACCAAAGGCGTTCGTTGCTACCGCACGGTATTCACTTCCGTCAGCATCAAGGTCAACCTCTGCAAGCGTCAGTTCAGCGCCGGTTCCGATTTCGCTCCAGTCTCCGTTCGCGTCCTTGGTCTGCCACACAATGTCGGCATCACCGGTTACGTCAACAGAGAAGGTTACGTCGTCGCCTGCGGCGGCGGTAACGTTCTCGGGGTCAGCCGCAATGACAGGTGCAACACCCGCCTGGTACTCAACCGAGATCGGGTTTCCGACCTTCGTTGCATCCGAGCTTGAACCGGACTGCAGGAAGAATGAGCGCACGAAGCCGTTCACATACTGCAAGAACTGGTTCGTCAGCGCTGCGCCAGTGTACTCGCCCTGCCAGGTCCCCGCCGCTACCTGTCCTTCGAAAGTTGGGGTAACGGTGAAGGAGCTTACGCCCTCGTCAGTTGCCGTTTCTGAACCGGTGAAGGTTTGAACCACTACGCGTTCCGGACCGTAGGTGGTGTCTTCTCCACCCATGAGGCTCATGTAGTGAGCGCCGTCGATCGTGGCTTCAATATAGCCATCGCCTTCAGCAGTCACGTACACAGTAGGTTCGCGGAAGTTCCACTCGGGCATTGTGCCGCTGGTAAGGCGAATCTCGCCGTCGAAACTGATTTCGCGGTTACCGTCTGCGTCTTCGACGCCGGTGCCACCAGTAAACAGGAATTCACCGTCGACGAGTTCGACACTGCCACCAAGAACCTCCTTGCCCGGGCCTGCGCCGAAGCTCACGTAGTTCGCAACCGACCAAGTCAGTTCAGCGTTCTTGATCTGCTTGGCTGCCTCGCCCACGTTGATAGTGCCAACTGCGGGTTCCAGGTCAACGATCCGGTAGGTCTGCGCAGCCGAGGTTGACTCGGTGAAGTTTCCCTTCGGGGTGAACACTGCGGTCACCTGGTGAGCACCACCCGCGAACTTGTCAGTGGTGATCGTTGCGGTGCCTTCTGTGACGTCGGCTGCGCCGAGTGAGGTTTCGCCCGCGAAGAATTCAACTGAACCATTAGCGTCCGCCGGTGTAATCTCCGCGTTTACGGTGACGTCCTCACCAGCAAAATCGGTGGGGTACTCACCTGCTTCTTGCGCGGCGACAATCACACCGGTTTCGACTGCTGGCGGTGCCGCGATCGTAATGTGTTCGGCATACTCATTGACTGCCTGCTTTACGCCACCGGCTCCGATAGCGAAAACCGCAAGATTGTAGTCGCCTTCAGCAGGCTTCTCGGCATACACGGTGTCGTAGTCAATGTTGTCAAAATCGAACTCGAAGTTGGCGGTGCCGTCTTCGTTTTCCGTCCACTGAACGTACTGGTCCCCGTCAGTTTCTTGAGCGCCCTGCACCCATTTTGTGCTCACAGCCTTGCGCGTTTCGCCCGCTGCGTTCTCCGATGGTTTCCAGCCGTTGTCACTGATCCACCCCAAAGACACATACAGTCCAGCGGGGTTTGAGGTGTCGCCCCAAGCCGGGCGTGCCGAAGTGTCAATGTTTTCACCGGTAACAGTTACTTTGCCGCCGGTTGTGGGAAGCTCAGTCGGAGTCACCGTGTACGACGGCGCAACTGCCTCTTTCGCGAAGAAAATATCAGTGTAGGCCTCGTTTGATGGTGAGATCTTTCCGTGTGCACCGAATGAGAAGATGCCACACTGAACGGCTTCGCAGTTGATCGCGTCGCCACCGAAGAAGCTTGAAACTTCTGCTCCGGTGAGCGATACGCTCAGGGTCCAGTTTCCGTCGGCGTCCATTTGCGCGTCGGCAACTTCACCGTTGTCAGAGCCGGGCTCCACAACCAGGCGCGGTGCACCATAGTTGAAGTCGCCGTCGGGGCCGCTGAGCCCACCGTTACTCTTGCGCCACTGTTCGGCATCCTCTGTGTTCAGGTTGGTTCCCATACCGACATAGATCGAACCCGCGGGGTCATACCCGTGGCCTTCGATGACGAGCTCGTTGGTTTCGCTCGTGCTGAGTTCTTTGCCCGGGGTCACTGTCATGTACGCGGTGTTATCTGCGTACGGCGTACCCTCCGAGGCGTTTTCTGCCGGTGGTTCTTCGGCCACTTCGGTAACAGTGAGCGTTGCCGCGTCTGATTCAACCGACCCGGCCTCGTTCTCAGCGGCAGCACGGTACTGGCTGCCGTCAGCTGCAAGCTCCGCGCTTTCAACGGTCAAGATGTCACTGGTTGCGCCGTCGACATCTGCCCAGGTACTTTCTGCGTTTTCACGTGACTGCCACTGGATCGTCGGCTCAGGGTCACCCGCAACACCAACGCTGAATGTTGCGTCTTCGCCCTCTTCAACCGACACATCGCCTGGCTGGGTTTCAATTGTTGGCGCGGTCGCCTCGTCTTCACCGGTCGCAAATTCTACGGGGGTGAACACTTCGACACCGGGGCTCTGCTGACCGTGAGCGCCGACGGTTATGACACCGCACTGCATTTCGAAGCAGTCGATCTCTTCGCCCGCCTGGCTCGTGAACTGCGCTCCCGGAATGGTCAGCGTCGTGCTGAAGTTTCCGTTCTCGTCCATGAAGTCAAGACCCGGCTCAGTGTTATTTCCGGGATAGTTAATGAGTGACTGGTAGACGCCGGCATCGGGTGCATAATCATAGTTCACGCCGCTTACGCCACGTTGAGAGGGCGCCCAGCTGCCTTCGTCCGCTTCGTCTTGCAGATCGATAACTCCGAAAAGCAGGTATGCACCGCCGAAAACATTGCCACTTTTTGTCGCCGTGGCATAGTTTTCGCCTTCGAGTGTGAGAACCGTGTCGCCCTTGGGGTTGACGTTTTTCCCAGGGGTTACTGTCAGCGAAGGTTGTACGTCACCTTCGGCGTTATGGCCGGTGCCGGTGGAGGACCCTCCGGGCTCAGCGGCAAACGCTGGCGCTGTGGCCAGGCCGCTCAGGGCAAGCGCTGCTGCTGTGCCCAGCGCAACCCCCGAGTACCATTTCTTCTTTCTCATTGTGTCCATTTCTTTCTGGATTACTGTGCGTTGGGTGAGTGAAGCATCGCTTCGGAAGGGGCTCCTCCGCGTCGACGCAGTGTAAGCAGAGCAAGAGCGAACAGGCCCAGGCTCGTTACGAATAGACCACCAAAGAGCATCATTCGGTTTTCAGCTCCGGTGTTTGCCAAAGTGCCCGCGGCTTGCTGAGCAAAGTTGGGGTTTGCGGTGACTTCGGCTTTTGGCATTGCGTTCGGTACCTGGTTACCGGTTTCTTCTGCTGTTTCAGTGAAGTAGACCGGGGTGAAGACCTCACCGCCTGGACTTTGCTGCCCGTGAGCACCGATCGTAATGATGCCGCACTGCATTTGGTAGCAGTCAATAGTGCGGTCGTGAACGCTCGTGAACTGAGACTGTCTGATGGTGAAGTCCATCGTAAAGTTCCCGTTCTTGTCCATGAAGGGCTGTTCGGGTCCGGTCGTGTTTCCCGGGTAGTTCACCATGCTCTGGTAGACCCCGGCCGGGTTGCCGTCGACCGTGATGTCTTCAACGTAGGTGAATTCGCTGCCGCTTCTTCCGCCTTCGCTCGGGCGCCATTTCCCGTCATCAACCCAGCCGAAGAGCACGTAGAGTCCGCCAAATTCAGTCCCCGCTTTGTTCGTCGTCGGGAAGTTCTTGCCGGTGAGTTTCACCTTCTGGTCTGTGTCGTTCAGCGAGTATGCCGGCGTGACCGTGAGGCTTGCACCGCTTGGGTTGGTGCCGGTTGATTCACCGAAGGGGTCGCTCTTCTTGTCTGGAATGTCGATGGGGGTTGGATCATCGACGTCGGGTGTCTCGTCGTCTGAGCCGTCACCCGGGCCTGGTGTTTCAGAGTCATCTGCGCCGACGAAGGTGATCGGTGTGAAGGCTTCGTTTTTGGCGCTGGTTTTGCCGTGCGCTCCGAATGAGAAGAACCCGCACTGCACCGGGAGACAGTCGATGTCTTCGCCGAAGAACGAAGGTACCTGAGCGCCGGGGACGGGAAGGGTGAGCGTCCAGTTTCCGTCTTCGTCCATCGTACTGTCGGAGACATCTGTGTCTGTCGAACCGTGAGCGACTACGAGCCGTGGGCTTCCGTAATCGAAGTCTTCGCCTGATCCGCTAAACCCCCCTTTGCTCTTTCGCCATTTTTCGGGATTCGCGGGTTCTTTCATCGTGCCGAGCCCGACATAGACTGGAGCACTCGGGTCGTAGCCGGTTCCCGAGATCGTGACCTCGGTTTCTTCGTCGGTTGGCAGGTTTTTGCCCGGGTTCACCGTCATAACCGCATTGTTATCGGGGTATGCGGTACCCACTGAGGGGCCCTGGCTTTCACCACCCACCTGCACAGTCAGGTCGAAGCCGTCAGTAAAATCGTTGGGTGCAACATAGGTTGGGCCACCGTATGCGGGAAGATGGTTGTTACCGATCTCTTCAGGGAAGGTCCCCTCTCCGACGGACAGAGTAACGGTATTCCCGTTGGCTGCGAAGCCGTCTTCGGGGACCGTGAACTCTGCGAGCACAAGATCATTCGTTCGCTCTTTGGTGTTGTAGCTTTCGATCATGTCGACGATGATCTGAGCCTCACCGGCGGCGGCTTCCAGTCGAACGTTTTCAAAGTCCAGCCACGGCTCGTCGAAGCCACGCATATCGAGTTCACCGTCGAAGCTGAGGCTTGCGGTTCCGGCCTCAGCATCGACTTCACCTCCGGCGACCGGGAACACTGCGTATTTATCGCCCTTGGAGTAGGTTGCGCTGTCATATGCGGCAATGCTTCCGCCGGTGTGATCGAATTTTTCGAGATAGTTGCGGATCGTTCCGCGCACACCCCAGTGCAGTTCGCCAGATTCTGCGGCTCCTGCACCGGCAGTTTCGGGGGCATCGTCTGCGAGTACGGCCCCACCAATCAGTGTCAATGGCACGGTCAGTGCCACAGCGAGTCCAGCTGCGAGCATTGTTCTCACGACTCATCCCCTTCGTTTGATGCGTCAGCGGGGACGGCTCCAGCCGCTGCGGTTGTCTTTTTGCGATTCACGATGTAGAACACCAGCGCTCCGATGAGTGCAAGCACAGCGAATGCGACGACGCCCAGCACTACCCAAGTCGAGGTGTTGCTCGTGTCTGCGAGCGCTTCAGTGTTTGGTGCGGCAGCGTTATCTTCATCGGCGGCGGTGTCTTCAGAAGTTACGTTCTCGTCGGTGCCGGGAATCGACAGCTGGGTGGCATCATCGTCAAAGCTGGGTGCCGCGGTTCCGGTTTCAATTTCGCCAGATTCGGTGACGAAACTCACCGGTGTGAACGATTCGTTATTCGCGTTCATGTTGCCGTGCGCGCCGATCGTGATAATGCCGCACTGTACTTCCAGACAGTTCACTTCCGCGCCGGTTGCGTCCGCACCATCGTGTGGGTTACCTGAAGAGCCAGCGAATGTGGCTCCCGGGATGGTCATTTCGGCGGACCAGGTGCCGTCCGAGCGAATCACCGAGTTTGATGCTGAAGCAGAGGATCCACCCTCAAAACCAACCAGCAGCTGTGCACCTGAGGTTGCGGCGTAGCTAAAACTTTCGCCCGATTTTCCGCCCTGCGACGGTGCCCACGCGTTGGTTGAGGGGTCAGCGACCGTGCCGAAGAACACGTAAACGCCACCGGGCGCGTTCGGCTGGTATTGGAAGCCGCTGCCCGACAGCGTGACCTTAGTGGCGCCAGATGCGGCTGGTGTGGTTGACACGTCGACGCGTCCCGCAGCGTGTGCCAAGTTTCCGGGCAGCACCATGATCAGCGCAGCCAGTAACGATGCAGCAAGTGTCGCGATAGTCACGCGCAGGGCCTGGATTCTCATTCGTTTGTCTCCTTCTGCACTTCGGCCGTCTCGTCCGCAAAACGGACTGGCACGATCATGAGCTCGTCAGTGGTTTCGTCGACGGTCACGCGCACCGGGTGGCGGTAGACGTCGCTGATGGTGTCGCTCGTGAGCACTTCTTGCGGGCTGCCCCAGGCCCTCGCGCCGCCTTCTTCAAGCAGCAGCACACGGTCGGCGTAGGCGGCGGCTGCGGCGAGATCGTGCAGCACCACAATCACGGCGTTGCCCTGTCGGGCATACCAACGAGCGAGCGCGAGCACTTGCTCTTGATAGTTCACGTCGAGCGCGGCCGTTGGTTCATCAAGCAGCATGAGGGGGGTGCGCTGAGCCATTGCCCGAGCGAGCGACACACGAGCACGTTCACCGCCCGAAAGCGAAGTGAACGTGCGTTCAGCGAACTGGAATGTGTCACTGCGCAACAGTTCCTGCGCAATAATGCGGTCGTCCTCTTCGACGTTCGAAACTCCACGCCAGGGCGCACGCCCCATTTTCACGACGTCAAGCACGCTGAACGGGAAGCTAATCGCGTTCGTTTGCCGCAGCACCGAGCGCTGTTGTGCGAGTTGTTTGGCGCTCCACGATGACACTTCCTGATCGCGCAGCATCACCGACCCCGAATAGCAGAGGTCACCAGCGATCGCACCGAGCAACGTCGACTTCCCGGCACCGTTGGGCCCGATGATGGCAACAATCTCACCCAGATGCACGTCAAAGTTCACGTCAGAGATGATGGTGGATCCACCCAATTTCACACTGACGTCTCTCGCCTGGAGTGCTACGGTCATGACCAGCCTCCGTTTCGGTTTTGGCTGCTCTTGATCAGCATGAAGAAGAATGGCCCACCGATGAGTGCCGTCAGCATTCCGAGCGGCAGCTCCGCGTAGGCGATTGCGGTGCGGGCGAACGTGTCGGCGAGTACAAGCAGGAATGCTCCGCCGAGCGCGCTTGCGGGGACGAGAACACGGTGGCCGGGACCAACGATCATGCGGATGAGGTGCGGGATGACGAGCCCCACGAAACCGACAATGCCGGCAAAGGAGACAGCTGCGGCGGTGAGGATCGCGACGATCACAATGGAGACGATGCGCAGGCGTTCAATGTTGAGTCCGAGATGGCGTGCGGCATCGTCGCCGAGGCTCAACAGGTCAAGCTTTTGCGCGATCGCGAATGCGAACACCAGACCAAGTATGAGGAGCGGGAACACGGTTCCGACTGATTCCCAGAGTGCGCCAGCGAGGCTTCCCATTTGCCAGAAGACGATCTGTTCGCGCTGGTTGGTGTCTGCGGCGAACGTCATGAGTGCGAGCGCTGCACCACAGAATGCATTGACCGCGATACCCGTCAAGATCAGGGTGATCACTTGTGTTTTGCCGCGGGCCCGCGAGATCGTGTACACGAGCAACGCGGTGAATACACCGGTCACGAATGCGCCCGCGGGAATCGCGAACGATGAAGCCGCAGCGGCGCCGGTAATGATCATGAGGCTTGCACCAACTGAGGCGCCCGAAGAGACACCGATGACGCCGGGGTCGGCGAGCGGATTTCCGAACACACCCTGCATGATGGCACCCGCTGTGGCTAGGGCTGAACCCACGAGAATCGCGAGTGCGACGCGGGGGAAGCGCACTTCCCACAGCGCGGCGTCCGCGTTTGGGTGCACGGGTTCAACACCGCAGCCAAGGCCAGCTTTGCGGCACAGGGACCCGATGACTTCAACCATGGGTATCTGCATTTGCCCGAGCGCGGCTGACAGGAGCGACGCGAATACGAGGCCGATGCCCAATGCGATAAGCAGCACGGTGACGCGTCGCCGGTTTGGGGCTGGGAGTGAGGCTGGGTCAGCGTCGTAGTTCAGTACGCGTGGAAGTTTTGCGAGGTCGGGCTGGAGTTGTTTCACGAGACGGAGACCTCGTCTAGGTCGACGTGATAGATCGATTCGGCGAGCGCTGCCAGCACCTCGGGGGTGCGCGGACCCCAGGTGAACATTTCGTAGTCACTCATGTCCACGACGCGTTCGCGTTCTCCGGCGGGTGTTTGCGCGACTCCGGGGATTTCCATGAGTCCGGTGACGCCGCCGACTGATTCGAGGCCGAGGGTAAGCATGAGGTAGAGGTCTGGTTCGAGCCGCATTAAACCTTCGGCGGTGAGGTTGCCTGAGGTCCAGTCCTCTTCGCCGGCGACATCGACGCCTCCGAGTGCGTCAATGAGGACGCCCGCGATTCCCCGGCTACCGTCGGGGTTGTTGCCGTACATGTAGTAGACGCCGGCACGGCCGCGCATGTAGAGGAAGACCATGCGAACTTTGTCGGCCTCTTCTTCTGGGGCAATCTCCTCGATTTTTGCGAGTGTTTCGTTGAGGTTGTGTTCGAAGTGGGTGACGTATTCCTGCCCGAGCTCGTGCACACCGAGTGCGTCGGCCACGTCTCCGATCAGGCGTGGAATATCGTCCATGTTTTCGGCCTGTTCGAAGAAGATGATCGGAATGCCGGCGTTACGCATCTGCAGTTGGACGTCGTAGGGTCCAACGGAGTAGTCGGTCAGGATCACGCTCGGGTTTAGTTCGAGAATCGACTCTGCGTTGAGCGTGTGGTTGTTCATGACCAGCGGCAGGTCTTTTGCGGAGTCGAAGCCTGTCGTGAGGTCTCGCCCGACCACATTTGGTCCGAAGCCAAGGCCGAACACCACTGAGGCGAGGCTGCCGGTGCCGTCGAGTGCCAAGATTCGTGACGTGTCGGTGACTGCGACCTCGACGTCGTCGAGGCCTGTGAAGGTGAGCGGGAGTTCTGATTTGGGGTTCTCGGCGATTGGTTCGATGTCCGTGGAATCAAGAACTGCGGTTTGGGCTCCTTCAAATAGTCGCGGGCTGTCGCTTGCCGCGTGGGCGCTATCGGCAACCTCGGGGCCATCGCCAACAATGACTGCGCATGCGGTCAGTGAAACGGTGACCAGCGATGCGAGCATGACTGTCAGCGAGCGACTCAGAAAGGTCTGATGAAGGTTAGGCATGTATGGTAGCCTAACCTAAGTTTCATCAGATCTACAACTTCAGTTATTGGGTAGGCAAACCTAAGTTTTATTCCCCGTTTACCTTAGCTGAAATCTGCACCGCGAAAGAGAGTTTCTTGTCTCAGCCCCGCCTCCGTCCTGTTTTTCGAGCCACCGCCGCAACTTTGGGCGTGGCTGTCCTCGCGTCGATGTTCATGCTTCCCGCATACGGAAGTGCATCGAAGGTCGACAAACCCGCAGAGATTTCAACCGAACTCACTGAGACCCTCACCGGCGACGAGCCCTGGGTCGATGAGGCGGACAGCACCGTTGAGGTACTTGTCTATTTTCAAGACCAGGGAGTGGATCCCGCAGCGAAGGGCGACCCTGAACTTGCGGCCGAATCACTGCAGGAGCACGCATCCGAGCAGTGGGCGGACGTCGATGCTGCACTCGCAGAGATTCCCGACACAGAAGTGCTCAACAAGTTTTGGATCACCAGTTCGATTCTCGTGCGGGCGAAAAATGATATGAACACCCTCGCAAAACTCGCCGAGTTGCCCGGAGCCACGAACGTCTTACCCAACTCTGAAATCGTCGGGCTCGACGACGAAGAACCCGATCCAGTTGAAGAACCCACCGTCCCGGCAGATGGTGATGTCACCTACGGTCTTGACACCATCGACGCCGATGAGGCGTGGCAAGACTACGGCGTGAAGGGCGAAGGCGTCCGTGTGGCCGTTCTTGACACCGGTGTTGACGCCACCCATCCAGACATTGCCGACAAACTCGTTGGCCACGATAGCGGCGACCCGAGTTACCCGGGCGGGTGGATCAATTTTGACCGTTACGGTAAGCCGGTCGTCAGTAAACCCACTGACCCTGGCTCACACGGCACCCATGTTGCGGGCACTGTGCTCGGCGGCAACAGTTCGGGCACCCAGATTGGTGTCGCCCCCAACGCAGAACTGATGGCCGCAAACGTCCTTTCGGGTGGCGGCAGTAGCGCGAAAATCCAGGCCGCCTTGCAGTGGGTGGTCAGCCCCTACGACGGTAACGGAGACCCGGCCGGTCGTGCCGCGGACGTGATTAACATGTCACTTGGCTCCGCCGGCTATGATCCCTCACTTATCGGAGCGATCAAGAACGTGCGCGATGCCGGCGTTTTCCCCGCGATCGCCATCGGCAATGCACCGTGCGGGCCAAGCGGCACCTCAAGCCCCGGCGATATTTATGAGGCGTTCGGTGTAGGCATGACCGATGTCGACAACAATGTTGACCCGGGCTCATGTGGCGCCGTCACCAACTGGCCAACCGAGATCACCAAACAGTACGATTGGCCGGAATCCTTCGTAAAACCCGATGCTTCGGCACCCGGTGTGCGCGTTTTCTCTGCAATGCCAGGCGGGCTGTACGGTGAATCAACCGGCACCTCAATGGCAACCCCGCACGTTGCCGGAGCCGTCGCCCTGCTCCGGTCTGCTCAGGCCGGCCTCAACGTCGATGAAATTGAGCAGGCGTTCGAAGAAACCGCCTTCCACCCGACCCCAGAGAGCGCACCTGATTCTCGCTACGGCTCGGGCGTCATCAACGTGCACGAGGCAATTGCCCACGTGCTGCAGCAGTCAGGCGTGAAGGGCACTGTGACCGACGCAGACACGGGAGAAGCTATCTCTGGCGCGACTGTGAGCTTCGGTAGCTGTGATGCCACCGACTGCGCCGACCCTGCACACGGCGAAACATGGACAACCACAGATACCGGTGAATTCACCGCGCGCATCGCGCCGGGTGAATACGCCTTCACTTTCACACGATTCGGTTTTGAGACCCCGGACCCCGTTCGGATTACCGTCCCAGAAACCGGGTTCGTTGGGCTCACCACCGAAATGGCCGCAATCACGACGGGGTCCGCCTCCGGCACGATTACTGACGCCGCCACCGGCGACCCGGTACCGAATGCGACGGTGACGCTCATGCGTCAGGGAACCACTGTCACTACCGACCAGAATGGTGTCTATACATTCGAGAAGCTTCCGGTCGGGAGCTACGAGTTCAAAGCGGAAGCTGAAGGCATGCGTGCCGAAGTTTCTGACACTGCAAAAATTCAACGCGCCCAAACCACCACTATCGACTTCAAGCTCTCAGCACTGAAGAAAGTGATTGTGCTCGGAGGACCGGATTCGCGCACCGCAGATGTACTCGGTGAGAATGACTTCGTCGCAACGCATGACAAGGGAATCCCCGAAAACCTCGGCGACTACGACGTCGTCGTGTGGGATTCACCAACCGGCAGCACCAAAAAATCGATCGAACAAGCCAGCGAGACAACCGATGCGGCGGGCACAAGCATTGTGTGGCTCGATCTTGGTGTCGACGATAACAGCGGTATCGCTCAGTTGAGCACGCATGAAAAAGACCCTGAGGTTCGTGGCGGCGCAATTGACCGCGAACTCGCCTCAACCGCTTATCGAGTGTTGCAGCCTGATCACGAAATATTTGCGCCAGGCATCATTTCGCCTGAGCCTGTGAATGCCAATAATGAGGTGCGCCAGGTGGAGGATTACACGAGCCGAGGTTTCTACGCGTGGTTCGATCAGCTGGTCGGTTCTGATCCGGTCATACTCGGTCAAACTGTGGCCTACAAGTCCACAGAAAACGAACCCTGTATCGGTGATGATGTACTCGTTGGTGATCTCTGCCAACACGTTGCTGGCAGCGGCATCGCAGTCGATGAACGAGCTTCAAATCGCTATGCTTACCTGTCATTGCACGGTGCACATCAGGCCGTGAACTCTCGTAACTGGACCACGGCATCACTGCAGGTATTCGTAAACACCGTGAACTGGGCCGGCACTGCCAGTGAGGAAGAAGATCCTGGGTCAGACATTGACGTGCCCGAGAAGCCAAAAGAGCCGAGGCCCGGCACAATTGACCCCAGCCCCGGACCTGATGCGAATCGGAATCAACCAGGTTCGCACCGTTCAGGGCAGGCACCAACGTCGCAAACGACCGCTCAGTCACGTAAGGCCCCGGGTGCTCAGACCAAACCAAAACCCGAAACACAGCCGAAGCCACCGGTCACAAACCCTGCCCAGTTGATCGCCGGGAACTCCGGCGACATTACTGTGCGGATTAAAGATGGCATCGCACACGTGAAGATTCCTGATGCAAAACCGGGTGACTGGTTCTTCCTCTACGTGTACCCGGGCGAAGTTGCTGTGGATTGGATACGTGTCAATGATGACGGAGAACTACGCATTGATGTGGCATCACTTCCGGACGGAACCTACAAGTTCGCGTTCACTTCAGGGGACGGCACGTTTGTCGGTTGGGTTGAGGTGGTTGCCGGCGACGGTGGGAACAAAGCCACAGCAGAACAGGCAATTTCAAACCAGGCGACTGACACTGCGGATGCCCCGTCGGCAACAACGAGCGGTTTCGCGCTGAGTTTCGGCGAACAGGCAATGCTGCTCGGCTGCGCGATAGTGCTTCTTGCGGCTGCTGGTGTGGTGATTCTCGCAGTTCGAAAGCCAAAAGCGTGACCCTCAAGAAACATGTGGGATGAAACGCCGGGCCCAACGACTGAGGGTGAGGCGACACGGGCAAGCTCCCCCGGACGGCTCGTGGTGAGCAGTTCCGGAGGAGAAATCCCGACGGTTCTGGTTGCCAGACTCGCTAGCTGAGGCGTCCGAGAAGCTCTTCGGCGCTGGCCCGCGGACCAGTGAAGAACGGTGTCTCTTCGATCACGTGCAAGCGCGCGTCAACGGCACGCAGCTCGCGCATCACATCAACGATGCGGGGCAGCTGGTCCGCTTCGAATGCGAGCAACCATTCGTAGTCACCGAGCGCAAATGCAGCAACCGTGTTGGCCACAACATCCCCGTAATCACGTGCAGCAGCGCCATGCTCGCGCAACATACGTGAGCGTTCTTCGTCAGGCAGCAGGTACCAATCCCGGCTGCGCACAAATGGGTACACGCAGATGTAGTCTCGGGGTGCTTCACCGGCGAGGAACCCGGGAATATGACTCCGGTTGAACTCTGCTGCTCGGTGCACTCCGAGGTTTGACCAGACGGGCAACAGTGCACCGCTCGCCCATTCAGCAACGGCACGGTAGGCGGTCTGCAACGCTTCGACGGTGGGAGCATGCCACCAAATGAGTACGTCAGCATCAGCGCGGAACCCTGAAATATTATACCAGCCGCGTGTGGTGAGACCCGAGATTCCCTCGAGTTGCTGCAGCAGGTCACTTACCGAGCTTTGCGGAGTGTGGGCCTGTTCACTGCCTGCAAAACGTGCCTCACGAAACACCGCATACATGGTGTAGTTCGTGGCTGCGTTCACGGACTCCGCAACATTCGAATGATCGATCACTGGTTTTTGGTCAGACATAATGCCTCATTTCTTTACTGTGGTTAGTCTTCGCGACCAGCAAGCAGGGCAATACCCGTCACTTCGCCGTGACGCATACGGCAGCTGCCGGGAGGCGCCACATCGGGGAACGCCTCGAGCTGACCGACGACCGGCGCGACCGGCTTTTCGCCGCGTTCACGGGCGGCGCGCTCAATAATCATGTCGACGATGCTCGAAACAAATACGTGACGCACACCGACCGTTCCCGCACGAGCTGAAGCGATACCGTGTTCTTTCGCGGTCTCAGTCGCTTCAATGTCGAGGTCGAACGCGACTTCCATGTGATCTGAAATGAACCCGATGGGTGCAATCACAATCTTCTTTACGCCCTGCGCTGCAAGGTCTGCGATGTGGTCGTTAATGTCTGGTTCGAGCCACGGAGTTTGTGGATCACCCGAACGAGAACAATATGCAAGTGATGATGCATAGTGCGGACGATCATATTTTTCGGCGAGCGCTGCATCAATTGCAGTGCGCACATCTTCGTGTTGTTCTCGGTAGCCGGGCCCGGTGACGGCTGAAGCGTCTTGCATCGTGTTCGGAATCGAGTGAGTGACGTACACAACATGGACGTCACTGATGTCGTCCGTGAGACTCTGAGCGGCTTCTTCTATGGCGTCAAGGTTCGCTTGCACAAAGCCCGGAGCATTAAAGAACGGCCGTAACACATCAATTTCTGGTGCCGCGTTGCCGAGCTGGTCGCGGGCGGCAGCCAGGTGTTCGCGGTACTGACGGCTGCCTGAGTATGACGCATAGGCGCTGGTCACCAGTGTGAGCACCCGCTTGGCGCCAAACGCGGCGGCATCGCGGAGTGTATCGACGGTGTAGGGGCGCCAGTTACGGTTGCCCCAGATAACAGGCAAGTCGATGTTCCGATTCGACAGCTCCGCATTCAGCGCGTCCAATAGCTCAAGATTTTGTTCGTTGATGGGGCTTTTCCCACCGAACCGGTAATAGTGTTCGCCCACTTCAGTGAGGCGGTCTTCGGGAATCCCCTTCCCTCGCGTCACATTTTTCAGGAACGGCAATACATCGTCGGCCTCATTCGGGCCGCCAAAAGAACACAACAGAAACGCATCATATGGATCCACAATTCGACTCATGTCATGCACGTTATCATCAGATTCGCTGTACATCTGATGTGTAACATCTGATGTGGAATTCATTCGTCTACTTGGGGGGCCCGTGTCTTCACAGCGCGTGACCTGGACTGCGATACTCGGCGTGCTTGCGCTCGCTATCGCAGGGTTTCTCGCGCTCACACTCGGGGTCGCGTCTCTCACCCCCGGCGAAGCATTTGCAGCACTGTTTGGAGATGCTACCTCGACCCGCCATCACGCAGTCGTGTGGTCGCTGAGAATCCCCCGCATCGTGGTAGCCATGCTCGTCGGCGCAGCCCTCGCCACCACCGGCGTCGTTATGCAGGCGCTCCTACACAACCCGCTTGCCGAACCCGGCATCACCGGAGTCTCGGCTGGTGCGGCAGTTGGCGCTGTCGCCTGCATCACGCTCGGAGCCTCCGCAGAATTTGTGTGGAGCATCCCGCTGATGGCATTTGCTGGCGCAGCCCTCGTCGCCCTCATCTTGCAGGCAGTGCTGCAAGCACGCAAAAACATTGATTCCGCCACAATCATTCTCGTCGGTGTGTCTATTTCTGCCCTCGCAGGCGCGTTTATTCACGTATTGATCGCAAATGCACGCGACGATGCGCTCGTGCGCAGCGCCATGTTCTGGCTCGCGGGTGATCTCGAACTGCGCAGCTGGGACCACGTCGCACTGGCCGTGGGGCCGGTGCTTGCCGGAGTCGCATTTTTGTTTGCCCGCTTTCGCGCACTCGATGCACTGTCACTGGGCGAACACGTGGCCGCAACCTCCGGCATTCATGTCACACGCGAACGCACCGTGCTACTTCTGGTGGCTTCTCTCGTGACAGGCGCCGCCGTTGCGGTCAGTGGCGCCATCAGTTTCGTGGGCCTGGTGGTGCCGCACGCGGTCAGGCTTATCGTTGGCGCCTCTCATGTGAAGCTCCTCCCCCTCTCAGCACTGGGCGGGGCGCTCTTCATGGTGCTCGCCGACACGGTAGCCCGCACCGCATTCGGGTCCACAGTTGTGCAAACCGGAGTTGTCGCAGCACTCGTGGGTGCACCGATTTTCTTAATGATGCTGCTCAGACGGAAGTCCAGCCTATGACCACGCTCGAGCTGCACGACATTCAAGCAATTCAGGCCGGCCGCGCGCTCAGCGACCCGGTCGATCTACGGCTACTGCCAGGGTCAGCGCTCGGTGTTGTCGGCCCCAACGGGGTAGGTAAATCGTCGCTCTTAGGCGCGATCGCACAAACCGGCATCGCCCATTCCGGCAACGTGACCCTCGGTGACGAATCACTCACACACATGCGTGCGAGCCGGCGCGCAAAGCTCGTGTCGTTTTTGGCTCAAGATCTCCGTGCTCCCGCTGAGCTTCGTGTCTCTGAACTCGTCGAAATTGGCGCTCGGGCATCACACCAGACAAACCCCGCAGCGTCCCGCACCCGGGCGCTCGAAACGCTCGACATCGAAACGCTCGCTGACCGACGATACGGTTCACTCTCGGGCGGGCAAAAACAACTCACCCAAATCGCACGCGTGCTCGCCCAAGACACCCCAATCGTGATCTTCGACGAGCCAACTGCAGCACTCGACCTCTTCCACCAGCGCACCATTGAGCAGCAGATTCGCAGACTCGCCAATGACGGAAAAATCGTCATCGCCGCGCTGCACGATCTCAGCCTCGCACTCAACGTCTGCACCCAAGTGATGCTGCTTGACCGCGACGGCGGTTCCTTCACCGGCCCACCCGGTGACGTGCTTGGCCCGGGTCGTGTTCACGCAGCATATGGCGTGCACACCTCGATCCACACCACCCCACAAGGGCGCAGCTATCTCGCCACCGAAGATCAATAGAAAGAAGCCGCATGAGAAAAATCACGTTCGCTGGCCTCATCGCCATCGCCGCAACACTCACCGCATGTGCGGCGCCCGAGGCCGCAGATAACCAGTCCGCCGCTGAGACTCCCGAAACAATTGCCGCACTTGATTACGAAAGTGCAGAAGTGCTCGCATCTCTCGGGCTAAGCGAGCACATTGTCATGATGCCCGAAGCCGTCATGAATCCGGTGCTCGGAAGTCACCAGAAACAACTCGGCTCAGTTGAACACATGATTCCTGTCACGAATGACCTGGATGCCGAGTCGGTGATTGATGTCTTCCCGGACCTTGCAATTATGAGCCCGCGTCACGGTGCCGAAGCGCGCATCGGTTCGGTTCTCAACGATGCCGGGATTGACACGCTCGAACTGCCCGATTCGTGGGGGTCACTCACTGAAGTGACACACAACATTCAACTCATCGGCGAAGCTACCGGGACCGCGCCCGATGCCAAGACACTTATCGAAGAACTCAAGACTGGACTTGCGGCAGGTAGCGAACCTGAGGCAGACGCTCCCCGCGTGCTTGTGCTCACGAACCAGGCTGGTCGGCCTTTCATCACCGCAGGCGACGCCATGCCACTCAATATTCTCGACCTGGCAGGCGCAACAAGTGTGAGTGAAGATATGGGCGTCACCGCCACCGGCCCCGTGAGTGCGGAACAGATAGTGGAAGCAGACCCTGATGGGATTGTGCTGATCGATATGAATGGCAGCGGCGACAAGCTGTTCCAAGATCTTTTGAACAATGAGGCGGTTGCATCCCTTGACGCTATTCAACGTGAGAAGATCACGCGCGTTGAAGGAAAACAGGTGCAAGCCTTGGGGCTCACCAACATGATTGACGGGCGTCAGCAACTGCAAGAATGGGTCACGACGCTGCAATAAAATACCTGTTCAGCCTCACTTCCATCAGACGATTCCCTGTGCGGTAGCGCGGTTTTCTCGGGATATAGTTGAGATCCACCTGCCCCAACCAAGGAAGCACATGTCGACACCTTCTCGCGGCTCACAGAAAGCACGTGACACTCTCGAATATCTTCGCGAGCGCATTACTTCAGAAGAGTGGCGGCTTGGTGACCTGATTCCAAAAGAGCCTGAACTCATGGAGCTTATCGGCGTCGGAAAATCGACCGTGCGTGAAGCGGTCCGGTCGTTGGCCACTCTCGGCATGCTCGAGACAATCCCCGGCGTGGGGACGTTTGTGCGAGCACGCACCCCGGTGGCGTCGATCCTGTCGGAATTTTTGGCGGATCAGAACCTTGAAGAAGTGCTGATCTATCGCCGTTCACTCGAGATCGAAGCAGCGCAGTCCGCTGCCGTGCACCGCACGAGTGAACAGCTCGAAGCCATCCGCAACACGATCGGCAATGCTGAGGCCCAGCACTGCATCTCGAGCGAGGGTACTGACAGTTTTCACCGCCGCGTCGTTGAAGCAAGCGGCAGCAACCTTCTACTTGACCTCTACAACGGCGTCATGAACGTGTTGCATCAGGCAGAGCTGCAGGAGCAGGTGTTCTTGGGAGCGAATCTCGATACGCTTCGCGCAGACCACGAAGCCGTGTACGAAGCGATCGAACAGCAAGATGTTCGTGACGCCGCGCACTCAATGGCGCTCCATGTGGATCGCGACCTCGGGCTCAGCACTGACACGCTCGATTTCTATCGTGAAACTGAGCGCATGACATCGCTCCGCGACGCGGGCTACGACCCGTCAGGGAACTAAAAAATAACCGCCCAGGCGAAGTGCCGGGGCGGTTATTTTATTGAACTTGTTAGACCATCTTGGTGACCTGGTCGAAGCCAAGCTCAACCGGGGTTTCACGCTCGAACAGTGACACGAGCACGGTGAGCTTGCCGCTCGCAGTGTTGATCTCGCTGATCGTGCCGGGCAGGCCTTCGAAGCTGCCGGACTTGATGGTGATAGTTTCGCCGACCTCGAAGTCGATGTCGACCTGACCAGCTTCTGCTGCACGGTTCGCAGCAGTTGACGCTGCTTCCGGTTCAAGTTCAACGGTTGACTTCAGCATTTCGAATGCTTCGTTCAGACGCAGCGGCACAGGATTGTGTGCGTTGCCGACAAATCCGGTCACACCGGGTGTATGGCGAACCACTGACCAGGTGTCTTCGTTGAGGTTCATGCGTACGAGAACGTAGCCGGGAATGCGCACACGGGTGACCATTTTGCGCTGGCCGTTCTTGACCTCCATGACCTCTTCCATCGGAACCTGGATCTCGAAGATGTCGTCAACGGTGCCCATAGTTTCACGACGGTTCCAGAGGTTCTGCTTGACCTTGCGCTCGTAACCGGCATAGCTGTGGATCACATACCACTTGCCTGGCTTACGGCGAAGTTCACGCTTGAACTCCTTGTACGGGTCAACAGCAGGTTCAGCGTTCTCTTCGGTCGCCGCATCGGCTGCAGCTTCCGCATTTTCGGGCTCACCGGTCTGGTCAGCAGCCAGCGCGTCGAGGGCAGCGTCGAGATCTGCCTCGGATGATTGAGCGTCTTGAGAAGTCATTCCTACCTTTTCTAGGCCAGAGGTGTACCGAATACCACTACGGCAAGCCAGCCGAAGAGCTGATCGACTAGCCATACAAACAGCATCATGATGATCACAAAAGCAAGGACCACCAGGAAGAAGTTCCGCAGCTCTTTACGAGTCGGGACGACGACCTTCTTGAGTTCAGCGATGACCTGCTTAATGAACAGCACAATGCGCGCAACATATGACGGCTTCTTACCGTTCTTGTCGCGGTTGAGGGAGCCCGGGGCTTCCTCTATTTCATTGCTGCTCACGCATGATCCTTTCGTTGGCCACTCTTATGTGAGTGCTGCAGGGCGGACAGGACTCGAACCTGCAACCGACGGTTTTGGAGACCGTTGCGCTACCAATTGCGCCACCGCCCTAGGTGATTCTGCGCCATCAAACAGAGTTCTTAGGCATAGAAAATTTTGGCAGAAGTCAACTACCTCAGATGAGTTTACGGGATTCAACCTGAGAAGTCGAACGGAGCTGAAGAAAACTTTTGACCCCTAACGGGCTCACAAATTCCACCCTGTCTGCCGTGAGTTTCGCACAGAAGTGCAGACAATCGGGCCCCTACATCGTAGACTGTACATGTGACTGCAAAACCTCGACTTTCCCGTAAACTCAGCGCCATCGCGGAATCGGCAACCCTCAAGGTCGACGCGAAGGCGAAAGCCCTCAAAGCTGAAGGCCGTCCCGTCGTGAGCTACGCCGCTGGCGAGCCTGACTTCGCTACGCCCGAGCACATCGTCGATGCCGCTCGACGCGCCCTCGATGACCCCGCAAACTTCCGCTATACCGCGGCCCCTGGCCTGCCAGAAATGCGCGAAGCGATCGCCGCGAAAACCAAGCGCGACTCGGGTCTTGATGTTCCCGCGAGCCAGGTCATTGTGACCAACGGTGGCAAGCAGGGCGTCTATCAAGCCTTCCAGGCCCTGGTTGATCCGGGCGACGAAGTTATTGTGCCGACACCATACTGGACGACTTACCCCGAAGCGATTCAGCTCGCTGATGGTGTCTGCGTCCCCGTGTTTGCTGGCGCAGACCAGAACTACAAGGTCACGGTCGAGCAGCTTGAAGCGGCCCGCACCGACAAAACCAAGGTGCTGCTGTTTGTGTCACCGTCGAACCCGACCGGCGCGGTGTACTCCCCTGAGGAGACCCGTGCGATTGGACAGTGGGCCCTCGATAACGGCATCTTTGTGATCGCAGACGAGATCTACCAAAACCTCACCTATGACGGTGTTCGTGCGGTTTCGATCGTCGAAGCGGTGCCGGGGCTTGCCGATTACACAATTCTCGTCAACGGTGTCGCTAAGTCATACGCAATGACCGGTTGGCGACTCGGCTGGATGGTCGGCCCCGCAGACCTGATTAAGGGCGCTGCAAATCTGCAGTCGCACCTGACGTCAAACATCAACAACATTGCCCAGCGCGCCGCAACTGAAGCACTCAACGGTACCCAGGAACCGATTGAACAAATGCGTCAGGCATTTGACCGTCGCCGTAAGACGATCGTGACCGAACTCAATAAGGTTCCGGGCTTTAACTGCCCCACCCCGGAAGGCGCGTTCTACGCTTACGTTGATGTCACTGAAGCGCTCGGTCGTGAAATTCATGGCGTTACCCCACAGAACTCACTCGAGCTGGCTGACCTGATTTTGAGCGAAGCAGAAGTTGCTGCAGTTCCAGGTGAAGCATTCGGTAAGAGCGGCTACCTTCGCTTCAGCTACGCACTGGGCGACGATCAACTGCTCGAAGGTGTGCAGCGCATTCAGCGTCTGCTCGCTGAGTAAACAAATATCCGGCCCCCTACAAGTGACGGGGCCGGATATTTCTTATATACGGTTAGCGAGTTGCGGTCTGCGTCAGCACGTCAAGCAATTCACTCGTGTTGATATTGTTTGAATCGTACTCAACAGCGAGCTTACGAGCGAGTTGCAAAAGTCCTCGAGCCGCGCCTTCACGAAGATTCGTGTTCAGCGTTTCAATATCTGAGTTCTTTGCCGCACCCACCACACGACGCGACAGCTCAGCTGCAGCAAACAGCCATGCATCTGACTTCCAAGACTTGAGCAAGGAGTCACGCTGGTAATCTCGCCAGACCCGGGGATCTTCACGTTTGGGCCATAGGGCTCTGAACTCAGTTTCAAACCCGATCCACGACTGTTCGATTTGGTCTGCAGCCCACTGCGCTCTTTCGTCTTCTCCGAGTGCGGTCGCTCGCGCGGCAGCAAAGAGGAAATTCGCCCACAACAAACCTAAGTCGAACCCAATCGGCCCGTAGAACGCAAACTCTGAGTCAAACACTTTCACGCTGTCAACATCGCCCGCGTCAGATTTTCGCACCATGATCGAACCAGTGTGCAGGTCGCCGTGAATGAGCGCCTCTGCCTGGGTCATAAACTTCCATTTGGCGAGCCCCATCGCTTCAGTGAAGTCTACGTCCGCAGCAAGCGCTTGTGCATCAGCTTCATTTTCAGGGATAGTTTCGTTACGACCAGCGTCTACGCTCGGTTCAGTAAACACGAGGTCTTCTGTAATAACACAGAGCTCTGGGTTCACTGAGATCTTTTGCTGATCAGCAAGCGCGATACGTTCCATACCAAGGGCTGAAGAGCCAAAAGCGACCGAGGCGACATACTTTCCAATTTCTTCGCTCACGCCGTGATGGACTTCGCTATTGTTCAGGGCAGTTCGCCACACAGTGTGGTCACTGAGATCTTCCATCGCAATGACGTAGCGCTCCGGATTAAAATCGATGACCGAGACGACGCTGCCCGGCCGTAGACGTTCATGCAGTTGCAGAGACTGCGCTTCAAATCTGGCACGCTCAGGAGTCATTGGCCATCCTTCACCGGTCATCCTGACGTATGGGAGGGCCTGTTTCAGACATAATCCGCGCCCGTTCTCGTCTTTCATCACGAAAACGAGGTTCAGGTTACCGTCACCAATTTCCTCAACGCTTGCCAACCGGTCTGCATCGATTCGGCTCGACAGTTGGTCATGAGCCAAGATGTAGGCGGCAATGTTTTCCGGGGTCAGAAATTCATAATTCGTCATTGAGAACTCGGTCCAATCTGAATCGCTAGGTTATGTGGCTGGCGTGAAACGAATCGATTTTCGCGACAGCATAAATGAGAAGATCAGCGCGACAATCAGGACGATACCCTTTGCCGTGTCTTGATAAAAGTACTGAAAGCCCTTCATCGTGAGTCCAGTGAGCACAATGCCAATGAGCACGGCACCGAGCAGTGTTCCCCAAGCATTTGGCTTATTCTGTCCCAGTACCGACTGACCCACAAGCGCGACCGCTACGGCCTCCAACAGGCTGGAAGAGCCCGCGCTCACGTCACCCTGGCCAATGCGCGAAACGAGAATGAGACCGCCAACAGATGCCATGAATGCTGAAAGCACATATGCGAGTGCACGATAACGTCCGACGCGGACACCAGTCAGACGTGCGGCGTTCGGATTTGAACCGATCGAGTACATGACCCGGCCCCATTTTGTATGGCTCAAGAAGAACCACGTGGCGATCACAAGCACCAGCATAATGAGCACCGGGATCGGAATTGGACCAACAAACCCGCGGTCGATTTTCAAGAACTCCGGGGTAAACCGTCCGGGCGCCGCCGAACCATCGGGCCTAATCATGCCTGATGAGACAGACTGACCGTCCACGGGAATTAGCTTTGCCCCTTGGATCACAAACATCATTCCCAGAGTTGCAAGCAGGTCAGGAATTTTGCACACGACAATGAGGAACGCATTTATGAGACCGACCAGCAGTCCCACAATGAGCACTACAAAAATGGCAGTGGTGCCAGTCATGTTGTAGAAGACCATCGTCATGGCTGCCATTTGGACGGCGAGACCAGCCGTTGAACCAATGGAAAGGTCGAGTCCGCCGACTACCATAGTGAAAGTAATTCCGAGACCGAGAATGGCTGTGACTGATGCAAATTTGAGCATCGAGAACATTGACCCGGCTGTAGCGAATGCCGGCTCGGTGAGCGCGAAGTAGATAAACAGAATAATAGTGATCGCAATAAACCCGTATTTGACGACCACATCTCTCGTTTTATCTGAAAGTGAGAGCTGTTCTGACATCGTTACTGTACCTCCGACATTGCTTGGATAATCGTGTTGTTATCTACCTCGGACGTGTACGCGTCGAGTCGAACTTCCCCGTCGACGAACACGATGATTCGGTCTGCAACTTCACGAAGCTCATCCACATCGCTGACAAACACAATGACTGCCGCGTCTTGTTGTGACTGATCTCGTGCTTTTTGTGAAATTTCTCGACGAGCCCCAAGGTCTACCCCTCGGTACGGTTCATCTAGGAGCATGACTTTTGGTTTTTCTCGCTGCCATCTGCCAACCACAACTTTTTGTTGGTTCCCTCCTGACAACGCATCCATGCTTTGGTCCGGACTCACGGCAACCACGTTGTATTCGTCGATAATGTCGGCGCCAACTCTTCGTTCTTCTTTGACGCTGATGACACCTGCGGAGCTATGCCGCGAGAGAAACGGCAGCGTGCTCGTTCCGCCGATGGACCAACCGGGGAGCATCGAATCGCTCGCTCGATCCTCTGGAACAAGGAAAACTCCGTGTCCGACTGCGTCTTTCGGGTGCCTTGGCGCGTATGGTTTCCCCTCGAGCCGCATACTGCCCGTAGTAAGACGGTCTGCACCAAAAATTTTCTTGGCGAGTTCAGTCTTTCCAGCTCCGATGAGCCCGATAATTCCGGTTACTTCGCCGGCTCGGAATGAGACGCTGATCGGATTGGAATCAAATAGCAGTCTTTCCTCAGTGACTTCAAGGCAGACGTCGGTGCCGCGCGCTTCTTCGAACATCTCGGACTGTTCTGCGACTTTATGGCCGAGCATCGACCCGACAGCCTCTGACATGTCGAACGGCTTCGATTGTTTATTATGGATCGTGCCATCTCGAAGCACCACAAGATGGTCTGCCAGCTGTGAGATCTCACTGAGGCGGTGAGAAACGTACAGGATGGCCACTCCGTCGTCACGAAGTTTCCTGACAAGGTCAAACAACCGTTCCGCCTCCGTTTTTGAGAGTGTCGAAGTCGGTTCGTCCAGGATGAGCACTCGTGGGCGATGACTAAGCGCGCGTGCAAGCAAAAGCATTTGCGCATCAGCGATCCCTAAGTAGTAGACATCTTGAGAAAGGATCGAATCTGACCATCCCAGCTGCAGAGTCTCAGCAACTTCCCGTGCACGCTTCTTGATATTTCGAAGCCCCTGAAAGCGACCAATTTTCCCGTTCACGATTTCTTCGTACGCTAGATTTTCTGCAACGGTGAGGCCTGGCACAATGCTGTCATCAATACGTTGATGCACAGTCTGAATGCCGAACTTGGTGGCGTCGGTGGGTACTTGGATGTCTACTGATTCTCCGTCAACGAGAATGTCGCCGTCTTGCCGCGAGTACACACCTGAAAGAATCTTAATGAGCGTGGACTTACCTGCGCCGTTTGCACCGAGAAGTCCGGTCACACTTCCAGGTGGAAGCTGCATCGAGACACCTTTGAGCACCTTGTTTGACCCAAACGACTTAACGACGTTATTGAGTTCCAATGCCGGAGCGTCGACCATGAGAAACCTCAAATCATTTCACGAAGACTGGTGGACCCGCAGTGTTCACGAGCCCACCAGCTGGAACTAGAACTTGATGACCGGGATCCAGTCAGCTGACGAGACATCTGAAATGTTCAGTGACGGTTCTGCAGCCCGCAGATCATCCATGTTCTTTACTTCTTTGTCGCGCAGGAAGTCCTGAGTCACAAGGATTGGTGGGAAGTCCACAGAATCTCCGTCGTCAAGTTCACCAGCCATGTCAAGCGCGAGTGTACGCATCACTGCGGCACCAATGGCGTTCGGGTCTGTTGCACCAGTGGCCACCCACGGACTGTCCTCGGCTACCATGAGCTCGATATCAGCGGTCGAGATATCCGCGCCGTATACTTTCACTTTGCCCTGCAGGTCCGGATTTTGTTCAAGCGCGCTCAATGTACCTTTCGTGAACTCGTCATACGGAGCGTAGATCGCAACAGCATCACTGTCTGCTTTCAAAGCACTGCTGATCATCGGTGCCGAGTCACTAGCGGTTGAGTCAGTGTATTTGCCGGTTTTAAACAGCTGTTCCCAGTTGTTGTCTTTCAGAGCTTCGTTCCATACTTTGTCACGGCGGTCGAGCGGGGCAATACCTGCAACGTTGACGTAGCCAACCTTTTGGTCAGTGCCGATGTCTTCCTTCATCTGGTCGAGTACAAGCCCTGCCATTTCAGCATCAGACTGTTGAGTTTGGATGGCGTCAGGTGCACAGTCTTGAATCTCAACGTCGTAGATGACAATAGGAATATCTTTCTCAATTGCATCGTTCACGCCTGGACACAGGGAGTCAGGGAAACCATGACGCACGATGATTCCGTCAACGCCGGCAGCAATCGCCTGATCAAGCTGGGTCGCTTGCTTCGCGTTATCTCCTTGCGCGTCATAGGTGTCGAGCTTCAGGTCTAACGAGCCACTCTGCTGTTTGACACCGTTGAGGAACTGCTGGAAGTAGTCACCCTGACCACTCTGCTGCACGATTGCAATTGTGAGGTCACCTTCATCAAACGGTGCCGGAGCATCAGCTGTCGCTTCCTCAACTTCAGTTCCGCCACCGTCACCTTCGTTCGCGGGTGCCCCTTGGCTGCACGCTGCAAGTGTGAACGCAGCAAATGCTGCGACCCCTAAAGTAAGTGCTTTGCGTTTCAACATCATTGTTCCTTCCGACTTACTACTTTTATGAAATTTATTTTTGAAGATCAGTCATCATTCCGCCGTTTGCGGGTTCGACCACTCCACGTTCTGTCACGATTGCGCTGATGAGATCATGAGGCGTGACATCGAAAGCGGGGTTAAACACTTTCGTTCCGCTGGGTCCCGTCTGCTTCTCACCGAAGAACAGCACTTCGGCTGTTCCACGCTCTTCGATCTCGATATCGTCACCGGTCGCAGTATCGAGATCCACTGTAGAAAAAGGCGCTGCAACGATAAACGGGATATTTGCGCGCCTACAGGCGAGGGCGAGAGCGACGGACCCGACTTTGTTTGCAGTATCACCGTTGACAGTAATACGGTCGGCACCAATAACAGCAAAATCTACGAGCCCACGCAGGATGGTACTTGCGGCAGCACCGTCAACCTGAACAACATGGTCAATACCGTCCTGTTTAAGTTCCCAGCTAGTAAGGCGTGAACCTTGCAAAAGCGGTCGGGTCTCATCGGTGTACACGAGTCCAATTTGACCGCGGTTATGGAGTTCATGAATGATCCCGTAGGCGGTGCCCCATGCGCTCGTGGCAAGTGCGCCAGTATTGCAATGTGTCACGCCACGGGGCTGATCACTCGGCACATTTTTGAGGATCCACTCTGCGCCATACTTTGACAGTTTTCTGTTCGCCGCCTCATCTTCCGACTGAATCTGCAACGCTTTTTCGAGCACTGCGTCACGGCCCTTTGGAATGAGTCCTCGGACTTGCTGCACACCCCAGGCAAGATTTACGGCGGTTGGGCGGGCCTGCGCGATCGCATCAACAGCTTTTTGTATTTCTTCGAGGCTCCAGCCCTTGCGTGCGGCCTCATCGAGCGCCACGACGACACCGAACGCACCGGCAACTCCGAGCGCGGGGGCGCCGCGTACAGCCAACCGCTGGATAGCGTCGATGAGCGTGTCGACATCGGTGACGTTCAGGTACTGTGCTTTGACTGGCAGCACAGTCTGATCGATCAGACGCACGGCAGGTTCAGTACCGTCGATCCATTCGATTGCTTTCACCATTGAAGCACCTCATCCCAGAGAATACGTTGTCTTATAACTTAGATCGAAATCTACCTACGCTGTTTAACGGTTGTCAACCCTAAGCACTTGCCCGATACTGTGAATTACGCGAGAATGCTGATAACTCGCGGTATTCTTTTCGACATATGATGGCGGAGGTTGCATGACTAGGTCTAGAACACTTGTCAGACGAGTGGCGGACTCTTTACGAACTGAAGTCGCCGCAGGAACCTACGCGCCCGGGTCGAAGCTACCTTCAGAAGCGCAATTAAGCGAGATCTACAATGTTTCTCGACCGACCGTACGTGCGGCTATTCGCGAGCTCGATGCGATCGGTCTCATCAAAACCCGTCACGGTGTCGGATCGTTCGTCAATGCACCTAAGGCAGTCGAATCGGGGCTTGAACGACTTGAGTCAATCAGTGATTCAATACGCGCGATAGGAAAATCTCCATCCACTGATTATGCAAGCAAAGCAATCCGTCTTGCCATGCCCGAAGAGGCCGCGCTTATGGAAATTGGGGTGAATGAGGAGATATTAGAAATCCGCCGAACAATTTCTGCAGACGGTGAGGTTGTCGCATACTCATACGATCTACTTCCCCTCAAAATATCGAACGATCCGCACAAACTCACTGAAGTTGACGGCTCCGTATTTAAGTTCTTGGAGCAGGAGTTCGGTATACATCCGGCCTACGCTCGCTCTGAGATTCACGCAGTCACTTCTCGCCATGTCGCGTGGGGCGAAGATGCCCACGACCATGATCTATTTATCTTGCTCAACCAGCGTCACTACACGAACGACGATTATCTCTTCCTGTACTCACGTACCTACTTCATTGAGGGCCGCTTCGCGTTTAACCTCACACGCTCTACACCGAGTTTGTGACACTCATTATTCAGCACCAGCGGTAATGATTTCAGCTTCTTGCTTCGCCGTTTCGTGCGGCTTCGCTCCAATGTGCGCGATATGACGAGAGGTGGCCGCAAGCACAATAACGGACACCATAACGGCGCCGGTTCCGAGCCAGTAGGGTGCGGCTGCGCCAAACGTTGCAGCGAGAGGGCCGGCGATCGCCGGGGCGATTGCACCACCAATGAACCGCACACCTGAATAGGCGGACGATGCGACATTGCGGGGCAGATCTGTGGCCTCCATTGTCGCTTCGGTCAGCGCGGTATTCACAATCCCAATTAAGAGCCCCGCCAAAATCACGACCACTATGAGCCCGACCAAGTTTTCAACGAAGAGCGCCATTAAGACATGGCACGCCGCGAACAAAACAAGCACAGCCGTGAGGGTAGGGCGCAGCCCAAAACGACGTGTCAATACGGGCGCGATCAGCACTGACGTGATTGCTAGGCACAGGCCCCAACCAAAGAACACCAACCCGAGTTCATGTGCGCCGAATTCAAACCCAGATTTCGCGGCTGCAGCTTCGATCGGGAACGGAGAGTAAGCAAGCAGCACGAAGAACCCGAAGTTGTAGGTGACGGCAACCGCTGCAAGCGAGAGCAGTGCCGGGTCGCGGAGAGCTTTCAACGAATCGGTGATACCAACATGCTGCCGCTGCTGGCCACGACTTTTCAAAAGCGCCATTGTTGCGATGAGGGCGATTCCCATCAGGGTTGCGGTGCCGAAGAACGGTGCACGCCACGATATATTTCCGAGCATTCCACCCAGCAGAGGCCCGGTTGCCAGCCCAACTCCCAGGGCCGCTTCGTATAAGACGATTGCTTGGCGGGATCCACCAGCTGCAGCACCGACGATTGCTGCCAGCGCCGTTGATATAAACAGCGCGTTACCCAACCCCCAGCCGGCACGCCAGCCAATGACTCCCTCAACAGAGTCGGCGTTTCCAGCGAGTGCCGCAAAGACAACAACGAAAACGAGTCCGAGTACCAGCGTCCATTTGACGGTGATTCGACTCGACACCCAGCTGGTGAAGAACATCGCGACACCGGTGATGAAGAGGTAGCTGGTGAACAGCAGCATCGATTCGGCGCTCGTGGCGTTCAAATCTGCGCTGATTGCGGGCAAGATCGGATCGACCAGACCGATACCCATAAATGAGACAACGCAGGCGAAACTAATGACCCAAACGCTGAGGGGCTGCTTCCAGATGCTTGGTGTGGTGCCGGTAGACGTGATTTACTCCTTGGTTTGTGTGTGGCTGAGGTCGCAGATGCGTTCCATCAGCGCTGCGGCTTTGCTGAGAGTGTCGAGTTCGTTTTCATTCAGCCCAGCCAAGAGTGGACGAATTTGTTTTGCAGCTTCGGTGCGATATTCAGCAATCGCTGCTGCCCCCTCGGGTTTCAATGAGATGAGTGCGGCCCGACCATCGTCTGGGTCAGGTTCGCGACCCACCCATTCGAAACCTTCGAGCCGTTGAATAATCCCGGTCATTGTTGGCTGGGTGACGCGATGACGCGATGCGAGCTGCGACGTGCGGACTGGGCTCTGTGCGTGTTCGAGATCTGCGAGCACACGCCATACGACAGATGAGTGTTTCATGCCGGTCAATAATGAGACAGTTCGCGTGAATCTCGCGGACGATTTGGTGATGTCCAGTGAGATTTGGTCGAGATTACCCATACCGAAAATTATACATAGATAGGCTACCTATGCAAATTGAGATTTTGTGGGAGGATCAGAAAAGAAAAGCCGGTTCGAGGATCAATTCCCCGAACCGGCTTTATACGCTGAATATTATTTGCGTAGTTTGGCTGCTTCGTCGTCAGCTACCTTGAGTGCGTCCTCGATAATGTCGAGGCCACGAACCAGGTCTTCTTCCGAAATAATCAGCGGCGGCGCAATTTGCAAGCGGTTGCCGGCAGCAAATGGCCACAGGCCGGCGTCCTTACAAGCCGCAATCACTCGGTTATATGGAGCGGCTGCGTCGCCTGACGCGTTGAACGGCACGAGTGGTTCACGGGTTTCTTTATCGACCACGAGTTCGATCGCCCAGAACAGACCGGTTCCGCGAACTTCACCAACTGAGTTGTAGTTCTTCAAGAACTCTTCGAGACGCGGACGCACGACTCGTTCGCCGAGGTCACGCACACGTTCGAGAATGTTGTCTTTCTCGAAAATGTCGAAAGTTGCTACGCCAGCGGCACACGCAAGCGGGTGCCCGCTGTAGGTAAGGCCGCCGGGGAACGAGTTCTCTGCGAAGCTGTTGTGAACCTCTTCCGAAATAATGACACCACCGAGCGGAAGGTAGCCCGAGTTGACGCCCTTTGCGAAGGAGACGAGGTCTGGCTTGACGTCGAAACCTTGGAAGGCGAACAGGTGACCGGTACGGCCAAAGCCCGCCATCACTTCGTCGAAGATCAGCTTGATACCGTACTTGTCACACAGTGCACGCACACCGGGGAGGTACCCCTCTGGCGGCAACAGAATACCGTTGGTGCCGGTTACCGTTTCGAGAATAATTGCTGCGATTGTGTCAGCACCTTCGAGACGAATGGTCTCTTCGAGGTGCTCGAGTGCACGCTCAGTTTCTTGCGCTTCGTTTTCTGCGTAGAACGATGAACGGTAGGCGTAGGGCCCGAAGAAGTGCACCACGTTCGGGTCAAGCACACCGTTCGCCCAGCGCCGCGGTTCACCGGTCATGGTGATCGCGGTGGCCGTTGAGCCGTGATACGAACGAAAACGTGCAAGCACTTTCTGACGACCAGTGTGGTGACGTGCCATACGTACTGCATATTCGTTAGCGTCTGCTCCGCCGTTAGTGAAGAACACGGAGCGGGCGCCGTCGAAACTGTTCTCGACAATATTTTTCGCAAGCAAGCCCCGTGCATCGTTCGCGAATGCGGGTTGAATCGTTGCGAGACGACCGACCTGATCTTGAATTGCCTTCACAAGGTCGGGGTGCTGGTGGCCCAGGTTGAGGTAGACCAGCTGCGAGGAAAAGTCGAGGTACTCTTTCCCGTCGTAGTCCCAGAAACGCACGCCCTCGCCCTTAGCGACTGGCAGCGGATTAATTTTGGACTGCGCTGACCACGAGTGGAAAACGTAGTTGCTGTCGTTCTCACGAACTTCCTGAACCGCAGCCTCATCGCCGAAGCTGTGCTCTGCACCGTAAATATCAGTGAAATCGCTCACCTAATATCGGTCCTCTCAAACGAAAATAGATAGAAAACCGGGCTCACTGAAGCACAATAGCCCCGTCAGAAATATTGTCTCACTTCTTCTTGAGGTTTTTCTACGCAGTTACCGGCCTGGATCATGAATATTTCGTTCCATCGGGCTCATGACACAGAATTTCTGCTAAACACCGGAACAAAGAGCCTGAACGTTACAGTTATTCGCTGCTCTCCCACAAATTTGTGTAATCATGCCCGAGTTCGATCACAAGCTCGCGAAACCTCGGCAGCGAGAGGCCAATCACGCAGCTGGGCGCGCCAACGATCTGTTCTATGAACGCTCCGGCAAGACCATCAATAGCGAATCCGCCAGCAAGCTCGAGTGGCTCGCCAGTGCCAACGTATTTTGCAAGCTCCGCATCGGTAACGTTCTCACTCATGGTGACAGTTGCAGTGTCGACCCCGCCGACAGCGCCACGTACCTCGCCACCAGCGCAGTCGATCACCCAGTGACCTGAAAAGAGGGTGCCCGAGCGACCGCGATGCTCTTTTGCACGTTGCAACGCAATATCCGGTTCGTGAGGTTTGCCCAGAATTTCATTATCGAGTTGGAACGCTGAATCGCCGCCCAGAATAAGACCGTCAATGTCATGCCCGTGACGCTGCGCCACATCTTCGGCTTTCGAACGGGCCAGGTATTGCACCATTTCGGTCGTATCGAGACGGCGGCCAAGTTCAGCTTCGCGGGCGGCAACTCGCGCGCGTTCGTCAACCTCTGGACTTAAGCACACCGGAGTGATACCTGCGCCAGCAAGGACTGATTTTCGGGCCGGTGATGTTGAGGCGAGATAAAGTCGCATACGTACGAGTGTACGTTCTCGGCGCGCGCAGACAGCATTGTCAGTGCTTCCTGGTTGAATACTCGCATGAGTTCTCAACCCACCACCGAAGTTTCAGAGGGAGACATCGTCACTCTCGACGTTGACCGCATTGCGCACGGCGGCGTCAGCATTGCCCATTTCGAAGGTCGGGTGGTGTTCGTGAATGACACTCTGCCGGGTGAACGGGTAGAGGCGCGCATCACCGAGGTGAAAAAGAAATTTGCTCGTGCTGAGACCACCCGCGTAGTCACCGCGTCCCCGCACCGTGTGGAACATGTGTGGGCCGAAGCTGGGGTGGATCGCGACCCATCACAACGAGCGGGCGGTGCAGAATTTGGGCACATCACGCTCGAGCACCAGCGCGAGCTGAAACGTGACGTGTTACAAGACTCGATGCGTCGACAGGGCAAAATTGATAGCCCGATCGTCGACAATTTTGTTGTTGAGCCGCTTGCCGGTGATGATGAAGCAAACGGCCTCGGCTGGCGCACCCGCATGCGCTTGCACGTTGACCCCGAGACCGGCGTCGTGGGACCGTACGCGTCACGCAGCCGCACAGTTGTTCCGGTCACAACACTCCCACTCATGTCGCCGGTGCTTGAACCGCTCGCACCGATCCACGAACATATGCCCGATGCGACCACTGTTGATCTGGTTGCCCCAAGCGCATCCGATCCGAGCATGCTCGTCACCTACCAGGGTGAAAAACGGCCGGTTGGCGCCGATCACACAGTGCTTGAAGTCGTTGCCGGCTTTGAATTCCAGGTTCGTGCCGGCGGATTCTGGCAGGTACACGAAGCTGCCCCTGAAACGCTCCTCACCGCTGTGTCTTCAGCAGTCGACTGGTTGGGCGAAGACGTCGACTCGGCTGCGGCAAACCTTGACCTCTACGGCGGGGTCGGCCTCCTCACTGCGGGTTTCCTTGATGCTGCCGGAAGCAATGCGCGTATCACGACAGTTGAAGCTGTTGAGGACGCCACCGACCTCGCGGCAGAAAATCTTGCTGACTTCCCCGGAGTACAGGCTCTTACCGGTCGCGTCGAACGGTACCTCGCCGACATGCTGAAAAGCACACCCCAGGTTCGTGAGCGACTCGCTCGTGGCACGGTCGTGCTTGACCCACCACGTTCGGGTGCTGGCGGTCAAGTGACCAGTGCGCTCATCGAACTATCGCCACGCAACATTATTTATGTTGCGTGCGATCCGGTTGCTCTCGCGCGCGACACACAGACGCTCACGGCGGGCGGCTACGAGCTCACCGCCTTGCGCGGCTTCGACATGTTCCCACACACTCACCACTTCGAGTGCGTGGCAATCTTCCAGCGAGACTAATCCGCGACCGCATCTTCAGCAGTTTCACTCGGCTCGAGTGTTGACTCTGTGGTTTCATTCACCTCAGGCGTCTCAATTTCGGGCTGCGCTGCTTCAGTGGGTTGCGATTCTGTAGGTGTCGGCTCAGCGGCTGGCGTCTCTTCTTGATCTGATTCGGTCGGCTGCGTTTCGGGGGGAGCCGGCTCTGTTGGAGGGGCGACAGCAGGATGTGTCGGACCGAAAAAGTCTTTGACCGTGATCTTCTTTGTTTCAACAACGTTGCCATCGGCGTCAGAAAACTCGAGAGTCACTTCTTTTGGCACATCGGCTTTCGCCATCGGTAGCGTCTCTAGGAAGTGCCACCGTTTCGCTGAGAGCTTTTTCGCTTTCGTTTTCACATCACCAGCAACTACCCGAACAGAAACCGCTTCAGAGTTCCAACCACATGCCCAAACCCCAACATGTGATTCATCATCTTGAGGATCGAACCAGGCGTATGAGTGCCGCACATGAATTTTGACGTCGTCAGAATCCTCATCATCAGAGTCACCCTGTTCTGGCGGTTTCCCTCCCGGAGTCACCGCGCCAGAGTCCCCCGGCATCGGCGGCTTTATCTGTACCTGGTTTTCAAGACCGTCAGTGTTCACTTCAACCGGAATTGAAATACCTGCGTCATCATCACTCGTCCGCACCACATACTGCGCACCGGGCATGATCTCGAAGAACGACTCATTACTCTCGGTGGCGGTGTCACTCCCGTTTGCTGTCTTAGGAATCGACTCATCCGGCGGTTCGCTCAAGGAAACCGGTTCTGCCGCCTCCGCGTCTTCGCCCGCTGTCGACATCACAGGAGGTGCAACGGGAGGCACCAGTTGCGTAATCGCAAACGCAGTCCCAACTGCGAGCACCACCGATCCACTCACACCAGCGATCGCTGTCGGCACCGACTTCGCTGCCCACAACCCCGCAACACCAGTCTTGGCGGCTGCGGCAGTGCCCACCGCACTCACCGCACCAAATGAGGCGACTGCACCGAGCACTTCGGGCGCACCAATAATTCCGGTGCTTCCAGTTGTGACTGGCAGATCCGCCACTTTAAGAATGGCTGCAGCAGTTCCGGGTCCGGTCAAAATGAGAGCGGACGGCACCACACGTTCAAGCGCACGGTTCGTATCTTTCAGGTCGAACAGCACAGCCGCACACGAGTCACAATCGTCAACATGCGTATCAACACGACTTCGCTGAGTCTTTGTCAAAGTGCCAGTCAAATACGCTGGCATAACCGACACGATTTCTGGGTCGGCGGCACCGGCCGGAAGATGTTGTAGCAGCCACGCAAGATGCAAATGTTTTACTGCTTTACGCAGCCGTGACCCGACAGTGAAACGAGCAAGATTCGCACGAGTGGCGATGTCAGCATGACTGACATGATCAACTTCGCTCAACCACAAGAGTGCTTGCTGCTCAAGCGGCAGGGCTGCGAACGCGGTCGCTACTTCGCGCCCTGTTGGTACCTGCTCAGCAACCTCTTCGCGAGTTTCTTCGGTGACCGAGAACACGTTTAGGCGACGAACCTTGCTCGGACCGCGATACCATTTTGCGGCAATCGCTCGGGCAATGGTCGTGGTGTATTCACCAAAATGCGATTCAGGACCGACCCCGGTGCTCAGCTCGTGTTGCAGACGTTCGCGAGTCTCGCGTAGCACGTCACACGAGCTCGGACGCGCCAATCGATGCACTGATACGCGAACAGCGTGTTCATGTCGAACCCACAGGGTTTCGAAGGCTACACTGTTGCCATTACGCGCCTCGTGAAGGAGAATCGCGTCAGTTTTTTTGCGCAGCATAGAGTTCGAATGCGCAGATTCTGACATCGATTCCCTCCCTTCACCACCATGTTTTGAAAAACAGACACCTTAGACAGGCTACGCCCGGGGCACCGTACATGACAACACAGTGCCGGTGCCCTCCCAGCAAACACCGGCGGCTAAGCGGACCTCACGACCTGCAGCCACTGCCCGAGTGAACGTTCAAAATCTTTCCCAATACGGTTCATCGCGACCGGTCCGCCCTGTTCAAACACGGGCTCATAGTTCAACCAAAAGTGCGGCAGGTCGTTCGCGATCACACTGCGTGAACGACCACCAAACATTGACGTATTCACTATGCCGAGCATACGGTCCTGCGGTATTCCCGCGTTTTGCAGTTGTTGCAGCGCCGCAACCGCTTGCGCCGCACCGAGCGGGGTGCGCGGCACCACGAGCGCGATCTTCCCGATCCTGCTCGCGCTGACAACAGCCTCGCGCTGAAACTTACCTCCGTCATGTAAGTCAGCATGACGCTGTTCGACAATGTTTCCCGCTGCGAGCACTGGCCTCAGTTGTTCCGGGTCGGCGGCCGAAACCTGTAAAGGCCGGCCTTGCATGTCACGAATGCTCTCACGCGTCAGTGCAACAAGCGTCGAGACACCAACCCCGCCAGCGACACCAAACAGTGACAGCATTAGCGTCCCTCCCTCTGCCTCGTTGCAGCCTTCTTTTCGGCAGCAGCAGCGGCCTGCTCGTCAACATCACGTCGAGCAACCTGCACAATATACGGCCGTTCACCGCGACGAATGTAGCGTCCACGCCCGGGCGGAAAACGCTCGGGGTAGACGCGCGGCAGGATTTGACCCTCTGCCCGGTCACCCGACAGCATCAACACCGATCCACCCGTGTCTCGAAGCATCTGCATCACACCGCCGTACATTGCACGCGATGAGCCCGCCACTGGTCGGGCGACAATCAGGTGGAATTTCAGGTCGCGACTCATCGGCAAATGCTGCAGCAACGGCTGCAAGGGGTTTGCACCGCCGGCAGACACAATGTCGTAGTCGTCAACCAGCATGACCACGTGGGGACGTTTCGCCAGTTCCTCTTCGTTCAAGTCCGTGCGAATACCGAGCTCGGTTGCGATTGACTCGCTGAGGCCACCGGCCTGCTGCAACGATTTCGCGTGCGCCGCAAGATACTCTTCTGGAATCGCTTCTGGAACGTGATTGCGTGGATCCACCACAGCAATCGCAAGCTCCTCGGGCGTGTACCGCTGAATCAGCTGATCGGCGATGAGTCGCAGCGTTGAACTCTTGCCCGACTTGGTGTCGCCCAGCAGCAACATGTGCGGGTCGGACTCAAGCCACTCCCAATACGCGGTCGTCATCGAATCTTGACGCAACCCGAGCGGAACCATTGTCGGTGAATCAACCGGGTCTGGTAGGTCGGCCTCGGGTAGCATGTTCGGCAGGAGACGAATCGGGGCGGCGAATGGCCCTTCCCAGGACTGTGCGATTTTTGTGGCAAGGTCGTCAAGTGCTTCACTGATGCTGATATCGACCGGGTCTTCGAGCGCAGGTAACGCCGCCTGTACGAAAGTTTGAGCTTCGGTAATCGCGCGTCCGGGCGAGCTGGATTTAATAACTTTGGCCAGCTTACGGTCGATAATCGAGTCGGCCGGGTCGTTGAGTTTGAGCTCAATTTTGGTACCAAAGAGCGGATGGTGTGCAATACGCAGTTCGCTTTGCCTGGTCAGCGTCAAGATTAGGTGCACGCCGAGACCCGATGCGCGCTGCATCAGCGTCGTGAAAATGTCATTGAGTGAATCGAAATCTTGGCGCAGCGTGCCATACCCGTCAACCAGCAGTACGATCTCGCCCGATTCAAGCTCGGGTAGTTCCCCGCGACGGTGTCGACGACGCAATTCAGCAACCGAGTCGATGCCGTGTTTACGCATAACTTCTTCACGGCGGCCCATCATCGTCATGATTTCTTCAAGCAAACGCAGCAGTTTGTCAGAATCAGCTCGCGTCGCCACCCCACCAACGTGCGGGAATTTCTCAATACCACGCAGGCCACCGCCGCCGAGATCCATGCCATAGATTGACACTTCATTCGGGGTGTAAGTCAGTGATAGTGATGCAGCAATCGTGCGAAGCATGGTGCTGCGGCCAGACTGCGGCGCGCCCAAGATCATAACGTTTCCGCCCGATTTCGTGAGATCAAGCTTCCACGGTGATTGTTCCTGTGAGCTCGGTTTATCTTCAAGCCCCATTACCGCAAAGAGTGAATCTTGCGATTTGTCGGCGCCGTCAATCACCTGGCTGAGCGTCAAACGTTCAGGTAGCGGAGGCAGCCACACGTCGCGCACGGCGCGATCGTCGTTACGAAGCTGGTCTACCACTTCATCAACGAGCACCCGGTCGCTCGCACGCGGGGTGTATTTCGGTTCTGGGTCGCGTGCCGCGTTCTGTTCGTCTTCCGGCCGTTCGGTCTGAATCCCGTTCAACGGGGGCAGCGCGAACACTTGACGTTCTGGTGCGTTCGACACCTGCCGCACTCGTCGCGGCTGATTAATCGGACCCGAGACGTACCCGGCACGGAACCGCTGATAGATACTCGTGTCAACTTTGAGATAGCCGTAGCCCGGCATTGACGGGAGATAGAACGCGTCACGGGTGTTCAACACCACCTGGGATTCGCTCTCGCTGAAGGTGCGCAAACCAATGCGGTACGACAGGTAGGTGTCGAGGCCTCGTAGTTTGCCGGCCTCAATGCGCTGGCTCGACAGCAGCAGGTGCACACCGATCGAACGACCAATACGTCCGATCTGCAGGAACAGGTCAATGAAGTCTGGTTCTGCTGTCAAAAGCTCACCGAACTCGTCAATAACGACGAACAGGTGCGGCATCGGTTCCAGACTCGAGTCTTCTTCGCGAAGCTCACGGTAGTGGCTAATGTTTGGTGAAGAGCCAGCGTCTTTCAGCATCTGCTGGCGGCGCACCACTTCACCCTGTAGTGATGCTTTCGCACGCGTGGTCAACTGCGGGTCATCAGCAAGGTTGTCGATAAGCCCCGCAGTATGCGGCAGTGTTTCGAACGGTGCGAATGCGGCACCACCTTTATAGTCGACGAGGATCATGCTGAGATCTTCGGGCGGGTGCTGCACCGCGAGCGACAAAATCAGGGTGCGAAGCATTTCTGATTTACCGGAACCGGTCGCGCCGACACAGATTCCGTGCGGGCCCATACCGAGCTGTGCTGACTCTTTCAGGTCAAGATGCACCGGCTGCCCCATGTCGTCAACGGCAAATGGGACGCGTAGAAAGTCTGACTCAGCACGCGGCCGCCATAAGCGTTCAACTTCCACTGCTGTCGGATCACTGACACCGAGCAGATCGGTCACATCGAACTGCTCAATAACTTCTTCTTCGTCTGACCCGCCACGCACTGCCCGGCTCATTTGCAGCGGCGCAAGCACGCGAGCGAGCGCTGACATTTCAGCGACCGTGAGCTGGTCGGGTGTGAATTCAATTTCACGCTGCTCATCGGTCTGAATTTTGAGCTCACACACCGAGTTCACACCGTCCAGTGTCAACCGGGTTGACACGTCACCGGGTTCTTGTGTGCGGTCATCGAGCAGGTGGATCATAGTGATTCCGAGCTCGGCAAACGACGGAGCGCCCTCTGGCAGGGGGAGGCGCTTTGCGATGTTTCCATGGTCGTCACACAACACGACGATGCGGCCAACAGGCATTGACTTACCGCCGGTTCGACGGGCAGCCTTGATCTGGTTCGCGCGCTCTTCAATCGTCTCATGCAGCACTGTCGCGAGTTCACGCGTGGTGGTCGCGATGCGGCGTGCAGGAACCGGTCCATCAAAAAGGGTCGGTTCATGCATGTGCGGCAGACGGTCTACGCCGCGCCATTCGTCGGTCGTTGTGGCGGTGCACACAACAGCGAGCGCAAGATCATCAGGTGAGTGCGTTACTGCGAGTTGTGCGAAGAGTGCACGGGCGGCACTGCGAGTCTCAGCGGGGTCGCCGATAATCGTCACCACGTTCGAATCGACGAGATTGACCTGCAACGGCATGGCGTTCACGTTCGAATAGGTGTCTGCCACCAGTTGCGCTTCGTTCGAGAGCAGCTGGTCTGCTGGTTCGGTCGGGTCTTCATCTTCGGGAACAGTCAGTTCAAACCAGGGTCGTGAACTGAGGCCGATACGAGGTTTAGCAAAGTCACGGTCGCTTCGGCGTCGTTCCCAACGTCGGAGCGGATCACGCACCAGTGCGTGAAGCCCGTGCGGGTCAGGGTCGGTGATAAGGGCACGGCTTCGAACTTCGTCAGCTTCGGTTGCAAGTTCGACTCGCAAATTCTCGAGATAGTCGAGATAGTTTCCGCGTTGAATGCGGGCCTGCCGCGCTGCCCGACCGCGTGAGGTGAATGCAAAGAGCACACCACTGATCACTGCGATCACAAAAATTACGCCCGCCATCATCATGAACAGGGGGCGGCCGTTACGCAGCACCACCATCATCACCATCGACGACATTGCGCCGATGATAGGCATCAGCATCTGCAGTGGTGTTCCGCCTGACTTGTCTTCAAGCGAAGGCGGTGCCGAGAGCTGTTTCGGCATCGGTTGGTCGAGCGGATACGTTGACCGTGTCGGCCTGTGCACAAGAGTTTTCGTCATTGCAGCCGTCTTTCAACTATCGTTTCTTCTGCGGTACCGGGAGCTTCAGCGAGGCCAGCTGGCGCAGTTGGTGCGACGGGCGTCTGAACCGCCGCATCGTGAACACTGGCTTGCCTCACTGACTCTGCAAGAGGGTGCTGTGGCACCTTTTGTTTTTCGTGAGCTTCACCGGTATCAACAATCAAGTCGATCATCGACACAGTTGCCTGCACGAGGCCCAACTGTGTGCTTGCACGCAATTGTTGGAACGAAGCACCAGGCACGTCACTCAGTTTTCGATCATGCGAAATAACTGTCATCGGCACGGAAGCGAGTTCTGCAGAAATTTTCGGGGCCCGACCCATTTTTCGATGCGTATCGACTGCAACAACAAACGCTGCCGCATCGAGGTCGCGTTTCACTGCGAGCGCGAGGTCATGCGCTCGAGTCATGTCTGCCCGGGTTGTGGTGCAGACAATACCGACCGCGTGCGAGAGCGCCGCCACTTCGGCAATATCTGTCACGCCCAAATGCCCCCAGTCGGTGACTGAAAGCTCAGTGGCACGCTGACGTTTGGCGAGCGCATTCCACCATTGGTTCGCGCTTCGCGCGTTGGGCGGCAGTTTAACCGTTTCCAGGCTGGCAGCCTGTGGTGTGGCGGTCGTACCGTCGAGAGATTGCGCTCCCGCGCGATATAGCGCCCCCGCGTGGTCGCCGGTTGCGTCAACCAGGAGGGTACGGCTCGCGCGCTGGCGTGCAAAAAGTTCGGCACTCAGGCCGGCAACTGTTGATGTGCCCACCCCTCCGGAAATTCCGAGAAATCCGACGCGACGGGTGAGGCCCAGCACTCGGCGCATGCGTTCAGTGAGTCGAACGTATTCTGCGGCGCCGCGATCAGTGAGCGCGTAGAGGAAATGCGCTACGTTCATTTGTAGCTCGCAAGCAGGTCGCCGTATACGCCCATGACTCCGAGCGCGAGAGGCACCAGCACGATCACCGCAAACATTTCAACATTGCTGGCAAAGCGGCGCAGTCGAGCAATGGACAACTCGGTATAGGTCGCCAGGCTCACAACCAGCCCAATTGCGGCGAGCGCAATCAAGATCGCCATACGCCAGACCGGCTGCACGAGGGTGTCTGCGAGGCACCACACGAGTAATGGCGCAGCTGCGGCGCCAATCATGGCAACCCGGACTGATGCGAGCGGCAGCATGCGGGTGCGCGTGACAAACACCAGCGCGAGCGCGAGCGCAAGACCGACCGCCCAGACGTTACCTGACGCAGCGAGCACACTTGCCGACACTGCACCAATCGCAGAAAGCACCCAGGTTGCGGCTGCTGTGATCTGGAACGATTCTGCAATCGTGAGTTCAAGCTCACCGCGTGCAAGTCGTTCGCCCTGGAGCACTTGGTCATCAAACTTGGTCACTCCCGCGATCGCAAGGGATGCTGAGGGAATAAACCCAACCGCAATGGCTGCGGCAATGCCCGACCATGCTGCTGCATCAAAGACAGCCACGCCGCCCCAGATGAGACCCACGACGAGTAACCCCCACCCCACGATGATGAGCATGGCGGTGCCAACCGCGCGTTTACCGTTACCGAAGAATGCCGCAAGTGCGGTCGGCGCGGTCAGTCCAACAAAAAGCGCAACAATTTGCGGCACAATGACCTGGTCTGAATCGACACGCAGGTTCATGAGCGGCATTTGTACAAATAGTGTCGGCCCGAGCAGACCACCCGCAAGCGCTGCTGCCGCCCACGAGAAGGTGCTCTTGTTCGAATAGCCTGCCCACACTGACGCAACTGCCGCAACGACAGCAAACACCATAAGTGCCAGGCTCGCACCGATCGGTGACCAAGCAATGCCTGAGAGGGCAATGCCGACACCGAGCCCACCGAGCGCGAGAGACGCGGTCCACGCGGAGGCCGACGGTCCCCAGCGATCCAAATGGATATCTCGGGCTTCACTCATGGCCTGCGTCACATCAACCACAATGGGTGGCGGCGGAGCCTCATCAATCGGTATCAACTGGACCCAAGATCCGTGCTGCACATCTTGATCCACCAACGATAAATCGTGATCAAGAGCTTCACCGGTCAGCGTTGCGAGCACAAGCGGGTGCGCACCAGTTGATTGCTCTTCGAGCAGTTCGATTATTTCGGGCAGCAGTTCGCTGATGGGTTCATCTTCGGGAACCACCAGCTCAGCCTTGTGTCGGCTGCCTCTGACAGTGAGTCGGGTGTACTCCATAGCTGCTATCGTCTCAGTCTCTGATCGGTTGAAGCGTTTCGGGGTCGATGGTCACATCGGTCTCAGGGTCTGTGTAATATCCAGTCGACGGGTCAACGTACCAGTTAATTCGGGTATCAATTTTTTTACCGTCAGGGTCGGTCGCGATTCCAGTCTCAGGGTCAACCACGAAACCAGTTTTCGGATCGACCGTGTCACCGGTATTGCGGTCAACAAGATAGTCGCTGTCTGGAATTTCAATGTATTCGTCGCCTGGCTGCAAGGGCGCAGTCTCGATTGCCGAACGGAACGCAGAAATCGCTTTCGTTTCTTTCTGGTTGTCGAGCATATTGATCACAAATGCCGTACCAAAACAGCCCACGCACGCGACGGCACCGAGCACACATGAGGCGATAAAACGGCCACGGTTATTTTGTACTTTCCGTCGTTCATCAAATTTGCCGAATACGTATGCGGCGTCAAGACGCTCGCGATGCGACTTGGTCGCGTCAACGAGAAGTTTGTCTTTGTCTGCTACCACGGCTTCCTCAATTCAGCTTTTTCAACTGTGAACTCGACATCGCCGAATCTGACGTGCGTTCCCTCCGGAAGGTCAACCGGCTGATTCGCGTTGAGGCGCACACTGCGTTCACGCACGACCCAACTTCCGTTCGTGGAGCCCAGGTCAGTCACCCGCAATGCATCGTGTCGCGGCTCGATGAGCGCGTGCGTGCGTGATAGTGAGCGTGCAACGTCAATAATCGCGATCTCTGCAATCGCACTGTTTTCTGCAGCGCTCGGGACACGGCCAATCACCGTAACAACGGGCACTTCGACTTGTGGATGCTGTGATGAAGTGAGCCGCCATGGCGTGATCGCGTCAGCATTTTCTTGAGCCCAGGGGGCGGGCGCCGGGGTGAGCGAAATCTGAGGTTCAGTCGGGAAGCCGAGTGGGTCGCGTCCCTGAGTGGATGCTGCAACAAGATGACTCAAGCTCAGACTCGGGTAGCCGGTGCGCTGGTCGATCGCGCGAACGTGCAACAGACGGCCGCACAGCCAGCGGCCGTTCATGCGCCACGAAAGGCCCGCCCACACTACGAGCACGGCTGCGACAACGACTGCGGTGATGGTGACCGCAAAGACTCCGCCGGAGAGAAAGAGCATCGCCACGATCAGGCTCACCAGCACGATGGCTGCAAGGTCAAGTAACCACACTGAAGTTGCCGGTCGGGCTGGAGTGAGCGTGCTGTCTTGCGCCATCCGACCATCCTTTCACGGTGCCTGCGGTGTACGTGCTGAAGTTACTAAAGGTTCACGAACTGTTTTGCTGGGACTTCGAACCTCCACAATACGCATGTCCTGCGACGGACGTCCCTTCAGCCGTCAAATTGTAGGGCATTTCATCGCGGTTTTCATTTTCTCCTCAGCTCCCAAAAGGTTGCAGGCACGCGAGATTATGCCGATCATTCGCCTCTATGAAAGCAAACATCCTGTAAACTGGACGGTTCCTTGTTGAGTTTGTTTCCGTGAGCCCGTAGCATTTTCGGGTACGGACAGATGTAATTGAGGACAGCTATGTCCCCAACCGGAAGGACGAAAACATGAGCGGTACACGTTTTTCGATGGACCAGCAGACTCTGGTCACGCTGGGCCAGCGCACTGAAACTGAAAGCGACGATCTCGGCACACTTGTGCGCAACTTCATCGAAGCTGCTGAACCAATTTCCGGCTCATTCAACGGTCCTGCCCGTTCCGCATTTAACAGTTTCAAAGGAAACGCTGATGGTATTTCCACGATGTTGAACTCGGCTCTGCAGGGAGTACTCGGGTCAATCGTGGGCCAGAATCGTGCGTTCACTGAAGGTATGACCGAAGGCGCCGAGTCTCACAAGGCCAACATGGGTGGCGCTGACTGGTCAAGTGAGGGCGTACTGCATCGCCTCTCTGGCGGTGCCGGCGGCGCCGTCTAAACGCCCTTACCCACCCCTCAAACAGATTTTCTGAACTTACAGGAGTAAACAACATGGCTCTCAGCGGCTCACCTACAGATAACAACCTTGCCGACCGTAACGACTACAACATCGCTGACTCAGAGACAGTGCAGGAAAACTTTGCTCAAGCAAAAAAGGCACTTGAGGATGCACTTGATCGCCGCGACGGCGATGTGAAGAACGCCATGGCTGACTACTATGCGGACGGCGTTTCAGACGAGTATGCAGCATCGGAGCAGGACTGGAACGTAGCTGGTAAGGCTGTGCGCGACGTTATTAATAAAATTGAAATGTCACTGTCTGAAAATGATGACATTGCACGCACCGCAATGACCCGCGCACGCGCTTCAATCGCTTAAGCGGTGACCACATTCGTACACCCAGTTGCAGACGAATGGAATGATCGATACGCGGGTTACCGCATTTATCATCGCCAGGCAACGCTGACTCAGCCCCTGGCGTCATTCCTTGATTACTGCAGCACCGAGGGTCTGCAACCGATTATTACTGTCGATGAGGGCGCCGTGTTCTCCGACGCGCTCAGCCGTGCCTGTGCACAGCACAATGTCCTCTGGTCGTTTCGTGCCACGGACGGTCGCGTCTTTAACGGACACTCCGGCCGACAGATCTTTTCGTTCGATGAGCTTTTGCAGCCACCCACCGAAGAGCGCACAACCGCACCCACGTACCAGTCCGAGACGGCAACGTTCGGACGGGGGGTGCTCAAGTTTGACGCATTTGTGCGCCACCAAGCAGTTGCAGAAGCTCGTATTGGACGAGCAGCACAGGCGTTCGCTGACGAACTCAGCGGTGAAGCGCCCGTATTTGACGGCTGGGGCATGTACGAACCCGCCACCCAACGGTGGGACATTGACGCATTGACACAGACATTCCAAGCACAAATGCCGCAATCGTTGAAGGCGCATGTTCGTGCAGGAAACACTGCGGCGATTACGATGAGTGTCGGCCGCACGAAATCAGGCATCCTCGAACACGTGCAAGGTTCTGTCGGTTTGGGAATTCCACACAATGAAGTTGCACAAAGCATCATTCGTGACGCAGGTGATGCACTCGTGCGACTGGCCCAGAAGTTTCAGTTCAACGCTGCAATAGTGTCGCTTGCCGATCGTGAAGAGAACCTTGGACAAACTACGCGCGTGCATGCGGTTGATCTCCCGCTTGCGATTTACGTCGGTCCGCGGCTGGTCCGTGACCTCGGCGCACCTCTGGATGAGTTGAAGCGACAGTTTGATATTGATGTTGTTGGTTCTCCTCGTGTCCCAGCTGCAGTCGCACGATTCTCTGGCGATATTCCTCAATGGATGCAGTTCGCTCAACTGGTTGCCGCCCTCGACAGTGAGAGCTTGAGTGCAGCGGTTGGCGGAGAGTTTGCAGACCAGACTGGAGGCCAATAGTGCCCACTGAATATGCGATAGCAACGAACCATCCGCTGAGCTACGAACGCATCGGCATGGCATTACAAGCAATTGAATTCCATGGCAGCCTCGTCTCGATCAGAGAGCAAGAGATGTTCATGGTTGTTGACGCGGCACAGCAACATGTGTGCACGCTCTTTCGCACCCGACCACTTTCTGTGACCAGCGTTCCTGGATACAGCGGGAGCATTGATGGACAGCGACTCTGGGCAGACATTACGGTACCTTTGGGTCGAACTGAACAGTCGCTTCCCGTGGTGCGCAACCTCGCACAGGCCCTGGATGCAAACTTTCTTGAAAGGAGCGATTCATGACTAAGTGGAAACTTGACCCCGCTGGAATTGAAGGCGTACTGAATAAGACGCTCCCGGCGGTTCAAGAACTTGAAGAGGTCTTGAACGAAGAAGACATTGAATCTATCGCTGAACGCGCATATGTGAAGTCACTCACGGGTGAAGAAGTTGTCAAGGCGCTCGGGAACGTTCTCAGCGGGCAACAGGACAACATCACGAACGTGTTTTCGACAATCCAAGCTGGCATGCTCGGCGTGACGAACGCAACTATCAGCTATAACAACGGTCAGACCGATATGGCTGAGACCTTCCAGTCAGAAATGGTATCTGCCGCCGAATCCGGCGACTTGACGTACCTTACCGAGAATAACCAGGCAGTTTAAGGAAGATCACAGTGGTAAGCACCGTAATGACCGCTTCCGTTGAAAGTAGCGGAAGCGCTGAACCGGCGCCCGGGCGAGAAGACGGCCTCATCTCTCCGTGGGCATTTGTCCCACGTTATTATGACCTTCAGCCCGATGACGTTGAAGGCGCCGCTGAAGACCTGACGACAATGGGCACCGACCTGGTGTCAAAGATGGACGACGTCAGCACGGAATGGGCTGGTCTCAAAGCGGTATATGAAGCTCCCGAGCAGGAAGAGGTGTATACCCTTCTTGACCCTGCAGTTGATGACGCTGACACGATCAGTGAAAAATTCTCGTCTGCGGCAGGTTATCTCACCACGTACAGCGGCGAACTGGCGACGATCAAATCCACACTTGAGGAATTCACTACACGGGCGTGGGAGTTCTATAACGAAGCAGTTGTTGGTTACCAAGTCACCAATCTCGAGGCACGTGGAGCAATGTACTACTCCAGCGGTGGTGAAGTTCCGGTCGTATATCCAGAGGGCGAAGGCCCGGCTGACATGACCACGATCCCCTGGAAAGAGCACACACCGGCGGTTGAAAAAAATAAGGCTCTTCTTGAAGAATACGCTGGAATCCAAGCAACACTGAGCCAAGCTGTTGCTGACTGCGCCAACGGGCTCAACAGTATTGCTGGCGGCATGATGTGCTACGCCGACGTTGAAGCGCTCCCTGCGGAAGCGTTTGTTGGAACTGAAGACAATCCGATGCCATGGGGGTCAGCGGTCACAGAAGATCGCAACTGTTCCGAGTCCACCGGCGACGGAATCGTAAACTTCGGCAAGAATACCTTCAACGGTGCGGCTGGACTCATCGGGTACAACACGGACACCGGCTGGTCTTGGGAAAATGCCGGTAATACCTGGGGTGGTTTAGGAAACCTCGCTGGCTCCTTGGTGATCGCTTCAAACCCAGTGATGGCAATCGGCATTAGTCAGCTTCCCGGAGGCAGACAATTCGTCCAGGACCGTTATGACGTGGTAGGAACAACCGTCACTGGCCTTGTAGGTTACGACTACATGGCAATGCGCGAAGGTGGTGACGGCTGGCACGCATGGAAAGAAGACGGTGTTGCAGCTTTCACCGAGAGTGCGCTCAACGTAGGCACATTCTTTATTCCAGGCGCGGGTCAGGTCGGAGCTGGCACCAAACTTGCTGCTGCTGGATCGCGAGCCAGCAGAGTCTTAAATGTCACTGGTCATGTCGCGGACTTCGTTCTGCCCGGTGGGTCTTGGGCTCTTAAGGGCGGCGTCAAAGTTGCAGACATGGGCATCGATGGTGCGAGCTACTTGCACGGCATCACCCACCTAGACATTAACCCCGCGGCAATCACGTCAAGCAACCTTGACCTCCAAGTCGACGTCCGAGACGCGGGACAGCTTCCTGAGCCGCCAGCTGGCATGTCGAATGAACTCTTCCAAAACAATCCAATGGGCCCCCACCTCGACGGCAACGGTCCTTCGCCGACTGACATCCCAGATTTGAACCCCGGTTCAACGACGTCTATTTCTTACGACATCTCTGGTAGCGGTGGCGCGTCAAACCCTGGCGGTCACTTTGATGGCAATAGTTCTGGGACACCAGGCCACTCCAGTGGGACGGGGTCTGGCACTGCTGACTTCAACACCTCGAACCTCACGAACAACACTGGCACCGGTAACACGGGCATTGGCACCACTGGTGGGGCAACTACTCATCCATCCACCAATGTCGGCAATACTACGGGTACCAGCAACACAACGGGCACCGGTACCAACGCTGGAACCGGCAACACGAGCACGGGCGGGTCATCAACGCAGCCAACTGGCGGAGGACACGGAACCTCACATGCTGATGGTGGGAACACCAACAGTCACGGTGAAAATGGCCGTACTGAGACTGGAAACAACTCCGAGAACAGCCACAACCCAGAAACCGGGAATGGTGCTGAGCCAACCGGTCATAACCCAGAAACCGGAAACGGTCCGGAAACAAATAACGGCACTGAGACTGGAAACGGGCCTGAACAGTCCGGCAACAATAATTCAAACAACAACACCGGAGCAGACAACTCGGTAGGTGTTCCAGATGGCACTCATCCAACACCAAACCGTCCCGCACCAGCTGAATGGACTCCGGAGTCGGTACGAGAGAACGTCATCACGGGCAAAGAGGCCAAGGAGCAGGGCCATTCCTACACGCCTGACGATGTACAGCACGCGCTCGACACCGCACCGGTTGATGGTCACGGCAACCCAGTCGATCACCGCACCGGCGAACCACTACGCCTCGAAGACGCTAATGGTAACCGTGGCTGGTACATGAAGTACGACGTTGATGCGGGCCACTGGGTTGCTGAAAACCCAGGCAGAGGTTCTGCAGCACCTGGCGACATTCCATTGCACGGTGAACCCGGAACTTACGGCTTCGACGGGGACGGTAATCGCCTTCCTTACGCAAACCACCGTCCAGCCTACGCATCCGGTCAGGAAATGCAGGTTTGGCAGACTGAAGTATTGAACGCCGAAACGAAGCACCCGGTAACAATTCCTTCAGAAACTGGCGGCTCGGTCACAATTCACTACGACCCAGCAAACCCAGCGGCATGGGAAGCGGCGGTTCGCAGCCCCGAAGCTACAACCACTCTGGATCTCCTCCAAGTAGATGGCACTACCGTGCCGGTAACTTGGACTCCTGGTGAACCACGTAATGGTCTCTGGGACATGGGCCACACCGCTGGCGCGAAATACAGCGATTTGCGTGACGCGTACTTGAAGGGTGACATGCCGCTGTCTGATTTCCTCGACGAATATCGTAACGTGGACAACTATAGTCCGGAGTCTCCGGGTCGAAACCGTTCCCACATGGACGAGTAGGAAGGCGTGCGTAGTTTCATGTCGAACGATCCCCAAACTCGAAGTCTTTTCGTCACAAATCTCAAGTTAAAAAGACTGTCCTACGATGATTTTGCTGAACAGTATGACATCCAAGAGCTTGCCTCGAGAGTTGAGGAAGGCACTACAGCTCTCTTTGGCGCACTCAAAAACTCATCGGTTGTAGACCGCATCAAAATTGCACATGCGCTTCTTGACGCCGGTGCGGACGCAACAACCGTAAACAAGAGTGAGAACGCCAACGTCTTCCACATACTGTTCAGTGGGCGTAACCATGACGGTGAACTCGAACTTCCGCTCGTGAAACGCCTTGTTGAAGCTGGTGCTGACATTAACTGTGCCGCCAAAAAGTTTGGTATGCCTGCCCAAATGTTTCTCACGGGCTCTACTGTGAAAGAAGATAACTACTCTCAGGTCTTCGACTACTTCTTTACCCTTGACGAGCTCGATCTCTTTAAGAAGAATAGGGCCGGCTACAGCACTTATCGCACATTCACCAACGCAGCGAATTCAAACCCAATATACGCTGGGTTGAAAGCACGTATGGATCAGTTCATTGAAAGCCGCGGCATCACTATCCCAGATGACGCCTGAGCATGTCCAAGAAGTACTCTAACGCCGCACCAACGACACCAACGAGGAGCTCTCATGGAGACTATCGAATTCATTCCTAGCGCCGGGGCTTGTCTTGTCTCGAAGAATGTTCTCGAGGGCAATGGTCAGGTGCGTTGGATGATCCGTGAACAGAGCAAGTTTCCTGCGGATAATGGCTGGCGCATTTTCAGTCACATCGACACGAGTGAATACCTTGCTGATGCCAACAACCTCACCATTATCGACTTCAACCAAGTCTGCATGATTGAACCCGCGCTTATTGGTATCTGGGACTTTACAGTCGGGTCAGATCTCCAAATGGTCAACGATGAACTTGGGAAACGGATCGTTGACACCCCCACGGGGAAAGAAATTCCCCAAGAAAATCTGTTCGTCCCTCCGTCACAACGCGCAGACTAACCTCGCAACAATTGTGAATATCGCCCAGGCACAACTGGTGATCGAGCACGAAACCCTTACCGGCTACGTCTGGTTTGATCAACCGCTTCGCCCGAACTCGATTGTTATCCGTCGCGCTGAATCAACTTGGGAGCTCTTTTATACAGATGAGAGAGCCACTCCCTGGCCTAAAAGTATTCGTCAGTACCAAAATGAATCTGCGCTTCTCGACGATTTCATTGATCGACTCCGTCGCAAAAAAGTACATGCACAGATTGACCGCGAACTGTTCCGCAATACAGGTCTCTAGTCGTCTAAGTTTTTGAGACTGACTCAGCTTTGTAGACGCATCGGGTTGATCTATTCAACGACCAGATTCCCCGACAAAGTTGGTATGCCGAAGGGCTTCCTGGCGGTAAGTTACCTACAGGTATCACTGCGGGCGTTATGGACGGGCGGGGCCTTGAGCCGAACGTTGACTACACACAGACTCCTATAAAAGAGCAATAGTGAAATTTGAAGATAAGTACGTTTCGGTCGAAAACCGATACTCGCTGGGCGTCGAGCTTGAGAGCGAAACTTTGTACTTGTCAGTCCCCGTCACCAATGGGATTGTGGACTACGAGGAGTACTTTAAACTGAGCGACACAGAATTTGAGTCTTTCTCTAAAAATCCCGATCGCGCGCTTACGTTCGCCGACGAATGTCGCAAACGAGAGCATGACGAACGCCTCATTCAAAAGCCAGGTTGGAACCGCGGTACCGCAATCTAGATCTATGAACACACAAATAGTTGAATTTATATCCAATGCTGGTACATGCATCAAGACTTCGAGTTGTTGACGATGAGCTTGGAAAAAGGATCGTTGCACCCCCACGGGGACCGAAATTCCTCGAGAAAATCTGTTCGTCCCTCCGTCGCAACGCACAGACTAATCAACAGGGTCTTGGTTGCAAGGGTCTTTCGGTAGCGACCCCCAATGTATGCCCTCGTGGGAATACTGCGCAGGAGCATTATCGGGTACATCCCACGCGTTCAGTTAGACAAGCGAACAAAATCGCTATAGTTCAAGCGATGAGCGGCCCACAGCGTTCAGCTAGAGTTTTATAGGTATGGTTCGAAGTCAGAAAGAAGGTCCCATGGCACAAGACGGTCAGACACGACTCATGATTATCCTCGGCAGTGTCCGTGAACAAGGATTCGGTCAACACATTGCGGACTGGGTACGCCAGGCAGCCGAGGCAGATGATCGCTTTGACGTTGACTTCGCTGATCTGCGCGAAATTAACCTGCCATTCATGAGTGAACCCAACCATCCGCGTGCACAGCAGTACACACAGCAGGTAACCAAGGACTGGGCTGAACGAGTCGGCTCTGCAGACGCCTACATCCTCGCGTTCCCCGAATACAATCACAGCTATTCAGCACCAATAAAGAACGCTCTCGACTACCTCGTGCTCGAATGGGACCGTAAGCCTGTCAGCTTCGTAAACTGGGGCGGCAACTCTGGTGGCACCCGCGCACAGGCAGCGTTAAAACCCGTTGTCGCTAACCTTGGCATGGTGCTGACGCACGGCATGATCGAAGCAAACTTTGCACAGACGCAGCTGGATGACAACAGCGAGTTCCAGCCCACTGAGCAGCAAGAAACTGTGCTGGGTCTCATTCTTGATGAGATCACGGCACTCGATAGCGTGCTCAGCCCGCTACGGGAAAACGCGTAACCATTTAACGTTCTGACAACAGTGACGCTGCCGCTTCGTCCACAATAAACGAGACGTTGCGGTGGCGTTGCAATATTGAGGCCGGCACCTGTTCGGTCACGCCACCCCGCACGGCATCAGCAACCGCCTGCGCTTTTCCCTCACCGAACGCGAGCAACACGATGCGGCGAGCGCGCATAATTGTCGCGGGTCCCTGCGTAACACTCAATGTGGGAACCTCATGAATACTGCCAAAAAAGCGGCTATTCGCTTCACGTGTGCTCATTTCGAGCCGTTCAATATGCGTGGGCATGTCGAAGGACGTGCCTGGTTCGTTGAAACCAATATGCGCGTTGTGCCCGATCCCAAGAATCTGTAAATCAATACCACCGGCGGTCGCGATGCCATCATCATATTCGGTGATCTTCACGCCAGGTTCACCGGTCCCTTCAGGGACGTAAACAAATTGTGGATCAAGTCCGAGCGGTTCAGTGACGTGCTGCTGAATATACGTGTGATAGCTCTGCGGAACGCCGTAGTCGATGCCGACATACTCATCAAGCGCGAAGGCTTTCACGCGTGACACATCGACGGGTTTCGTCCGCAGCTTCTCAGCGAGAGACTGGTACACAAATTCTGGTGAACTCCCGGTTGCGACTCCGAGCACAGCTTCCGGTCCGGCACTGATGAGGCCAAAGATTTCATCTGCGAGCATGCTGCCGCCAGTTGCAGCATTCGCAACGATCCGCACCTCAATCAATACGATTTCACCTCATCCTTTGCACCGAGCGTGAGCGATCCGCTCCCCTGCTATAAACACAGAGAGGATCGCACCGTGTTGGTGCGATCCTCTCAAGAATACAGTGCTTTTAGACGCGCTTCGCCGCGAGTCGTGCGCCCTCGCCCAGGCTTTCTAGTTTTGCCCACGCGATCTGCGGGTGAACACGTCCGCCGAGGCCACAGTCTGTGGCTGCGGTGACTCGTTCTGGGCCCACAACTTTTGCGAAACGTTCGATGCGCTGGGCAACCAGTTCTGGGTGCTCAACCAGGTTCGTTGAGTGACCAACTACACCGGGCACGAGAATCAAATCGTCAGGGATAATGTTCTTGTTTTCTTCCCACACGGCCCACTCGTGTTCGTGACGCGCGTTGGCGGCTTCGAAGGAGATCTGGCCGACGTTTGCACCGAGCACGGTTTTGAGAATGTGCTTCAGTTCAATGTCGGTGGTGTGCGGTCCGTGCCATGAACCCCAGCACAGGTGCAGGCGCACCTGTGCTTTTGGCAGGCCCTTGATTGCTTCGTTGATTGCATCAATGCGAATCTGTGTGAACGCGAGGTAGTCTTCAACAGTTGGTTCTGGGTTGATCTGGTCCCAGTTTTCGGCCAGTGATGGGTCGTCGAGCTGCACAATGAGGCCAGCATCAGTGATCGCCTGATACTCGTTGCGCAGTGATTTCACCCACGCGTCAATGTGGTCCTGCTCGGTTGGGTAATAGTCGTTCTCGATACGTGCTGCTGAACCGGGTGCGATTGCGGTGAGGAAGCCTTTCTCTCCGTCACGCAGTGCGCTCTTCAGGTTTCGTGCGTCGGCTGCGACAGCGTCCTGACCAATGTATTCGATCGGACCGTTAGTTGCCGGGAAGTCAGTTGCGTTCTTGCCAGTGCTAATGCCGCTGCTGGGGTCCTGGTAGGCGTCTTTGAACTTGGTCCAATCACGACGGTCCGGGAAGCTCGTGAGCTTCACATTGCCGGGCTCTGAACGAACGGGCTGCGCCGTGAAAATGTCTTTACCAGTGAGCGAGAGGCCCGAGTTGCGTTGGAACGAGTATGACCACCATGCGCCATAGTCGACTGCGTTCGACATGGCTTTACCGAATTCGCCGTCGCCGGGCTGCGTGATGCCAACGTCACGCTGGCGTTCTACAACGTCGCGGACTGCTTCGGCAACGAGTTCCTGGTATTCGGGGGTTACTTTCAGTGTGAACCCGTCGTCTTCAAAAGTGCGGGCAGCGTTTGCTGCGATCAGCGCATCGGTACGGGGCAGACTGCCCGCTGTTGTTGTCTCAATCTGGGTCATTGTGCGTCCTCCACTGCATTTTGTATGTCCAGCCGGGGCCGGTAGATCACATCCTGAGACTAACCGGAACCGACGATAAGCCTCGAGTTCGTTACGTCAGGTGACACACTCTGACACCAAAGGTCGATGCTGAGACTGCCTGCGTTCGCGTTGCTCGCTCGAGTTCTGTATTATTGAACCCTGGAAGTGTGTCTGAGCGGCCTAAAGAGCATGGCTGGAATCCATGTATGCGGTTCTCCGCATCGCAGGTTCAAATCCTGTCACTTCCGCCAACAGAAAGGCCGGGCAACTCATCACTGAGTGCCCGGCCTTTCGGCTTAACTACGGCCTATTTTGTTGTTTGTCATTGACGCAATTCTGCAGATCATCACTGATTTGAGAACGCCGCGTCAAACGATGCCTCGGGCTTCTTCCAGAGCAGCGATCGAATATGACCGACGGCCTCGGCAGCACCATGAAGACGGTCCATGCCGGCGTCCTCCCATTCGATAGAGATTGGTCCGTTGTAACCGATGGCGTCGAGCGCCCGAAACCCGTCTTCCCAGTGGGTGTCGCCGTGCCCTGTAGAAACAAAGTCCCAGCCACGACGAGGGTCACCCCATGGCAGGTGTGAGCCCAAGATTCCGGAACGCCCCGTTGGAGGCCTCAGCCGTGTGTCTTTGCAATCGACATGGCAGATCCGGTCTGCGAAATCCACGATGAAGCCAATAGGGTCGATGCCCTGCCAGACCAGGTGACTGGGGTCCCAGTTCAGTCCGAATGCGTGACGGTGATCGATAGCCTCAATCGCTCGTACCGTGGTCCAATAGTCGTACGCGATCTCGGACGGATGTACTTCATGCGCAAAGCGCACCCCCTCTGCATCAAAGACGTCGAGAATCGGGTTCCATCGTTTCGCGAAGTCCTCATAGCCGGCATCAATCACCGACGCAGGCACAGGCGGGAACATTGCAACATATGGCCAGATTTTGGAGCCGGTAAACCCGGTCACGACATCCACACCGAGTTTTCGAGCCACGCGCGCTGAACGCTTCATATCTTCAGCAGCACGCTGTCGCACTCCCTCTGGGTCGCCATCGCCCCACACGTACGGGCGCACAATTGCTTCATGTCGAAAGTCGATCGGGTCATCACATACGGCCTGGCCGCCGAGATGGTTGGAGATCGCCCACACACGCAGGCCATAGCGATCAAGGATTTCAAGGCGGGATCGTACATAGGCATCATCTTCGTCCGCACGTCGCAGGTCAAGGTGGTCACCCGACGCCGCAATTTCTAGACCGTCGTACCCCCATTCACTCGCGAGCCTGGCAACTTCTTCAAAAGGGAGATCCGCCCACTGACCAGTGAAGAGCGTGACCGGGCGTGAACTATCTTGCGTGGTCATATTGCCTCATTTCTTTGTTGTTGCAGCTGGGTCAAATATTCAGCACTCGTGCGCGCAAGGTCATCCTGCGTGTCAGCCAAAGGCCGCCAGACAGAGGCTGCCGTAGCGATCGTGTCATTGTCACCCGTGAAGCTTTCGAGCGTCAACGCTCCCTCGTACGCAATGTCATCAAGCGCGTCAAACACGGCTGTCCAATCCGTTTGGTCGTTGCCGACCGGCCCGCGATCGTTGCCACACACTTGCACGACCGCGCAGTGTTCTCCTGCCGCTCGGATGGCGTCAGCGGTGCTGCGCTCTTCAATATTGAGGTGATACGTGTCGAGCGCAAGCCCTACTCCTGCACCCAGTAGTGGGTCGAGCACGTCAAGCGCCTGCTCGACCGTGTTGATCAGGCTCGTCTCGTACCGGTTCAGCGGTTCAATCGCGAGGGTCACACCGCGCTGGGCAGCAAACTCGGCAACCGGAGCAAGCGCCTCGAGCAGCGTCCGGACTGTTGCGGCGCGATCTGCTGCATCCATCCGCCACACTCGCCCCGTGCGAGCCGTGAAGGGGCCTGCAACTGTGGGCGACCCGACGCGCTCGGCCACTTGGACACAGTGCCGCAGATAATCCTGCGTCTCAGCACGATATCTATCGTCGATGAGATCTCGCCCGGTGCCCATCGCGCCGACCACACGTGCACCCATATTCAGGCTGCTGAGTACTTCAGCGGCGGCGCCAGCGTCCCAGCCGCCGAGCTGTTCAACCGGGAGTTCCAGCAGTTCAAAACCGAACCCCTGTGCTTTCCGGGCGATTTTCGGCAATAGCGCATCGTCGAGGGGCGACACCCAGACCCAAGTGTTTACTCCGAGTTTTCGGTACATACCTCCGCCGTTCCCTTCTCACCCATGAACATCTACAGGTATGAGGTCAGCCGAATGTTTGTGTCGGCCGACCTCATACTCATCGTTGTTTATGGAATGACGCGGTCTTGCCACACCTGCGGGTAACCCGGCAGGTCTTCTCCGCCGAACTTCGCGTAATGACCATCGGGCATACCTTCGTTACGTTCAAGGAAGTCACTGCGCTCGGCTTCGGTGATTGGCGACTGCGGAAGCACCCATTCTTTCGGTACGTCTTCACCCGCGAAGATCATCTCCGCAGCAAGCAGTGGGGTTCGCCACTGGAAGTTTGAGTACACAGGTGCGAGTCCTGTCAGACCCGTGTCTTCCCATTTGCGAAGGAAGCTGAGCTCGTCTTCACCCGTCATCACGGGGTAATCCTTGCCTGCTTCTTCAAATGCTTCGATCGCTGCGACGGCACCATCACCGGCATCCATCCAAACACCCTGCACATCGCCGGTTGCGAGTTCGTCCGAGATTATTTTCTTGATCTCAGCTGGGTCTCCTTCGGTGAAGTAGTCAACCGCTTCAATACCAGCTTCGCTGAACAATTTGTCAGCAGCAGCCCAACGTTGTTCCAGCACGTCGACCCCGGGCAGGATCCTCAGTGCAACGACCTTGTCACCCTCCTCAAGATTGTCAATGAGGAACTCTGCGGTGTCGATACCCCAGGCGAAACCACCGATCGGGTGAATAAACGTGACCGCACAGTCGGTTTCTACCCCTCGGTCGAACACGATGACGGGTTTGCCTGTCTCGCATGCGCGTTCGACGGCAGGCGTCATCGCCGCAGTACTGTTCGGAGAAATGATGAAGGCGTCACAATTTCCTTCAGCAATGAAATAGTCAATATCGGCGATCTGGGTATCGTCGTTATCTTGTGCGTCACGTGTTTCCATCTTGGAAACAACACCCGACTTTTGCAGCTCTTTCAGCTGCTCATTCATCGAGATCCACCCCGTCTGACGCCACGGGTTCGAGATCGACGCGTTCGCGAAGCAAATCTTTTGCTCCCCGTCGGCTTTATAGTCAGCGGTGCTCACCATTTCAGCGTTAATGCTTTGCAGGTAGGGCTTATCTTCTGGCCCCTCGGGAGTCACATTACGTTCCTCGAACTGCTTGTTGTAGAGCTCTTCGTCAAACCATTCAGTTGACGATTCAGTTTTCTCCTCCGCGGTAGCGTCGACGTTGGGATCGGTCGTACACCCCGCCAAGAGGATCAGCGAGGCTGCACCAACGAGTCCCGCTGCTATTTTCAGCGATCGTTTCATGATCGTTCTCTCCTTCGTGTTTTCTCCCGCACGGCATCGTTGCCAGCGGCGGGGTTTAGCGGCGGGAGTACTCCCGCCGGGTCTATCGGATCAGTAGGCGGCGGATCAAGCTCATCCGCGGGAACCTGTTCGGTATTGGTAGTACGTTTTCGTCGAGTCGTGAACACGAAACCGGAGTAGGCGACTGCGAGAATAATGATGACGCCCTGGATTGAATCTCGCATCGTTGATGGAACAGGCGTGAAGTTCAGCAGCATGAATAGTGATTCGAGTGCGAACGCACCAGCCAAAGCCCCAAGGACGGTGCCCCGGCCACCGCCGAGCATCACTCCTCCGAGAACCACCGCAGTAATTGCGATGAATTCGTAGCCCTGCCCCACCGAAGGATGCACACCTGCGTAGCCGACGAGCAAGATTCCGGTGACGGTTGCTGAAAGAGAAGAGAGCACAAACGCGAGCGTCTTCGTGCGCCATACCGGGGTGCCCGCGTACGCCGCCGCTCGTTCATTATCACCAAGTGCGATGAGCGTTCGACCGAAGGGTCGGTACGACAGCCAAACCGCTACCAGCGTGACCACAATGAGGATCACCACAGCGTAGGGGATGATTCCCACCACTGGCACATCTGTAATGCCACTGCGGCCGATCTGCCGCACCGCCTCGGTGGGGTTACCTGTCGCGGCCCCGCCTGTCCACCAGAGGACTCCGCCATAGATAGCCAGCATCGTGCCAAGCGTGACGATGAACGAAGGCACTTTCAGCAGTGTGGTCACGATGCCATTGACCAGTCCCACCACGATTCCGATGACAATCATGAGGCAGAGCACTGGAATCACACGACTATCGTCTTGTTTGATGAGTGTACCTGCGATCACCACTTGCGCAGTGACGAGGGATCCCATGGACAGATCAAACTCTCCGCTCACAATGACGAAATACTGGCCGACCGCCACAATTGCGATCGGAGCCACGCGTTGAATGAAGCGAATGAACTGTCCCGGTTCAACAAAGCTTGGGTTGAGCGCGGCAATTGCAATCAGGAGCGCTACTAACAGCACTACCACGGCCCAGCGCGGACTAATCACTGCACGTAAGAACGCTGCAAAGCGACTGTCAGAGAACATCGTTGCGTTGCTGGTCATCGCGCACCTCCCTCGGTCTCTACGGGCGCGGTGTGTTGTCCATCAGCTCGGAATCTAATGCGGCGACTTATAATGCGCCGTCGAGCGTAGACCGCGACCGCAACGATGATGACCAGGCCGCGAACAACATCTTTCAGGAAGGGGTTTACCTGCAACACGCTCATCACGTTGTCGAGCACTGCGAAGATTGCGACCCCGCCAATGGTGCCCCAAATCGAGCCGCGGCCGCCCATGAGGAGAGTCCCGCCGAGCACAACGGCCGCAATCGAGAGCAAATCGTACCCACCTTGCGGACCCACCGTCGGGCTGCCAACGCCGAGCCTGCTTGCCAGGAGTAGACCTGCAATACCAGCGAACACTGAACTGCCAACATGCGCACCGATCAGCGGCATACGGGTCCGCACGCCCGAAAGACGTGCCACCTCTTGATTGCCACCCACTGCGAACAAGTGGTGACCAAAGCGTGTTCGTGCCAGCAGGAAAGCAACCAACGCTGCGAGTATGAGCATAACGATCGTTGATACCGGCACCGGCCCGATGCCAGCAGCGCCAAATAACTGAAATTCCCACGGAACAGCGCCTTCAGTTCCCTTGTACCTCGTGTCAAGGTATCCCTTTAAGATGAGACCGACACCGAGCGTCGCAACGAATCCGTGCACGCCAAGCACTGCAACAATCACACCGTTTGCCAAACCCACGAGGGCGGAAATGCCAAGGGCTAACAGCACCGCGGGCACGATCATGCTCGGACTACCATCCATCGTTGTGGCGGCCACGAGACTCGAAAGGCTCACGACATACGGGACAGAAAGGTCGAGTGAAGCACCGAGAATCACAAGGGTTTGCCCGATCGCAACAAGACCGAGCACACTCATACCGGTGAGAATGTCGCGAATGCTTCCCGCACTAAAAAGGTTACGTCCGACGGTCGAAACCAGCACTGCACTGATGATGAGCACCGCGATGAGTGCAATGTAGACGATGGCTTCAGTGCTCAGACGGCGCCCACCGAGATTCCATCTACTCATGATGCGTCTCCTCTACCCGCCACCGCAGATGATTCGGCTCCGGTGCCCAGCGCTATCACTTCCGCTTCGGTCGCGGTCGGCGGTAGCTCTCCTGCTACTTTGCCGTCCCGCAAGACAACGATTCGGTCTGAAATCCCAAGCAACTCGGGCAGCTCACTCGAAACGAGCGCGATTGCCACACCACGTGCGGCAAGCTGGCGAATAAGCCGATATACCGCGACTTTCGCGCCGACATCAATGCCACGGGTCGGCTCGTCAAGCAGCACAATTCCGGGTTCCACAGCGAGCCATTTTGCGAGCACGACTTTCTGCTGGTTACCACCTGAGAGCGCCCGCACTTCTTGTTTGGTTCCCTGACTAATTACTTCAAGCGATTTCAATACGTCCGGCATCGAGTTGCTTACGACACGAGTACGTGATGGGAATACGCTGCGCACCGCAAGCAAAGCATTGTCAAGGAGAGACTGGCCAAGCGCGAGGCCTGTACCTTTACGATCTTCGGTCACTAATGCGATGCCTGCCCGCACCGCCTGGCGCGAGCTACGGATGCGCACGTGGCGACCGTCAAGTTCCATTCGCCCTCTCGAGAAGGGGACGCTGCCAAAGATCGCCTCAACGAGTTCGGTTCGTCCCGCGCCTTGTAGCCCTGCAATACCGACGATTTCTCCGGCACGAAGCGAAAGGTCAATCCCTTCAAGCTGTTCATTTCCACCACCACGCACACGGACACGCGTCTTACCGATCTCAGTGCCGGGCTCTGGGTCGGGAAAGAACGCGTCGATCGGTCGGCCGACCATGCGTTGCACCAGTGTGCTCTGATCCAGCTCGCGCGCTGGACCGGTGGAGGCGAGGGACCCGTCTTTCATGACGGTAATCGTGTCGCACAGGTCAAAGATCTCTTTCAAACGGTGCGAAACGTAGAGGATCGCAACACCCCGAGCTTGGAGTTTGCGGATCACACCGTAGAGAATGCCCACCTCGTGGTCGGCGAGCGCAGCAGTTGGCTCGTCCATCGAGATGATTCGGGCCCGGATCGAAAGAGCCTTAACGATTTCTACGAGTTGCTGTTCGGCTACCGTCAATCCACCGACTTTAGCGTCGGGGGAAATGCCATCAATCCCCAGTTCTGTGAACAGTTCGGCGGCGTTTTTGCGCATGAGATGGGTATCGACCAGACCTCGTTTGCGAGGTTCGCGCCCTAAGAAGATGTTTTGCGCGACGGACCGGTCAGGAAGCAGGTTGAATTCTTGAAATACCGTTGCCACTCCTGCCGCTGCCGCCTCCACGGGATGGGCGAAGTCGACGGGTGCGCCGTCGAGCAAAAGTTCACCGCCATCACGTCGGTGCACGCCAGCGATCACCTTCATGAGCGTGGACTTGCCGGCACCGTTTTCTCCGACCAAACCGTGCACTTCACCGGCGCGGAGTTCAATGTCGAGCTGGTGCAGCACCTCCACGCCGAAAAACTGTTTGCTGATCCCTGTTGCCGTCAGAATTGGCTGGCCAGCGGGGGCCGCAGGAGTGTGTTCGGCCGTCTCAACGATGTCGTTCATGCGTTTTCCACCTCCACCCAGGTGTTGGTCGTCACGGATTCAAGCACCGCGTCGGTCACTATTGCCGCGCGCAGCCCGTCTGCAAACGTGGGTACCCCCTCGCGATGTTCGCCCATCATCAGTGCATAGCTGTCGGCAATAAAAGAGTTGAACGCGTCTTGATATCCCTGCGGGTGTCCAGCGCCTACTCGGCACAAGCGTGCAGCATCGGGGTGAAGAACTTCAGCGTCCCGGTCAATGAGTTCGCTATGGCTGCGACGCCCGACCCAGAGCTGCTCCGGACGCTCCTGCTCAAAGCGTAGGCTTTCACTGCTTCCGCCAATCTCAAGTACGAGGCTGTTTTTTCGTCCTGGCGCGACCTGCGAGACCAGTAACGTACCGACCCCACCGCCGCTCAGTTCAACGGTTACAGCGACAGTGTCTTCGGTGTTTACCGACTCCCCTCCGCGCTGTTTGTGCACGGTCCGAGTCGTCGCGACAAGACGTTCGATGCGTTCCCCCGTGACAAACTCGAGCATGTCTACCAGGTGTGACCCGATGTCCGCGAATGCACGTGAAGGCCCTCCGGCAGCTGCATCGACCCGCCAGTTCAGATCGGAATCTGTAAGCAGCCAATCTTGCAGGTATGTGCCGCTCACTGTCAGGATGGCTCCAGCATCACCGGAGGCGATCCGCGCTCGCGCTTCGCGCACGAGCGGATGGTATCGATATACGAACGGGACGGTGCCGACACGGCCTGACTGTTCGAGCGCGGCAACAAGTTCGGCGGCTTCAGCTCGTCCGACCGCAAGTGGTTTTTCGCAGATTACGTGTGCGCCGGCTTTGAGTGCTGCACGCGTATATTCGGCGTGCGTATTGTTTGGTGTACACACGTGAACAACGTCGACGCCAGCGTTCAAGACACTAGTGACACTGCCACTCTCAGCGTAGTGCAGCGCCGCTGCCGCACGCTCACTTGACTTCGCCGTTGAAGATCCGAGGGCACGTAGCTCCGCGCCAGCTACTTTTGCCGCGTGTGTATGAGTACGCGCCATAAACCCTCCGCCGAGCATGCCAATCGTTGGCTTGTTCGCGGTCGGTGACTGCTTTGTCCCGTTGACCATGACCCTAGTCTGCACGCAAATGCCCAACTTTTGTGAAGTAATTTTCATAAGTAACCAAACCGTTACCAACTTCGTGAATATGCTTTACTAAAGACATGAGTCAGATTTCCACCCCAGGAGGCACTCAGCTCTCGCACGCCGGCGGGCTATTCCAAATCCTCCGCGACGGTCGACCCCGCACCCGTACCGAAATCGCGACGCTGACTGGCCTATCGCGCCCGACAGTCGCTCAACGCATCGAACAGTTGCAAGAACTCGGGCTTATTGCACCTGTAAGCGATGCGGTCTCCACCGGGGGACGCCCATCCTCACGAGTCGCGTTCAACCCTGCTGCACGCGTGGTCATTGCAGCCGATTTTGGTGCGTCTCACGCACGCGTGGCCGTCACCGACCTTGAGGGGATTGTTCTTGCCGAATACGCAGAACAACGTCAGGTCGCTGAAGGTCCCGATCGCACAGTTGACTGGCTCACAAAGACGTCGCTCCGCCTCCTCTCCACAGCGGGACGCTCCGCAAGTGAAGTTGCCGGCATCGGTATCGGCGTCCCCGGACCGGTCGAGTTTTCAACGGGTCGCCCAATCAATCCCCCGATAATGAGCGGTTGGGACCGATACGATCTACCCGCCGCAATCCGAAAGACATTTGACGCGCCGGTGCTTGTCGACAACGATGTGAACATTATGGCGCTGGGCGAACGCACTGCGGCATGGCCCGAAGTTTCAGACCTCATCTTTGTGAAGGTCGCCACAGGTATCGGCGCAGGCATCATCTCGGGTGGCACGCTCCGCCGAGGTTCACAGGGCGCAGCCGGTGACATCGGTCACATCGCTTTGAATCGCTGCCGTGAGGTTCCGTGTCCGTGTGGCAATCGTGGTTGTATCGAGGCGGTCGCCTCAGGGAAAGCACTCGCAGCGAACCTCACCCGCGAAGGCGTTCCGGCTTCTACACCCGGAGACGTGGTTTCGCTCGTTAAGTCCGGTGACGTCGCAGCCATCCAAGCCGTACGCCAAGCCGGTCGAGATATCGGCGAGGTGCTTACCGCATGCGTGAGCCTCATGAATCCCTCGGTCATCGTTATAGGCGGAAGCATGGCACAAACCGCGGAACATCTCGTCGCCGGAGCACGCGAAGTGGTCTACGCTCGGTCAATCCCTCTGTCTACCGAACATCTCATCATCGCCCCGTCGCGAACCGCAGGTGATGCTGGCATCCTCGGCGCGGCACAGCTTGCCATTGACGCAGCGCTTGCACCGGAAAGAATCGCCGCCGCGGTGCAGTAGCTGAAAACACTTGAGGCAGTCCCAGCTCTGCCCACTAGAGTGGGCCTGAATCTTGACGCACGAGTGAAGGGGAACCATGGAAATCGTGACACCCGACGACTGTGGCAATTCACCACGTTTAGCAATGGTGCGAGATTTCACTCTTGCCTGGGCGAGCGGTGACGAGTCCGCGGCTGGGTTTCTACACGATTCGGCCGTTTGGACGAGCGCCGGCAGCACCGTCACCCACGACGGAAACGATGGTCTCAGCGCAACGAGGCCGACGGACCCACCCACACGTGTCACGATTCACACGGTCATCAACCACGGCAAGGTCGCCTCAAGTGATGGTGTCGTTGAATCAGGTGCCAGACGGCTGCATTTCAGTCACGTGTTGAAGTTTTCAGGCGCAAGCAAAACAGCAAAGATCACAGAAATTCACTCGTACTTTGTGTCTGAGTGACACTAGTCACGACTGAGTGGGTGAGAGACCATGCGGATCTCGTCCATGCCTTCGTCTTCTTCAGGTTGTGGATCCCGCGCGTTTGCCATGCCAAACCCGAGGGCAGCAAGGAGGAACACGAACGCGAGAATCCCGAATGGATTACACAACGCAATCGACATTTCGCGCCAGAACTCGCCAAACCACACGCTCGTGATTGACTCGTAGACGCCGTCACGCATTCCGGGGACGGTGAAACCAAAGGAAATCGCGGTCAACCAGGACAAAATCAAGAACACGAGGATCGCAGGCGAACGGTGGTGCTCTTTGCGCCTGATGACCTTGAGATAGTGGTTAATTCCAAACGCGATACCAATATAAGTAACGCCTATCGGGAGATACCACCAATTAAGGAAGCTGCCGAGGTTAAACATCAATGTGCCGAGCGACATCCAGGTGCCAAGAATTACCGCGAAAATCACCGCTGTGCGCCCCACGGCGTTCCTCCTTATATACAGGCATTTCCTTCCCCTTGACCATACCGCGAGCCGGGGAGATCAGCAGTTTTTGCAATCGTCCCGGTACCTGGTATTCTGTACGGGTTGCCAATTTTGGTGCGCCTCGATAGCTCAGTGGTAGAGCACTTCCATGGTAAGGAAGGGGTCGCGAGTTCAATCCTCGCTCGAGGCTCCAGGTCTTTCTTGAGAGTTTTCTCTGGAGCTGAGGCCGACGTGGCTGAGTAGCTCAGTTGGTGAGAGCGCACGACTCATAATCGTGAGGTCGCGGGTTCGAATCCCGCCTCAGCTACCACGTTCCTCTATCCAACAGTACGTCACTCAGGCGTTACATTTCTGTGACATTTCGTGCTCTCTTGCGTGACATTCGATCGTCAGTTGACAGCAGTCAAGCATTTCTGTTCACATAAAACACCTGGTCAAATAAGCTTTTCCAGATAGTTTCAT
>JBQDFP010000005.1:0-108044 GCA_052085365.1 Canibacter sp. | reverse complement strand
ACCCGCGTTACCGCCGTGAGAGGGCGGCGTACTAGGCCGCTATACGATGGGGCCATCGCGACAACGTTTTGGATTTCAGACACAAATCGTCGTCGTTCCGCAAGTTGGCAGCGAGATATATTCTCGCACAACTCTCTAAAGAATTACAAACTCGCGGGAAAGTCTATGCTGTGGTGCAGTGGCAACGGTCTTCAACACGGAATGGTGCGAGTGCCTCATCAATGTGTTCACCACAGCCACTCCATGTCGCTTTGCCACACGTCTCACATTTCACGGCGACGCACATACACACCCCTTCAGATTCGTTCAATTGATCGGTCTAGCTTGCAGCTATCGTAACGCGACTCAATAGTAAACGACCGAGACCGCACTACTCGGTGGCCCCGGTCGTTCACTCTTGTTCACGCTAGAGAACTTTATTCAAGAACTCTTTAGTCCGCTCGTGCTGCGGGTTCGAGAAGATTTGGGCAGGGTTTCCTTCTTCAACTACTACCCCACCGTCCATAAATGCGACTCGGTCTGCCACCTCTCGAGCAAATCCCATCTCGTGGGTCACCACAACCATGGTCATGCCCGAAAACGCGAGGTCCTTCATCACTTCGAGCACATCGCCCACGAGTTCAGGATCAAGAGCTGAGGTTGGCTCATCGAACAGCATAATTTTTGGTTCCATCGCGAGAGCTCTCGCAATAGCAACACGCTGCTGTTGCCCACCCGAAAGCTGCGCTGGCTTCGCATTTTCTTTGTCAGACAACCCCACTTTTTTCAAAAGCTGACGGCCGCGTTCAACCGCTTGCGACTTCGTCAGCTTTCGAATTTTCATTGGCGCCAGAATAATGTTTTCCATCACCGTTTTATGCGGGAACAGGTTGAACTGTTGGAAAACCATTCCAATCTCTGACCGAATGTTATCCACTTTAAGGTTCTTTGCCGTCAGACTTTGGCCGTCAACGATAATGTCACCGCTCGTAATGTCTTCAAGCAGGTTCATGCAGCGCAGGAGCGTGCTTTTACCTGAACCAGAGGGCCCAATGACACAGACAACTTCTTTCTCATCGACATGCGCATTGATGTCTCTAAGGACCTCGTTATCGCCGAACTTCTTTTGAAGGTTCTTGACTTCAATAATGTGATTCATCGGTCCATCCTCTTTTCAGTCATGCTCAAGACCTTCGACAGTGAGAGCGTAATGACCAGGTAGAAGAGCGCGACGGTCGTGTAAATCTCGACCGCGTTGAATTGACTCGCTGCGATCATACGACCCTGGAAAATGAGTTCAGGAACCAGGATCACTGAAAGCAATGAAGTGTCTTTGATGCTGATAATGAACTGGTTGCCAAGCGGCGGAATCATCCGTCGGAACGCTTGAGGCCAGATAACGTTCATCATCGTGTGGTGGTGGCTCAAACCAAGTGAGCGACCAGCTTCCATCTGTCCTTTATCGACTGAATGGACTGCGCCGCGAACAATCTCGGCGATGTATGCACCCGAGTTGAGTGCGATAACGATAACACCGGCTGTCACTGAAGGAAGCGTGTATCCGATAAGCAGTGGGAGCGCAAAGTAAATCCAAATTGCTTGCACCAGAACCGGAGTACCGCGAATAACTTCAATATAAATGGTTGATAGCCAGCGGGTAATTTTGAAACGACTGAGGCGGCCGAGACCTGTAATTGCACCAATCACGAATCCTATGGCGATGCCTAGAACTGAGATGAGGAGCGTGTAATACAGACCCATGAGAAGCATGGGTAGGTAGTCAATGACGCTGCCCCAGTTGAACGTTGCTTGTTCAAACATAGAAAATTTCACCTTATTGTCGCATGAACAAGTCGGATGGCCGTCACAATGGCCATCCGACCTTGTTCACTGCTGATTATGGGTGTTGACGATTACTCGTCTTGGTATCTCGAGTTATCGAAATCTAGTCGCCTTCTGACGCCAGTTCTTCGATCCACTCAGGCTCTTCACCGAACCACTCAGTAGCGATCTCTGCATAGGTGCCGTCTTCCAGCATCTCAGCAAGCGCCTTGTTTGCTTCCTTCACAAGCTCGTCATTGCCTTGAGAGAAAGCAATTCCGTAGTTCTGAGCTTCGTAAAGTTCGCCGGTGACTTTGAGCTTGTCCGCGCCCTGAGTGCTGATGTAGTACTCAACGTTTGGTGCGTCGTAGAAGATTGCATCAGAGTTGCCACCCTCTACAGAGAGGTACGCCTGATCAAGTTGCTCGAAAGGCTGAGTTTTCGCCTCGGGAACATTCTCGGTCAAGTAGTCAAGCGGTGCGGACCCGAGCCGAACCGCAACGTCTTTGCCGGCCAAATCTTCAATGGAGTTAATGTCATCAGTATCAACGGGCACGCCAATTCGAATACCTGACTTGTAGTACGGGCTGGAGAAGTCCACCTGTTCGGCACGCTCATCGGTGATTGTAATACCTGCGATAGCGATATCGAACGACCCGGTTTGAAGGCCTGGAATGATGCCATCAAAGTTGGTGACCTGCAGGTCTACATCGAAGCCGACACGGTCGGCAATCTCGTTGATGATATCGATGTCGAAACCTACGTGGTCGCCGTCCTTTTCAAATTCGAACGGAACGAATGAGCTGTCGGTGGCTACTTTGTAGCTATCTTTGATGCCACCACCGTCGTCGCCGCTGTCACCGCCGCTGTCACCGCCGCCGGAGCAGGCAATGAGCCCGAAGCTCAGTGCCGCGACACTTGCTGCAGCCGCGATTGTGCGAATGCTCTGTTTCTTATGGGTCATGGATTCCCTTTCTGTTAGTCCTCATTGACCGGTATCCGGGGCACTGAGTGTTTGCACTCAGGTCGGTCCCGCCCGGTGGCCCTGCTAGCAAGGCTAACGAACCTCATGCACCACGCGAGACACTATTTGGTAACGATAGGCTAAATTTTCCGGACAAACCGTGTGCTATTGCGCGCGGGTACGCGCAAATCGTCAGTTCACGAGTCCTTGACTCTGCAGAATCAAGCGATGCACCTCCCGGTCTTCGGGGTGCATAATGCTGTCAATGAACCGTTCCATTGCGCGCTCAATCGACACCGCGCCAGCGCTGCGCGAGGCTTTATGCAGCACCGCCACAAGCGTACGGGGAGCAAGCACTGTTTCTTCAAGCCCGGGGCGACCATCGATCCGATGCTCCGCCGAGCGATACTGGTCAAATCCCTCACCGTGGGAACCCGCGAATACTTGCTGACTGACGAAAGCTGCACGCGCGGCACGCTCTACGCTGCTCGCGTCGATAGTGGGCGGAAGTTGCCCGTCGTTACCCACGACTGCGGCATATGCGAGCAAAGTGTTCTCTCGTGGCAGCTCATCATATGCGGTCGCACTGTCCGGATATTTCACTCGATAGCTGTTTGCTCCGAACCGGTTCGTCAGTTCAGCGCTGAGACGTTCAAGCCCACGGTATCTATTCGGCGTATGTTCGTTTGCGGTCGCCAGGACAACAAATCCCTGCGCGACCGTAATAACACGACCCGCATGTTCTTGGAGACGATACTCATCGCCCGGCCGCAGTTGCAAAATCAGGTTGAGGCGTTTCAAAAACTCTGGCGGAAGCGCGTTGATCTCATCAATGATGATAGGTTTACCCTCCGCAATCGCACGGGTCAGGGGCCCGTCTACAAACACACTCTGTGTTGCTCCTTGGGTGACCCGAAGCTCGTACGTTCCCATCAGTTGACCCGCGGTCATGTCTGCAAATCCGGACACAATTTCACTTGATCCGCCCAGAAATTCGGTACTTAAATATCGCGCCAGAGCAGTTTTCGCCCCACCAGTTTCACCCAACAGCAGCATCGGCTCACCCTGTTTGAGCGAAGGCACCGATTCGGCAATGATGTCACGCATCTGCCGAGTCAGTACGAGACCGCTCTCGAGCTGTTGCCGCGCAATTTTTACACGTGAAGTTGCGAGCAATTCAAGCGCCGATTTTCGCTCAGAATCGCTTCGCAAGCCTTCGAGCTCTTGGGAAGCTTTCTTGGCATCACGTGCTTGCGCACGAAGCGTGTCTTGACGATCAATTTCACGCAGAGTGAGTGGACGGCCCGAGGCAGAAGCAATGGTACTGATCGCCGCAGCTTGCGCGTCGAGATCAGCGCTGTGACCAGCTGCCGCTCGTGCATACACAACGCTTCGGAGGATTCGCGCACGGTCGTCAAGCCATTTTGAATACGCGTTTCGAGCCTCGGCGTCCTGAAATACGTCTTCCAGTTCGGCGGCAATATGCCGAAGGTCTTGCAGGATCGGCTGCAATTCTTTAGGCAGTAGTGCTTGTGTGTCCCGCCAACAAACATCATTCGCAAGTTCCGCCGCAGCTTGGTTGAGCCGCTGCCGGATGGTTTCGATTTGTTGCTCTGTCAGTTGACTGCTGGCGTCGAGAAACAGCGCGCGTCGCGTCAGCCGCAGATCATCTACTGCTGCCCGGATGTGTGTAACTGTGGAGGCCGAGTCGCTCATGTTTGCCACGCTATCACCAGTGTTTCGGCGAAGGTGAGTAGTGTGAAGATATGTCATCGTTGTCAGCTGCAGGGCGCCTCTTGGGGGTGGAAGTTCAGGTGAAGTCGGGCGCTGAATGGACGCTCGAGAATGATGCGGTGACTGTCGGTGAAGAATTCTTCACTCGCGACGGGCACCCAGCACGTGAAGCTCAAGCGTTAACGCTAGTCACACTGTGGAGACTGGTACGTTTACCCCGTCTCAACCCCCTCATGACCTTGCGACGCGCACGGTTGCACGCGCACCTGCCACAAGTCGAACCACTGTTGGCTGCAATCGATGTATTGATCTCGGGAGTAAAGACGGCGAGCGCTTTTCCAGCTGAAGCCCCCTGGATATCTGCTGCGTTATCACGCAGGCTCAGCGCAGAACTAGCAGGATCTACGCCAGCCGATTTGCCGCGGCACGCGCAATTTATTTCCTGTGTTATCGATCAAATATGTGGGTCGGCGCAGTTACAGTTTCTGCCTGAAATCCATGCCCGGCTGACCAGTACTGACAGGGACGTACCCGTTGACCTAGTCGCTACTGTGCGCCACGTTCTGGACGCAGATTTGTCATCATCGTTGGGCATAAGTCAGTGGGAGGCACTGTATGCACTCTTGCGCACACCGTATTTTCAACTGTTGCAAGACGATCTTGCAGATCGCGGAATCACTCAGGACGCAACCGCAATTACAACAGATTCTGAGGAGGATACCAACCAACTGAATCTCACCGAAGGTGAGAGCGAGTCGGATGCAGAGGCAACTGAGGACTCACAACAGGCACGGGCTGCTTCACACAAGGATGCGTCGGAGGGCGCGGACCTCTTCATTTCTGAACAGACCGCACTTATTGAACGAATGCTCCCATCTCCGATGCCGCTGTCCGATGTTGTAGCTGCTGCATTAGATGCTTCACAACGACCGGTACACGTTTCAGCCCAAGCTGGGGCAACTAACCTCACCGTGGAAGGTGAGGTTAGTTTGACAGACGCTTCACCACTTGGTGCAGTTGCGTATGAAGCGCGTGCTCACAAATATTCGCGCGAGATCAATGAACTACGTGAACTGTGGATGCATTTGACAAGTTCGCAGCTACGTCCGCGCACACGTCGTTCATCTCGCACTATTGCGGAAGGTTCCGAGCTAGCGTCAGAGGCTCTCGCACAAGCAATTGCAGAAACTCGCGCCGGTGTACGCAGACCGCATGCTTTTCTAGAAACGTCTACAAAGCCCCGCCAACGTGACAATATTGCGCAACGCGACTACATACTGCTGGTCGACCGCTCCGCTTCAATGCAGGGAGCAACCGCCGAATATACGGCTGACGCAGTTCTCATATTACTCGAGGCGCTTGCGGGACTTTCGCGGAGTATATCTGAGTTGGAGGACGCGACGGACACTGATTTGGGGCTCGGCATTCGATCGGCGCTGGTGCTGTTCGACGAACACTGTGAAGTGGTGAAGCCGCTTTCGACCGGACTTAATTCGGCGGTACGACAGGAGTTTCACGAAAAGATTCAGCTTCCGCAGGGTGCTACCCATGACGGGCATGCACTTGAGGTTGCCGAACAAATACTTGCTGGCTCCCCTTCACCCTCGACACGCGGTAAAAGAAAGGCGCATATTGTGCTTGTTGGCGACGGCGGAACACACGACTCTGCAAAAGCCTCCTCACAACTCGATCGTCTGAGAAAAGCACGGATTTCAGTCACGGCAGTGGGCGTCGGTACCGCGGGTGAAGAAATGATTCACCGTTTTTCACCTGATGGCTTTTGGGTACGTACTCCGCGTGAACTTCCGAATGTCTTTCGTGAAATCATTTCTCGGCAGGTGAGCGCATGATGACCACCCCAAGCTATACGCGACTCTTTCCAGAGCTGGCTGCATCTGTGGCATCGACAGCTTCTAGCAATAGTGAAGTTGATGAGTGGATCCAGCGGCTCGTCAAAAAGGCCCGAACTGCTGAACTGGGCACGGCGGTGTTTGGAGGAGTCACTGGCACCCGGGTCCTCAACGTGTTTCAGCACGGTTTCGAACTCGCTCGCGCTGTGTTCGCGCCCTACGCAGTACGAGTCCCTGAGCCCGAGGAGTTCTCTCCTGCGATCGAGTGGAAGGCGTTCGCATCGGCGTTAAAAGACAGTGCATCTTCCCGTTACGAACTTGTCATCGCACCGCACGGGCTTGGGCTTGGACGGTGGCAAACAATTGGTGAAAATCATGTCCTGCTGTCCGTTTCAAGTGACGTCCGTGCAGAGTTTGATCGCGTCGATCGGGTCGATGACACTGAGGCACCGCGAGCGCGAACGGTCAGTCCTTTCGGAAGAACGTTGGAATGGACGGCCCGGCTGCTCCCTGCAAGCGAGTCACCGGCGGCGACAGGGCAAAAATGGAATGCTCACAGACAAGCCACGCTTCCCGAGATGCTTGTCCTACAGTTTGGTCGAGTCATCGCAGGACGTGAACTTGTTGATCCGCACTCATTTACGTGGTTGTCAGGCGCCATTGCGTATGGACGAAAAGCCGCTCGTCACACATTCGATCGCTCTTCTCAGACGCTGCGTATAAGTTCACGTGAAATCGGACAGCAGGGCCAGCACCAAGGCTCTCGTACTCCCCTAACGGTCGATACGATGGATTCAAACTCTTCCCGATAGTTCATGACTAGCAGTCTGGCGAAAGATACACGTATGCACATGCACGCCCCATCCGAAGCTGATCGCGAAGCAATGCGGAGCGTCACAAGACGGCCCTGGGCGCGGACGATATCCGTGAGTGTGCTTAGTGCAGTGGCGATCGCAATAGTTGCTGGGATGGTTGCTCTGTGGCCTGACTACAGCAAGGTCGCGCAGGTCGCCGGATCTGCTACGAACTCAGCCGATACCGCGGTGCACGAAAAAGGTGAAATTCTTGGGGTCGAAGAGTCTTGTGAGGCTGCGGCACTTTCAGGTGCCGACGGCGCCGGTGCACAAAATTCGTGTTTAACTGCGACCGTTGGAATTTTAAGCGGAAAAGATTCGGGCCAGGTGACCTCAATCGAGGTGAGAGGAAGCATCGCGGCAAGCGGCCTCAAAGTGGGCGACAGAGTAGAGCTTGCAGCATTTCATGTCGACACCGAGGAACCTGCTGCGCCCGAGTCGAAGTTCGACCGTGGGCTTTCACAGCAGTACACCGTTTCAGGTGTGCACCGCGGAATGCCGTTGCTGATACTCGGGCTCATTTTCGTCGCTGTGCTGGTTGCTGTTGGGCGCTTGCGGGGTTTGTTGGCGCTTGTTGCGCTCGCATTGAGTGCCGGGGTCTTGTTCTTATTCGTGTTGCCGGCTTTGCTCACCGGGGGTCCGGGGCTGCTCATCGGGGTGGTCGCTTCCGCCGCGATCATGTTGTTCACGCTGTATTTTGTGCACGGCCCAACGCTTCGAACAACCTCCGCACTCATTGGCACCCTTGCGGGTATCGGCATCATGGCGCTCATTTCATTGGTAAGCGTCAATTTCTCCCGGCTTAGTGGAATCGGAGACGAAAGTTCAGGTGCGCTTTCAACTGTTGCGACAGAGCTTGATTTCACCGGACTGTTGAGCTGTGCGATTTTGATTGCTGGACTCGGCGTGCTGAATGATGTCACGATTACACAAGCATCTTCAGTGTGGGAGCTGCGGGCAGCTGCACCCATGATTTCACGCGCTGAGATTTTTTCCCGAGCCATGCGTATTGGTCGTGACCATATAGCTTCGACTGTGTACACCGTATTTTTTGCCTATGTTGGTGCTGCTCTCAGTACGCTCATGTTGATGTACATCTATAACCGATCGGTGCTCATGACGCTGTCTGTAGAAGAGTTTGCAACTGAAATCGTGCGTACGATCGTGGGCAGTGTCGGGCTGATCTTGGCCGTCCCAATAACCACTTGGGTCGCAACACTCTTCCTGCCTGCTGCGTCCGAAGACAACACGTTTCAATAGCTCATTGGTCACTTGCTAGAACAGTAATCAAAGGTCAAGAGAGCGAGTTTTCGTTAGTGGCTGGGATACCAGGACTCGAACCTAGAATGACGGTACCAGAAACCGTTGTGTTGCCAATTACACCATATCCCACCAGTGATCGGGCCCTAATTACGGAGCCGTGCACCAGGAAGCTACTTTACCTGAACTGGAGACAGAACTCAAAATGACGCAGGAATGAATTTTTACTTGTCAGATTGCGCGGCACCATGCTCTTACTGAGACTAGATTCCGCCTAGCAAGGGAGGCTTCGCGCCGCTAGAGTCCAGTTGGTCAATATAGCGAAGCACGATGCCTTCTCGGAGCGCCCATGGAGAGACTTGCATCTCTTTCACTCCAAACACTTTCATGGCGGTTCGTAGCACGACTGCGCCAGCCATAAGCTGGTAGCCCCGTTCGGGCGTCACTCCGGGAAGATACTCCCGTACTGATGAAGGCATGTCACGCAAAAACGGTTCCCACTGTTTCAGGTCAGCGTAGTAAATCGGTGATGGTTCCCCTGTGACCGGGTCTGGCGTACCGCCCACGAGCCTGCCGAGCGATCGGATGGTTTTCGACGTGCCTACGACCCGAGTCGGTGGGGGTCGGTGACCGAACGCTTCGTCTCGTGCGCGAGTGAACTCAGCACGCGCGTGCTTGCGCAGTTTCGATACGGCGGCGTGGCCCGGCGGATCCTCTGGCAAGAACTGGACCGTGGTTCGACCGGCTCCTAGCGGGAGCGAGATTTGGGCATCGGGATACTCGTCGGCGCCCTGAGCAATCTCGAACGAGCCCCCGCCAATATCGAAGAGTAAAATTTCTCCGGCCGACCAACCCAGCCAACGTCTGACTGCGAGCATGGTTATTTTTGCCTCGTCCTCGCCTGAAAGCACTTGCACGGGTTCGCCGCTGGCATCTTGGATTGCTGCGATAACTTCTGTCCCGTTTTTTGCTTCACGGATTGCTGACGTTGCGGTCACAATCAGATCGTCTACAACGAGGCCTCGCGCCGCGGTCACGGCGTCGGTCACTGATTGAACAATGAGGTGAATACCTTCGTCAGTGATTGCACCACCCGCGTCGATATACCGCATGAGCCGCAGAAGTGACCGTTGAGAATGGTTCGGTGTCGGGCTCGCCCCTGGGTGAGCATCAACCACCAATAGGTGTACTGTGTTTGAACCTACGTCAATTACGCCGAGTCGCATAGTTGGAATACTAGTGGTCAGACGTCAGATTGTGGCCAGTCGTCAAGAATTGTTGCGGTTCCAGAAACACCGAAACGCGTCGCCCCGGCCCGAGCGAGTGCTTGAACAGTGTCAAAGTTTTTGATGCCACCCGAAGCTTTAATTCCAAGCCTATTACCGACGGTCGCGTGCATCAGCTCGATTGCGTGAACGCTCGCTCCACCCGCTGGGTCAAAACCAGTTGAAGTTTTTACAAAATCTGCGTTACCGCGTTCTGCTGCCTCACAAGCGTCAATAATTTCTTGGTCGTTGAGAGCCGCGGTTTCAAGGATGACTTTTAGGGGCGCCTGCCCACACGCATGTTTCACTTGCAGTATTTCGTTCGCCAGGGCGGTCCAGTTGCCCAGGAGCCCACGGTTGATCACCATGTCTATTTCTGTTGCACCATCTCGGACTGCGCTGTGCGTCTCAGCTGCTTTGATCTCTGCGAGATGTGCGCCGCTTGGAAATCCGACGACTGAAACTATTCCCATGGGTTCGGTCTGGTTCCGCTGCATCCACTGCGCTGTTGCGGCGACAAGTGAGGGACTCACGCAGACGCGTTTCACAGCGAGTTTCGTAGCCTCTTGCAGAAACCGTTCGAGCTTTGAGAGCGTCGTCTCTGGTTTCAGCAGCGTATGTTCTGCTTGTTCGAGGAATGTAGCTCTGCTCATTACTTCTACAGTCATGGGTTTCACCTTTTCTTCACGTGCTTCTATCGTGGTCATGCCTCGCCAAATGGACCGACGTGTTGCACGATAATCACAGCTTCTCCATCCTCGTCGCTTGCGTCCAGGTCCACGTACCCGGTGATGCCCCAATCATGGTCATTTAAGGGGTCATCGAACGTCTGTCGAAAGACCCATTTTCTGGGGTCTTCGCGATCAACGGTCAGAAGTTTCGGGTTTCTTGCCTCTGCACCGAAGCCGAGGCTGTCGTACTCGTCGTAGTACGTATCAAGAGCCTGCTCCCAGCGCCGCCTGGTGAACCCGTGCGCGGAGTCCAGGTCAGCAAGACGCGAATATTGTTCGTGTGCGGCCGCTTGAACACGTTGAAAGACGGCATTTTGCACCATCACTCTAAAGGCATTCGTATTGTGTGTAAGCGGTCTCACACTTTGTGGAGCGCTGATCTGTCCATCAGCTTTCGCGCCTGTCCCGGTATGTTGATGTTCTTCAATGAGCTGCTCGGGATGCGAGAGCGCTTCCCATTCGTCCAGCAGACTGGAGTCGACTTGCCGGGCCAGTTCACCGAGCCAGTCAATATATGCCGAGAGCTCTTCAGTTTTCGCACTAGCGGGGACTGTTTGATTCAGCGCCCGATATGCGTCACTCAGATAGCGCAGCACAACCCCTTCAGCGCGTCCGAGGTCGTAGAAGTTTACGAGGTCTCGAAATGAGAACGCACGTTCGATCATGTCGCGCACAACAGTCTTCGGACTAATCTGAAAATCGCGGGCCCACGGCACGTCGTGCACGTAAGACTCATACGCTGCTTCGAGCAGCTCTTCAAGCGGCTTCGGATACGTCACTTCTTCGAGGAGCTCCATACGCTCTTCGTATTCGATCCCGTCAGCTTTCATAGTTCCTATTGCTTCACCGCGAGCTCGATGTTCTTGTGCTCGGAGTATGACACGTGGATCTTCCAGTGTTGCTTCAATAATCGAGATGACATCGAGTGCGTATTGTTCGCTTTCTGGATCAAGCAGTTCTATTGAGGCGATAGCGAACGGCGATAACGGCTGATTGAGCGCGAAGTTTTCCTGCAAATCGACGGTGAGGCGCAGCAGGCGGTTGCCCGTTGATGAGTCAACTTCGACAATTTGGCTGCGGCGAAGAGTGCGAAAAATCTCGATCGCACGCCGGGCGTGCGCAAATTTGTTCTGCGCCGGTTCGTGGCTGTCAAAAATGAGCCTGCGCATGACGCCTATTGCCTGGTTTTCTCGTGTTTCATTTCGGCTTGTCACGCTGAGAACCATGGAGTGTGTCACTCTCATACGACTCACAAGAGGCTCAGGTTCTGAGGTAATGAGGCGCTCCATTGTGCCTTCATTCCATGTCACGAATCCTGCGGGAGCCTGCTTTTTGGCGACTTTTTTCCTTTTCCCTGGTTTGTCTGCAGCTTTGAGTTCAGCCTTCAGGTTCTCAATCTCATGCTCGGGCGCCTCGATGACGACGTCTCCTCGAGAGTCAAACCCCGCCCGGCCGGCTCTGCCGGCAATTTGGTGAAATTCACGGGCACTGAGCCTGCGCATTTTGCTACCGTCAAATTTTGTGAGTGCGGTCAGGACTACAGTACGTATCGGAACATTAATTCCCACACCGAGCGTGTCAGTCCCGCAAATGACTCGCAGCAGTCCCCTCTGTGCAAGCTGTTCGATGAGGCGGCGATACTTTGGGAGCATACCTGCGTGATGGACACCGATTCCTGCACGAACGTAACGTGACAGTATCTGACCGAACCCCTTCGCAAACGTAAAGTTACCGATAACAGCTGCAATCTCGTTACGTTGTTCCTTGCTAATCAACTTCAGGCTGGAAATCGCCTGCGCTCGTTCAACGGCTTGCGCCTGGTTGAAATGCACGAGATATATCGGAGTTTTGGCGTCTGCCTGCAGCTTTTCAACAGTTTCATGCACCGGCGTTACTGCATAGCTAAATTCCAGTGGCACGGGTCGGTCAACACCAGTGACCAGTTCAACATCTCGACCGGAGCGTTCCCGCAGATCGGCTGCGAGTTCACTCATGTCGCCGAGTGTTGCCGACATGAGTAGAAACTGCGCGTCCTGCATGAGCAATAGCGGCACCTGCCATGCCCAGCCACGATCGGGCTCGGCGTAGTAATGGAATTCGTCCATGACGACCTGAGTAATGTTGTCGGCTTGAGGGTCACGCAGCGACAGATTGGCAAGAATTTCGGCCGTGCAGCAAATAATTGGCGCTTCGGAGTTGATGGCGCTATCGCCGGTAATCATTCCGACATTTGCAGCACCAAATAGTTCGACAAGATCAAAGAATTTTTCACTCACTAAAGCTTTGATAGGCGCTGTGTATACCGTGCGTTCTCCACGTTGCAGTGCAAGGAAGTGAGCTCCGGCTGCGACTAGGGATTTACCGGTTCCGGTTGGTGTGGAAAGGACGACGTGTGATTCCATTGCCAGCCCTGTGAGGGCTTCTTCTTGCGCTGGATACAACGAAAAACCCTGCGAGGTCTGTACCCATTCGATAAATGAGGTGAGGGCGCCAAAGCTGTCTGCATCGCCTTCGCCTAATCGTTCTAGAAACTCCGCGAGCGGTTCTTTCACTGTGTGTCCTTTGCTACGTGGGGTTCGTTCCGCACGCCCGCACCCAAAAGTCTGCTTGGTCCGTATGCGGACGCAACTACTTCGAGCTGGTTTGGAATTCGTTCATGCATCTCGCTGACGTGACTAATCGCGGCAATTGCACGGCCACCTTCACGCAAACTATCGAGAACTTCAAGGGCCTGCTCAAGCGATTCTGGGTCGAGCGACCCGAACCCTTCGTCAATGAACAGTGTATCGAGGTCGATTCCTCCGGCTTCAGCGGTGACAACATCGGCAAGACCGAGTGCGAGCGCCAGGGAGGCGAGAAAGGTCTCCCCGCCAGAAAGCGACGCGGTTGATCTGCTTTTCCCGGTGTAGGAATCAAATACCCGCAGGCCAAGACCTGACTGTTTCCCGCGTGACTGTCGTGAGTCGTCGTGCTCGAGCAGATACCGGTCTGCAGAGATTCGCGCAAACCGTTGGTTTGCGGCGTCAACGATCGCTTCGAGCCGACCGGCAAGTACATAAGCTTCTAACCGCATTTTATGAGTATTCGGCTCGTTGCCTTTCACCGCATCAGTGAGTTGTCTCAACTCGTAGACTCGCTGCTGTTCTTGTTGATTTTCTCGAAGTATGGCGTTCAAACGCGTCAACTGATTCTTACGGACTGCGAGCTTCTCACTCAAACTGTGTTCAGTCAGTCTAAGATTATCGGCGTTAGTCTGCGCCGACTGTTTTTTCTCTTCTGCTGCCCGCACATCGGCATTACTTTCAGGCAGGTCTGCCATTTCGGGTTCAGCTAGAACGCCTTCGGCAATATGCCGTTTTTGGGCGTAGTCCTGCAGCCGATCCTCGAGCGTGGTTCTTTCTGCATCGGGGAGCACGGACTGTAGTGCGTCGTCTGCATGCGTAAACCCATATTTTTTGAGAACTTCGACGACGTCAGCGTGTGCCGCGTCGAGTTGTTGAGAGGTGTCACGCAGTTCGCGGGCACTCGATTGCACTTGCAGCAGTGCAGCGCGGAAGCGGATAAAAGCGGTAATGCGCTCATTCACGCTTGGCCAAGGCCCCCGAGCTGCACTCACCCGCTGATGGTGATCGCTGAGACGCGTTTCAACGCTGGTTTTATACGTCATGAGCTTCTCGATCGTCTCGCGAATGCTTTCTTGTTCATCAGTCACTTCGGTTGCTCGACGCTCAAGTTCCTGCAGATGTTGCTGACGAGATGCCAACTGACCTGTTTGCTCTACCACGTCATCAAGTGCTGCCTGCTGCTCCTGCAGTTCCTCGCGTACGTCGTCAAATGTTCGTTCGCCGAGCGTTAATTCAAGTTCTGCAAGCTGCTTATCGAATGCATTGACCTGCGTGGTTGCTGCATCACGCTGTGCTTCTAGTTGGTGGGCGATGGTGTGCGCATGCTCGATATCGGCTGGGGTAACTGGGTCCGTGTGTTCTGCTGGGTGCGGATGCACAGTCGACCCACACACCGGACATTCTGTATCCGGTTCCAACACACTTGCCAGTTCGCCTGCCATACCGTCAACACGTTTTTGAATGAGCCGTGCAAGTTGGGTGCTCGCTTCGGCAGCACGGTGCGCAAGTTCGGCATGGTCCTGACGGGCCTGTATAAATTTGCTCCGTATATCTTCAACGCGCGTCGCTGCGCTCATCGCGGTTTTAGCCTCGGCGAGCGCTTTCTGTTTTCCTTCGACTGTTGCAGCTATTTTGTGTATCTCGAGGATTTCGTTTTGCAGCGCTTGCTTGCGCTTCGGAAGCTCCTCAACTTCGGAGGTGAGCGCCTCGCGCCTTTCGGAAGCTGTTGCAAGCTTACGGTCGAGCTCTTCACGTTCTTTTTGAAGTTCCGGCAGGACCGCTTCTAAATCAACCTCGGACTGCAGCGCACCAATTCGGGCACTGATTTGTTCAATGTGGGACGTCAACTCGTCACTTGAGCGATCTCTGCTCGAGTCCTCATTCGATGCACCCAATGTATACAGCTCAGGCTCTTTGTCTTGGAGTTCTTCTTGAACCTGCAAGAGCTTCTGATGTGCTTCAGCATTTTGGGTGCGGGCATGAGCGTGTGCGTTTACTGCGGTCGAGTGTCGCTGAATGTTGGGCACAACATGCTCTGAACGTGCTGACGCATCAAGTGTTTGTTTCAGCTCTGCGATCAGTTCAGCGTCAGTTTTCAGCTGTCTAAGGTCGTTCTGTGCTTGTTCACGTCTGCGCCAGAGACGATCAATTGAACGCGCAAGCTCAAACTCTGTGTTTGTGCGTTCGACCACGGCTTTCGCGTCGCTATGCAACGCTTGGATCCGAGTGGATTCTGCTTCGAGAGCCGCAATTCGAGTCTCAAAATCATGATCATTTTCTGGCCGAAGTGAATCGTCGCTAAAAAATTCCGCTTCGTCGTTGGTTAGTGCGTGATCAAGTTCAGTTTCAAGGGTGGCCGATCGAGTTAAAACCGCATCGAGCTGCTGTTCTGCGCGTTTACGTTCAGCATCAAGTTCTTGTTCGATTCGTTCGTAAATTCCAGTGTGGAAGAGACTGCGTAGTGTTCGCTGGCGGTCTGCAGGTTCTGCTTGAAGAAATTTTTGAAACCCTCCCTGGGAAAGCAGAATGACTTGCAAAAACTGGTCTGCTTTTAACGGGAGAATTGCCTCAAGCTGTTCACCGACATCCGTTGGGCGTGAAGCGAGGCCTTCCCATTCACCCGATGGACCAGCTTTCCACAGTTTCGCGACGTGGCCGACGTTGCTCACTCTTCCGCCGCGTTTTACTTTCTCCCATTTCGGGCTTCTGGCGAGACGGTATTTCTCGAGGCCGAGCTCAAATTCTATGATCACTTCAGTGGGTTGGTCAGGTTTAGCATGATCGCTACGAACGCGTTCAGGTCTTCCGTCGTATCGCGGAACGCGGCCATACAGTGCAAAGCAGATTGCGTCGAGCAGTGTTGATTTGCCGGCCCCCGTACGACCTGAAATCAGTAATAGTCCGTCTGCGGTAGCCTCAGCAAAGTCGACGATTTGACGCGTTGAGAACGGTCCGAATGCTTCACATTCAAGGTGAGTGACTCTCACAGCTTCTTTCCCGCCGCTATTTCAGTACTTTCTGTTTGCCGGGCTCGCATGAGCACCTGTTCCAGGAGTTCTTGTTCTTTTGAGTTCGCGCCAACACCATCTCGCACGAACTCCAGAAACTCATTGACGATTTCAAGTTCACTCTTGCCCTGACTTCTTTTCGCGTACGAGTGACTTGAGCGTTTGCCCGCTATGATCTCAGCGAAACTCATATGGACGCAGTAGGGGAACCTCGTTTGTAGGCGACGCATTGCATCTACGGGACGGATGCGGTCTGTCAGAACCGCATCAACCCAATCAGATTCTGCGTCCGTATACTCGTCAGAATCGAGAAGATCTTCGAGCGTACCTACGAGACGGGTGAGCTTGCGTGGCACGGTCACATCCACCCACTCCATATGTGAAAGGCCTGCTCCATCTAGGTCCACGATCCACACCCCGCGGGGTTGTGTCGCTTCACCAAAGGTTAAATGAATTGGTGCCCCGCTGTACCTGACATTTTCTGCCAGGATGGCACGACGGTGGATGTGACCTAGTGCCGCATAGTCAGCATTCGCAAAAAGTGACGCTGGCACAACGTCAACACCGCCCGCCGTAATATCACGCTGCAGATCTTGGTTGAGAGTATCAACGTCTTCAGCATTCGCAGACTCCGTAAACTTGGCTGCAAAACAGTGCGCCACGACGATGCTCCGGTTACCACGGGTTGCAATACTTTCATTAATCTCGTCCATCACGCGTGACAAAATTGCATGCTGAGTTTTCGGGCGGGGTCCGTCGAAGAGACTCCCGGCAAGCATAGGTTCAAGGTACGGAATTGCATAGACGTCTACGTCCCCATGGTCATCACGAAGCACGATCGGTTCGCGGAATGCGCTTGGCCGCGTCACAAAGTGCACGCCACCAAATGCGGCCCACTCTGCTTTAGCGCCGAGGCGAGAAGCATTGTCATGATTTCCGCTTGTCATCACCAGACATGCACCCGCCCCCCGAATAGCGCGAATACTGTCGTCAAGCAGCGTATAGAGTTCGGCTGCGGGAGCTGCGTGGTCAAAGATATCTCCCGCCACGATCACGAGATCAACATTTTCCTCGGCAACAATGTGCGCAATCTCTTGCAGGACGGTTCGAAGATGCTCGCTAATATTGGCACCGTGAAAAGTTCGGCCCAAATGCCAGTCCGAAGTGTGGAGTATGCGCACGTTGGGCCTCCTTCTTTTCGTTATTGCCGATGCAACTGTGCCAACAGCACCATCTTTGCAGGGTCAACCGACAAAAGTTCAATGCTGATGTCAGGTAAGACCAACTTGCACGCTCGATTTTTTGACGCGCAAACAGCGATATACGACTAAAATACGTACATGGAAATTGCGCTCATCATCATTGGCATCATTGCGCTGCTCGTGGGCACCGCGGCAATTTCCCAGCGCGTCAGAGTCGCGGCCCCGCTGCTTCTAGTAACAGTCGGTATCGCCTTGGGGTTTCTGCCCGGAGTTCCCGCGATTCAAATCGATCCTGAAATCATCCTGGTCGGTTTGCTGCCGCCGTTACTCTATGCGGCAGCAGTGCAGGTTCCGATCATGGATTTTCGACGTAATCTTCAGCCAATCGCCGGACTTTCAGTGCTGCTCGTGTTATTAACTGCGCTCGTTGTCGGGTTAATTGTGCACTGGGCGTTCCCGAGTATTCCAATGGCGCTGGGGGTTGCGCTCGGCGCAGTCGTAGCGCCGCCCGACGCAGTGGCTGCAACGTCAATAGGTAAGCGCGCCGGTCTCCCCCACCGTCTCGTCACCATTCTTGAGGGTGAGAGTCTGGTCAACGACGCCACATCGCTAGTCCTATTACGTACCGCTCTCGCGGCCGTTGCAGGTGGGTTTGTGCTCTGGAACTCGATCGCGCTGTTCCTGTATGCGGCAGCCGTTGCCGTGCTCGTCGGGCTCGCGATAGGCATGATCATGGTGTGGCTCCGGTCTCGACTCAATAATCCGGTATACGACACTGTTATTTCCTTCACCGTGCCGTTTATCGCGTTTATTCCGGCAGAGTTCTTGCATGCTTCAGGAATTCTTGCGGTGGTGACCACAGGTCTCTACGTCGGCCATCTCTCCGCACGGAAATTCAGTGCAAACGCTCGCACTAGCGAACGCGTGAACTGGCGTACCGTGCAATTTCTGCTAGAAAATGGTGTCTTTCTGATGATGGGGCTGCAGATGCATTCCCTGATAGACCAGATCCAAGAGACCGATTTCGAACTATTTGAAATCTCAATGCTTTCGCTTGCACTCGTGCTGGTGCTCGTCGTGTGCCGTACAGCGTTCATGTTCCCACTCGTGTGGACGATGCGTTTTCGTGCGACGCGGTATGAACACCGCAGCTTTATGATGCGTGCACTTATCGCATCAGGTTTCGGGCGAGATTCGCTTACCGAGCGTCAAGAGCAGGCGATGAAGCGTGTCCGCCGCGCACAGCAAAAAGCAGACGCAGACCTGTCACATGAGCAGGAGGAGGGCCTTGAACCTCGCGATGCGACTGTTTTGTCGTGGGCGGCTATGCGAGGTGTGGTGACGCTGGCAGCCGCCCAAACTATTCCGACGAGTTTCCCTGAAAGACCGCAGCTCATTCTCGTAGCTTTCTTTGTGGCTGTAGCCACACTCATGCTGCACGGGCTGACGCTGCCTACTGTGATTCGTCTATTGCAGCCGAACAGCCGGAGCACTGATGCGAGACGTGCTGAGCTGCAATCAATGAGTTCTGACCTCATTGAGGTGGGAGTAGAGACTGCGCAAGAGCTACTCAGCACTGAAACAGATGCTGAAGACGAAACGAGTCAGAAGTTGCGAGAAAGACTGCTCCACAGTGCGAAAGCTTCGGTGATGCCGCTAATGTTTGCACTACCGCGAGATGTCAACGAATCCGACCCGCATTCAGCTCAATCGAAGTACTTGCGTATTGCGAACCAGATCCTCGAAGCGCAGAAGAGTCTTCTCATCGAGGAACGCGCAATTGGTCGCTATAGTTCAACAACATTGAAGAACGCGCAGCAGGCGCTCGACCAATATGAAATTCAACTGCGTCCGCCCGCACAGTAGCAAAATCCATGTTCGTGGATCAGCGCGCCGTCCTATGAGCCAATATCGGGATGCGTCACCGGGTTTTGGTCGTGGCTGAACACAATGCTGGTGCGCGTGCTGGACACCGCGGGATGTTCAGACAGGTATTCAAGAACAAATTCACGTACGTGATCTGAATCTCGGGCCATCAGGTGAATAATAAAATCTTCAACGCCGCCGAGGAAGAAGAGTTGTGCCACACCGGGAGCTTCACGGAGCCGCTGCGCGAACTCACTAATTTTCTGCCGAGCCCCTGAACGGACCGTAACACTCACCAGTACTTGCAGGTTCAATCCGAGTGCACGCGGGTCCACCTGCGCAGTAAATCCACTAATAACATCCCGAGACACGAGACTGCGTACGCGTGAGATACTGGTAGAGGCCGCAATGCCTACCCGCTCCGCGAGTTCGGCGTTGGTAATTCGACCATCGGCCTGAAGTTCAGAGACGAGCTGCTTGTCGATGTCATCGAGTTCTTGACCAGGTTGAAGATTATTCGACTCGTGCACGGTCATCCCCCTTTTTATGCGTGGTATTTAGAGTAACACGACACTTAACCGCATGAAATACGGCAAGATCGCGTAAATTGCGAATATCATGCAGACTATAGGTGGTATTTACGTCAACTATTTAGCTCTGACGAAAACAAGCGCATAAACAGCAACCACAAATCGTCACAACTCACCCACTGGAGGGTCCCCATGCGCGTTGGCATTCCAACCGAAATTAAGAACAATGAGAACCGCGTCGCAATCACTGAAGCTGGTGTAGTCGAGCTCACTCGCGCTGGCCACGAAGTGGTTATCGAAGCGGGTGCTGGCGTTGGATCGTCAATCACTGATGATGACTATCGCACAGCCGGAGCAGAAATCGTCGAGTCTGCGGATGAGGTCTGGGACCAGGCCGAAATGATCCTGAAAGTCAAGGAACCCATCGAAGCTGAATACAGCAAGATGCGTAAGGACCAGATCCTCTTCACGTACCTGCATCTCGCAGCCTCACGTGAGTGCACGGATGCAGTCGTGAACGCGGGTACGACCGCTATTGCGTATGAGACAGTGCAGCTCCCAAACCGTGCGTTGCCCCTTTTGGCACCGATGTCGGAAGTTGCGGGCCGCTTGTCAGCTCAGGTTGGTGCAGCCCACTTGATGAAGCCCGCGGGTGGTCGCGGCATCATTCTTGGCGGCGTAACGGCGACTCGTAAGGGTAAGGTCGTCGTCATTGGCGGCGGTGCTGCGGGTGAGCAGGCAGCACGCGTCGCGTACGGCATGGGTGCAGACGTTACCGTTATCGATATCGCGCTGCCGCGTTTGAAGGAAATTGAAGATATCTTCAATGGCGGCATTCAGACCCGTGCGTCAAACGCACATAACATCACAGAGGCGCTCAAAGAAGCTGACCTCGTCATCGGTTCGGTTCTGATTCCTGGCGAAAAAGCACCGAAACTTGTTACCGATGAGATGGTTGCCCAAATGAAGACCGGCTCAGTATTGGTCGATATCGCGATTGACCAGGGTGGCTGCTTCGAGAACTCACGTGCTACTACTCACGACAACCCGACGTTCCCGGTACACAACAGTATCTACTATTGCGTCGCAAACATGCCGGGCGCAGTTCCTGAGACGTCTACTATGGCGCTCACAAACGCGACGCTTCCCTATGTCATGCAAATTGCGAACAAGGGTTGGGTCCAGGCGCTCAAGGACAATGAATCACTCGCCCGTGGTTTGAACGCACACGCTGGAGTGGTCACCAACCACGGTGTCGCGACTGCGTTCCCTGATCTCAAGTCAAGCACGATTGACGAGGTACTTCAGGCACAGGCGTAAGCTTTATCTCGTGAAGTGGGGTGTGGATCGCTGATCCCACCCCACTTTTGTTTTCACGCTACGCTTTTCGTAGCACGTTCAAGGGTGGGGAGCACATGGATCTCAAATTTTCATTTTCGGAATCAAATGAGTTGCCGCTGTCGCAAACAACGACGTCAACGAGCAGCGAACTATTTATTGATGTGGCTGACGCCAACCATGAAGAACTTACTGCGGTTGCGGTCTCTGGTGACGGCGTCGAGTATGCAAAGTCTGCTCGCGCAGTCAACGAGAACGATGAGTACGCAACCGCTGTGCGGTCGGTGATTGCGAGAGTCATTGCGGAACTTGGAGACCCGCTGTCGCAGTCCGTTACTCAATTCCGAGTGGGCACAAACGTTCACCTCGCATTGCAGCAGCTCAATGCTGTCGATGCTTCCGGAACGAAGACCACCGAAGTTCTTGAGCGTCGTGCTGGTGTTATTCCAGGCACCCCGGTTGAGCTCGCTCTATAAGTCCGAGATACCCCGAGAGTGCTTTCACACCGTCTGCAGTAGCGGGCAAACTATCCCCAAGAGTGCGAGAGGACACGAGGTGGCATGACCACTGTGCGCGGCTTATTGCCACGTTGAGTCGATTGCGCATGAGGAGAAATTCGACGCCTCTGGGGATGTCTTTTGCAGTCGATGCAGCCAGACTCACGATCGCTATGCGAGCTTCCTGCCCCTGGAACTTATCCACGGTTCCCACACGTATGCGAGCGAGTCCTTTGGCCTCCAGGAAGCCACGAATGGTTTCCACTTGCGCGTTGTACGCGGCCACAACAATGATGTCTTCCTGCGAGAGCTTGCTCGTTTGGGGCTGCTGAGCCACGCTCCCCCCGGAGTCGACCTGGGCGTTCATGAGACGCTGACAAATTTCGGCAACCACATCAGCTTCTTCCGGTGATCTCGTGGAATTATGCTTATGGTCCACACCGTGCCACATCAGTCCTGGAGGTCCGGCATTCAGAAGCTGCGGACGATTGCTGACCTGTGCGGCATGCAGCCGCCCTTCGTATGAAAGGTCTGAAACCACCTCGCATAGCACAGGGTGCATTCGCCAGCTTTCAGCTAAGAAGTAGCCCGACTCAACTGGCATCGTCGCATGTTCCCCGAGCACCCAGTTCAGCGCTGAGGTATCAACCGGGAAGGGGTGCACTCCTTGTGTCACCTGCGGTAGCTGCTGCGGGTCACCAAGCAGCAGCAGTCTGTGTGCTGCAACTGATGCGGCTATCGTCGATGCCAGAGAAAACTGGCCGGCTTCATCGATCACCAGCACATCCAGACTGTCACGCTCGAACCTGGTTTGATTGCTGAAGTCCCAGGCGGTTCCGCCGGTGACGCTTCCGCGCCCTGCAAGCCGATGTGCGTGCACAAACTGGTGATGCTTTCCGGCCGGAATCACCGTGAACGGCTCATCATTTGGTTCCGATCCACGCTGCCGAGCTTTACCGACTTGCTCAGCAGAAAGACCTGCCATAACGACTGACTCGAGCACATTCTCTACAACCTTGTGGGACTGCGCGACAACCCCAACATGCCACCCGTATTCCTCGACGAGTGTGCGAATAACTCGTGCCGCGAGATACGTTTTTCCTGTTCCGGGAGGCCCTTGCACCGAGATCGCCGAGCGCCCCATTTCTAGAATTGACTGCACCACCGCGCTTACTCTGCTGCTCGAAATAGCTGCGGAGTCACCTACACTTTCACCGGCCTGCGCCAAAGGTCGTGAAGACGGACGTCTCAGCAACAGGTCGAACGCAGCGTTTCGGGGCACGCTGGATTCATCGAGGTCACGCAGTAAGTTCTGCCCCCACTCTTCGATTGCGGTCTTTTGTGCCCCAGCACGCGGTGGCGGTCCTGGCACCAACGCAATCGGACCGTCCGTATACCCGGCACGCTCAGCGCTTACGGCCTCTTCGATTAGTATGTGAGCTTCATCAACTTCAAGGACTCGACATAGTACAGTCGTTGCCGGAGCACCGTTATACACAAGAAAATACTCTCGATCAGCTTTGATCGAGCTTCCGGGAGCGGCCGTTCCTGTAATACGCAGTTCACGGGTCATGTTCGAACGGGCTCGAGGTCTCATGTACCAGTCTCGGATAATCTCAGCATGTTCGATAACGAAGACATCGCGCTGGTCTGCCCACTCTTCTATCGGGTTCTCAAGCCGCTCATAGTGCGCCCACCAGAATGATTTCAATTCTCGTTCGTGATAATCGATTGCCGCGCTTGCTAAGTGCAGAGCTGCCGACTCATCATCGTGTTCATTTTCGTCACCGGCGTTCAAAAGCGCCGTCGCTAAAAGGCTGAGTTCAAGGTCTTGCAGTTCAGTTTCGCCCGGGTCATCGTCGATCGACGCCGGTGAGATATTGTGCTCTTGCGCAATTGTGAGCAGCCAGTTTCTGAGTTTGAGCGTCGACACACAGTCATATCGGTTGTATTCGGCGATCGCGTCAAGCATGCGTTGACCCTCTTGACGGTCTCTGTCAGACTCGCTGTTCTTTAGGAGCATCGCGTCAGCGTATTCTGACACCGAATCAGCTGCGTTTGTCACGCCGGTTCGTATCGAATCTTTCATGTAGAGCGGCTCAAGCTTTTTGATTGAGTATGACCGAACACCGATTCTGAACGCTTTGCGTACTGACGCGTAAAGGTCGACAAGCACACCGTCCCTGAGTAGCTGGTCCACTTGTTTCTCGCCGACGCCGTGACGTGCCGCCATCGATCGCAGGTGAGTTTTTTCGTAGGGCGCGTAATGATAAATATGCATTTCGGGAAAACGCGCGCGTCGTTTTTCTACAAAGTCAAGAAACTCACGGAGTGCGCGGCGTTCGCCGTCAAGATTGTGCGCCCAAAAGGTGTGAAATTGTTCGTCAGTATCGACGAGTCCAAAAAGATAATCGAGGCCCCACGAAGTACCCTCACGCCCCAAGAACTTGCGCTGATAATCTGGTCTTTCCTGGTAAAGCGGGTCACCTTCGAAATCAAAGAAAATGTCACCTGGATCCGGTTTCGGCAGGCTTCCCAGCACTTCGGGCGCGACAACGCGCACCAAAAGTTCAGCCAATTGTTCCGAATCAATTTGCAGTCGGGCTTGCAGCGACAGCTTGCGAAGGACAGAGGGGGCAATCCCGGGAATGACGACATGAGAAGTACCAGAAAGTTCTGCGAGTTCATCAATCGTTGAGATACCTGCGGCAAGAAATGCTTCACGCTGCGTCGGCCGAAGACCAGCAACCAGTAGGACGTCACGCGACGCTTCAACTTCGGGTGTGCATACTTCGCACGCTCCGCAGCTTGGAACCTTCCCCCATGCAACGGGCTCGCCAGACGCGCGTGACCCGTCAGCACCGATGAGTCGATAACGGTCACGAATCAGCTCGTGCATACGTTCACGTTGACGTCGAAATACTGGTTCGATGTCAGCCAGATTATGCACACTGCGTTCGCCGCTGCCGAGCAGCAGCGCAGCTTGTGTGGACACGGGCACGTCAAGCCTGCGTAACTGATCAGCATATGCAGCAAGTTGAAATATTGCAGTGACTTTTGCCCGTCTGGCTAATTTAGCGTCTTCAACCTCATAGGTGCCGTCACGATTCAGCACAAGAAAGTCGGCAAAACCAACGAACCCAATTTGGGCTTCACCCGGAGCCGGGGCAGCGTCGTGGTCGGGGTCAAAAAAAGTTGCTTGAAAAATCGTAGCTGCCCGCGCTCGTAACGCTTCTAGCGTTGCAGACTGAGCCTCTTGAAGCGCCTGCGCATCAAGTCGAGAAGTGCGGGAAATCTCAACCACATGACCGGTTGACTGATATTGAGCGAGAATTTTCGCTTCGTGAGCGTCTCCCAAGCGGGCCGCGCGCTCAAGCATGGCGTCTTCGTCGTCAGGGATTTCAACATCGCGTCCTAGCTTCTTGTCGAGTCTGCGTGCGAACGCAAACGGGCACATACAAAACGCGGTAATATCACTGGCGCTTGTCACAACGGTCTCTTCAAGCAGAAACATGACACCTCCTTGATCCTGATTCAACGCTAGCGGTGGCCACCGACATCCGAGAAACTTTTCACGTTCTCCGCTCGTCAAATTGCCGCACAGCGCCAGAAGAGGCAGAATAGGAGAGAGCGCTGACCTATGTCAGCACCAGAATTGATTTCAAGGAGATCTCGTGAAGCTTCGCACTCGCATTGCAGGGCTGCTTGCCGCAGTAACCGCAGCTGTCCTGTCGGTGTTTACGGCCGTTCCCGCTTTTGCACATGGCGAAGAGGAGAAAATCGATACCCTGGCGCCGTTCACCCACGCAGGCGAACCCGCGAATTGGATCGCAATCGCCATCATCATGGTGGTGCTGCTCGCGGTTGTTCTCTTTACCGCGACGGGACTGAGTAATCTCTTCAATAAAAAGTCAAACTAGTTTCCTGAGTTTCTAACGTGGCCCGTGTATTGTTCGCAATACACGGGCCATACTTTTTTGCGCACCGTAACTATCTGATTCTGTCTCGTCCTGACCGTCCGAAGGAGTGCCCGTGCCGACTACCGCAGATCTCATTGAACAGCTCAGCCTAGAAACGGTCATCACGAAAATTTCTGACGGAATATTGACGGTGACCGTTACACGTCCCCGAGCACTCAACGCGCTCAGCCCTCAGGTTATTGCTGAGTTGCGAGAACTCGTTGGTGTACTGCGAGAAAATCTCGGTGAGACATCCACTGCGAAAGATTGGTCGGTTCGGGGCCTCATTCTTATTGGTGATGGTGAGAAAGCATTTATCGCAGGCGCCGATATCTCAGTGATGAAGGAGATGTCACCACGCGAGTCGGCTGCATACGCAGCCGAAGCAGATGAGCTTACGTTGTGGATTGAAGAACTTCCGGTTCCAGTTGTGGCCGCAGTGAATGGATACGCGCTGGGTGGTGGGCTTGAGCTTGCCATGTCGGCAGATATTATTTTTGCCTCGGAGAACGCAGTATTTGGTCAACCCGAGGTTGGGCTCGGTTTAATCCCGGGTTTTGGCGGATGTGTCAGGCTGCAGCAGTGGGTCGGCGCCGCCCGGGCGCGCGACTTGATTTTGACAGGTCGTCATATTCAGTCAGGCGATGCTGCATCCTGGGGTCTCGTCGCTGAAGTGGTCCGTGATCGTGCTGAGCTCGTTCAGCGTGCCGAAGATTTCTTGTCACTCACGCAGAAGCAGTCACCGGTTGCTGTTGCCGCGGCGAAGAGAACAATTCGAGCGGTCAGTACCCTCACAACCGTAGAAGGCTTAAAAACGGAACAGTCAGCATTTGCAGCCTGCTTCGAGACTGACGATATGCGCGAAGGCACCGCGGCATTTGTAGAAAAACGTCGCCCCGCGTTCCCCAGTGTTTCGTAATTGTTAAGCGAGCACTCGATAGGTCTGCACGAGTGGATCGTTCGCTCCACGCACGTAACCGGTTGGCGAATGAGCTACTGCAGTTAGAAATTCAACCACTTCGTGAGAAATTACTTCACCCGGAATAACATTAGGGATTCCCGGAGGATATGCTGCGAGTGAGTCTGCCGAAATACGACCGACTGCCGCAGTTGCCGGGACAATTTCCGTGTCGGCAAAGTATGCGTGTCTCGGCAGCATTTCAAGTCGCCCGGGCGCCGGCATAGGCGGAAAGTCAAAGTTGGCGTTGTCGGGTGTTTCGCCCTGCGCGCGGCGCCGATCAACTTCTTGTGCAGTCGCGTCAAGGGCCTCGATAAGTGCAGAAGTATTCGGTGCCGCGGCAGCACCAATAACAGCAACCACCACAGTTGCGGTCGCCATTTCTACGTAGACACGGTGTTGCTCAAGCTGACCGGCCACCCAGTGTCCGGTCACGCCTAGCTGAGAAATATCGATCACCACGCGAAGCGGATCTGTAGCCGCAATGTCATCGAACGCGTCAAATGTGTCATCGAGAAGCGAGAATCGGTCGTGGGCGCGAATCTGGTCACGTACATGTTCAGCACGTCGAATCGAGTCGCCAATTTCGCTACGACCGGTGGCCATAGCGGAACGTGCGATATCAAGAGAGGCCATCAGGATCGCACTGGCTGACGTCGACGCTGTCATCATGTATGCGCGTTCGACTAGTGGCTGCAAACGCTCGGTAAAGCGGCCATCACCCAGCAGAAGCATTGCACTCTGTGTGAGCGATCCAGCCAGTTTGTGGGTGCTGGAAATAACTAGGTCTGCGCCGAGTCGTGCCGGTGATTCAGGAAGGAGTTCATGAAACCCGAAATGAGCTCCCCAAGCACAGTCGACGATGAGCGCAGCGTCGTGTTTGTGAGCGACTCGCGCGAGACCCGCAACGTCAGCTACTGACCCGAAGTAACTAGGTGACACCACGTACACCGACGTCACCGGGTTTTCCGCCGTAGCAAGGGCTGAATCAAGCATTTCTGGAGTAAGCCCGTGGGCTGCACCGTTATGTTGATCAATATTTGGGACAACAAATGAGGGGTGAAGTCCAGCATTCAGCACGCCATCAATGAAGCTTGAATGACTACTGCGCTGCATCATAACGTTGGGCCCTAGGCCACGAACAGCAAGGGCTGCGGTACGGTTTGCTTGTGAAGCACCGTTGGTCATAAACCATGCGGCTCGTGCACCCCAAGCTTCGGCCGCCAGACGTCGGGCTTGTGCATGCGGCGCGTCAACACCGAGGTCAATGCCTTCGATCATGACTGGAAGGTCATAGCCGACAACATTTCCGCCGAAGAACTCTTGGAGTGCACGCCCACCGCCGGTGAGCGAAGGACCGTGGCCGGGCACCATAAAGCTGGAAGGATTTGCCTGCGCGAATTCCTTTACTGCGTCCGCATACGGTGTCTTTCGCTGCGCAACTTCGTTGAAATCGGGCTCTGCCGCACTCCACACCTGCCCCATATCACTCCCCTACCCATGTACCGTGTCCGTCACTTCTACTTTGCCAGGGTGGGACGAGTGAATGGAATACAACTTTGCCTATCTCAGTTCTATACTAGATATGTAGCTACACTGATATTTATAGCGCTTGAAACAAATAAAGTTAGAAGCCATATGCCTGATCTGAAACAATTTCGTGCCCTACAGGCTGTGAGCGCCACCGGGTCAATTTCACAAGCCGCCCAGCAGCTGGAATGGAGCACACCGACAGTCGACTATCATCTTGCAGCACTCGAACAAGAAGCTGGGAGCGCAGTGGTCAGTCGAAGCAGTCGTGGCACCACACTCACCGGCGTCGGGAAGCTGCTGGTGGATCGCGCGGACGAACTTCTCGCGCTCGCAGACCGTGCAATCGTCGATGCTCGCGATCTGGCGAACCTCACCACGCCGAAACTTCGACTGGGCATGTTTCCTACGGCTGCCGCAAAACTATTGCCGTCAATTGCGAAAGATCTGACGCGGGTCGGCATTGAACTCGAGGCCCGCGTTGAAGAAGCCACATCACTCACCGAACTACTCAGAACACGCGAAATCGACGCTGCACTCACCTATACCGTTCCATCACGACCCTTCACACGCGGTCGGGACCTGTCAATCAGTCATGTCCACACTGACCCACTGTTGTTCACCATGCCAAATGATCACGCGCTCGCTCGAAAGCAAACCGTCACCGTGCCCGACCTTGCCGCGCTTCACGCAGAGCACTGGATCATTGGAGCGACTCCGAATGATGTTCTGGATGAAGAAATGGAAGCGATCATTTCTGAGCACTCCGGCGACATGCAGGTTGCTATTCGCACCGATGATTTAACCGTAGCTATGAGCATGGTTGCAGCTGGTCTTGCAGTTGCGTTAATTCCCGAGCTCGCAGTTGATCATCCGCCTAAAGGTATTACTTTTCGGGCAGTCAATGAGCCACGTCTCGCGCGTGAAATTCATCTCATTTCATCGCTGGCCACACGAGCCGCATTGCCTCACGTACGCAACGCTGTAGAGAATGCGATGCGTTCCGTTGCCGAGTGATCAGACTTGAAGACGGGAAAGGAACTCGCGTGTTTCTTCACGCTGGGGGTTATCGAACACTTCCTGCGGCGTGCCCTGCTCTATCATTCGACCGTTCTTGAGATACACAACGCGGTCAGCAACCTGACGAGCAAAACTCATCTCATGTGTTGCCATAACCATCGTTGAGCCAGAAATCTTCAGATCGCGGACCAGATCAAGTACCTCACCGACGAGCTGCGGGTCGAGCGCGCTTGTAATTTCATCAAGAAGCAACAACTCTGGATCAGTCGCAAGCGCACGAGCGATTGCGACACGCTGCTGCTGACCACCAGATAAACGATCCGGGTACTCTTTGGCTTTATCTGCCAACCCGATACGCGTCAGCAGTTCCATGCCGCGTTTTTCAGCGTCAGCTTTAGACGTTTTAAACACGTGTCGGGCCGCGAGCGTCACATTACTGATCACGTTAAGGTGTGGGAACAAATTGTAGTGCTGAAACACTACGCCAATACGGCCACGGATTTTGTCCGCATTGATTGCCGGGTCCGTGATATCGGTTCCGCTTAACCATATCTGACCATCATCCACACGTTCGAGCAGGTTGACAGTTTTGAGCAGCGTCGATTTACCTGATCCACTCGCACCGATCAGCACAACGACTTCATGCGCCTCAACGTCAAGATCAACGCCGTCAAGCACAGTCTGGTCACCGAAACGTTTATGCACATTATGTACACGCAAGACTGGCTGGCTCATACCACGCCCCCAACCTGTTCACGTTCCTGTGCTCGTCGCTGCAATATATCAGTGATGCGCAAGAACGGCCACGCAAGCATCACGAAGAGAATTCCGGCGACGACGTAGGGGGTAAAATTATAGGTGGTTGCCACATCGATCTGTGCAGCGCGGACCGCATCGACGGCGCCCAACACAGAAATCAGGCCTACGTCCTTCTGCATCGACACAAAGTCATTCATGAGTGCCGGTGTGACTTTACGAACAGCTTGCGGCAGCACCACTAAACGCAGAGTTTTCGCGTGGGTTAAGCCAAGCGAACGGGCTGCGATGCGCTGCGACGGGTGCACAGCTTCAATACCAGCACGCAACACTTCAGCCACATACGCGGAGTAACACAAAATAAGCGCAATCGTTCCCCAGAACTGCGCAGGCATGCGCTGAGTCAGTTCGAGACCCGGAACCCCGAAACCCACAAGATACAGCACCAGCAGCACCGGAATACCGCGAAGAATGTCTACATAGCCAGCTGCAATGAGGCGGAGCGGAGTGAATACAGCGCCACGCATTGTTCGAGCAATTGCAAGAAGTGAGCCAAAAATTGCTACACCAATAACCGCAACGAACAACACCTTGATATTGAGCCAGAGACCAAGCAACACGTTCGGGAACGTTTGAATCGCCACGTCAAGGCTGAAAAAGGTTCCCTGAACACGCGCCCACCCGGGACTGTTAACCAACACCACCGCAATTACTGCAGCGAAAAGTAACGTGCTGCCGATACTGATCAGTATTGAGCGTCGACCTTGCTTACGTCGATATTCCTGACGCGAGCGTTCAATATCGCTGACGGCTAATGCCGGTGCTGAATTCACGAGTGGTTACTTCAGAATCGGAGCATCCTGGTTTGCAAGCCACTGCTTTGCCAGGTCATCAAGTGTGCCGTTGTCTTCCAACGTTGCGAGAGCTTCATCAACTTTGGAGGTGAGTGCTGAATCCTTGGGCAGAACAAACGCAAATTCGTCGCCACCTTCAGTTGAATCGAGCTGCCCTACGATCACTCCATCACCTTCAAGCTGTGCGTCGCGAACGTAGAAGGCACCCGGAAGGTCAGTCACCATCGCATCAATATTGCCCGACTTCAATGCACTGACGGTGTCGTCAACACTGTTAAAGACCTGAAGTTCCTGGCTAGGGTCGATGAGATCTTGAGCCACGCTCAGTGAGGTGGTCCCCGATGCGACACCAATCAGGTCATCTTTCAAATCCGCGAGACCTTTCGCGTCAGCAGCAGGGCTATCGCTTGGTGCCACAACCGCCTGCGTGGTCACATAGTACGGTGATGAGAAGTCAACGGCATTCTTACGCTCTTCGGTCACCGAGAACTGCTGAATATTCAGATCCCAGTCCTTCGGTCCAGGTGCAATTGCTCCGTCAAATGTGGAACGGACCCACACGACATCGTCTTCCGCATAACCGAGCTCGTCGGCGACTGCGTACGCAACTGCGGCTTCGAGACCTTCGCCAGACTCTGGGTTATTATCCATGACCCACGGAGCGTAAGCAGGCTCACCGGTAGCAATAGTTAGCTTGCCATCAGTGACGGTTTCTGAATCACTGTTGCTGTCAGCACCAGATGCGCAGCCAACCAATACCAGCGCAGCAGCGCCACTTGCGGCAGCGAGCACGCTCAAACGTGAGAAATGCGACATGAGTCATCCTTTAACGAAGTCGAAGGGGGAATAAATAAGCTTCCGCTATTCTACGGGAAATAATTCAAGCGCATGACCGCGCTTCACTTTGTTACGCTCCGGCCTCGAAACGGAACTTTTCGACGCCCGAAATTATGGTGCGACGATTCCGCCCGGCACCATCTTCAACAAGCGCAGCGAGTGCATCGTCAGCCGAAGTTGTCGGAACGTCAAAGAAGGAAAGATCGGCCAATGCACCCACACCAAGCTGTCCGATGCGGTCCCGACCAACTTGCAGCCCAAGCGCCGTTGCACCACCAAGTGTTGCAGCATTAAACAGCAGCTGGTGCAGGTCGCTGTTGCCATATCCTTGTTCACGAGCGACGCTGTACAGCAGCGAAACATCAGCGAGCAGGTCCAGAGATGGTGACGACGACAGTGAGTCCGTGCCCACGGCGATGAGGTTGCCCTCTCGTAAGTAGTCAGCGACTGGCGGCATATCAAGACCGATGACGGTATTTGATCTTGGACATAGCGCGACTGCGGTACCACGAGCGCGCAGAAGTGCTCGATCTTCAGCGTCAACATACACGCCGTGCGCGATATGACAATCGGGGCCGAGCACGCCCAGATGATCAACAAACTGCGTTGATGACACCCCCACACCGTGTGACCGAAGCGCCCGAAAACTATCGGCACCGATTTCTGCCCACGTGCTCGAATCCCCTCTGAGTGCGCGTTCCATGTGCGCTTCAGCAAGATGAATGTGCAGGCGCATACCGACTTCGCGTGCGATGTCAGGGATTTCGAGTAACGGTGACACTTCGAGCGAATACGGTGCGTGCGGAGACACTCCCGTGGGTGCGTTGCTCGAGAAGTTTGTGAGCCGATCGCGCAGATCGTCACGCGCTCCCCCCGCCCAATCCACGTTACTGGTTCCGTAAATTTCCCAGTAGGCGATCCCGTGTAGGCCAGCATCTGAGAGCGCTGAGAATGCGGCGTCGTCGGTGACGACATCTGCTGCGGTGGTGGTTCCTGAGGCAATCACCTGTTGAGCTCCGTCTGCGGCCGCTCTCGCCCAGTCATGGTTACTGCCGTCATATGCGACATCGAAAGCATCGCCCCAGTCGTCGAAACCATTGTAGTGTCGGCTTGCGACGTCACCCATGTGTGTGTACTGCAAATGTGTGTGTGCGTTCACGAGGCCGGGAGCAATTGCCCCGTCAAAATGTTCTTCGTGGTAGCTGGCGCCGTGTTCAGTGAGTTGTTCAAGTACCCAACGACGGTCACCGACGTGGACGATCTTGTCGCTTCGTACGGCAACCGCTCCGTCAGGGATTCTGGGACTTGTCACCGGCAACACAATTGGGGCTGAGTAGACGATCACTTGATCATCAGAAGTATCTATGTTCATATCAGCGCCTTAGTCTAGTCGGAACCTGTGCGTGGTCCAGTGTTGAGCCGCCCCACCCGGTCGAGTCTCACGCGGGTTTTCAGGTATTTCGACACCTCGTGCGGCAAGTGCGGTTCGGGCAATTTCCTCTTCAGTTTCGACTGAAAGTTGGTAGACGCCAGCGGTTCGATCTGGCGTGTGGATCAAATCTGCGAGCGCAGCTACCTGGGTGGCAAACGAGAGGTCCATCACTTCGAGGGGATTGCCTTCTCCAGCGGTATAGTTCACCCCGGCTCCATCAGCAAGAACAGTCACATTCTTCCTTCGGATATCGGCGATTTCCCCGTCGATTCCTCCTGCGACGGCAAGCACTGTTCCATCAGGGACTGTGTTGAGATGTTCTTCAGTGATGGTTTGCCAGACTCCGGTTGCTGAGATTACCAAGTCAGCGCTTTCGAGACTACCTATGTCCCAGCCGTCAGTGAGTGCTTGAAGCGCTGCGACTGAGTCTCGTTCGATGACAGACACGCGACTGCCAAACGCTGCAGCTGCGCGTGCGCATCCCTGACCGACCGGCCCGTATCCGAAGATGACGCAGTTCTTACCCATTAGCTCTGTTTCTTCGGCGATGGCCATGAGGCAGCTTTCACCTGTGCCAACCCGATTATCAAACAGGGTTTTGGTTCGCGCATTATTCACCGCAATGACCGGGATTTTCAGTTCATCCTCGGCATCCATTTCGATGAGCGGGCGCACTCCGCTTGTCGTTTCTTCAGCTGCGGCACGCAACGTTGTGAGCGCCTTACGGTATTGCGTGTGTGCGAGGCGAATAAGATGTGCGCCGTCGTCAATCAAAAATTGAGGTCCTGTATCGAGTGACTCACGTGCACGTACTTCATCTGGGTACTCTGCGGTGCTCGCTGCATCTTGAATGCCAGCTTTCGGGGCACACACTCGCACTCCCAGATCGTGAAGGGCGCGCGCGACTGTCGGGTCTGTCTCACTTTCTGGGGCAAACACAGTGACGTCCGCACCGCTGTTATGTAAGCCAGCCACGAGAGCAGCCGTCTTGGGTTCGAGCAGCAAACTCACTGTCAAACGCTTCCCAGCAATACTTCCGCGGTGCTCCTCGAGCAGTGCACGGGTTGTCGGCATACCGCGTAACGCCCATGCTATGCGCTTTTCTGCGTCAGCTTGCCCGTGTGGGGCGACTGTGACCGCAAGCCGCTCACCGGCAGGGTTTTCAAGTTCGATAAGTTCAGAGCGTTGTTGGTTGGGCACCGGCTGCGCGTCGGTTTCACGCGTGAGTCGTGCGACGAAGCTGGCGGTGTCGTCTTCGGTGACGATAATGGTCGGCAGGTCACGGGCTGGTCTCCACAGCCTCGTATTAAGATCTGATTGGCCTGTGAACGCTTCGTGCGGGTCTCCCACAATAAATAGAAAATCAAGCGGTGCAGCGCTTACGATCGCGCCAAACTGGACCAGCATCTTAGTGAGCGCTTGCGTGCTTTCGCCAATGACTTTGATCCGAGATCCCGCGAGCATTTTGTTCGTTGACCGTGTGGCGCGGCGAACAAGAGCGGTCAAACGCGTGGAGGCAGCTGCCTGTTCAAATGAGGTCAATCTGCGTGCTCACTTTCCTTTTGCTGGGCCTGCTGTGACTCAATAAATTCGTTGCAATTTTGCGTTGCCTGCAGCTTTTGCCTGATCTGTTCAGTCAGTTTCGCAGTCTTTGCTGCGTCTGGCCACTGGTACGAGATAATTTTTTCGGCAGAAAGCTTCTGAACGCTATGCGCCGTCGCCGCGTCGTTCCGTAGCGCGTCCGCGACTGCTTGAATGTCGTTCGCCGCGGCTTCGGGCCAGGGCTGAGATTCGAGTTCTTGTGCAGCTTTTTCAGCCGTATACGCGAGCGTAGATAGTGCTTTTTTGACGGTTTCGGAGTCTCCGCTTTCGCCTTGATCTTGTTCGATCTCGAGCGCGTCAACAGTGAGATCCACCTCGTCCCATTTCTCGTTCACTGGGCATACTGCGGTGAGGTAGTTCTCTGCCGCCTGCGGCAAAGTTGGGGCCGGTTCGTCTACGTCTGAGCCTAACGAGCATCCCGTGAGTGTGAGTACTAGAACGCACACCAGTAACCGACCGAATTGCTGCATACATCCATTATGCGGGTATAGCCTGGGTGGCATGGCACGTTACGAATCACTCACCGCAGCTCAAGAAGATGGCTTCACATTCGACTACGACGCTGATGGTTCACGATTTCTGTTGGTGAAAAATGATACTCAGGTTGGCGTTGCACACTTTTCAGATTTCGGTGAGATTGTGCGTGATTTCAATCACACTGTGATTGACCCTGATTTCCGAGGCAACGGTCTCTCAACTCTGTTGGCGCAGTATGCGTTGACTCATCCCACTACGAAGGGGAAAAAGCTGGCTGCCTCGTGCTGGTTTATCCAAGGGGTTATCGAGAAGCGTCCGCAGATCCTGGACGACAATGGTCGCGCAACGGGAGAGTTTTAACCGTTCGCGTTGAGTTAGGAGCGCCCGAACAGTTTACGTTTCTTGTCTTTTTCGGGACGCTGCTGCTGTACCAGTTCTGTGAGATCTTTCTGAATCAGTAGCTGTATTCGACTGTCTCGCTCTTCACGATATTCTTCGGTGTGGCCGCCGCTGTAATAGGGGTGCTCGGCCCGGTCTTTTAACGAGTTTCCGATTTCTTCCCAGGCAAGTTCGCGAGCGGTTTCTGCACGAGATTTCAAATATTCGTTGTCTTCGACTAGCTTGCGCAGTTCGGTTGCAACTCCCTCATACACTTCTTGCCGGTGTTTGAGCGTTGAATTATCTTCGCCATCGTATGAAGAAGAGTCGCTCCAGCTGCTGCGACCACTGCTTCGTATTTCGTGGCGGACGCGTTGAATATGCAATGCGTCGCGCTCTCGCTCGTCCGCAAGGTCAGTTGTGGCCTTGCGGACGAGCTCGAGTATTTCATTTGCGTCGTAGTTCATATGGTGGCCCAGGGCATTCATAATGATCTGATTTTTGACGTTCATTCGAACGGCTACGTCAGCAACCATAAGGCCCTGTTCAACAATGTCCTCGACTGGCGCGAGATTACGTTTGGGCGCGCGGCGTCGCCGCGACGACGCTTTCTTCGAACCTGAGTTCGATAATTTTTTCAGCCACCCAAACACAATGCTCCATTCTGAACGAAACCGATATGTATCAGTTTACGTGTTCGGGCTAATCGTCGAGTTCTTCTCCTGGACGGTCTTCGCCTCCCGCAGGATACTGGTCGATTTCAGGATTGCGGTTCAGGAAGATCACCGAGGCGAGCAGGCCACCCCAGATGACTACTGCCGCGAGGATCAGAAAGAAAATCGCTGTGCCGGTCATTATTCACCTCCCAGCTTATTTGCACCCGTGGTGACGGGCGCGCCGTCGATCTGAGGCCATCCTTCGAACTTCGCGGGACTCTTCTTCCACGGAATGAAGGTCAGAATGATTGCGACGAGCGCCATCACTCCAACTGAGCCCCAGCCAAAGACTCCGAGGAACCAGCTTGGGTATCCTTCATAGCCGTCGCCGATGAGCGCAATAATTACCTGAATCAGCATGACCCCAATCACGACTGGACTCACGACTCCGACAAGGAACCGCCAAATCTTGTCAATCTTGAAGGTTGAAATACGAGAGACGTGAGTGGAGAGCTCTTTACCGCGACGGTATACCCACAGCACCAGCACACATGTGACGATTGCGCTCAAGACGATGCCAACTTCGTTGGCGAACTTGTCGATCGTGTCGAGGGTGAAAAGTCCGGATGTCGTACCAAACAAAATCACTGAAATGATGGCAAGTCCACCACCCACTCCCCACACAGTGGCGGTACGGCTCAGGTAGAACTTGTCCATAATGCCGGCAATCACAACTTCAAGGATTGAAATGAGCGAGGTGATACCTGCCAGAAGCAGCGAACCGAAGAACAGAATGCCGAAGACTGGAGCAATTGGCATTTCCGAAACGATTGCCGGGAAGGTCATGAACGCGAGTCCAACGCCGGTAAGGCCTTCGAGCTGATCAATCGACGTGGACTGCTGTGTCGCGAAGAACCCGAGAGCCGCGAACACGCCGATGCCAGCCAGCAACTCAAATGAGCTGTTACCGAATGCAACAACCAGACCAGGGCCTGACAGGTTTGAGCGACGCTTCCGGTATGAGCTGTATGTCAACATGATTCCGAAGGCGATCGACAGTGAGAAGAAGATCTGACTATACGCCGCAATCCACACGGAAGCATGCCCCAGAGCAGCAAAGTCTGGCGTAAAGAATTCATTCAGACCAGCGCTTGCTCCGGGGAGGAACAACGCGCCAATAACCAGTGCGATAAAGCTGATCACCAAGAGCGGAATGAAGACAACGTTTGCACGCTGCACACCCTTTGCGACGCCCGCCGCAAGAATAGCGAGGGCAACTACCCAAAACAGAACAAGCGGAATCAGCACACCCGGAACAAAGTCTAGGGTGAACTGGCTTTCCCCTACTTGCAAATATTCACCGGTAAAGAAAGCTGCTGGTGATTCAGCGTTTTTCCATTTCAAGTTAAACGAGAAGATGAAATAGCTTGCCGTCCACGCAATAACAGCGGTGTAGTAGATCGCGATAAAAACGCAAATCATCACTTGGAACCAGCCGAGCGCTTCACCAGGCTTCCCCGCCGCGCGACGCAATGCAAGCGGGGCTGAGCCGCGGAACCGGTGCCCGATTGCATAGTCTAGGAACAAGATCGGAATACCCGCCGTGAGTAGCGCGATGATGTACGGAATTAGGAATGCGCCGCCGCCGTTCTCGTACGCAACACCTGGGAAACGCCAAATATTGCCGAGACCGAGGGCTGAGCCGAGGGCTGCGAAGATGAAACCTGCCTGCGAGGTCCATTGTCCGCGGGCCGGGGCCTGCGTCGTTGCTTTTGCCACTTTCTTTCTCCTCTGAAGTGTGGTCATAAGGATTTCAGCAGATTACCAGGAATCTCACATGTTTCGATACCCCATGACGGCATGTGTGCGAACACTTGTAACTTTCATGCTGAACTTTCGATGCTATGAAGCTAATAATTCATTGATATCTACGGAAGTGATTTCGTCAATCGAGGCAGGCTGCCAACCAGGATTATTATCCTTCTCAATCAGCAATGCACGTACACCTTCGGCGAAATCGGGTCTTGCGATCAGGCGTGAAAGAATTCGCAGGTCATCGTTGAGCACATCCTGAAGGGTTAACTGCTCGTTTCTGGTGCGCTGGAGTTGTGCGAGGCTGAGTACGACTGACACTGGACACATAGTACGCACGACCGCGAGGGTTTCTGTCGCGTACGTACTGGAACTCGCTGCGATTCGCGCAAGTACACCTCGCGCGAATGGGACGGGGCCTTCCCGCCACAGGTCTTCCTCAGTTTCATGAACGAGAGGTTCCCACCACTGCCGCTGTTGAAACAGTCCGGGGGTGAGGTCAGTGGGAAGCTCGGCGCGAAATTCATCTATCGCCTTCTGCGGAGAGATACCTGCTGCAAGCCGGTCGATCAGACTCTCGTGGTCGGCTTCAGATACGTATGCGTCAGCAAAACCTGCGTACAACGCGTCAGCCGCGTTCAAAGTGCCCGCGGTAATAGCGAGAAGTTCTCCGAGTCGTCCTGGAATACGCGATAACAGCAGATGACCTCCCACGTCAGGCATTATCCCAATGCGAGCCTCTGGCATGGCTAATCTGCTGCGCTCTGAAACGACGCGAAACGCGGCATGGCCGGTCAGACCGATACCGCCGCCCATCGTAACGCCCGACATGAATCCAACAACTGGCACCGATGAGATATGCGCCGCATAATCCATACGGTACTCCTCGGTAAGAAACTCAATACCGGCGTCGTAACTTTCATTCATGCGCTTTATGTCACCGCCACCGCATAGGCCCCGTTCCCCTGCTCCATCGATCACGATTGCGGTTGTTTCTGTCGGATCCACGCGCTCAATCGCGTGTCGAATCCTGATACACATTTCAGTGGTGAGGGCATTGATTGCCCGTGGTCGGTTCAGCGTGATACGTAAAATGCTGCCGTGTGGGCGAATGAGAACGTCGTTGTGCTGCATGCTCACACTTTAACGCTATCGTCGTAGTGTGTTTGATGAACGATATGACCGCGACCCCCTCGCCGAGCCGCGCAGTCGCACACCACAGCGTCACGTTGTCACACTTGCACGCGGCCTCGTCATTGAACACACGCAAAGTGAATGGTGCGGAGCTGTCGTGGGTCTTGCGCAAGGAGGCCTCGTCCAGCTCGAGGACTATCGCGGCAAAGTTCGCGCGTTTCCTATAACTGACGGGTTCTTGATTGACGGCGCACCGGTCGTGCTCGAAAGGCCGAAGATCAAGCAAGCAAGACAGCGCACAGCGTCTGGTTCATTTGCAGTCGAGCAAAATCGCGCACGTGTGGCTCGCGGCAGTCGAATCTTTGTCGAGGGCAAACATGATGCAGAACTGATCGAACAGGTCTGGGGTGATGACCTTCGCGTAGAGGGTGTTGTTGTCGAGCTTCTTGAGGGAGCGGATCATCTTGCTGAGGTTATTGGACAGTTCCAGCCTGAAGAAGGCCGGCGTGCTGGAGTTTTGCTCGATCATTTGGTGAAGGGCACGAAAGAGACCCGCATTGCGCAACAAATCTCGTCACCTTACGTGAAAGTAGTCGGTCATCCATTTATTGATATTTGGGCGGCAGTCAAACCTGCTCGAGTTGGTTTATCCGAGTGGCCGCACATTCCCATGGGCCAAGACTGGAAGACGGGGATCTGTAAGTCGCTTGGATGGCCCGCAATAGAACACGCGGATATCGCTGATGCGTGGCAACGAATACGCGGCCGTGTGCGTGATTTTCGAGACTTAGACCCACATCTTGTGGGTCGTGTTGAAGAGCTGATAGATTTCGTGACCCAATGATGATTCATACCCGAAAACCACTGCCGCTTGCCCTTATTGGCTACTGGTATGCGACGTTCGTTGGTTTTGTATGGGGTGGTCTACTCAGCACGGGCCGAATCGAACGTCACGGCAATCTCTGGGTGTTTCGTGGCATGCCTAAGTGGGCTTTCAAACGAGGCGGCGTCTGTGTCGGCGCCTGCTATCTCACGCGTAATCTTGTGGGCGAGGCCGTGCTCAGGCACGAAGAAATCCACCGGCAGCAGTGGCGGGTCCTCGGGTTTGCCCTGCCGGTACTGTACGCACTATCAGGCCGTGACCCGAAAAAGAATCGCTTCGAAATTGAAGCGGGACTCGCAGACGGAGGGTACCGATAACAGGTTTACAGGCCACCGAGCCCAGCGCCGTAGCGAACGTTCACTAACTCATGTCGGCGTGCAATTCTTTCGCCCACTTCGTGAGTATTATCGGTAAACCATGCGAAGACACCGGTCATCATTTCGGTCATCCACGCGTCAACGGCTCGTTCTGCCGAATCGTAGCTCGGGAGCACGGTCACGCTCAAACGTGGCGGAACTGCCACGTTAGGCATGCCATCAGGTGCCACGATAAACAGCCTACCGTGCGCACAGATTGGCAAAGTTTGACACGTCAGTTGCACATCGTCCAGATCGTCGACGTGCGCTACGAACAGATACGTCGGAAGGTTGCGTGTGCGGGCACGGCGGAAGCGACGAGTCTGTACGGTCATGATTCATCCAGTATAGGACAGGCGACCCTAAATAGTGAAGCCCGGTAGGATTTAGTGCATGGCTCAACACACAGCGTCGCCGCAACCCAACGAGTTCGATTTTCTCGAATCAGATGCACGACGAGTGCACGCGTATCCTCTTGCGGTGCAGCGCATCGCAATAGACCTGCCGGACGGGCGGAGTCTCAGTGCACTGAAGTTTGGTGAAAGCGCGCCTGAATATGTTGCACTTCACGGCGCAGGGCTGAACGCACACAGCTTCGACCCGATGGTTTTTGCGCTCGGCGTTCCCGCGATCACAATTGATTTACCCGGGCATGGCCACAGTAGTTGGAGACTCGACGCAGACTACAGCCCCGAGACGATCGCGCCCGACATCACTTATGCGTTGAGACAGTGGGCTCCCGCACCGGTGCCCCTTATCGGGCATTCACTCGGAGGCCTTACCGCTCTTACGATCGCGGCCTCAAACGCAGGTCTCACCTCACAACTCATTGTGCTTGACATCACCCCAACGGTCACGATGACGCACGCCGCGGCCACTGTGGCAGAATTCATAACCGGTCAACGCTCATTCGGCTCGATTGAAGAGATGGTCGATCGTGCCATTGACTTCGGAATTGGCACCGACCGTGAGGCGTTACGTCGCGGCGTGACGCTCAACAGCCAGACCCGGTCGGATGGTCGTATCGAGTGGATCCACCATCTCGCTCATCTGGAAGGTCTTCCGAACCATGCCTCAGTTAGTGAGATTCCGGATGTGAAACACACACTGATACGAGCAAGCTCTGGCATGGTCAATGACGATAATCTGACTACGTGGCGTACACAGTTTCCAACCTCAGATGTCATTAACATTGCAGGCCCACATAATCTACATGAGGCAGTGCCAGCAGAGCTAGCGGCGGTCATCGCCCCGTTGCTGAGGCACTGATACATAACAATCTTTGTCATCTTTGGAACCTGTGAAGCGTTTCAACGTAATCTTATGATCATGTTGTTTTCAGGAGATGTGTCGTGACTAGTGAGCAGTACCGTAAGCGCGAAAAGAATCGCAAGCCCCTCATCATCTCCCTTATTGTCGTTGCAGCCGTTGTAGTTGCGGGCGCCATTACGTGGGGTGTGATTGGGTCAAAACCTGCAAGTAAGCAGGAACTCAGCATTGGGCTCATCCTCGAACCCACAAATCTTGATGTGAGAAACACAGCAGGTGTCGCACTCGACCAAATATTAATCGACAACGTCTATCAGGGTCTTGTCGGTCTCGAGCCTGAAACTGTCGATCAAATTCGACCGGTGCTCGCAACCGAAATGCCGGACGTGAGCGAAGATGGAAAAATCTACACGTTCACACTGCGTGACGACGTGAAGTTTCATTCAGGCAACGCTCTCACCGCTGATGATGTGGTGACGAGCCTGACTGACACGCTCACGCCCGACCTGCTCAACACCACTGCAGAAGTTTCGTCACCTGATGAACAAACAATAATCATTGAGCTTGCGGAACCAAACAGTCAGCTCCTATGGCATCTGGCAAGCCGGCCCGGTCTCATTCTTGAGGCTGATGCGACAAATGATCTGTCAAACTCTGCCAACGGCACTGGCCCCTATGTGTTTAAGTCCTGGCGCCAAAATGACAGCCTCACACTTGACGCAAACCCTGACTACTGGGGCGATGACCCGACACTTGAAACCGCGGTTTTCAGGTTTATTCCGGACGGGCGTGCAGCTGTGAACGCGGTGCGTGAAGGTGATGTCGATGTACAGACCGCTCTGCTGCCAACGCTTCGTTCAGAATTTGAAGGCAACGATGATGTTGAACTCATTCGTGCAGAGAGCACCGATGTCTTCACGCTCGCATACAACATGTCGAAGGCGCCGTTTGACGACATTCGGGTCCGTGAAGCGATTAGTCGCGCGATTGACACTGACGCACTTATCGAAGCGCAAAGCGGCGACGGTAAACCTGTGGGCAGCCCAATCACTGAGCTTGAGCCCGGGTACGTCGATTTAACGGATGTGAACGCATACGACCCGGAAAAAGCAAAACAGCTTCTCGAAGATGCTGGTGCTCAGAACCTGAGCCTGACCATCACTGCACCAAACCACTACGAGCAGACCGCACTCGACATTATTTCGAGTCAGCTTCAGCAGGTTGGCATCAGTGTGAAAGTGGATTCTGTCGAGTTCGGCACGTGGCTCGAAACGGTTTACACCAACCATGATTACGACTTGAGCTACATTGATCATGCAGAACCGCGAGATTTCGGAAACTACGCAAACCCTGACTATTACTTCGGCTATGACAACGCTGAAGTGCAAAAGCTATATCAGGACTCGTTGCATTCTATTGACACCGAAGAAGAGAGCAAACTACTGCAAGAAGCCGCCACGAAAGTTGCTGAAGATGCTCCTGCAAAATGGTTGTACAACTACACGCCAACCACGGTGGTGCATCACGGCGTAGAAGGATTCCCACAGGCAAACACGAACTCACGCATTCCGCTTGAAGGGATCACGATCTCAGAGTGATCAGATATGTGGGGAAGCGTCTGCTGGTCCTCGCGGCTGGCTGGCTGATCGCCAGCGTAATAATTTTTATTACGCTGCGTCTGCTTCCCGGCGATATTGCACAGATCATCGGTGGCACTCAGGCTTCACCTGAACGGGTGGCTGCGTTACGCACACAGCTTGGCTTAGATAAAACTCTCATCGCTCAATACTTTGATTGGATCGGCGGCTTCCTTACCGGAGACCTCGGGCGCTCCCTCATCTCGGGAACGTCGTCAGCGTCGGAAATACTGCAGAAATCGACAGTGACACTTCCGCTGACGTTTCTTTCTTTACTGATCGCACTGGTAATTGCGCTCCCCCTCGGGGTGCTCTCTGCATACCGTAAACAAGGTGCCGCAACGAACACCTTGACCTCACTCAGTATGCTGGCCGCAGCAGTTCCCGTGGTTTGGGCGGGCCTCATTGTCGTCTTGATATTTTCCAACTGGCTTGGGTGGCTTCCTTCCCAGGGGTTCCCCCGCTCAGGCTGGACAACGCCCGTGGCTGCGTTACGGTCACTCTTCCTTCCCGCGCTTACAGTGGGTCTTGTCGAAGGCGCTGTGCTTTTTCGCTTCGTCCGAAGCGCGACCTTCTCAGCATTACATGCTGAACACGTACGTACGGCAATGTCCTTTGGGTACACACGCCTGCAGGCACTACTGCGCAGTGGATTGCCAGGCGTGGGGCTGTCAATTGTCAGCATGTTAGGCCTGCAAATAGCCGGCCTATTAATCGGTGCCGTGGTGGTTGAGCAGCTGTTCTCTCTCCCGGGACTCGGGCGTATGCTCGTGATCGATGTTGGCAACCGAGATCTGATTAAAGTGCAAAGCACACTTCTTGTACTGACAGGACTCATCCTCGTCATTGGAGTCTTGATTGATATTGTGCATCGCATTATCGATCCACGGCTGAGGACAGAATCATGAGGCGACCACGTACTATCCTCTCTGTAGCCGTACTGGTGTTCCTTGGTATTGCGGCGGCGGTGTCACTTATTTGGGTCCCGCACCCGCCTGCATTCACTGACACCGCCAATATCTGGTCAACACCGACATGGCTTCACCCGCTTGGCACCGACGGCAGCGGGCGAGACATTGCCTCACGCCTACTGGTCGGAAGTCGCACCACATTGCTCGTTGCGCTGAGCACTGGCATACTTGCGCTTGCGCTGGGTCTTGTGTTGGCGTGGCTGTCAGCTCTCGGACCCAAATGGATGCGAGAACCTGTCACCGTATTCATCGATATTCTGATCGCGTTTCCTACGCTCTTAATTGCGATGATGCTTGCGGCCGTCTATGGCAGCGGCATTCCGGTTGTGGTTGTAGCGCTCGGTATTGGTTTCGGAGTGAGCGTGGCACGCATAGCTCGTTCTGAACTGGCTCAAGCCGCGCGTGAAGATTACGTCATGGCCGCACGGGCAGCGGGCCTTTCACGACCAAAAATCTTAAGTCGACATATTTTGCCCAGCGCCGCGCCCGTAATTATCGTGCAAATTTCTCTTGTCATGGGGCTCGCGGTTCTCGCCGAGTCAAGCCTGTCCTATCTGGGGTTTGGCGCGCCCCCCGAAGTACCCTCGTGGGGACGCATGCTGGCTGAAACACAAAACGCCATCTCAGTCTTTCCACTCACAGTGATGTGGCCGGGGCTCGCCATTACGCTTGTTGTGCTTGCCTTCTTTGTGCTCGGTGACGCTATTCGAGTCGCGATCGATCCTGGTGCAAATCTTCGGTTGGAGGAGATGAGATCATGACCCTCACCGTCAAGAACCTCACTGTAACCATTGGCGGAAAAGAGCTGCTTTCCGATATATCGTTCTCGCTCGGCACGGGTGAACGCGTCGGAATTATTGGTGGATCAGGCTCTGGTAAGACCCTCACTGCGCTTGCCATTGCGGGACTGTTGCCGACGCACGCTCAAGTACGTGGATCAATTAGGCTCGATGAAACCGAGCTGACAAATGTTTCTTCCCAGGTTCGTGCAGACTACCGTGGCGACAAGATCGGCATCGTTTTTCAAGAGCCAAAGACCGCGCTAGACCCGCTTAAACGCTTAGGGCGGCAAATGACCGCGTCGCTCGCGCACCACTACGAGTTGGATCGAGACCAACGAGATACGGCTGCGCTTCAGCTTGCTGATCGCGTTGGGTTTCGTGAACCCGAACGCATGGTGCGTGCGTTTCCGCACGAAGTGTCCGGCGGTCAACGCCAACGCGCAGCCATTGCAGCCGCGATCTCAGCGTCTCCCCCTTTATTGTTAGCCGATGAACCAACCACCGCGCTTGATGTCACTGTGCAAGAAAATATTTTGCGACTGTTTTGTGATTTGTCTGACGCTGACAAGATGTCACTTGTGTTTATCAGCCATGACCTTGCGGTCGTATCCCAAGTTGCACAAAAAGTACTCGTTCTGCATGAGGGACGGCTCATAGAAGAAGGTGCAGTGCACGACATTTTGCGCCGGCCTCAGCACGAAGTCACCCGCGCATTGATTCGCGCAGCCGGAGGTGACGTATGAGCGATCCACTCATTTCCCTCGAAAATGTTTCAAAAATCTATCAAGAAAAACGCCTGATCGGTACTGCGCCAAAAACGGTCGCTCTCGACGACGTGAGCCTCGATATTTATGCGGGCGAAAGTGTCGCAATCGTTGGTGAATCAGGCTCCGGGAAAACTACGCTACTTCGGCTCATGCTGGGACTGACGAGCCCGAACTCTGGACGAATCACTTTTGACGGCCGCGCCGTCAAAAGTGATGACCGTATGCTGTGGCTACGCAGCCGCACCGGTCTTGTGTTTCAAGACCCGTATTCGACATTGAACCCGCGGCGCACAGTCGGTAAGAGCGTGATCGAACCTCTTGAAGCGATCGGTGCACCGGGTGATCATCGCGAAGCTGCGGAAGCGATCATGTCGAGAATGGAGCTTCCGGACGATACATTCGACCGATATCCACGCGAGTTTTCAGGCGGTCAACGCCAGCGCGTTGCCCTTGCACGTGCGCTTGTGCATCGACCCGATGTACTGGTTGGCGATGAGCCTGTGAGCGCACTCGACGTGCTCGTGCGTGGCCGTCTGCTTGATCTGCTCCGTGACCTACGCCAAGAAATGGGGCTCACACTCATTACCGTCACACATGATCTAGCCGTGGTTCCAAAGCTTGCCGAACGTATTGCTGTGATGCAGGCTGGCAAAATTGTTGAAACGGGGTCTGTGGATCAAATCTTTAACACGCCCCGGCACGAATATACGCGCGGACTAATTTCAGCGCTTCCTCGTTTGAACCTTTCAGATTAGTTCTCAGCTGCAATCACCGATTTCACGAACACCTCAAATTCAGCCAGTGCTCATATTAGGTCGGCACCATAAGGCATATGGTGAGCACTCGAATCGATATTCCAGGTACATATAATCTTCGCGACTTCGCGGGCTTTCGTGTTGCCGATGGTGTAATTCGTGAACGCGCACTGTTTCGGGCAGATGCGCTGCACCAGCTCACCCCGGATACAGGTCGTGATCTCGCTGATTTGGGGGTCCGCACCGTAATTGACTTACGCGACCCTAACGAGCGCAATGAATACCCCAACCGGATACCGAAAACGGTCACGACCATCGAGCAACCTATTTTCCCTGACGCTGCATCGCACGTCAGCAGGCGTTTAAGCATTTTTGATCTGACAGATCTCATCTACTTTCAGCACGGCAACGAGCTTGGGCAAGTAATCATACAAATCGCGAACCAAGCCGATGACGGAGGTATCCTTTTCCACTGCACCGCAGGTAAGGACCGTACCGGTGCAGTAGCCTCGCTAACTCTCCTCGCACTCGGCGCAGACCGCGACGAAGTACTTACTGACTACGCAGCCTCAGAGCAGCATTTGAATGGTGAATGGCTTCACAATTACGTCACGAAGCTCCGCGAACTTGGCTATGATCCTGATGAACAAACTGTGGGGCTTATCGCGTCAACTCCGGCAGAAGCCTTGGACCAGACTCTGACGAAAATTGATCGCGAACACGGCTCAGTGTTGAACTATCTCAGCGCTCACCGCGTCGATCACACGGTCATTGAGACGCTCCGTACTCGCCTGACTAACCCTGACTTGTAGCGGGAGATGACTTGAAGTGATCGTCATCCTGCACTTCGCGTAAGCCCGCAGCAATGGCATCACGTAATGACGTCGGCGCTTTGTCTTCGCATGCGCGACGAACGGCTTGCGTTAAACGTGTTAAGGCAGCTTCCTCATTTTGACAGTCCGGGCACTCTTCCAGGTGTTTACGCAACGGCGCGGACTCCTCAGCACACAGTTCGTTATGCAGGAGTTCTTCAATTCCGGCGCGGAGCGTAGCGCAATCACAATCACTCATCACTTGCCTCCGTTCTGTGCATTGGTAATTCCCTGTTCACTCGCATAGTCAGCGAGTGCTTCACGAAGCTGACGTCGCCCGCGATGTAAGCGGCTCATCACTGTGCCGATAGGGGTTTCCATCATGTCTGCTATTTCTTGGTATCTAAATCCTTGGACGTCAGCGAGAAGAACGACGATGCGAAAATCTTCAGCAAGTTCTTGCAACGCTTGGGTCACGACTGATGCTGGCGTGCGATCGATCGCTTCGGCTTCTGCTGAACGCGATGAGCTTGCAGTGGTTGATTCGGCTCCGCCAAGCTGCCAATCCGCGAGATCTTCAACCGCGTCGGCATATGGTTCACGCTGTTGTTTGCGATACCGGTTGATGTACGCGTTGGTCATAATTCGGTAAAGCCAAGCTTTGAGGTTGGTCCCCGCAGTAAAGCTTGCAAACGCTTGATAGGCACGAAGATAGGTCTCCTGCACGAGATCTTGCGCATCTTGCGGTTTACGTGTCATCTTCATGGCGGAGCCATACAGCTGGTCCAAGAAGGGCAGCGCCTCGCGTTCAAAACGCGCCTGGCGCTCGCTAGCAGTCTCAGCAAGACCACTATCTTCAACGTCTGTGTCACCTGTCGAGGTGCTCGCTATCTTACTCATCGCCTCCCAGTGTACGGGGGCATCAGGATTCAGGTTGGCGAACCGACTCGATCTCGCGCAGCTCGCGAGTCGAGACGACATATAGGCAGCCTTCTGCACACGCGTTCGCGCCTGGCTGGAGCGCGTGAGTGTGTCGATCATTGGGCTTCCTTCTGCGTCGGCGGTCACTGGTTGTAACTGTAAATTGCTTCGAAATATTCCCCTGATCTAAACCAGGTAGGCTGGTGGTGATGTTTGTGGCAAAGAAGACGCGTGAAAATGAAGATCCCGACCGTTTCGGCGATGCCGGTGCGCCTGAGGTTGAACCATGGCCAGCACCGACACCGAACGAGCCAATTTCGGCGGAGGTGCATCTTCCCGGCTCGAAATCGCTGATGAATCGTGAACTCGTTGTGGCCGCTCTCGCGGAGGGGCCCGGCCTGGTGCGCGCGCCGCTGTATTCCCGTGATGCGACCCTGATGCTCGATGCGTTGAAGGCGTTGGGCGTGGAGTTCCAAGACGTAGATAGCGGCACCCCGAATGGTCCCGATCTACGAGTGATTCCACCAGAAGAGCTCCGTGGATCAACAAGTGTCGCATGTGGACTGGCTGGCACGGTTATGCGATTCATACCGCCGGTTGCGGCCCTCGCGCTCGGTCCTGTCGCTTTCGACGGTGATCCTTACGCCAGAAAACGACCGATGCGAGAACTTTTGCGTGGCCTTTCGGCACTCGGTGCAGACATCGCTGACGAAGGACGCGGCGTGTTGCCGTTCACGGTGCACGGACAAGGCTCACTTCGAGGTGGCCGCGTGGAAATTGATGCGTCGCTTTCGAGCCAGTTTGTGTCTGGTTTACTGCTTTCCGCCCCGGCTTTCGACGAAGGTGCTCACGTGGTGCACACTGGCGAGCGCTTGCCGAGCGTGCCGCATATTGAGATGACACTGGCAAGTCTTGAAGCACGTGGTGTACGGACCGATCGCCCAGCTGAGGGGGAATGGCGAGTCTTCCCCGGCCCCATTCAACCGCGTGACGTCACAATCGAGCCTGACCTTTCGAATGCAGCACCGTTCCTTGCTGCTGCCCTTGCTACCGGCGGCACGGTGAGTGTGCCGAACTGGCCCGATGAAACAACTCAGGTGGGTGACCAGTTGCGTTCTATCCTGACCGCTTTTGGTGCTACAGCTGAAAAAGTTGGAGATGTTCTGACAGTAACCGGACCGACCACACTTGCCGGGGTAAACCTGCATATTCCTGAGGCCGGTGAGCTCTCCCCCACCCTTGTTGGACTTGCAGCAATCGCAAGTGGGCCGAGTACCATTACCGGGATCGGTCACACGAGACATCATGAGACCGACCGCATTGCGGCGCTGATCGAGAATATTAATTCCCTCGGCGGTCGTGCACGCGAGCTCGAAGACGGTATCGCGATTGAACCAGTCCCGCTGCATGGTGGCGTTTGGAAGGCCTACGCTGATCACCGTATGGCAACTACGGGAGCGGTAATTGGCCTCGCTGTACACGATGTGGTCGTGGACGATATTGAATGCACGTCAAAGACCATGCCGCATTTCACACACATGTGGGAAGACATGCTCGGTATCGTGTCGGCACCGAGTGCTGGCCCGAGTAACGACGACGCTGAAACCTCGACGTCACAGGACCCGAAGCCAGAAAAGTGGGTGTTTGACCCCACTACGGGAACTTTTTCATGAGCAGGTTTCCACTTGGTGACGATCCTGAAGATCAATATGAGGAATATGTCGATCGAGTCAGGGTTCGACCGAATCCAAAAGCAAACCGACCTCGAACGAAACGCCGCCCAGATCATGCTGACTCCATAACAGGCATGGTCACTGGGGTTGATCGTGGACGATATACTGCGGTGGTCCAAACGGAGCAAGAGCCTGAACGTACTGTCGTAGCTGCGCGCGCCAGAGAACTCCGTAAGACGCCAATCGTGACCGGTGACCGAGTCAAACTTGTCGGCGATACGAGCGGAACTGCGGGCACCCTTGCGCGTATAGTCTCGGTGATCGAACGCACGACCCTGCTCCGAAGAAGCGCAGACGACTCTGACCGTGTCGAACGGGTGGTTGTGGCTAACGCTGACCAGTTGTTGATCGTTGTGGCTGCCGCAAATCCTGAACCGCGCGTTCGTCTCGTTGACCGATACCTCGTTGCGGCCTACGACGCCAGGATCCGACCGATCTTGTGTGTCACGAAAACTGACTTGGCTGACCCAGGCGACTTCTTAGCGCACTTTCAAGGACTCGAAGTTCCCGTGTTCCTTTCGTCGCCGAACAACGAACCAACAGAGGAACTCACACGTGCTCTGCTCGGTCATACGACAGTGTTCGTCGGTCATTCCGGTGTTGGTAAGTCGACACTGATCAACCGGCTTGTGCCTGACGCAGATCGCGCAATTGGGCATGTGAACGAAGTCACTGGCCGAGGACGCCACACTTCATCTTCCTCACGCGCCCTCAAAGTAGTAGACGGTCGCCGGAGCGGCTGGGTGATCGACACCCCGGGTGTGCGTTCATTTGGGCTCGGTCATGTTACTGCTGAAAATGTCTTGCGCGGTTTTGAAGACCTTGCGGAAATCATTGACCAGTGCCCTCGAGGGTGCACACACCGTGTGGATTCCCCTGACTGTGAACTGGATGCTGCAATGGCTGATGGACGACTTGACACGAGCGGGCAGGAGCGCGTGGAATCACTTCGACGCCTCCTCCCTGATGAACGGAGATAACCATATGACGACAAAAGCCCACCCCATCGCTGCTGGAGATTCAGCTCCCGATTTCACTCTTTCTGATCAAAACGGCGAAAACGTTACGCTTTCTGATTACCGTGGCAAGAATGTGATCTTGTTTTTCTATCCTGCAGCGATGACACCGGGGTGCACCAAAGAAGCCTGTGATTTCCGAGACTCAATCGAATCACTCCAGGCTCGTAGCTACGAAGTTATAGGAATTTCAAAAGATAGCGTTGACAAGCAGCGCAAGTTTGCCGAGCGTGACGCACTCGAGTACCCGCTCGTCAGTGACGAATCCCTCGATGTTCACCGCGCCTACGGTGCTTACGGCGAAAAGAATCTCTACGGAAAGAAGGTTGAAGGCGTGATCCGTTCAACATTCGTCATCAATTCCGAGGGCATAATTGAGCACGCACTGCGCAATGTAAAAGCGACGGGCCACGTGTCTCGAATCCGCAAGTTGCTTGGTCTTGACGGGTAAACATTTGCGTCGCGATAACGCAGGTTTTTATAGGTCCTCGACGCGTTGTTGATCGTCCGGGTTGTCAAGCATTTGATCTGGGGATCTGGCAAGCACGACCCCGATGATTCCCACAATGGTCATCACGATGAGCAACCACGCGAGCGTTTTCGTCCCTAAAATACCTTGCAACATGGCAGTCGCGACAGCAAAAGCTAGAATTTGAAGGGTCAGACTCGCCGCACGGGACCATCCTCGGCGCGCAAGGGCCCCCGCCAGACAAACAATCGTAAACACAAAAGCAATCACTGCCATGACTAACAGACTCATCACATCTGTAAATGGTTGATTAACTGCCCCGATAGCACCGGTGACAGCGATCCACGTGAGTGCCGCGGCTCCGATTGTCTCGATAATGAGTACGCCAATAAGCAGTGACCAGGCCTTTCCTGGTCTGGACGTCGGCTCAGAGTTTTGACTGTTCACCTGAGGTTTCCCTTCCAGCGAGAAAAATAATGCTTGCTTACCTGACGTTCACATGGAACCATATAAGGTAATTGAGTTTCGCGCACACCGACGTGTAGTTCTCTTCTACAACGTTTCCAGGTGTGCAGAGGGCTCAGCATCTTTATCTTACCCGGGGTGCGCGCGTGATCACTGAGGAGGATTTCGTAATGGACTGGCGTGAGCAAGCAGCATGTCTAAATGCCGACCCGGAACTGTTTTTTCCGGTTGGGAACACTGGACCCGCACTCGATCAGATCGAGCGTGCAAAAGCTGTGTGCGCTAGCTGCAGCGTCACCGAAATGTGCCTGCAGTACGCAATGGACACCAACCAAGATTATGGTGTTTGGGGCGGGCTGAACGAGGACGAGCGTCGCACGCTGAAACGCCGCGCCGCTCGTGCACGCCGCGCAAGCTAACTCTCTCAAACCTTTTTCGCTTCTGAATCTGAAAATCCGAAGCGAATCACACACAACAACGTGGGATGATCCAACTGTTGGGCCATCCCACGTTGTTGTGTGTGCACTTTTTATTTTCAGCAAGCATGAAAGCACTTTGTGAACCAAGATCGAAACGCTGCCACTACGCAGCAACCAACTGTCCCCTCATTCCATGAGCTGGGCATTCCACAAGAAATCTGCGACGTACTCGCAGCTGATGGAAAGGCCACCCCTTTCCCAATTCAGTACGACACACTGCCTGACACGCTCAAAGGTCGCGACGTCCTCGGACGCGGTCGCACCGGGTCTGGAAAGACCCTGGCTTTTGCGCTACCGCTGGTTATCAACCTCCACGCAAAACTGCGAGAACGACGCACACCACGCGCGCCACGCGCAATCGTCTTGGCTCCGACGCGCGAACTTGTGACTCAAATCGCGGCCACGATCGACCTCGTCGCTCGGCCGATGGGTGTTCGCGTCACGACGATCTTCGGCGGGGTTTCACAAAAACGACAAGAGGATGCACTTTCACGGGGTGTTGAAATTGTCGTCGCGGCCCCAGGCCGTCTCGACGACTTGATGCGCCAGCGCGTGATCGATTTATCTCGTGTTGAAATCACGGTCCTTGATGAAGCTGATCACATGGCAGACATGGGATTTTTGCCTGTTGTGACTCGTATTCTCGACAAAACACCTCAGCGTGGCCAGCGTCTGCTTTTCAGCGCAACCCTCGATAACGGAGTCGACAAGCTGGTGAAGAAGTATCTCAACTCACCGGTTCACCGCTCAGTAGATTCCGAAGCCTCACCGGTCCCTGAACTCACTCACCATGTATTCGAAGTTGCGGGTAAGGACGACAAGCAGGCAGTAATCGAAGCTCTCGCTTCTGGCACAGGTCGGCGTATTTTCTTCACCCGTATGAAGCACCAGGCAAAGCGCCTTGCGAAACAGCTCACGGCGAAAGGTATTCCTGCTGTTGAGCTACAGGGCAATCTGTCGCAAAATGCTAGGGATAGAAACCTCGCAGAATTTGTTAGCGGAGAATCTCGAGTACTGGTTGCTACAGATGTTGCCGCGCGAGGTGTTCACGTTGACGGAGTAGAGCTGGTCGTGCACGTTGATCCACCCGTCGAACACAAGGCGTACCTGCACCGTTCAGGGCGTACTGCGCGTGCCGGCAGTAAGGGCGACGTGGCAACGATCTGTTTACCAGAGCAGCGTCGTGAAATGCGTACGCTGCTTCGAGCAGCCAAGATCACTGTTGAGCCCGAACGTGTGAGCGCAAAAGATCGCGCGGTACTCGAGCTTGTCGGAGAAATTGCACCGAAGGTGAATGCGAAAGCAGTTCAACGCCGTCGAGAAGAAGCACAGCAGGAGCAGCAACGCGCAGCGGGTCATTCTGCTGCTGGAGTTGGGAAATCGCAGGGTGCGAACGCTCGTCGCAAACGCGCACGTCGTGGCGGTGGTGCTGGGCAAAGTGCGGGCACCAAGCAGGGACGCCCCAGTTCCTCGAACGTTCGTCACCAGTCTGGCAGTCGCGGTCAGTCAAATGCTCGACCCGCGAACAGCCACAGGCGTCGCGCAACGCGCAGCCAGGGTTAGCGAGTTGAAGATATCCCGTCGATGTAAAACCATCGACGGGATTCTTTTTTACCCGGTTCTCGTACAAACCGGCTCCGCTCGCGCTGTTCAAAACGGCCGGTCGCATCACGGCCTATCGCAGTGAAGGTGACGTAACCTGCGTCGTCGAACGGCCCGCCCTGTTCTGTGTCGTCAATAATCAGACGCAGCCATTTCACTTCGGTATTAAGCACCGGACCAACAGGCCGGGTCGTTTCGTGCCAGGTCCGACGCAGATATTCAGGGAGCTGCAATACGAAAGCGCAATACCGTGAGCGCATGAGCTTCTCGGCCGTTGGCGCTGGCTTTCCGGCGTGAAGGGGACCGCAGCATTCATCGTATGACGACCCGCTCCCACAAGGACACCGTAGGTCGCTATCTGGTGTTGAACTCACAACGTTTCTTGCCGCTGGATCTTTCTCGCACGCAAAACGTACGTCACGATGAAGGATATGACGAGCGCAAAAAATACACCAAGGTTTGCGTAGGCCCAATCTCCCTCCCGGCCACCAATCATGCCGAGCAGGTAGCCCTGCCAGGTGAAGATCTCGTTCGTGACGAATCCCCACCCAATCATCGAGGCCACCAACATCGTGAGAATTGACGTCCAATCCCACGCACCGTATCGCCCGTCGGCATGAAACAGCGCCGCCTCATCATAGTCACGTTTGCGTCGAATAATGTCAGCGATGAGCACCCCGGCCCACGCGGCAAGTGGCACCCCCAGGGTGATCAAAAATGCTTGAAACGGGTCGGCAAAGTTCTTAGCAAAAAACACGATAACTACAGTGCCAATGGTCAGCAAGATTCCATCGATCGCAGCTGCCGCGGGACGTGGCATGCGAATGCCAAGGCTCAAGAGCGTCAAACCTGAGGAATAGATCCCGAGGACCGCGCCCGAGACGAGAGATAGGACGGCCGTGAGTAGGAATGGAAGCAGCACCCACATCGGAAGAATCGACGCGAGCGCCCCTACAGGATCAAGCGAAATTGCGGCGCCAAGTTCTGCGTCAGAAGCTACCAGGAAGAGCCCAATCAGGACCAACACAACCGGCGCTACTGACCCGCCCACCGTGTTCCAAAAGACGATCGCACCGTCAGTCGCAGACCGTCGCTGATACCGTGACCAGTCGGCAGCGATATTGATCCAGCCAAGACCGAAACCGGTCATCACCATGACAAGCGCGCCGATGCTCTGCCCAAGTGAACCGTTCGGAACTGACAGCGCCACGCTCAGGTCAATATGTGGAATGGCGAGGCCGAGATAGACCAGGGTCATCAAGCCAGTGATCCAGGTCAACACTGCCTGCATCTTCATGATGGTGTGGTATCCGAGCACGGACGCCAACACAATGAGTAAAGCGACCAGCACAGTTGCGATCAGCTTCACGGCAGTTCCACCGTCGCCACCGAGCTGTGTGATGACAGTCGCAGTCGCAAGCACAGCGGTGATCGCGAGGAACGTTTCCCATCCGATTGACGTGAGCCACGAAACGATTCCTGGCACCTTCTGCCCGTGCACGCCGAAAGCTGCGCGAGATATCACCATCGTGGGCGTTGAACTGCGTTTACCTGCAATGGCAATAATGCCGCACAGCAGAAATGAAATCACAATCCCAATCACGGATACGATGGCGGCCTGCCACAACGAAATCCCGAAATCGAGCACCCACGCGCCGTATGACATGCCAAAAACAGACACGTTTGCAGCAAACCACGGCATAAACAAATGTCTTGGTTTTGCGATACGAGCTGACTCGGGAACCGTTTCGATCCCGGTACGCTCGATCAACGTCGAAGTTTGAGTTTCACCAATAGACAACGACTGCCTCCGAAATGGTTAGAAAATTAGTCAGTTCCGGTATCGAAGGCCGCGGAAAGTCCCAGCTCGTCGCTTGCCTCATCAATATCAATGTTTGAAGTTGCGATTTCTTCGGCACCACCCTGTTCGAGTTCGCCGACCAATTCAGCCGTCGCACCCCCAACGAGTCCGAGTGACGCATATTGTTCGAGACGACCGCGCGAATCAGCAATGTCAAGATTGCGCATAGTGAGCTGCCCAATTCGGTCGAGCGGACCAAATGCGGCGTCTCCCACGCGCTCCATTGAGAGCTTCTCTGGGTGGTAACTCAGATTCGGACCGGTGGTGTCGAGAATCGTGTAGTCGTCACCGCGACGCAAACGAAGCGTTACTTCACCGGTAACGGCTGAACCAACCCAGCGTTGAATTGATTCACGAAGCATTAATGACTGCGGGTCAAGCCAGCGCCCCTGGTACATCAGACGACCGAGTCGACGACCTTCGTTGTGGTAGGTCTCGAGTGTGTCTTCATTGTGGATCGCGTTCAACAGCCGCTCATAGGTGATGTGCAGAAGTGCCATACCGGGAGCTTCATAAATACCACGGGATTTCGCTTCAATGATGCGATTCTCGATTTGGTCGCTAGCACCGAGTCCGTGACGACCACCAATCTTGTTGGCTTCAAAAACAAGCGCAACCGGGTCCGAATATTCTTGACCGTTGATCGCTACCGGTCGACCTGCTTCAAATCGTACCGAAACTTCTTCGGCCTGCACGTCAACGTCTTCTCGCCAAGCTGGCACACCCATGATTGGGTCGATAATGTCGAGCCCGGTGTCAAGGAATTCAAGCGCTTTCGCTTCGTGTGTGGCACCCCAGATATTTGCGTCAGTTGAGTAAGCTTTTTCGGTTGAGTCTCGGTATGGGTAGCCGTGTTCGACCAGCCACTCACTCATTTCTTTACGACCGCCTAACTCTGACACGAAGTCCGGGTCAAGCCATGGCTTGTAAATGCGCAATGAGGGGTTTGCCATGAGACCGTAACGATAGAACCGTTCAATATCGTTGCCCTTATAGGTGGAACCGTCTCCCCAAATATCGACACCGTCCTCTTTCATCGCGCGCACCAGCATTGTGCCGGTCACTGCGCGACCAAGCGGGGTCGTATTGAAATAGGTTTTCCCGCCAGAGCGGACATTAAACGCACCACACTGCAGGGCTACGAAGCCCTCTTCTACAAGCGGCTGTTTCGCATCAACGAGGCGTGCAATTTCTGCACCGTAGTCTTTCGCACGACCAGCAACGCCTTCAATATCTGGCTCATCGTACTGACCAATATCGGCAGTGTACGTGCAGGGCACTGCACCCTTATCGCGCATCCAAGCAACAGCACACGACGTATCAAGACCGCCAGAAAAGGCGATACCTACACGCTCACCTACGGGAAGAGAAGACAAAACCTTAGACATGAGAACTATCCTAGTCGCTCAAGCGACGCGAAATCCAATCAGCGGAGCTTGTCGATACGAGGAATCTGTTCTCACTTCTCGGTTTACAGGTTCGCCTCATACGTTTCCGGGTCGCCGCCAAGTCTCACATTTGCGTCAAGTTGATCCACACGATGCATTTCTTCGTCATTGAGTGTGAAGCTGAAAATGTCTGCATTTTGCTGAAGTCGCTCGATGCTGCTCGTTTTCGGAAACACAATCGTTCCGTGCTGGATATGCCAGCGCAGCACCACCTGGGCGGGCGAAACGTCATGCGCTTGTGCCGCAGAGATTACTGCTTCAGAACCGAACAGTTCGTTCCGAGCTCGAGCGATTGGTCCCCATGCTTCACGCGCAATGCCGTGAGTTTCGCAGTACTCAACAAGTTCACGTCGTTGCAGCTCTGGATGCAGCTCGATCTGGTTCACTGCGGGGGCCACCCCCGATGACTCAATGATTCGTTCCAGGTGAGGTATTTCAAAATTCGATACCCCTACCGACCGGGCAAGACCGCGTACACGGATTTCTAGGAGGTCATCCCAAGCTTTCCATGCGGTCCCAAACATGGGAACTGGCCAGTGCAACAGAATCAGGTCGCACGATTCGAGCCCTAAGCGATCGAGACTCGCCTCTACAGATGCCGCAACATCGTCATATTCAGACGGCCAGACTTTCGTCGTCACAAAAATGTCCTCGCGTAGCACGCCGCTGTCAGCTATCGCACGACCAATTTCAGTTTCATTCTTGTAGAGCTTCGCCGTATCAATATGACGATAACCGAGTTCGATTCCGTCAGTCACTACACGGTACGCTTCGTCACCGCGGAGCTTGTATGTGCCGAGCCCCAGCTGCGGGATTACTCGCCCATCATTCAGTTGAATATGTGGAACTGCCAAGTCATTCACAGTGGATCTCCCTCGCCGCTTACATTCTCACCGCTGTCACTCTCGTTCTTACCACGTTTGACACAAAGTAGACTGGTGTATATGTCGAAACCAACCCAGCTGGCTCACGTGAAACTAGAGTTCCCGCCAGAGCTTCCTGTCTCGGGAATGGTTGACGAAATTACTGACGCGTTAGAGAGCCACCAGGTGGTCATTATTGCCGGCGAAACCGGTTCAGGTAAGACCACTCAGCTCCCCAAGATCGCACTTCAACTGGGCCGCACTCGGATAGCTCACACGCAACCCCGCCGAATTGCTGCTCGTGCGGTGGCAGAACGAATCGCGGAAGAGACTGAAACGACGCTCGGGGACACGATCGGTTACCAGGTGCGCTTTGCTGAAAAAGTCAGCGAAAACACGATGGTCCGCATCATGACTGACGGTATTTTACTGAACGCGATCCACCATGATCGTCTGCTTACCGCCTACGACACCATCATCATTGACGAGGCGCATGAGCGTAGTCTCAATATCGATTTTCTACTCGGGTATCTGAAGACGATTCTGCCTCGGCGGCCAGATCTCAAGGTCATCATCACCTCCGCGACAATTGATCCACAATCGTTCTCTCGACATTTCAACGATGCACCTATCGTAGAAGTGTCGGGTCGGAGCTATCCGGTAGAAATTCGGTACCGGCCGCTCATCAGCGAACGTGAAATTACGCAGCCGGGTCAACCGACGCAGACTCACCGCATCGAACGCGACCTGTTTGACGCAATTTCTGACGCGGTGTTGGAACTGGGTCGAGAGGACCCGGGTGATATTTTGGTTTTCTTGTCCGGTGAGGCCGAAATTCGTGACGCGAATGAGGCACTGAGTGGCCGACTGGCGAGTGTTTCAGGGCGACTCAGCCGTTCAGAGGTACTTCCGCTTTTTGGCCGTCTATCTGCGGCTGATCAGCATCGTATTTTTCGACGCCCCTCCCCCGGAACCACCAGGATTATTCTTGCAACGAACGTCGCAGAAACCAGCCTGACCGTGCCGGGAATCAAATACGTCATTGACGCCGGCACCGCGAGAATTTCGCGCTATTCGACGCGAAGTAAAGTACAGCGTCTACCAATTGAAGCGATCTCACAGGCAAGCGCAAAACAGCGCTCTGGCAGGTCAGGCCGAACCAGCGCCGGCATCGCGATTCGTCTCTACAGTGAAGACGACTATTTGGCACGCCCAGAGTACACCGACCCAGAAATTCTCAGGACCGGGCTGGCCTCGGTCATTCTGCAAATGATGTCTCTCGGGTTAAGCAACACAAAACAGTTTCCGTTTTTGACCCCACCAGATCAGCGAGGCGTGCGCGACGGAAACACCCTGCTCGAGGAACTCGGCGCAGTGCGCAACAACAAGATCACTCGGCTCGGCAGGTCACTGGTTCGCCTCCCGATTGAGCCGAGATACGGACGCATGCTGATCGAAGCGCAACGTACCGGCGTGCTTACCGAAGTGATCGCCCTCGTGGCCGGTTTGACCGTACAGGACGTACGTGAACGGCCAGAGGCCGAACGAGCTCACGCCGATCAACTTCACGCACGGTTCCAGGATCCCCAAGGCGATCTGATGACGTTAATGAACCTGTGGCGGTACCTGAACGAACAACGCGATGCTCTCAGTTCGAGCGCGTTTCGGCGCCAGTGCAAGTCAGAGTTTTTGAATTACTTACGCATACGAGAGTGGATGGACCTCGTTCGCCAGTTGAAACGGTCAGTTCGAGATCTCGAGCCGCGCAAAAATCGCCACACACAGCCTCGCCCTTCAGAATCTGCCACAGCTGGTGAGCATACGAACTCGTCAGCTGCGGGTGATGCTATTCACCGAGCGGTCTTAGCGGGGCTGTTGTCGCATTTGGGTGTACGCGATGAAAAACAGCGGGAGGAACGCAAACACCAGTCGAAAGTCAGCCGAGGTCGGCGCAGAAGCTCACAAGAGTACTTAGGGTCACGTGGCACACGCTTTACGCTGCGTCCGGGGTCGGTGCTTGCGAAAAACCCGCCAGAGACAGTCATGAGTGTGGAGCTTGTTGAAACAAGTCGGCTGTTTGGACGGATGAATGCTGCGATTAACCCGAAGTGGGCCGAAGATCTTGCTGGGGATCTTGCGAAGCGTCAATACAGTGAACCACGTTGGGAACAGAAACAAGAAGCTGCGGTCGCATATGAACGGGTGACCTTATTTGGCGTCCCCATTGTTGACCGACGACGGGTGCAATTAAAACGTTTCGATCTACCTTTGGCTCGGCAATTATTCATTCGCCACGCTCTCGTGCAGGGCGAATGGAAATCTTCACACACATTTGACCGCCACAATACGCAGCTTCGGCGTGAGCTGACCCAGCTCGAAGAACGCACGCGGCAGCGCGGTCTTGTCGGCGACGACGATGAAGTGTTTGAATTTTACGATCAGCGCATTCCTGAGGATGTTGCCACGTCAAGAGATTTTGATGCTTGGTGGAATAAAGCTCACCAGTCCACACCAAAACTGTTGCATTTAGGCCGCGAAGACCTCATGACTGATATTGGGTCTGAAGCGGTGGAGTCGGCTGAAAACGATCGCGAATTTCCCAAATATTGGCATTCTGAGGATCAAAAACTTCAGCTTCGATATCGATTCGAGCCTGGAGCGGACGATGACGGAGTCACCGTCGCGGTTCCACTCCCGCTTCTACCTCGGCTGCATGCCACTGCTTTCGAACAGCTTGTGCCTGGAATGCGAATCGAATTGGTCACAGCACTGATTAAGACTCTGCCAAAGCCCATTCGAAAACATGTCGTGCCCGCTACCGACTGGGCCCGAACACTTCTTGAAGCGATTGCACCTCAGCTTGAAAATTCGAATTCGGAAACTTCGCTGACCGATCTACTTGCGGCTGAAATTCGGCGTCGAGTTAGCGTGCCGGCAACTGCGAATGACTTCGATGTTGAACGCCTCCCCACCCATTTGCGGCCCACCTTCAAAGTTGTCGATACGCAGGGCAGAACAGTCGGTACGGGGAAGAACCTTGACGAGCTTAAAACCCGTCATCAAGAAAAAGCGTCACAGGGTGTCGCATCAGTGGCAGAACGTTCGGTGCCGCAACATAAGCTGCAACAAAAGCACCTCACTGAATGGCCTCGGGATGTGATTCCACGACATGTGGATGCCACATTTGCGAAAGGCCGCGCAGGTGCTGGCACAGTGCGTGCCTATCCGGCATTGGTCGACCGCAAAACAAGCGTCGACCTAGTGCTGGTTTCACAGCAGAAAGAACAATTCTCTCAGCATCGTCGCGGAGTACGCCGGCTCGTAGCGCTCAGTTCACCTTCCCCCGAAAGTTATGTGCAGGAGCATCTGTCAAACGAAGAAAAGCTTCTGCTTGCTGCCGGTCCCTATCGGACCCTTGCCGACGCGGTCAATGATATTTGTCTCTCCGTCGCGGACCGTGTCATCTTGCGTCACTGTCCCGACGGCTATGTGTGGACGCGTGATGAATTCGAACGCATCACTGCAGAATACGAATCTCAGCTTCTCAATGAAATATATGCAGTCGTCGAACTTGTGGTCTCAGTGTTGCGAGAAGCCCGCGCCGCACGGAGGGCAATCGGTGAAGCGAAGTCACTCAGTGTGCTCAGCCAAGTTACAGATGCAGCTACACAGCTTGAAAACTTGGTGTGGGCGAAAGGGTCAGGCGATGGATTTGTGTCCCGCACCAGCCCGCAGCAACTTTTGAGGCTTCCGGTGTACCTGAAGGCATTGACGTTGCGAATGCATAACCTTGTGGCTCAGCCTGGCCGAGACCGTGCCCTGCAAAACGATATCGACCAGATCCAGGCCGAATATCGTTCCGCTGGCGGGGAGCTTCCCTCTAACCCAAACGCTTCAGATGCGCTCGAAACCGCTCGATGGCAAATTGAAGAGCTCCGGGTGAGTATGTTCGCACAACAACTTGGCACCCAAGGTAAGACGTCGGTGCAGCGAATTCGTAAAACCCTTGCCGAAGCGAACTCCTGAGCCGTACGCTGAGCTCAATAACGAGGAACAGAAAATGAAAGGTGTGGCAGTGACGCACGCTCTAACAATCGGAGTCGATGTCGGCGGGACAGGAATTAAAGCCGCGGCAGTCCGTGTCAGCGACGGGGAACTGGTCACCCCACGCCGCAAAATCCTCACACCTGAGGGCGGCAAACCCGACGATGTTGCTGATGCCGTCGCAGGAATCACAAACACCGTTACCGAAGACCTCCGAGAGATCGGCGAAACACCCCACGCGAATGTTGGTGTGTGCGTGCCAGCAGTGGTGAAGAATGGGGTAACACTGTCCGCCGCAAATATTGACCAGGCTTGGATAGGCCTCGAAGCAGAAGAACTGCTGAGCGAGCGGCTCGGTACGAACTGTGCGCTCCTCAATGACGCCGATGCCGCAGGTGAAGCAGAGCTTGACTTTGGTGCCGCAGCCAATCAAACAGGGCTTACGCTCGTCCTCACATTAGGCACAGGAATCGGAAGTGCGCTTTTGTCGAACGGTGTCCTCGTTCCTGGTGCTGAACTCGGACATATTGAGCTCAATGGTGTCGTGAATTATGAACACTTTGCGTCTCCAAAGAACATTAAGAAAGAGGGACTGTCACTTGAGGAGTGGGCGGCGCGTGTGACCCCGTATATGCAGCATCTCGAAATGTTATTTACCCCGAGCTTGTTTGTCCTCGGTGGTAGCATCAGCAAGAACAGTGATGACTTTCTGCCCTTCAAAGGAGTGCACGCGCCGGTTGTGCCAGCACACTTCTTAAATAATGCGGGGATCGTAGGCTCTGCGAGCTTCGCGGCCGGACACTAATAGTTTGAGGGAAGTTCTCAAATTTTCCTGCGGCTCGCGGTCGAAAAACTCGCCTCCAATTTGCCCACACCACTAGGCTCCTACTGTGGGGATCTATCGCGATTTGAGCCAGAGCACCGGTGTGTTCAGAATCATTTTCGCGCAACTGTTAGCGCGACTGCCGTTTGGCATGCTCGCGCTCGCGATGCTCCTTCATATCGAGTTGGTCTACGGTAACTACACTGCAGCGGGCGCGGTACTGGCGGCGCAGAGCATTGGTCAGGCTCTGTCTGGCCCTGTGACGAGCCGGTGGATGGGTCGCTGGGGCATGCGAAACGTCCTGTTATTAACAACAGCGGTGTGCGCTGTTGCGCTCACAACAATTGCCCTGCTTCCGCTTCCTCTGCTTGTGATTGTCGGGCTTGCATTTCTTGTCGGCTTCTCAACACCCCCGGTGTCGCCGGCCGTGCGGACGATCTATCCGAAGATGGTGCCGGGTAAGCTTCTGTCGGGGCTCTATTCACTTGATGCTTCAGCCCAGGAAATCATTTGGGTGCTCGGCCCAGTTGTTGCGGTGTTTGTTTCGACACATTTCACGCCGGCCGCCGGCTTGCTCACCTGTGTTGCCTTCATGGTGATCGGCGGCATCTGGTTTGTTCTCAGCCCTGAGGTGCGTCAGGTACGCATTCCGCTCGCGCGACGAAAGCTTGGCGCAGTGCTGCGTCGTCCCACTGTTGTGATATCTACGATTGTGGGGTTCTTGTTTGTAGCATCGTTCGCAGCAATTGAAGCCGGCATTGTTTCTATCTACGGGCACGAAGGCATCGAGGGCGGAATCGTACTTGCTGTCTTTGCGGGTGGCTCTTTGATCGGTGGACTCTTGTTCGCGCACCGCGCGTTAGCTCCGTGGAGTCTGGTCATTCGCATGACCACGATTGTCGCCGGAACCGCACTGTGTCTGGTGAGCTTAGATATGCGCTGGCTATGCCTCGTGCTGCTCTTTGGTGGCCTCGGAACTGCGCCCACATTTGCGAGCCTGTCAGCGCTGATCAGTTCTACTGTGAAGTTTTCTGAAACCGCGGAAGCATTCGGCTGGTCGGTCACCGGTCAGCTCATGGGCGCCGCAGCCGGATCTGCTGCCGCCGGCATAGCAGTGGATCATTTTGGACCTAGAGGAGCTATTCTCGCGTCACTTATTTTTGTTGTTCTGGCGATGATCGCTGGTGCGGTCGGCGTCAAACAGATCCCGGACCTTCGTGGCAGAGATGCTACTCCCATCCCCGACACCGAACCGGTGCAAACGCCGCCGGAAGCAATCAGTTAGTGTGACTGCCGTTCTCTAAAAATCAGATTCTTTGCGCAGTTACGCTATCGGTAAGCTTTCAGGCATCGAGTAGTGCTTCTGCGAATAAGACTATGCAAGACTAGAGGTTGAGCAGTTAACGCCGACGTTCACTGTAAGGAGTGAGTTTTATGAGCAATTATGCCGTTACAAACCCTGCGACGGGTGAAGTCGTACGAGAATACGATACGGCGACCGACGCCGACATCCAGGATGCTCTGGCTTCAGCGCAAGATGCATACATGAATTGGTCTCGCAAATCCGAGCTTTCTGAGCGAGTCAAGCTCGCCAAACGCCTTGCAGAGCTTCACATGGAGCGCCAGGACGAACTTGCAGCTATTTTCAACCGTGAAATGGGCAAGCCCCTGCAGCAGTGCAAGGAAGAAGTCGAGTTCTCAGCCGGCATTATCGAAGCATTCGCAAACAACGCAGAAGAATGGCTGAAGGACGACGAACTCAAAGTTGATGATGGCTTGCGCACCGTGGTCAAGCGTCAGGGCCTCGGCGTCATTCTCGGCATTATGCCCTGGAACTACCCGTTTTACCAGGTTGCTCGATTTGCTACCCCGGCACTGCTGGTAGGAAATACGATCATTCTGAAGCACGCTGAGCAGTGCCCAGAGTCTGCACTTGCGCTGCAGAAACTGTTTGATGACGCTGGCTTCCCGAAGGGCGCATACGTCAACGTCTTCGCGTCACACGATCAAATTTCCACCATCATCGAAGATGATCGCCTCCGCGCTGTATCTCTCACCGGTTCAGAACGCGCAGGTGCAATCATTGGTGAGCAGGCTGGCCGTAACCTCAAGAAGTGTGTTCTTGAGCTCGGTGGCTCAGACGTGTTCCTTGTTCTTGATGTCGCCGACGTTGATGCAGCGGTTGAATACGCAGTCGGCGGCCGCATGGAAAACACGGGACAGGCATGCAACGGTTCGAAACGTATCGTGGTACACGAGAAGCACTACGACGAGTTCTCAGAGAAGTTCAACCAGAAGATCGCAAGCATGAACTACGACGCGATCGACGGTGACTTCGGTCCACTCTCAAGTGACAAGGCAACTGAAACGCTCAAGAAGCAGGTTCAGAACGCACTTGATCAGGGCGCAGAACTGGTTGTAGGTGACAATACCCCTGACGGAAACAAGTACACACCTGGTGTGCTCACTGGCATTAGTGTAGACATGGATGCATATCGTCAGGAACTGTTCGGTCCCGTCGCACAGCTTTACAAGGTATCGAGCGATGAAGAGGCAGTTGAGTTGGCAAACAGCTCACCCTATGGTCTCGGATCTGTTGTGATGTGCGACGATCTTGAGCGTGCAGAACGTGTCGGCGATCAGCTCGACGTGGGCATGGTGTTCATCAACGCATCTGGACTTGAAGGAGTTGACGTGCCATTCGGTGGCGTCAAGAACTCCGGGTACGGACGAGAAATCGGCAAGTACGGCATTGACGAATTCACCAATAAGAAGGTGTTCCGTTTCGCTGAGTAATACTCGCCAATAGTGCATTCAGCGTTAGATTTGGGGTCTCGTCGCAGCGCGGCGGGACCCCAAACTTATTTCTCCACGCGCCAATCGATCGGTGCAGCCCCCTGTTTGGTGAGAAAATCGTTCGCCCGGCTGAAAGGCCGAGAGCCAAAAAATCCACGCGAAGCCGACAACGGAGAAGGGTGCGCGCTTTCAATCACCCCGACACCATTTAGCAAAGGTTTTAACGACCGCGCGTCATTTCCCCACAGTATTGCTACAAGCGGACCTCCACGGTCCACCAACGATCGAATCGCATGTTCGGTAAATGCTTCCCAACCCCGCCTTCGGTGTGAGGCTGCCGCACCTGCCCGAACAGTCAACACACGGTTCAACAGCATCACCCCATTTGCCGACCACGCGGATAAATCCCCGTGGGTCGCCGGCGAAATACCCAGATCATCCTTCAGCTCGCGATAAATATTTTGCAGCGAGCGAGGCAATGGTCTCACGTGTTTCTCAGTAGCAAATGACAGACCGATCGGATGTCCCGGCGTCGGGTACGGGTCCTGCCCCACGATGAGAACTCGAACATCCCGTAACGGAAGCTGGAACGCACGCAAAATATTGCCGCCTTCGGGGAGCACCTGCACTCCAGCGTCATCTTCACTGCGAAGAAAGTCACCGATGTGCGCCAGGGTGTCATTCATTGGTTCGAGCGCGTCCGCCCAGTCTTCAGCAATAAAGCCGTGTTCAGCAAGCCCGCGGATATCTAAACGTTTCATAGATTTCATCGTATTACTGCCAATTCAAATATTGTTTGCGAAGACTTCCAAATATTCATATGGTTACGGAGAACCTGGATCGCTTTACTCACGGTGATCTTTCCACAATCACGATCCGCTCAAACACGTAATAAGGAGCCGTCATGTCAGAACAGAACACCTGGAGTTTTGAAACTAAGCAGGTCCACTCAGGGGCGCAGGTAGACCCCACAACCCTGTCACGCGCAGTGCCGATCTACCAAACCACTTCCTTCGCGTTCAAAGACACTGATCACGCCGCACAGCTGTTCGCACTGACTGAGCCGGGCAACATTTATACGCGTCTCATGAACCCCACCACGAGTGTGCTCGAAGAACGTGTTGCAGCTCTTGAGGGCGGCGTTGGCGGTCTCGGTCTCGCAAGTGGTCAGTCAGCATCTACCTTCGCAATTCTAAATATTGCCGCAGCTGGTGATCATTTCGTGTCTTCAAGCTCCATCTATGGCGGAACCTATAACCTCTTCGCGTACACGCTGAAAAAGCTCGGTATCGAAGTCACTTTCGTGGAAAACCAAGATGACCCGGCAGAGTGGCAACGCGCAGTGCGCCCCAACACCAAAGCATTCTTCGCTGAAACCATCGGTAACCCACGCATTAATATTCTCGATATTCGCACCGTCGCTGATATCGCGCACGAAAACGGCGTCCCGCTTATCGTCGACAACACCATTGCGACCCCGTACCTGATTCGCCCGCTCGAGCACGGCGCCGACATTGTGACGCACTCGGCAACGAAGTTCCTCGGCGGCCACGGCACCACCCTCGGTGGCGTACTCGTTGACGGCGGCACATTCCCCTGGAGCAAGCACGCTGAACGTTTCCCGGGTCTGACCACACCGGACGAAACCTACAACGGTCTCGTCTACACCGAAGCACTCGGAGATGGCCCCGCATATATCACCAAAGCCCGTACACAGTTGATTCGTGACCTTGGCTCGGCGCTATCACCACAGAGCGCATGGAACCTTCTGCAGGGCATCGAAACGCTTTCACTGCGCATCGAACGTCATGTTGAAAATACACAGAAGGTTGCTGAGTGGCTCGAGGCACGGTCCGATGTGTCAACGGTGTACTACGCTGGTCTGCCTTCGAGCCCCTGGTACGAGGCAGCAAACAAATACGCGCCCAAGGGTGCCGGCGCGGTGCTCTCATTTGAACTCAACGGTGGTGTGAACGCGGGTAAAGCATTTGTTGAGAATCTTGACTTGTTCAGCCACCTCGCAAATATTGGTGACGTGCGTAGCCTGGTGATTCACCCCGCATCGACCACGCATTCCCAGCTTTCACCCGAACAGCAGCTGAGCGCAGGTGTCACTCCGGGACTTGTACGGTTGTCAGTGGGCATTGAAAATGTCGATGACATCATTGCCGATATCGAACAGGGACTCACCGCTGCCCAAAACATCAACAACAACTAGGTAGAGGTATACAACACCTACATGGATTGGCAAACACCTGAAGACTCGTACCCAACCGAGTTCATTACAGATGCGCAGCTACGCGCCCTCATCGGTCGACCTCCGGTGACGGGCGCGTGGCGTTCAGGTGACCCCACAGGTAATCGCCATTTTGTGGGCATTGGAGATTTTGAAACAGCGGCAGGCTCCTCCATTCCAAACGCTACGATTGCATACGAGACCTTTGGTGAAATGAATGAGGCCCGGGACAATATCATCCTGGTGTTTCATGCACTCACGGGTGATAGTCATCTTGCGGGGCAGGCAACCGCTGGTCATGCGACCGATGGCTGGTGGGATGAGATCGTACGCCCCGGGGGCGCACTCGACACCGACAAGTACTGCATTATCGCCCCCAACGTTCTCGGCGGCTGTCAAGGATCAACCGGCCCGGCCTCGCTCGCAGCAGATGGCACCGAATGGGGTGGACGGTTTCCGTACCTCACGATTCGCGACCAGGTCATAGCGACCGCGCGATGGGCGGACGCAATTGGCGTCAACTCATTTCACAGCGTCATTGGTGGATCGATGGGAGGCATGCACGCTCTCGAATGGGCGCTGCACTACCCCGAACGCACACAACGACTCTCTGTTATTGCAGCGCCTCCGGTAACAACGGCCGATCAGATCGGTTTAAACCTAGTCCAGCTTGAAGCAATTCGTTCTGACCCGAATTATCTTGATGGCAACTATTTTGACTCACCCAATGGTCAGGGCCCGCACCACGGTCTCGCTACTGCTCGACGGCTTGCATTGCTAAACTACCGCAGCGCGACGGAATTAGACTCGAGATTTGGCCGATCCTGGCAATCCGCACTCAGCCCACTTGGCGCCGGGGGAAGGTATGCGGTCGAGTCGTATCTTGATTTTCACGGCAATAAATTTACGCGGCGTTTTGACGCAGCTAGTTATGTCATTCTTGTGCAGGCAATGAACTCTCACGATGTCGGTCGTGACCGCGGTGGCGTCGCCGAGGCTCTTGCAGCGCTGACTATGCCGACGCTCATTTTAGGTATCCCCAGTGATCGACTCTTCATGCTTGAAGGGCAAGACCGTATTGCTCAGTGTGTGCCGGGTAGCCTCGACGGCCAACGCGCCACACGAATTGATTCACCGTTTGGCCACGACTCTTTTTTGATTGAATTTGAACTCGTCGGTGAGCAACTCGAACGGCTTCTCACCACGTCAACATAGATAACGCGGTCCGAATTTTTCGGCGTCACACAACAGTCTGAATTTTTCGCGGTTTGCATACAGACATCTTTCAAACTGTTCTCACCCTGTGTCCTTAGGCTTAGGTCAGTACGCGACCACGGCAGGAGAGGAAACAGGACATGAGGCGAAACACCCGTTCATGGTGTGTAGCTGCTTTTGTCGTGTCAGTCGGACTGGTGGTTCCGGGATGTGCGGTCTCAAACGCACTCGGTAATGATCCAAGTGTTCCACTCAGGTCCGCTGAAGACGGCAAAGTCTTTGCACCACCTGAAGATGTGACCTTCACACTGCAAAGCATGACGCTCAACAGTTCGGGTCCGGGTTGGAAGCCAACGGTCGACACATCTCAGTTCAATGCCGACGGTTCGCTCGTGTTCCGTGACGGCATGATTACTGAAATGGATCTCTCGAGTTCCCTCAGGGCCGGCCAGAAATTCTCGTTTTCGTTGAACGAACCCGTTGTGTTGCGTCCTGAAGGTGATCCGGGCTCCAATCTTGCCGCGGTAGGAACCGTGAAATATAACGCATACACCGACGATGACTTTGTGCTGTGGGTGACGCCGCAGTTCGGTGAAGAACAAGACACCAGCAACGGTGAAACTATCGATATGAAAGCTGAGATAGATTTGCCTGACCGCATCCCCATCGAAATAGATGGCTCTACCACTCGCGTCGAAGTTGTCCTGCACTATTCAGAGGATGACGTGAACGACTCGCAAGATCTCAGTAAAGAATAGGGCGCATAGGTTCTGAGCTCACGCCACACACAGGCACGGGGCCGGTCAGCCGAATCGTTGGCGACGAGTTGCGTCGTTCACCTCTCCAACCAGTTCTTCAATAATGTCTTCTAAGAAGATCACACCCAGTTCAGTTCCGTCAGCGTTGTACATTTTCGCCATATGGGCACCCGCAATCTGCATCTTTGCGAGTACATCTTCAATTTCGGTTTGCGCACCGACGGTCAACATGAGTCGAACCCGTTTTGCTGGAATCGGCTCTTCAAGACGGTGATCGCCCAAGCGAAGCAGGTCTTTAATGTGGACGTAGCCGTCCAATTGACCGTCGCTGTCGAGTCGTGGGTAACGTGAAAACCCGTGACGGGTGACTGCGGCCTCGACGTCCAGCGGTGTCGCTGACTCCGGGATAGAAATCAGCTGGTCCTTCGGCACCAGCAAATCGATTGCTTTCTTCGTCGTAAATTCGAAAGCATTCGAGAGCGTACCGGTGTTATCTTCGAGGGTTCCCTCTTGTGTTGAAAAGTTCACGATGCTCGCCACTTCATCGAGTGTGAACGTACTGTTTGCTTCAGATTTGGGTTCAACACCGAACAGTTTGAGTGCCCCGTTCGCTATCGCGTTCAGCGCCCGAATTATGGGACTAAACACTCGGGATACAAACACAAGCGGTGGTGCCAGCAGTAGAACAGCTTTGTCTGGCATTGAGAACGCCGCGTTTTTCGGCACCATCTCCCCCAACACCACATGCAAGTACGACACGAGCAGCAGCGCGATAATGAAACTGGAGATTGAAACCGCTGTCTCTGAGAGCCCGACCAACTCAAGCGGACCAGCAAGAAGATGGTGGATCGCGGGTTCTGACACGTTCAGAATCAACAGTGAACAGATCGTGATGCCGAGCTGACAGGTTGCGAGCATGAGAGTTGCATGCTCCATGGCCCAAAGGGCAGTCTTCGCTGAGCGAGAGCCCGCATCAGCCTTGGGCTCGACCTGAGAACGTCGAGCCGAGATAACCGCGAATTCTGCTCCAACGAAAAATGCGTTTACTGCCAGCAGCACAAAAAGCCAAATAATTCCTGCCCAGTCGCTCATCGGTCTTCACCCCCTCGGCTCGGTGCTTTCAACGTCGGTATCGCACCCGTGGATGGCGCCGTATCTTCTGAAGCCAACACCCGAGTCGGGATGTAGCGCACCCGTGATACTCGACGACCATCCATACGCTCCACGCGCAAAATACCCCCGGCTGGAAGCGGTACCTCGTCACCGAGTTCAGGGATCCTACCCAGTACGTAGAGGATGAATCCCGCGACCGTGTCGTAGTCAGGATCTTCAGGAATCTCGAGATCAGCTTGCTCACGAACCTCGTCCGGACGAAGTTCTGCCGGAATTAAGAGTGCATTATCTGAACTCACAACCCCGGCCTGAGCCCGGTCATGTTCGTCGGCAACTTCACCGACAATCTCTTCCACGAGGTCCTCGAGCGTCACAAACCCTGCGGTTCCGCCATACTCGTCGATGACTACCGCGCACTGGTAGCCGGCGCCGCGCAGGTCCTGCAGCAAGATATCGAGCGACATCGTGTCAGGCACCCGAGCAAGTTCTTCGGTGAGTGCCGCCACTGGCACATCGCCACGTTTGGCCCGTGGCACGGCCACGGCCTGCTTCACATGTACGACACCAACCACATCATCTCGGTCCTCATCAATGACTGGAAACCGTGAGAACCCGGTTCGTCCCGCAAGCTCAAGAACTTCTTTAGCCGGTTGCAGGCGTTGAATGGTCTGCATACGCATACGCGGAGTCATAACGTCGTCTGCTGATAGCTCACTGAACCGAATCGCACGGTCAAGCAACGTTGCCGTGCCCTGCTCGAGGGTTCCCGCGCTCGCACTGTGCCTGACGAGCGCAGAAAGTTCATCAGCGCTTCTGGCACCAGAAAGTTCTTCTTTAGGTTCGATACCGATCATTCGTAAAAGTTTGTTGGCGCTGCCGTTGAGCCCCATCACCGCAGGTTTAAACACAGTCGTGAAACCAAGCTGACCAGGCACCACAACCTTCGCAGTGCTATTCGGCCGCGCGATCGCGAAGTTTTTTGGTACGAGCTCACCGATAATCATCGAAAGTATGGTTGCGATGGTCACCGCGACAGGGACGCTAATGACATGCCTAATGCTTTCTGAGATACCTAACGCCGCGAATGGTTCTTCTAAAAAAGTGGTGAGCGCGGGCTCGAGTGTATAGCCAGCAAGAAGCGTCGTGAGTGTAATACCGAGCTGCGCGCTCGAAAGGTGGGTCGACGTATGCGCCAACGCTTTAATAACGCTGTTGTATCCCTTTTCACCTGCGTCTCGACGACGTTCCAGATCTTGACGGTCGAGCGCCACCATTGAAAACTCTGCGGCAACGAACATGCCAGTGCCCAGTGTGAGCAACAACCCTATAGCGAGTAAAATCCACTCGTTCACAGATGAACCTCAGTGCCACCGGCATAGGTCATCAGACGTGAAATACATAAATGGCCCGGACTAGGAGGCTCCGATGCTGAAGAAGATCGACTTGGCATAGTGAGATCATCTTACCGGTTTACGCTACCCCAGATGATTTTTTGCCCTTATTTTTCGGGATCTTCACAGCACAACTCCGAAGAGTTTCGTTTGAGGCCTCTCAGCCAATAACGATATGCCAACGAGAGAATGCTTCGAGGCCCAAAAAGGCGTAGGGTAATAGATGTTGTTCTACGCAAGGTTGCGTAGACTTTGCGTCATATTCGCGACAACACGTAAATATTATTCGTGCGAGGAAGAGGGCAGGCACTGTGACGGACACGGCTGGATCAGCTGGAACCGCTAACGACTTCGGAGCCAATACCTGGCTTGTTGAAGAACTCTACAAACAATTTGTCGCAGACAAAGAATCAGTCGACGAATCTTGGTGGCCAGTTCTCGAACGTATTCAAGCGGCTGGCGGCGACATTGACGCGGGTCTCGATTCTCCAAAGCAGGCAGGCAAGCATGCTTCGGCTCCTGAAAAGGATTCTTCGCAGAAGCCTGCGTCTTCTTCGACTCCGAAAAGCGCTCCATCAAAAAATGAGGTCGCTCGCAAGCAGACTAGTGGCGCCTCAAGCTCAGTAGAAGCAAAAACCACGAATACGGCCCCGCGCAATGCACCGATTCCGGCTGACGCGCCGAAACCTAAGGTTGCGGAATCGCAGTCAGTAACCGAAGAGGACAAAGTTAGTCCTCTGAAGGGCGTTGCTCGTACGATTTCGAAGAATATGGATCAGAGCTTGACGATCCCCACGGCAACCAGTGTGCGTACTGTGCCGGCAAAGCTCATGATCGATAACCGTATTGTGATTAATAACCATCTGCGTCGCAGTCGTGGCGGCAAGGTGTCGTTCACTCACTTAATTGGCTGGGCTATCATCCAGTCGTTGAAAGAGTTTCCAAGCCAGAATGTTGCCTACGCGGAAGCTGACGGTAAACCCGCAGTGGTTTCTCCGGCACATATCGGGTTGGGCATTGCTATTGATCTGCCGAAGCCCGATGGAACACGCACGCTCATGGTGCCCGCGATTAAGCGTGCCGACACACTGAACTTTAACGAGTACCTGGCCGCGTATGAAGATCTTGTGAAGCGTGCTCGTAACGGGAAACTCACCGCTACCGATTTCCAGGGTGCAACGATCTCACTGACCAACCCCGGCGGAATTGGTACCGTACACTCAATCCCTCGCCTCATGAAGGGACAGGGCTGCATCATTGGTGTTGGCGCCCTCGAGTACCCTGCTCAGTTCCAAGGCGCTGCCTCTGAGGTTCTTGCCGACCTGGGTATTTCAAAGACTGTCACGTTGACAAGCACCTACGACCACCGTGTTATTCAGGGCGCCGGCTCCGGCGAATTTTTGAAGCTTGTTCACGAGCGTCTTGCCGGCGGGCACGACTTCTATGAAGACATTTTCGCCGCAATCCGTCTGCCTTATTCACCTGTGCGCTGGGCGCAGGATATTCACGTTGACGAACGTGGTTCGCTCGACAAGAACACGCGTGTGCAAGAACTCATCAACTCCTATCGGGTGCGCGGCCATCTCATGGCCGATGTAGATCCGCTTGAGTATCACCAGCACAGCCACCCTGACCTCGAAATCGAGACGCACGGGCTCACGTTCTGGGATCTCGATCGTGAATTTGTTACCGGTGGTATGGGCGGACAGCAGAAGATGCTGCTGCGCGACATTCTTGGCGTGCTACGCGACTCGTACTGCCGTAAAATTGGCGTTGAATATATGCATATTCAAGATCCTGATCAACGTGAGTGGCTGCGCGAAAAGCTCGAGGTCAAATACACGAAACCTGATCACGATCATCAGCTGCGTATTCTCGAGAAACTCAACGAAGCTGAAGCATTTGAAACCTTCTTGCAGACCAAGTACGTCGGACAGAAGCGGTTCAGCCTCGAAGGCGGCGAGTCACTAATTCCGCTGCTTGACTCAATGCTGATTGAAGCGGCAGAAGACGGCGTCGACTCGGTTGATGTTGGTATGGCACACCGCGGACGTTTGAGCGTGTTGTCAAACATTGCAGGCAAGAGCTACGGACAAATCTTCCGTGAGTTCGAAGGTTCACAGGCTGCAGCTGGTGCGTCAGGCGACGTGAAATATCACTTGGGTGCCTCGGGCGTGTTCACTGCGCCAAATGGCACACAGGTGCCGATTCACCTTGCCGCGAACCCGTCGCACCTAGAAGTGGTGAACGGTGTTCTGGGTGGTGTTGTCCGAGCGAAACAAGACTTGAAGCCGATCGGCTCGTTCACGACGCTGCCGATTCTCGTTCATGGTGACGCTGCATTTGCAGGTCAGGGCATTGTGTACGAAATCCTTCAAATGTCACAGCTTCGTGGTTATCGCACTGGTGGCACGATCCACATTGTCGTAAATAACCAGGTTGGATTCACGACGCTGCCAGTAGACTCACGAAGCTCTGTTTACTCGACCGACGTAGGCAAGACAGTTCAGTCACCAATCTTCCACGTCAACGGCGATGATCCTGAATCTGTCGTTCACGTTGCAAAATTGGCGTACCAGTTCCGTCAGCGTTTCCACAAAGACGTCATCATTGATCTCGTGTGCTACCGCCGTCGCGGCCACAACGAAGGTGATGATCCGTCGATGACGCAGCCACTTATGTACGACCTTATTGAGGCCAAGCAGTCGACCCGTAAACTCTTCTCGAAATCACTGGTTGGTCGTGGCGACATCACCGAGGAAGAGTACGAAGAGGCAAAACAGAACTTTCATTCGAAACTCCAACAGGCTTTCGAAGAGACTCATGCCGCACAAACAGCCTCCGTGCCGGTGGCCACAACTGGTGGAGAAAAATCAGAGCCTGCCCAGTTGCAGCCCAAACTCGACACTGCCGTAGAGACGGCTGTGGTTGAACAGGTCGGCGACGCCTACAAAAACAAGCCTCATGGTTTTAACGTCCATAAGAAGCTTGAGCAACTGATCGATAAGCGCTGGAAGATGACCCGTGAAGGCAACATCGACTGGGGCTTCGGCGAAATTATTGCGCTGGGGTCGTTGCTTATGGAGGGCACGCCGGTGCGCCTCGTTGGCCAAGATGCCCGGCGCGGAACATTCGCTCAGCGTCACGCAATCTTCCACGACCGTGTCAACGGTCAGGAATGGCTACCGCTTCTGAATCTGTCAGATGATCAGGCACGTTTCTGGATCTACGACTCACTGCTTTCGGAATATGCTGCGCTGGCGTACGAATATGGCTATTCGCAGCAGCGTGAAGACGCACTCGTGCTGTGGGAAGCTCAGTTCGGTGACTTTGCCGACGGAGCACAAATCGTCATCGACGAGTTTATTTCGTCTGCCGAGCAGAAGTGGGGACAGCAGTCCGGCGTTGTCATGCTCCTCCCCCATGGTTACGAAGGTCAAGGACCGGACCACTCATCTGCACGCATAGAGCGTTATTTGCAGCTGTGTGCTCAGAACAATATGACGGTTGCTCGTCCTTCAACGCCCGCGAGCTACTTCCACTTGCTGCGTCGGCAGGCGTACGCTCGTCCACGCCGACCACTTATCGTGTTCACACCGAAGGCAATGCTGCGACTTCGTGGCGCTTCTTCGAGTGTGGAAGAGTTCACAAGCGGCAGCTTCGAACCGGTGATTGATGACCCGAAGGTTCCGGACCCGTCAGCGGTTGAGCGCGTCATTATGGTCTCCGGTAAAACCTACTATGACCTGCGAGCACAGATCGACAAACGCGACGAGCACAGAATTGCGCTCATCCGTCTCGAACAGTACTACCCATTCGCTCGCGAGGAACTCCTTGCTGCGGTCGCACGGTACGGGAACGGAAACGACCTCGTATGGGTGCAGGACGAACCAGAGAATCAGGGTGCCTGGCCATTCCTGGCGGATGAGTTCCGTCACATTGATGAGCTCAAGCACACTCGGGTCGTGTCCCGTCCGAGTTCGGCAGCACCGTCGACCGGTTCAGCGAAGGTGCACGCCGTTGAGCAAGAAGCCCTCATCGGCGAAGCGCTGCACTTTGACGACTCCGAGTCAGCAGAAAGCTAGCATCCGTTTAATATAGTCGAGGCTCCGGCAGATTCATTCTGTTCGGAGCCTCAACTATTTATTCATCGTCTGGGTTTGCGTGTGCGTATCGTTCAAGCAGGTTGGCAAAGTTTTCATGCTGTTCACGAATCTCACGTTCGCGTAGCCCCTGCTCGCTGTAGTCGTAATCGGTCGCCAATAGTGACCGCGCCTCTGGGGACGCATGTGTCACTGCAGTTTGAGTCGGGGTGCGCAACAGCATCATCGATTCCGCAAGTTCCCGGCCAAGCGTTGCCGCGCGTTCCTCCAGGCGTTCCGCATCATCTATAAAGTCCGCACTGGTCGCAAATGCTCCAGTGGGCAAGGGGAACGCTCGCAGGTATGCAAAAAGCGGCCGCAGATTCATTTCAATCACGAGTGAATGTCGTGGTGAACCGCCGGTGGCTCCAAGAGCAACAGGGATACCACGTAACGAGCCAGGATCTACCATGTCAAAAAATGATTTAAAATGGCCAGCCATCTGGCCATTAAAGACCGGTGTTACTGCAATCACACCGTCACTGTGTCGCAACGCGTCGAGCGCAAACGCTAAATCTGGTTCGGTCACACCTGTCCCCAGTTTGTGCGCGACACCAATCATCAGTTCACGTACTTCAATTGCGCTCACGTCGGCGTGAACACCGTAAGATTCGAGGCCTTCTGCCGCATGCCTCGCAATAAGATCAGCGAGCCGCTGTGAGCTCGAGGGGCTCCCGAGTCCGCCGGAGATTACCACCAGGCTCAATTTCTTTGGGCCGGTCATACTGAACCTCCTTCAACCGGTGTCACAAGTTTCGTAGTCAACGCCTCGAGCTGCTGTATCTCGTCAAGTGTGAGCGCATTTAGGAGCCGTTCGCTCACATCCTGCACGTGACCGTTGGCAATCTTACGCTGTATAGCTTTGCCTTCATCGGTGAGTTTGAGCAGTGTGCTCCGCCCGTCTCGAGGATCTTTACGACGACTCACATATCCTTTCTGAACGAGACGGTCGATCATGCGACTCATCGAAGGCTGCGGAATCATCCACTGTGACAGCAAGTCAGACTGGCGCAGTTCTTTACCGCCATTCCGGCTCAGATTCAGTAGCACGTCATAGTCGCGAACGGGGATGCCCTGCCACACATCACTTCGTGAAAAGTCGTGCATAAGCGTGCGCTGGGCGTGCATAAGAGCCTCCCAGGCCCTCACCGCCTGTTGTGATTTACCAGTCACTTCGTCACCACCGTCCGCGGATGCTTCGGCGTTTCGGGAGCCTGAACTTCCCGTCTGGCTGCAAGCTCGGTACGCAGAACCGGCAACACATATTCGCCGAACAGGTCCAGCTGGTTCAGCACTGTTCGAAGCGGGAGGCCAGCATGATCAATTAGGAAAAGCTGCCGTTGATAGTCTCCCGCCCATTCACGGAACGACAGGATACGATCAATGATTTGCTGTGGGCTCCCCACCGTCAGCGGTGTACGAGACATAAAATCTTCCAATGAAGCGCCGTGTCCATAGATTGGTGCATTATCAAAGTAAGGGCGAAACTCACGGATGGCATCCTGTGAGTTTTTCCCAACATAGAATTGTCCGCCTAATCCCACGATGGCGTCTTGGGCGGCCCCATGCCCATAGTGTTCGTATCTGTCACGGTAAATCGCAATCAGACGTTGAAAATGGTCACTCGGCCAGAAAATGTTATTCGCGAAAAACCCATCACCATAATATGCCGCCAAGTGCGCAATTTCGGGGCTTCGAACAGAGCCGTGCCACACGAATGGTGGGACATCATCGAGCGGTCGTGGCACCGATGTGAATCCACGCAGAGAGGTACGAAATTCGCCGTCCCATTCAATATTTTCTTCACGCCACAGTTTGCGCAGCAGGGCATAGTTTTCGAACGCGACTGGAATCGCGTGACGAATATCTTGACCGAACGCCGGAAACACTGAACCGGTGTTACCTCGCCCGAGAACCAAATCGATGCGTCCATTCGCCAGATGTTGCAGCGTGGCAAAGTCCTCGGCAACTTTAACCGGGTCATTTGTCGTGATGAGTGTGACCGCAGTAGACAATGTAATGCGTTCTGTTTGCGCAGCGATTGCGCCCAGCAGCGCGACCGGGGAACTGTTCACGTACCCCTGAGTGTGGTGCTCCCCCGTGGCAAAAACATCCATCCCGATGTCTTCAACTTTTTTTGCGATCTCGGTTAACGCCAGGAGGCGTTCTTGCTCGCTCGGGCGCACCCCGGCGACAGGGTCGACGGTTAAATCTCCGATCGAGAATACGCCAAATTCCATAGGACACCTGCTCCTGACGTTCTTACTCACTACTCTAAGCTGAGAGTGAGTCGTTTGCCCGGGTCGAACGCCGCCAGCGTAATTTTTTCATTCACAGGGAGCACCAATGGCACGCACTAACTGGAAGATGCCAATTGAAGGTTATAAACAAGAACGACTCTGGGTAGCCTGGCCAACCACGGGCTACACTCTCGGCGATACTGAAACAGAAATTGATGAAGCTCGTGCCACGTGGTCTGCGGTTGCTAATACCGCAAGCGAGTTTCAACCAGTCACGGTCGTCATTAATCCCGGCGACGAAGATATTGCCCGCAAATATCTTTCGGGCAGTATTGACGTGCTTGAAGCTCCGCTCAATGATGCCTGGATGCGTGACATAGGACCCAGCTTTGTGCTCGATGATGACGGTGTTCTGGGTGCCGTGAATTTTGTGTTCAATGGCTGGGGTGCGCAGCACTGGGCGCAGTGGGATAAAGACCAGCACATCGGTCAACTCATCGCTGAAGCTGCTGGGGCTATTCGTATCGACTCTGAATTGGTCGGCGAAGGCGGTGGCATTCAAGTGGATGGCACCGGCCGTGTCGTCGTCACAGAAACAGTGCAGCTTGATCCCGGTCGCAATCCTCACTGGTCAAGGGGGCAGGTCGAACAAGAGCTGACACGGCTCATTGGAGCTGAAGAGTTTCTGTGGCTTCCTCGAGGGCTCACGCGTGATCACGAAACATTCGGCACCCGTGGACATTCCGACATTCTTGCCGCATTCACCTCACCTGATGTGTTGGTGATGCATGAACAACGCGATCACACACACCCGGATCATCACATCGCTGTGCACAATCGCCAGGTCGCAAAAGACTTTTTCGATCAGCAGGGCAGCAGCGTTGAATTAGTGGATCTGCCTGCGCCTACCGTTCTCAAAGATGCACAAGGTTGGGTTGACTACAGCTATATCAACCATGTGGTCATCAACAATGCTGTCCTCGCGTGCAGTTTTGCAGACCCAGCTGACGATATCGCGCTCGGCATCCTTCGGGACCTGTACCCTGGTCGCGAAGTAATCGGTATCGACGCGCGGCCATTGTTTGCACGCGGCGGAGGTATCCACTGCATCACCCAGCAGCAACCGAAGGTATCGTAAGACCTGTATTCAGTACCCACGCAGCGACGAGGCTGCAGAACGAGGAGGCCCTCTAATGTCAGCGGAACTTGCTCCAGAAATCGACGAGGTTTTGACGCTCGCGGCCGACGCCGCACCAATTTTTGCGACCACAAGCGCAGATGAGCGCGCTACACTGCTGGGCGCTATCGCGACTGGTCTCGAGTCGAACCGAGATCTGCTCCTGCCTCTTGCTGAGGAGGAAACCGGGTTGAGCACTGCTCGCTTAACCGGTGAGCTCACTCGCACCGCGGTGCAGCTTCGCGCTTTCGGCGCGGAAGTCACCCGAGGTGACTATTTCGATGCTCGCGTCGACCACGCGGATCCCAACTTTATTTTGGGCGCGAAACCTGACATTCGTCGCACCCATCTCCCCCTCGGTCCCGTCGTGAACTTTGCCGCATCGAACTTCCCATTCGCGTTTTCAGTCGCGGGAGGTGATACGGCTTCAATTCTTGCTGCAGGTTGCCCCGTCATTCTTAAAGGACACGAAGCACATCCGCAGCTCAGCATCGCGACCGCCCGTATTGTTAGTGATGCAGTTGCATCAGTTGGACTACCCGAAGGGGTCTTCCAGCTCATTCGTGGTCGAGAGGCCGGGGTTGGTGCGCTTCGGGACTCACGTGTGAAAGCCGGTGCCTTTACCGGTTCGATTGCTGGTGGTCGTGCCCTCGCCGATATCGCCGGTGCTCGACCCGACCCGATTCCGTTCTTTGGTGAGCTTGGAAGCGTGAATCCTGTGTTCGTGACGCCCCTTGCAATTGCAGAACGCGGTTCGGAAATTGCTGAAGGTTACGTGGCGAGCGTGAGTGGATCTGCTGGACAACTGTGCACTAAACCAGGATTTCTGTTTATACCTGAAGATCACGGCCTCGGTGAAACAGTAGCGTTGGCCGCGTCACAGGTTCCTGAGCATCGACTTTTGGCGCCCAGAATCGGTGAACAGTTCACGAAGCGACGTCAGGAAGTGCTTGATGCCCCAGGAGTCACACCTGTCGCTGCGGGCAGTGTGCGGTTTACAGACGATGGAAACGCATGGGCAACCCCTACGATCGTTCAGGTTTCACTCGATGACTTGTGCGCGTCCCGAGACACCATCATTGAGGAAGTGTTCGGACCGTTTTCGGTAATGGTCACCTACCAGGCTGGCACCAACCTGGCTGCTGCGGTTGATGAACTTTTCGATGGAAACCTAGCAGGTGGCTTGCATCTTGCACAGTCAGAGGAGTCCGGCGAGAACGCGCAGCAGCTCTTCCCACTCGTCAACGCATTAGCGCAACACGCCGGTCGAGTCCTGTTTAACGGTTGGCCAACCGGGGTCGCTGTCACGCCCGCAATGACACACGGCGGACCGTGGCCGGCAACAACAAACGATTCCAGCACGTCAGTCGGCATGGCTGCGCTGAGCCGATGGCAACGACCGGTGACGTACCAGAATGTTCCTGAAGCGTTTCTGCCAGGTGAGCTCCAGGATGCGCCTGTCGGTGGTATTCACCAACGAATCACGACTCCGGAAGTCACAAGACTCTGGTCAAGCTTCTAGTGGAAGAAGTGACGCTCTCCTGCAAAATACATGCTGATTCCAGCTGCGCGCGCGGCTTCAATGACCTCATCGTCGCGTACTGATCCACCAGGCTGAACCACGGCTTTTACGCCACCATTCAGAAGAACTTCGAGTCCGTCAGCAAACGGGAAGAACGCGTCTGATGCGGCAACAGCGCCCTGTGCGCGGTCTCCGGCTCGCTCGACGGCAAGTTTCGACGAATCCACACGGTTCACTTGGCCCATACCTACACCAACTGAGGCACCGTTCTTTGCCAAAAGAATCGCATTCGATTTCACGGCACGGCATGCACGCCACGCGAACTCAAGATCACGCAGTGTGTCAGAGTCGACCATCTCACCTGCAGCCAACTCCCATTCAGCTGCAGCGGCAAATGCTTGGTCTACGTCTTGCACCAGGAACCCACCAGACACCTGTTTCAGTTCGGTGCTGGGCCGTGCAAAATCTGCAGGCAGAACAAGCAGACGTATATTTTTCTTCTTTGTGAGAAGAGCAACTGCGTCTGCGTCAAAGTCAGGAGCGACAATGACTTCGGTGAAAATTTCAGCAACCGTTTCTGCCATTCCGAGCGTGACCGTGCGGTTCGCGGCGATTACGCCGCCGAATGCCGAAAGTGGGTCGCACGCATGCGCCAGCTTGTGTGCTTCACGAACAGGGTCGTCAACGCCGGCTGGAGCGATCGCAATACCGCACGGGTTAGCGTGTTTAATGATCGCAACCGCGGGCTCGTCGTGGTCGAATGCGGCGCGAACCGCTGCGTCAGCATCTACATAGTTGTTGTACGACATTTCTTTGCCGTGCAACTGGTGTGCCTGCGCAATTCCACGTCCGTCCGATTCCGCAAAAATTGCGGCACGCTGGTGGCTGTTTTCACCGTAGCGCAGCACATTTTCACGCACGCCAGACACTGTGTAAGTGACTACTGAACTGTCGACGTCAGCGAAGATCATGTCTGAATTATCGTCAGTGTCGTATTCTTCGACTTCGAGACTGGGGTCAGCTGCCGCCCAATTGGTTTCTTCCTGTTCGATGAACCAGTTGGCGACCGTCATGTCATAGTTCGCGGTGTGGACGAATGCCTCAGTGGCGAGCGCACGCCGTAATGCTAATGTAGTGCCTCCGCTGGTGATGGCGTCCACAATCACGTCATATCGTTCCGGTGATACGACAGTCGCGACATTCGCGTGGTTCTTAGCACTCGCACGGACCATTGCGGGGCCGCCAATGTCCACATTTTCGATAACGTCTGCTGCTGGTTTACCTGCAGCTACAGTCTCTTCGAAGGGGTATAGGTTCACGGCCACGAGTTCGAAGCCCAGGAACCCGAGCTTTTCCATCTGCTGCCGGTGGTCTGCGAGACGAAAATCTGCAAGGAGACCCGAGTGCACTGCGGGGTGCAGGGTTTTGACGCGACCGTCGAGAGCTTCCTGGAACCCTGTCACCTCAGCAACGTCGGTGACGGCAATTCCTGCGTCACGAATAGTTTGCGCGGTTGACCCGGTCGAGACAATTTCGACCCCGGCCTGTGCCAGCGTCGTCGCAAATTCAACGAGCCCTGTCTTATCGCTGACTGAAATCAGTGCGCGACGGACGGGAATCTGGTCTCGTTCTTCATATTCTGCTGGATCATGTGCGGCTACTGACAACGTGGCTCCTCAAGGGTCGTAAAATGGTCAATATAAGTTCAGAAATGGTGTGTGCCCGCTACTTCAGCAAGGTCAATCTTTTTGTGAGCGATGTCTTCGATGACCTGGATCAACAGTGGCCGCTCGATTTCTTTAATCCGCTCGTGCAGATCGGGTTCTGTTTCGCCGTGCTCAATAGTGATTGCGGACTGGCGGATCACTGGCCCCGTGTCCACTCCTTCATCAATCACGTGAACGGTGCAACCGGTCTGCGTTGCGTCATCGGCGAGCGCGTCACGCACCGCGTGAGCACCTGGATATTTGGGGAGCAGCGCCGGGTGTGTGTTGATGAGTTGCGGGCTAAAGCGTCGAACAAAGTTTGCTGGAAGAATGCGCATGAGCCCAGCACTCACAATTAGCCAGGGGTCTTGCGCGTCCGTTGTTGCCCCAAATTTTGCAAGCTGTTGACCGAGCGCATCGCCCCAGGCTTCGCGTGAGGCAAACTGCTGAGGATCAATAATTGCGTACGGTACACCGAACGATTCGGCATGGCGGAGGCCTGAAGCATTCACGTCTGCCGCTACTCCAGCGACACGAAAGCCATTTTCTGGTTCGCGGGAAGCTTCGAGAATAGCTTTAAGGTTGCTGCCACTTCCCGAGATAAGCACAATGACGTTGAGCACCGTATCAGTCTACCCGGGTCTCTTGTCGTTGGCTGGCTGAGCGGTACACATGACGCAGTTTGGCAACATGTGTGGATGGCTGGAATTCGAGGTCATTCTCGACCGTTGCTTGGGATGCTTGTATGACTCGTTTACGGTTTTGGTCAAGTTCGACAATGAGCTGAGCGATCTGCTCAGGTTCTGGGCCTTCGGTGTAGAGACCAGATCCGTGTAATCCTTCAGTGAGTCTCGGGTCACACAGCAGCACGGGTCGACGTGCATGGATCGATTCGACAATTGTGACTGGCTGGTTGTCGAAACCGTAACTTGTAAGCACAGTGAGGTGGTTGCCACGCATGTGACGTTGCACGTCCGCCCGAGAAAGTCTGCCGGTAAATGTGACAGGCAGCGATTTTGCGGCTTTTTTTGCCGCGCGAGTGAGGGGTCCTGTTCCGGTGATGGTCACTTCGATGTCGGTGCCGGCTGCCGCGATTTTTACGGCTTCGATGAACTGCAGTATGCGTTTTTCATGTGTAAGACGCCCCACCCACATGAGTTTCAGGGCGCCCGTTACTTCGGTCAGCACTTCGCCCGCGGGCTCGTCGTGCTGTGCACTGTTGGGCACTACACGCACTGAGTCGATTCCGGCTGCTCGTAGAGTTTCGGCCTGTGTGCCCGAAGGTGAAATGACTTCGTCAGCTGTCTCGGCCATTGTGAGCGTGGCGCCACGGAGCACGCTATCGATCTGTTTTTCGGCCAGGTGCACTTTGCTGGGTGGGCGGCCGGTGAGTGTGGTGAGTGCCTGTCGCAACGGTGCAGCAGCGGCATGGTCGATGAGTTTGGGAAGTCGTGCTTCCCAAAAAAACGTGTGGACCGTGTACACGATGGGAATCTCAAGGTCGTGTGCGGCGGCTGCGGCGGCATGCGCAAGCCCAAACTCCGAATGCACGTGCACGATGTCGATAATTTCTTGGTTAAATATTTCGCGCAGTTTTTTCTGCAGTTTGTCGTTGTTGGGAATATACGGCAGGTCTACCACGGGAATTGTGCCGCGTGCTTTGACCGCGAGCAGGTGCCGATCCCACTGTTTTGTCCAGCGGGAGTCGACTGTTCCTGGTGCAACGATGAGAACGTCATGACCGTAAGTGCTGAGCGCTTCAGCTTCGTCGAGAAATGCGCTTTGGGCCCCGCCGAGATATTCGAGTGAATAGTCCATGACGAGTGCGACGCGGTACACCAGCTGTTGGCTCTGGGTCAGTTTTGGCACGATAAAACCCTAACATCGCGCCGGTTGCGTTCACGATTGTGAGGTGTGGATCACGATCTGCGCATAGGCAAGCGGATCATTCTTGTTGAGATGTGTGAGTTCTTGCTGCGCCCAGGCGTCCCAGTGAGGACGAAATATATCGCCGTCCCGGTCGAATGCTCGAGCTTTTCTCTCAGGTGCATCGCATTCGACCCACACCCGCCGCACGTTCGTACCAAGCCTGCGGGCAACAGCGATTGCTTCTGGTGTGATTGCGCCGCAGCCTTCCACGATCAGTCCTTGCGCTCTGTCCAGTGTGCGCACCGGTCCGGGCTCCATCACAGTCCAATCAAAGGTGGTAAACCGGTGCTCGGTGAGTATCTCCCGCGCAATCATATCGGCGCCTTCGCTGAGCCCATCCCAACCTGGATAGCATTCATCGAGACCCACGAGCTGCCACTCAGTCAGATTACGGAGGTGTTTTGCGATCGTGGTTTTACCCGATCCGGCTCGACCGTCAATGAGCACCAGACTGCTGTCAGTGCGTGCTACCTCACGTTCGATCAGTTCGGCCGAACGCATCGCGGTGGCTGTCACTGTGGGCTACCTTTCAGGACTTTTCCATCTGCCATGCGCAGCACACGGTCTGCGACTGTGATTGCTTCGCCACGGTCGTGGGTCACAAAAATTGCAGTGGTTTTCGTGGTTGTCAAAATGTCACGCAAGTCAACCGCGAGCCGTTCACGAAGTTCCTGATCAAGAGCAGACAGCGGCTCATCAAGGAGCAACAGATGCGGGTGGGGCGCCAGCGATCGTGCCAACGCAACACGCTGTCGTTCACCGCCAGAAAGTTTCGTGACTGGGCGATCACCGTAGCCCGGGAGCCCAACGAGCTCGAGCAGCTCCTCGACACGGTGCTGGCGCTTGGCTCGCGGCACTTTCTGAATGCTTAAACCGTAGGCAATATTTTCACTCACTGTTTTGTGTACGAAAAGTTGCCCGTCCTGGAACACCAAACCAAAGTTGCGTCGATGCGGCGGTACTGTGGCTTGGTTGACTCCCCGCCACACCACGGTGCCTGCTTCAACGGGTTCCAAACCAGCAATCACTCGCAGCAGTGTTGACTTGCCGCACCCAGAAGGCCCCTGAAGCGCCACAATCTCTCCGGTTGCAACAGTGAGATCCACGCCCTGCAAAACAGGGCTTCGCTGCTTGTGGGCATCAATAAAGCTCTGACTTACCTGTTCGACTTGTAAGCCATCAAAGAACGACTTGTTCATAGTTACCATTCTCCTGCCCAGTCTGACCGGGCACGCTCCGCAACCAGCATGACAGCTGCGGTAATCAATCCGAGTAACACTGCCGCGGCGAGCGCTGTTCCATAATTTGCGCTCCCAGGGCGTGTCGCAAGTTGCGCGATTACAACCGGAAGTGTCTGTACATCGGGACGCACCAGGAACGAAGTGGCACCAAATTCTCCTAGCGAGGTCGCGAATGCGAAACCGAGCGCAATACCAGAGGCTTTCCCCAGCATGGGGATATCAATCGTGCGTAGGACGTGAAACGGCGAAGCACCCAGCATGGCCGCCGCATCTTTGAGGTGAGGGTCAATGCCACGCAACACGGGCAGGAACGTGCGCAGCACGATAGGAAGCGCGACTAATGCCTGAGCGATGGGAATGAGCACCGCAGATGTTCGCAAATCTATCCCGATCCCAAATGGCTGGTGCATGGTGAGGAGAAGCCCGAATCCGAGCGTAACGGCTGAAATTCCTACCGGCAGCATCATTGCGGCGTCAAAGAGCCCTACGAGTCTTTTTCCCCACACGCGTCGTGGGCGTAATGCAGCCACAAGCGCCGATAGGAGTGCGAGAACCATGGTGACAACGGTTGCAATAAGCGCCATTTGCAGTGAGGTTGCGACCGCCGCGACGGGAGAAACATTAAGATCTGTTGTCTCTCCCGGGATGAAGAGTTCTCGGTAATGCGCAAACGTAAATTCGCCGGTCTGGTTCGTTACCGACTGTTTCAGGAGCGCCCACATGGGCAGCGCATGCAGGATGAGCACGCTCAGCGCGGCGAACACGATAATGGGGATGTCTCGCACGGTCGCTCGGCTCACCGTCACTTGCATACCCACCGCAGTATCTCGCTTTTTTCGGGTTCGTGACGAGAAGATTAATGCGACCAGCACAAGAACCGCCTGCAATATGGAGAGCACTGCCGCGGTCCCCAGGTCCAGGTATTGCACTGTGTTGGTATAGATTTCGGTTTCAAGATTTGCATATCTTCTGCCGCCCAAGATGAGGACAATACCGAAACTCGTAGAACAGAAAAGAAACACAAGCGCCGCCGCTGAAGCAATTGCTGGGAGCAGCGCAGGAAGTGTGATCGTCACAAATGCACGCGCAGGTGTCGCACCGAGCATGTTTGCGGCCTGAACCGGCCGCGTATCGAGCTGCGCCCACATTGAACCCACCATGCGTGCCACCAGGGTGACGTTGAAAAAGGCAAGTGCCGCAACAATCGTGATCAGGCTGTTTTCGATTCCTAATGATTCGAGCGGACCCCCGCGTCCAACGAGCGCCGAAAATGCGACTGCGACAACTACGGTGGGCAACACAAACGGCACTGTAATGAGCGCACGGAAGAATGCCGCGCCTGGAAGTCGGATTCGGTACAGCACATACGCGACGGGGACGCCAAGCACCACCGAAATGAGAGTGCCAAACACCCCTTGAGCGAGGGTCTGCCCGATCACTTTCCATGTTCGTTGCTCGCTCAGAACATTCGTAAAAGCGGAAGTCCCGCTGACGGTGCCTTCAAGCGCAAAAGACCCTGCGAATCCCGCACCGATGAGTGCGATGACGGGCCACAGGAAGAAGACTGCAAGAAATCCGAGCGGAATCGCCGCGGTGAGGACCCACCCGAGACGGGTAAGTCTTCGTTCCGCGGCGATCGAGAGGTGCCTGCGCGTTTGAACGCTAGTCGCCAACCTTCTGCGTCCACTCCTTCAGCCATGTATCACGCTTGTTCCCGACCTCGTCCGCGGGAAGATCGTTACGTTCTGCTGGCTGTTCAACAAATTTTGCCCACTCTTCGGGGACTTCTGCGTCCTCATCAACCGGGTCCATGTACATGGTGCCGGCAATAGTGTCTTGGAAGTCTTGAGAAACCATGAAGTCAACCACGGCTTGGGCACCCTCGAGGTTTTCGGTGCCGTTCAAGATTCCGGCGTACTCCACTTGTGTGGTGCACGTATCAAGCAGTGCTTTGGTGGTCGTAGATGAGCCATCTTCGGTGAGGGTCCAGGCCGGTGATGAGTTGTATGACGCCACAATCGGGTACGTGCCACTGCCGCCACCCTGAGTGAACTGACCGTTGTAGGCCTCGGTCCAGCCATTCTCAATACGAGCATCGTTTGCGACTAGATCAGCCCAGTAGTCTCCAAAACCGTCTTCACCAAAGTGAGCAATCGTACCGGCAAAGAACGCCATTCCCGTCGACGACGAACTCGGGTCGAGCAGTACGCTCAGACCCGTGTACTTTTCGTCTGCAAGGTCCTCATATGAGGTTGGCTCATCGATTCCGTTGTCTGCGAACCACTGCGGGTCAATGTTTACACATACAGACCCCTGGTCAATTGGCGTGAGAAAACCGGAGCCGTCGTAGCTATAGTCCTGCGCTGACTCAGGTAATTCCTTCGGCTCGTATGGCGCGACAATGTCCTCGCTGGCAATTCGTGAAGCGAAAAATGTGTCGACCCCGTAGAACACGTCCGCGATCGGAGCTCCCTGTGACAGTACGAGTTTATTCGTGAGTTCACCACCGTCACCGCCGGTAATAGCTTTCACGTTGTAGCCGGTAGCTTTACTTGCAGCTTGTTCGAACTCTTCGCTCGGAAAACTATCGTGAGTGACAATAGTGACCGTTTCCGAAGCAGATGCTCCGCTATCCGTCTCAGATGCTGAACCGCATCCAATGAGCGCAAGTGCCGCGACCGCGGCAATAGGTGCTGTGAATGCGGTTGATTTGCGTGCGTGCACGACTGTAATTCCCTTCCTCCGCTGGCATGATCCAGATCAGGTTGTACGGTCGGAACGTCTGCGTTCCCTCTCAGCCCACCTTCAGTGGACTCCCGTGTAATTGCAGTCTCAACGCTAGCACAGTTATGACTGGCGGAACCTTCTGTGTTACTTTTTGCGTCGCAGCCATCGGGAGAGCTTAGGTTTGGGTGCTTCGCTCTGCTCTGACTTCCCAACGTGCAGGTCAGTTGATGATTGTCCGGCATCCCAAGCAAACGCTCGAGCAATCGCGTCGGGGTCAGTCAGATCGGGGTCAGGGTCCATCAAATCTTCGGGTTCACTGGAGTCACGCGGCCGCTCATCAATAGTCTCGATCTCTGACTCGTCGATCAGTTCTTCTGACGGGGCATCGCCAACTGCGAAGTCTTCAAACCACCCGGTACGGTCGAGATCTTCGCGTGCAAATTTATCGGTGTCGAAATCACTGAGCTCGTCAGCGACTTGATGCTCGCCATTTTCAGCGTCTTCGCGTTCATCGACAGCTGTTTGAACGTCACCGGTTTCAAACTTTTCCCGCTGAAAGTCAAACGCATCAGTGATCACAGCGCCAGTGTCATGTTCATCTTCACTACGATCATGCTGTGAAGTGGTGGCTTCAGTGGCGCCGTCATCCGCAGTGTCGAACCCAGCGGTGTCATATTCTGCGGTGTGGTATTCGATGGTGTCGAACTCACTCACGAGTTCGTGTTCTTCTTCGCGAGATGAGCGTCTGCGGAGGTCTTTGGTGAACGTTTCGGGTTTACCGAGCTGTGCCCATTCCTGTTCTCGACTGGTGCGCGCTTGGGACCTTCTAGACTTGACCGCTTCGGTCAGTGGATTCACCCAGTACTGGTCGAGTCGTCTCACGAGCACACCAACGACGAACCCAAACGTCACCTCTGCGGCAATCAGGATGCCGGTCGTCCACGGTTCTGGCCCGGTCACTATCAAACGACCCGGGCCGATCGATCCGCGAGCAAAACCAACACAAAGCTCAATTACTGCACCGACTGCCACACCCGCACAGGTCGCGGCAAGAGCAGCCTGCCACCAGCGCATTTCATTCCAGGGTCGGCGTGAGCCAACCCACGCAGCAAGAACCAAAACAACAACCACAAGAAGCAGCGGCGCCAGCAGGCCGCCCCCTCCCCAGGAGTCGGGCAATGCTCCCAGCATTGGAAATGCTGGGACTGGGCCAACAAGCTGCTCAAACGGGCCAATCGATGAACCCGCACCTATCGCAAACCCGGCACCACTCAACCACGCTATGCCCCAGATGATTGCCACAGGGAGCAATAAGATTTGCACGAGCGCGACCAGTAACGCACCGATCCAGTCCAAATGCAGGCTCTGACTCATCGCAATGATCTGCGTGAAGTGCAGCGCCAATGACACCGCTACACCGAGGCTTGCGATCACGATAACCGCTGCAATACCCGCGCCGGCTAATCGCAGTGACGCCGAGATCCACCCACTCGCACTCGCTTTGCCAGCTGTCCGAAGCGGCGCATCAACAAACCTGGCCCAGAAATTCAATTGCACAAGTCCACGCGCAAGTGCACCGCCGACAAGCGCGAGCGTGTACATGAGCACCGGCCGACCAATTGCGTACCATGTCGGTGCGTTCACTATAGGTTGCGCGAACCCGAACGCGACCGTGGTCAGTACACCAAATCCAATGAGGCTCGCTACCAGGACTGGTATTGACCAGCGTTCGTTAGCCATCGCCCGCCAGCCCGCCTGAACTCCGCCGATCACAGTTACGACAGTAAGCCCGAGAAGCGGCAGTGACAACGGCAAAGACACCGCTTCTGCCGCCGCGCCAAAGCCCAACGCTTCCTCGGCAGAGAAGTGAAACTCGAGCGGAACACCATGCCCGAGAAGCCATACCCCGGTCACGCCACCAGCAAAAGTGAACGGGTCGCCTGCAAGCTGAAACGAAATCATCCACATCAGAATTGCGGGCACTGCAACGATCAACACCCCAATGACGACAAGGGCTGCGCCAACCAGGGCTGAGATGAGTGAGGTCACAATTGGTTTCATGCTGACGAAAGTCTAACCGTCGCTGATCAAGAATCCTGACCCCACGCGTGCAGTTGACGGTAGATTGGTAGACGGAGACCAGAGCCGTGCACGAATTCTGGCTAAATCTGAAAACCAAGGAGTGCTCTTAGTGTCAAAGATTGTTTACACGTACACCGACGAAGCGCCAATGCTTGCAACACATTCGTTTCTTCCAATCGTCGATGCTTTCGCAAAAACTGCGAATATCACAGTTGAAACTCGCGACATCTCGCTCGCGGCACGCATTCTCGCTGCGTTCAACGATCGTCTTCCCGCAGACCAGCAGGTGAACGATGCACTGGCAGAACTCGGTGCGCTTGCGAAAACTCGTGAAGCGAACATCATCAAGCTGCCAAACATTTCGGCATCGGTGCCTCAGCTCAAGGCTGCAATTGCTGAATTACAGGCAGCCGGGTTCGAACTGCCGGCTTACCCAGACGAGCTTGAAACTGACGAAGATCGTGAAATTCGTGCCCGGTATGACGCGGTGAAAGGCTCGGCGGTAAACCCTGTTTTGCGTGAGGGGAACTCGGACCGTCGTGCACCCTTTGCGGTGAAAGAGTACGCGCGCCAGCACCCACACTCAATGGGTGCATGGTCAAGCGATTCGAAGTCCGAAGTTGCAACTATGGGCAACAATGACTTTTTCTCGAATGAACAGTCTGTGACGATCCCCGCTGATGACGTTCTCACGATTCGTCACACGGCGAGCGACGGCAGTGAAACTGTTTTGAAGTCGGATCTCAAAGTACTTGAAGGGGAAATCGTTGACGCAACCTTCATGTCGGTTGCCGACCTTGACCGGTTCTTAGCCGCGCAGATTCAGCGTGCGAAAAGCGAAAACGTTCTGTTCTCGGTCCACCTCAAAGCGACCATGATGAAAGTCAGTGACCCGATCATTTTCGGTCACGTTGTTCGCGCATATTTCGCTCACACGTTCGCAGAATACGGCGATGTTCTGAACGCTGCTGGACTCAACGGTGAGAATGGCCTGGGGTGGATTCTTTCCGGCCTCGACGAGTTCGAAGACCAAGAGCTTGCCGCTAAGATCCGCGAATCAATCGATCGTGATCTTGCTGAGGGTCCACGTTTGGCGATGGTCAACAGCGACAAGGGCATCACCAACCTTCATGTACCTTCTGACGTCATCGTCGACGCGTCAATGCCGGCAATGATCCGTACCTCTGGACATATGTGGGGACCGGACGGTGATGAAGAAGACACGATCGCAGTGATCCCGGATTCGTCCTATGCAGGTGTATATCAGGCCGTGATTGATGACTGTAAGAAGCACGGTGCCTACGATCCCACCACGATGGGTTCGGTTCCAAATGTTGGCCTGATGGCGAAAAAGGCTGAAGAGTACGGTTCACACGATAAAACGTTTAAGATCGCAGCCGACGGGCGCGTCGACGTTGTCAACGCAGCCGGGGACGTGCTGCTGAGCCACGAAGTGCAGGCGGGCGATATCTGGCGCGCATGTCAGGCCAAAGACGACGCGGTGCGCAACTGGATCGAACTTGCGGTCGACCGTGCACGCATTTCAGATACACCTGCGATCTTCTGGCTCGACAAGAACCGTGCACATGACGCGGAATTGATCAAAAAAGTCGAGGCTGTTCTGCCGACACTGAACACGGAGGGCCTCGATATTCAAGTGCTCTCCCCCGTTGAAGCAACAGCTGTCTCAGTTGAACGCATTCGGCGTGGTGAAGACACAATTTCAGTCACAGGCAATGTGCTTCGTGACTACAACACTGATTTGTTCCCCATTCTTGAACTCGGCACCTCGGCAAAAATGCTGTCGGTGGTTCCTCTTCTTGCCGGTGGTGGACTGTTCGAGACAGGCGCGGGTGGATCAGCACCCAAGCATGTGCAGCAATTGGTTGAAGAGAATCACTTGCGGTGGGATTCGCTCGGCGAGTTTATGGCCCTTGCTGAATCGTTCAAACAGGTGCAGCGTGACGGCAACGAAGCGGCCGGCGTGCTCGCAACGACGCTCGAGCAGGCCACCGCAGAGTTCTTGAACGAGAATAAGTCTCCGTCACGTAAGGCTGGCGAACGTGATAACCGTGGGAGTCACTTCTGGTTGGCTCGATACTGGGCGGAAGCACTTGCCAAACAAAGCGACAACGAACAGCTGCGGGCACAGTTTGCACCAATTGCTGAAAAGTTTGCTGCAGAAAGTGACGAGATTGAGCGTGAACTTATCGCGGTTCAGGGCAGCTCGGTCGAACTCGGCGGATACTACCGTGTGAACCAGGAAGTCACGACGAACGTTATGCGTCCGTCAGCTCGTCTTAATGAGATCGTTGACTCCTTCTAGGTTCGGAAGCGCCTAAGTTTGGGGCGGATCACACCGTGAGCGGTGTTGGTCCGCCCCAAATTTTTGGATCACGTGAGGGACTGAATTGTGTGAAAGATCTCAGTAATCACTGATCTCAAACTTTCGAGTTGATTCATCAGATGTTACCTACTAGCCTTGACCCTGGTTAGGGTACGCTAAGTTCTATCTCATGAATAAAGATTTTGAGGAGAGCCCAGCTTGTTCAGCCCGCGAACGAGTGGCCCCGGCTGCCTAACAACGCAACCATCTAGGAGACACTAGTGAAGAAAAATCTGAAGCGATTCAGCCTCAGCGTCGCCGCGCTCACGGCATCAGCCGCCCTCGTTTTGACCGGCTGCTCATCGGGCACCGGCACTGGCGAAGAATCCTCGAACAGTGGGGGCACAGCAAGCGCCGAATTTCCCATCACCGTGACCGACATGTCAGGTGAAGAAGTCACTATCGAAAGCGCAGACCGCGTCATGGTCACCGACAACCGTGCGTTCCACACACTCGAAGCATGGGGCGTCACCCCAGTAGCCGCTCCCGTCGATTTGATGGATGACAATCTGTCATGGACCGAAGACTCCAGCATCACGAATCTCGGCAACCATCATGAACCTAACCTCGACGAGGTCGTAAACGCTGACCCAGATGTCATTATCAATGGCTACCGTTTTGGCGATCACGGCGAAGACATTAAAAAGGCAGCACCGGACGCGGCTTTCGTCTCTCTCGATGAAAACATCGGGGAAGATGAGAAAGCCGACACCTACGAACATCTCACCAAATCGACGCAGCTCCTCGGTGAGATCTTCAACAAGCAAGACGAAGCTCAAGAACTTGTCGATAATTTCGATAACGCGATTGCAGACGCTCAAGACGCTTACGATCCGGATTCAACAGTGTTAGGAATCGTCGCTGCAGGCAAAGACCTGAACTACTCTGCGCCGGTTGAAGGACGCGGCGCCGGCGACTACTTCTCTCTGCTTGATCTCACCCCTGCTCTCGAATCAGATGGTTCGACAAACCACCAAGGTGACGATATCTCCATCGAAGCAATGGCACAGTCAAACCCAGACTTCTTGCTCGTTCTTGACCGGGCTGCAGCAGTATCCAGCGAAGACGGAGAGGACAAGTCTGCCAAGGAGTTGATCACTGAATCTCCCGCCTTGCAAGATGTCACTGCAGTCAAAGAGTCGGGTCACATCATCTATCTCCCCGCTTCCTACTACCTGCGTGAAGATATATTGCAGTACACCGAAGTATTAGAAGATATGACTGAAACATTTAAGAACGCAGCGTAGCCAGCGTTCAACCTGTGGTGCACCGCTCGCGCGACTCATTTCCAAGCGCGCGAGCGGTGCACCAAAATCATTCTCACAAGAAATTTCTATGACCATTACGGCATCACCACAAAGCGCTGAGCGAGCCCAAGTTCTGCGTCGCCACAAGCTCCGATCAGCATTTTGGCTCGGCATCGCCCTTGCCGGAACCTGCGGCTTGATCTATCTTTCGATCATCATAGGCGTAGCGGAACTGCGTGGAGAAGGCGTTGAATGGCTCTTCATCACCCGCATTCCACGAACAGTCTCGCTCATTCTCTCTGGTGCGAGCATGGCAATGTGCGGACTCATCATGCAGCTGCTGACGCAGAACCGTTTCGTTGAACCAACCACCACGGGGACCACCGAGTGGGCAGGCCTCGGCCTTCTAGCTGCGATGATTCTTTTTCCGGGCTCAGGCCTCGTCGCGAAAATGCTCACCGCAGTGATTTTTGCGTTCGCCGGAACCCTCATCTTTTTCGCGTTTCTTCAACGCGTCACACTACGGTCGTCATTGATCGTACCGATCGTCGGTATTATGCTTGGCGCGGTCGTCAGTGCGTTCTCGACGTTCCTCGCCCTCCAATTTAATCTCCTGCAAGAAATCGGTCAGTGGTTTGCGGGCAACTTCGGCAGTGTCGTAGAGGGTCGTTACGAACTCTTGTACATTGTCTTAGGCGTACTAGCTGCCATTTTCTTTACTGCAGACCGCTTCACCGTGGCAGGTTTAGGCGAAGACATTGCAAAGAATGTTGGTCTTAATTACCGCCTGGTGTTACTTCTCGGGATCACCATGGTGGCAGTCGCAACCGGTGTGGTTACGGTCATAGTAGGAGCGCTTCCGTTCCTCGGACTTATCGTCCCAAACCTCGTGTCTATGCTGCGCGGGGATAACCTGCGCAGCAACCTACCGTGGGTCTGCCTGGGCGGAATCTGGATCGTGACAATCTGCGACATAGTCGGGCGGGTAGTACGTATGCCGTTTGAGATCCCTGTTTCTCTTGTGCTCGGTTTCATCGGCGCAGCAATATTTATTGCTCTCATTTTATGGAGCCGCCGCCGTGTCTAAAATTTCACTCAACCCGGCGCTCGACTCACGGGTCTTGGGCTCCGCAGAACGGGCAGAACGGTCTGCGGGACCGTTTGTCGACAGACGTCACCGTAGAAAGTATTTGGTCATTGTTGGAATACTCGTGGTTCTCGCCATCTGCACCACGTTCGCGTTACTCGGATACGACAACCGCCATCCAGTGCTGAGCGAAAAGTGGTGGCGGATCAGTAACATGAGAGTGTCCACAATTGTGGTTGTCGCAGTGGTGACGTTCTGCCAGTCGTTCGCAACGGTGGCGTTTCACACGGTCACCAACAACCGCATCATTACCCCGTCAATCATGGGTTTTGAATCGCTGTACGTGTTAATTCAGACCGCAACAGTGTTCTTTTTCAGCGCTGCTCATTTGCAAGGGCTCGACGGGTTCGGCGGATTCTTTCTACAAACCGGTGTGATGGTCATTTTTGCGGTCCTGTTGTATTCATGGCTGCTCAATGGTCGCTTCGGCAACATTCACGTCATGCTCCTGGTCGGCATTATTCTTGGCGGCGGTATGGCCTCAGTGTCGACGTTTATGCAACGGCTGCTGGATCCCAACGAGTTTGACGTGCTCACCGCCCGACTATTTGGCAACATGTCCAACGCCGATACTGCTCTCTTACCTGCAGTCCTTCCGATCTGCGCCGTTGCTGGGGTGCTCATTTATTTACTCAGCGGCAGACTCAACGTGCTCGCCCTGGGTTCCGATGTGGCAACCAATCTCGGGCTAAACCACCGGCGTCTACTCATCGTAAGCCTCACACTAATTTCTGTGCTGATGGCAATGACAACATCGCTCGTGGGCCCGATGACCTTCCTCGGTTTTCTGATCGCCACAATTGCCTACACGCTCACCGACACCTATGATCATCGGCTCATCTTCCCGGTCGCATGGCTGATCGGGTACGTGGTGTTATTAGCCGCGTATTTTGTGCTGCGACACGTTTTTTACGCTGGCGGTGCTGTCACCGTTATTGTGGAACTCGTGGGTGGCCTCTTCTTCTTGTTTGTCGTGTTACGAAAGGGCCGGTTGTGATCCGAATTTCTGAGCTCACAAAACGCTACTCGAACGAAGTTCAAGTCGGACCGATTGATCTTGAACTTCCCCCGGGTGGCATCACAGCTCTCGTCGGCCCGAATGGCGCCGGCAAATCAACACTGCTCACCATGATGGGCAGGCTCACAAAAGCTGACTCCGGCACAGTCCATATAGACGAAGTTGATGTACAGAACGCACCATCAAAACAGGTTGCCAAACTCGTGTCGGTCTTGCGTCAAGAAAATCATTTCGTGACGCGACTTACTGTTCGCCAGCTCGTCGGGTTCGGAAGATATCCGTATAGCGGCGGTCGCCTCACTGGCGAAGATGAAGAAGCTATTTCAAGCGCGATCGACTTTCTCGGCCTCAATGACCTCGAGCAGCGTTTTCTCGATGAGCTCTCAGGCGGGCAACGGCAGCGTGCCTACGTGGCGATGGTACTTGCCCAAGACACCCCATATATGCTGCTTGACGAACCACTCAATAACCTTGATGCGCAGCATTCGGTGCAGATGATGCAAATGCTCCAGCGTGCGTGTCACGAACTTGGTCGAACGATCGTCATCGTCTTACATGACATTAATTTCGCAGCGTCGTATGCCGACTTTATTGTGGCGATGGACGCGGGGATGGTAACCCATGCCGCCCACCCTGATGAGCTCATTACTGACGACGTACTGTCGCAAGTCTTCCGCACCCCGGTGAAAGTCGTGCATGCGGACGTCGGTAGGTTTGCGTATTATCACCGCGTCTCAATGGATGTTCCACGCGTGCGCACACCAGAACTTTAGCAGCAATACTGACAAAAAATGAGGGTGGATCATTACCGTTATGGAAGTGATCCACCCTCAGTTTCGAGCAGTGTATGAGGTTAGAGACCCTTGATGATTTCTTTCATCAAGTTAGCAGTCTCAGTTGGGGTCTTACCAACCTTCACTCCAGCTGCTTCGAGCGCTTCTTTCTTCGCCTGCGCAGTGCCAGCTGAGCCTGAGACGATCGCACCGGCGTGACCCATGGTCTTTCCCTCAGGTGCGGTGAATCCGGCAACGTATCCAACAACTGGCTTGGTAACGTTCGCCTTAATGTACTCGGCTGCGCGCTCTTCTGCGTCGCCGCCGATTTCACCGATCATCACAATTGCTTGAGTCTCGGGGTCATTTTCAAACGCTTCGAGTGCGTCAATGTGAGTCGTGCCGATGATAGGGTCGCCGCCAATACCGATAGCGGTTGAGATTCCAACTTCGCGCAGTTCGTACATCATCTGGTAGGTCAGGGTTCCTGACTTCGATACGAGACCGATCGGGCCCTTGCCTGTGATGTTAGCGGGGGTGATACCAGCCAGGGACTCTTCAGGTGTGATGATGCCCGGGCAGTTCGGACCAATAATGCGGGTCTTGTTACCGGTCGCTTTCGCGTGCGCCCACAGCTCAGCGCTGTCCTTGACGGGAACACCCTCGGTGATGATCACGAGCAGACCAATTTCTGCGTCGATTGCTTCAACCGCAGCATTCTTGGTGAACGCAGGTGGCACGAAGGCTACTGACACGTCAGCCCCGGTTTCACGGATGGCTTCTTCAACGGTGCCAAACACGGGCAGTTCAAGTTTGTTGCCGTTTGCATCAACGTGTTCAACCGTGGTGCCGGCTTTGCGTGCGTTCACTCCGCCAACAATATTGCTGCCTGCGGCGAGCATACGAGCGGTGTGTTTGGTTCCTTCACCGCCGGTGATGCCCTGGACGATGATCTTTGAGTCCTTATTCAGGAAGATTGACATTTTTTATGTGCTCCTTGAGCGATAGAAATCTGGGTGGGATTAGCGCTCGTTAGCGAGCTGGGCTGCCTTGTCGGCGCCGTCATCCATCGTCGGCATCAGAGTGACCAGCGGGTGAGCGGCCTGCTCCAAAATCGCGCGGCCTTCTTCGACGTTGTTACCGTCGAGACGAACCACGAGGGGCTTGTTTGCAGCGCCACCAAGTTTCTCGAGCGCACCGACAATACCGTTAGCAACTGCGTCACATGCGGTGATGCCACCGAATACGTTCACAAATACGCTCTTCACCTGTTCGTCGCCCAAGATGACATCGAGCCCAGCAGCCATGACATCCGCCGAAGCTCCGCCACCAATGTCGAGGAAGTTGGCGGGCTTGACACCGCCGTGCTTTTCTCCTGCGTATGCCACTACGTCGAGCGTTGACATGACGAGGCCCGCGCCGTTTCCGATCACGCCTACTTCACCGTCGAGCTTCACGTAGTTAAGGTCCTGCGCTTTAGCCTTAGCTTCCAGTGGGTCCTCGGCGGACTTGTCAGCAAGTTCCGCGTGCTCCGGGTGACGGAACTCGGCGTTCTCATCAAGTGAGACTTTACCGTCGAGCGCAATGACATCGCCTTCGGCGGTGAGTACGAGCGGGTTCACTTCAACAAGGGTGGTGTCCTCTGACGTGTACACCTCGTAGAGTTTCTGGAATACGGGAACTACTTTTGCAATGAGCTCTTCTGGGAACTTTGCTTTCCGCGCGATTTCCTCAGCTTTTGACGCATCGATTCCAGTGAGTGGATCGATTGCTACACGAGCGAGGGCTTCTGGTTTCTCGACTGCAAGCTGTTCGATCTCCATGCCACCTTCGACACTGCACAGCGACAGAAGTGAACGGTTTGCGCGGTCGAGCAGCACCGAGAAGTAGAATTCCTGCTCAATATTTGCTCCGGCCGCAACCATTACGCGCTCAACTACGTGCCCCTTGATGTCGAGTCCAAGAATCGACTGTGCCGCTTCGAATGCTTCTTCGGGGTTCTTGGCAACTTTCACGCCGCCAGCTTTGCCGCGCCCACCGGTTTTGACCTGAGCTTTCACTACAACGACTCCGCCAAGTTTCTCAGCGGCCGCTTTCACCTCTTCAGGTGTGTCGGCGACGATACCGGCGAGCACCGGCACCTCGTATTTCTCGAACAAATCTCGTGCCTGGTACTCGTAAAGATCCACGCTCATCCAATCAGAGTTTTCGGCGCCTGGTTGGGGCGCCGGTGACCTATTCCAACGTCCACTGATAAATGGACGCACGAAAGCTAGCTTACCATCGTAGTCCGTTGTATTTCAGCTGAATTCACTCGTATGCGCCGGCTATGCGGTCCCAGATGTTACTGCTCGAGTTTTGTGATCGGTGCAAGCTTGATGAGCAGTTTCCGCTCACGACCGCCGTCAAAGGTCACGTGCGCGACCCGTTTCGTGCCTGCGCCCGTGACTCGATCGACCGTACCGTCGCCGTACTGTTCGTGACGGAGGCGGTCGCCGGGTTCGAGTTCCAGGTCACCGTTATCTTGCACGCTGCCAACGATCGTGTTCGGAAATCCTTCACCCGACTCGAGAGCCGCCTTCGCTTTTGCTTTGCGTTCTCGCCACTGATCGAGTGCGCTTTTCATGGCTTCACCGCCACGGCCATGATCGGGCCGTGAATTCTCAGCAAAACTCACACTCGAACCACCGCGCGAACGTGAAGAGAAGCCGCCACCACGGCTGGAATTCAGCGCACGTGACTGTGTGCCGCCAAAGCTCGTCACTTCTCCTGGCGACTGTCTCCAGTCGATCAGTTCAGACGGGATTTCTTGCAGGAATCGAGACGGTAGCGCCGCTGATATATCTCCGTATTGCGATCGTGTGCTCGCCAGTGACAGGTAAAGCTGCTTACGCGCACGGGTAATGCCGACATACATCAGACGGCGCTCTTCAGAGATTCCGCCGGCTTCGTCGAGCGACATTTGGTGAGGCAAGAGCCCCTCTTCCACGCCAGTTAAGAAGACCACGGGGAATTCAAGTCCCTTGGCGGTGTGCAACGTCATAAGCGACACCGTTCCGCTCTCATCGTCGAGTTCATCAACTGCGGCTACCAGGCTCACTTCAGTGAGAAACTCGATTAACCCTGCATCCGGGTGCTGCACATCGAATTCTTTCGCAACCGAGACGAACTCTTCAAGGTTTTCGGCACGAGCTTCGTCCTGCGGGTCGCGCTTAGCGCGCAGCGACTCAAGAAAACCGGTCTCTTCAAGAACTGCGCGAAGAATGTCCGCGACCGGCGCAGGTTTACGCTCGGGCCGTTCTTGGCCGCCCCCGGCCGCAGCATCTGCGGTGCGCTGCAAGAATTGTCCCAATGACAGAATTGTGCTGCGAACTTTTGGCCCAAATGAGAGCTCTTCAGCTCGAGTCATGGCTTCAATAAACGAGATCTCGTGCGCTTCAGCAAAGTTCGCTAACTGTGCCTCAGCCATCGGTCCAATCCCTCTCTTGGGTGCGCCGAGTAAGCGTGACCATGAGATCGGGTCATACGGGTTTGCGAGCGAAGTGAGATACGCGACCGCGTCCTTAATCTCGGCTCGCTCATAAAATTTCGTGCCGCCGAGCACCCGATACGGGATAGCGCCTCGCATCAACAGTTCTTCTAATGCACGGGTTTGCGCGTTCGTGCGATAGAACACCGCAATATCGCTATACGCGAGACCATCACGATGCATGGTTTCGATCTCGTCGGCAACGAATCGGGCCTCATCATGCTGCGAATACCCGGTGAAACCAACGATTTGGTTGCCCTGCCCCTGGTCTGTCCACAGGTTTTTCTCTTGACGATCGAAGTTTCCCGAAATGACCGCGTTCGCAGCGCTCAAAATGGTCTGAGTTGAACGATAGTTTTGTTCGAGTTTCACTACTTCGGCACCCGGGAAGTCACGCTCAAACTCGACAATATTTCGAATATCAGCGCCACGGAACGCATAAATGGACTGGTCAGAATCGCCCACCACTGTCAGTTGTGCCCCGGTGATCTCACCATTGGCATCAAGCTCGCGGCCACGAGCCGGTGGCGTAAGCCGGTCTACCTGCTCTGCGCGAATCGGTTTCGTGAGCTCTCGAATGAGCGAGTATTGTGCGTGGTTCGTATCCTGATACTCATCAACAAGCACGTGTCGAAAGCGCCTCTGATAGCGAGCCGCTACTTCAGGGAAGGAGCGGAACAGGTGTACCGTCTCGCCAATGAGGTCGTCAAAATCGAATGCGCGTGCACGACGGAGCTCACTCTGATAGGCACGAAAAATCTCAATAAAAATGCGTTCCCGCGGGTCACTCTCGCTCGCTTTCGCCGCATACGCGTCAGCGTCAGTGAGCTCATTTTTCAAGCGTGAAATCTTTGCACCAGCGTTAGCTGGAGTAAACCCGTAGGTATCAGCCTCATTGCCTTTAATAATGCGCTTAAGCAGGGCACGGCTGTCAGCGCTGTCATAGATCGTGAAGCCTGCCACGTAGCCGAAACGTTCGGCCTCACGCCGCAAAATACGCACACACGCTGAGTGGAATGTACTGATCCACATACCTTCAGCAGCCGAACCAAGCAGCTCCTGCACGCGATCACGCATTTCGGTTGCAGCCTTGTTCGTAAAGGTGATTGCGAGTATTTCACTCGGCCACGCCTCTTTCTCTCGAATCAAGTGAGCAATCCGGTGCGTTAATACCCGGGTCTTTCCGGAGCCAGCGCCCGCGACAATCAGCAGCGCGTCAGTGCGCGATTCGACGGCACGACGCTGTTCAGGGTTGAGCCCATCAAGTAATGGGTCTTGCGCTGAAAAAGCGTTAGACGAGGCGATCGGTGCACCGTCAGGAGAGAAAAGTTCATAGTCGCTCATGATGTCACCAGTCTAGGCGTCACCACTGACACCTATGCTGATACCGGCGTTCCTAGACGTTGCCGCGTCCTGTTCGACCCAACTCTCGAATCGCAACCGCCAGATCTGGCTGATCTGCAAAGACGCCAGCCACTCCGGAACGCATGAACAAAGCGAACTCTTCTTGCCAGTTTCCCCAGTGCGAGATCCCTCGCAAACGACGAAACCCTGGCTCTAAGAACACATTCTCGGGCCGCAGTGTCCACACATACACGTCTAAACCGTATATGTGTGCGTCTCGAACGAGGCTGCTGACGACTGGTCGCTTTTTTAAAAACCGTTTCTGTAGGGCATTGCCCTTACGCACGCTAATTCCGTCAACATACGCTGACAAAAATTTGAGGCCCCTGCGTGAACGAAACCACGCGAACGGCTTCTTTGGCATCTCTCCACGACCAGCATCAGCCGGCGAACCTTCATCTTCAGCAAGAAACACGCGCGGGCTCGTAAGTCCGAGCTCGTGAAAGTCTCGCAGAACTCCGAGTTCAAAAGATTCAAACACCATATTTGAATCGCGGTCTTCCCACCCCGCGCGACGGATCTCTCTCGCGACAAGGCGAGCCATGTGGAACCCACTATCTGCGAAATAGCTCGCGTGCTTCACCTCAATAACAATCCGTAGCTCTCGATCCGCCCGCTCTTGCTCTTCTCCAACTATCGCGAGAACATCTCGAAGGCGAAGCATTGGATAGACACCGTCATATTTTCGGTTTGCGGCTCGAATATGCTGCAATCGCTCGCGGCATCGCAACGTCGACAGTTCATCCCAGGTGAAATCTTCGGTGAACCACCCAGTTATGCGCTGACCTTCAATCGTTTTCGTCGTTTTTCGGTCACGAAATTCAGGATGGTCAGCAATATCAGTGGTGGTCGAAATTTCATTTTCATGACGTACTACGAGCACACCATCAAGCGTCGGCACAACATCAGGTTCTACTGCATCGGCGCCGAGTTCAAACGCGAGGCGATAGGCCGCCTCTGTATGTTCAGGTCGGTACCCACTCGCACCTCGATGCGCGATTATTGCGGGCACACGCCTGGGTCTTGACGCCGCACCTGACGCACTCTGGGCGTCACGTAACCCATGGGTTTGGGGGTGAATCTGTTCTGCTGGGGTGCGTGAAAGCATGACGTTTAGTGTAGTCACTGCGACTGAGCGAAAGACCAGGTGTGTTCAGATCGGCTGTGGGCGAAACTGCGGGCGAGATTACCTACGTATAGGCCCAACTTTCAGTCTCGTTTCATTAGACTGGAGTTCCTGCCCAAAAGACCGAAGGGAACCCGGCCAGATGAGCAACCCGGCGATGAACAACATGCCAGCGTTTAAAAATAAAACGTTGACCGCAGAAGAACTGCGCGCACTTTACGATCAGCCATCTGCGACACGAGGCGCCCAGAGCACTCAGCAGGCTCCTCCCGCTAGCCAAGCTCCCGGCCTTCCCGGAGCCGACGCCACCGCTGGTTCCACGAACCCGATGACCATCGAGGGCACTGTCCAGAAAACAGCGCTTCTCTTTATTGTTCTACTTGCAACCGCAGCAGTCGGTTGGTTCATGCCAATTCTTGCTTTGCCCGCAGCGATCGTCGGTCTCGTGCTCGGTCTTGTGAATGCATTCAAGAAGAGCCCGAGTGTTCCTCTCATCATGCTGTATGCCGCGGTACAGGGGCTTTTTCTAGGTGGCATTTCTGGCATTTTTAACGCACAGTGGTCGGGTATCGTTTCACAAGCGGTCATTGGCACGCTGATTGTTTTCGGAGCAACGCTATTGCTCTTCCGCAGCGGAAAGATCCGCACCAGCTCACGCATGAACAAGATTTTCATGGTGGCGATTATCGGCTACGCAGCCTTCTCAGTTGTCAATATTGTGCTCATGCTGACGGGTGTTTCAAGTGACCCGTGGGGCATGCGTGGAGCAACTATTTTTGGTATCCCGCTTGGTCTCATCATCGGTGCTCTCGCGATTCTTCTTGCGGCCTACAGCCTAGTCATGGACTTCGAGATGATTCAGAATGGTGTGGCACGTCAAGTTGATGACAAGTTCGGCTGGTCAGCCGCGTTCGGTCTCATGGTGACGCTCATTTGGCTATACGTTGAAATTCTTCGCCTGCTTGCCATTCTGCGCGGCAGCGACTAGGCGATATATAAAACACGTATGCACGCGGATGACAAGTCACAGACACCCGCGACTGCGGCTATTGCTGAGTCAGGCCTCAGTCATGAAGTACGAACTCACGGCCCCGCTTCATCGCTGCAAGAATCCGCTACGCGGCGCGGTATCTCGCCAGGCCAGATCATTAAATCGATGGTTGTGCGACTACCCGGCCATCACTATGCGATCGTGCTTGTGCCTGGGGGTCGCAAGATTTCGTGGAAGAAATTCCGTACAGCGCTGGGTGTGAACCGGGCTGTGATGCCATCAGCTGAGGAAGCTTACGAAGTTACTGGCTTTCCACGCGGCACGATCACCCCGTTTGGGACGAAAACACCGCTTCCAGTTTATGCGGATAACCATATTCCACACGGTGAAATATCGATGGGCGGCGGAGCTCACGGTGTCGCGCTCATGTTGACCGGCGACGACCTTCTGCGGCACTTTCACGCCACCCGCCTTGACATAACCGACGAAGAGTAGCGCGCTACTCCGCAGTCGCTACATCATCTTTTCGCCCAAGCTCTTATTTCGAAACTCACTCGTAGTAATGGACAGCCGCACGGATTTGCTCTGCAAATTTATAAATCTCGTCAAGGGTCTCAATTGGATGGCGAGTTTCATTCTTCTCTGAGTCGAACACTCCGATGTATTTTTGTGAGGTGTTAAACCAGAGTCGGGCTAAGGGACGTCGATTATTGTCATCAAGAAGAACCCCAAAGTATGTTTTAGTATCGCGCTTCGCGATTCTGGATGGAATTACTTCACTGCAAGCAATCGCCCGCACGATCTGAAAGCCTTCTATTTCCTCGAGCGTAGTTTCAATACCACTTTTCTTTTGAGCGTTTTCAACCGAAGCTTCGGCCACTTGTTCGCTTGCCTCAGGCGAGGAAATCGACTCATCATCCGTCGGTACTTGTCCGCCAAGCGCCGCCTTTAACCTGTCGTTCACACGGTCATTGAGAAATTGCGCTGTCGCCTTAGCTACGAGTCCGGTGAACTGGTCACGCACACGTTGTGTGAAAGGCCCCTCGTAGATTCTAGAAGCAAGTGACTTCACCCAGTCACTGTCTGGTGAAGCAAACTGTGCAGCAAGCACACGTTTGAGTTCACCTACATATTTGAGCTCTTCCGCAGCATTGACAATTGATTCCACGTCGAAGGCATCTTTCGTCAACTTCTTAATTTCCGGTATAAGTGCGGAATCCATATCTGAAACTTCGATCACCAAGAAAGGTTTTTCATCCATTCGGTTGGGACGATCAAGATCAGTGAAGAATTGGTATTCATCTCCGTTCGTTAGGACCGCAATCCTCGCATTTGCGACAGCAAAGTAACGAAACAACTGGGATGCGTGCTTTATGTTGAGCGGAGCTCCAATGTTTTTACATTCAATCAAAATCTGGACTACGCCGTCTTTAACAATCGCGTAATCAACTTTTTCGCCTTTTTTAGTCCCAACGTCAGCAGTAAATTCTGGTATTACTTCATTGGGATTAAACACGTCATACCCAAGGACTAACGAGATAAACGGCATTACAAACGCATTTTTTGTGGCTTCTTCTGTCTCAATTGACGCTTGCTGCTTCTTAATTTTGGACGCCAGGCTGTCTATACGCTCTGCAATTTCTACCGACATTGAATCTCCTATGATCTCCTTGGCAGTATGACATGAAGCTTAATAAGCCGGCGTTCATCATCACAATGGTCCTGAGAGTGCAATACGATAACAAATTCAGGTTTGGCCACTCGAATCACAGCCATAAGACGCCATCAATAAATGTCGGTGGTCCGAAATAGTCTGAAGATATGACCCCCGACCACTCCTCTGAAGATGAAATAGCTAGCGCTGCATGGGCAGACGAATTGGCGATTCTCGAAGCCGAGGCTGAAGTATATGGGGAAGTCATTTGGGACGAGTTTCTCGTAGAAGATTCTTCAAGTATCGTCCACGATCCACATGAACACCTGCAGTTCAGCGATCAAGTTGAATCGTTCTGGGCATCGAATCTGTCGAATACAGTCGACGCATTTGTTCAAGTCCTCACGTCTCAGCAGCTCGTGTCAGTCGGTGATTCTGTTTCCACATCACAGGGCGTGGAACGTTATTCAGCGTCAGATCGCGTCCACGACATCACTGAACGACTCATGGTCATCGCGCGAGCCAAGCGCGCCCTCGAGGCTGTTGAAACCCGTCTGCTGGCAGAAGTCCCACAGTCCTTTGCAGACGACGCTACAGACTCACACACTCAGGGCCTGGGTGTGCTCTCAGCTGCGAACCAGATTGCAGTGAAGACACACACCAGCGATACAACCATCAGCACAAATATCGGCTACGCCTATCAAATTACGCAAGAACTTCCGCAGGTTCTCGACAAGATGACTGACGGCAAAATTACATTCGCACATGCCCGAGAAATCGCCCGTGCCGGCTTAGGGTTAACCCCATCGCAGAAGCCTCATTACTGCACTGCCGCAATTGAGATTGCTGAGAACTGCACGGCCGGGCGATTAAAACGACGTCTTCCAAAACTTGTCGCGCAGCTTGCGCCCGAATGCGCTCAAGAGTTCACCAAACGTGCGTATGAGGAGCGACGCGTGTGGGCGACTGACACAGAAGACGGTATGGCGATACTGAGTGCGATTTTGCCCGCACCGCTTGCGTACGCCGCGCTTGATCGGCTGACTCGAATAGCCAAACAAACACTCCAACCCCTACCCAACTGCAGCCCTGAGGCGCCAGAAAATCTTCACGAGGCTCCCCCGCTGGTGACTGACAGCCGCACACTCGGTCAGGCTCGTGCTGACGTCTTCGCCGAGTTTCTGCTCGCGTCTGCATCTCAACGGACCAATGATCGCACCGGAGATCCCTTCGGGTACGGCATTGCTGGCAAAATACATATGACTGTTCCCGTGACCGCCGTGACACACACTGGTCGCAACTTTAACGAGGGTGCCAATGCCCCACATGCGGAAGCCGAAATGTTGGCGGAGCTTGAAGGTTACGGCCATATCGACCCTGAAATCACAAGGTTCTTTGCGGCAGATGCACGGAGCTGGAACCGTATCTTTGTAGACCGTAAAGGTCAGGTCGTCACAACGGACAATTATGAACCAACAGCTGCAATCCGCCGACACATCATTGCACGTGACCGACACTGTCGCTTCCCAGGCTGCCTTGCCCCGCCTACCCAATGCGAAATAGACCACACGCACGACTGGGCAAAAGGAGGCAAAACTGCAACCTCAAAT
>JBQDFP010000004.1:0-124018 GCA_052085365.1 Canibacter sp. | reverse complement strand
TCAGTCGCACTCGCGGCCTGACACACAATCTGTCACCAACTCCTGCAGCAGACCCGGTCGGGCTCTCGACGTGTGCGAAGAACTTTGTGTGCTTCTGGGACAAGCCCGTCGGCTACTATCGGGTGCCCATTGTTTGCTCGAGATCAGACAGCATATACCCCTTCGGGGTACCTAACGGCAAAGCGTGTGAAGGTAGTGTTCATGATTGCTGGTTGGGCGCGGGTTAGTTCCTCGGCCGATGAGGTATCCCTGGAATCGGGAAGTATTCTGACTATCCCAGCGGGATTGAAATATCAAGCTTTCCCTGCAGGGTATGAAGCGCCCCGGGTTCGGTGGAGGCTCTCAATTCACGGAGGATGAGAGTTATGGCAGCACCGAAGAAGTACCCGGACGAGTTGCGTGAGCGCGCGACGCGGCTCGCGGTCGAGGCACGACAGGACCCGGCGCGGAAGGCTGGTGCGCTTCAGCGCATCGGTGAGCAGCTCGGGATCAACCCGGAGACGCTGCGCGGCTGGGTGAAGCAGGCCGAGATCGACGCCGGCCACGCGCCTGGGGTGACGACCGCGGAGGCGCAGCGGATCAAGGATCTCGAGGCCGAGGTGCGCGAGCTGCGGCGGGCGAACGAGCTCTTGAAGACCGCGTCGGCGTTTTTCGCCGCGGCGGAGCTCGACCGCAAGCTGAAGTAGCCGAGGTGTCGACAGCGGTGCTCGTCGAGTACATCGACGAGCACCGCGACCGGTTCGGGGTCGAGCCGATCTGCCAGGTCCTGCGTGACGCGGACATCCAGATCGCCCCGAGCACCTACTACGCCGCAAAGAGCCGGCCGCCGTCTGCCCGGGCTGTCAGGGACGCGGAGCTGATCGAGGACATCCGGGTGGTCCACAAGGCGAACCTCGGTGTCTACGGCGCCCGGAAGATCCACGCTGCCCTGAACCGGGAGGGCGTCGAGGTCGCCCGCTGCACCGTCGAGCGGCTGATGCGCGCCGCGGGCATCCAGGGCATCCGGCGCGACAAGACCCGCAATACCACCTTCGGGGACGGCGCGGAGACCGACCGGCCCGCCGACCTCGTGAAGCGCGCGTTCACCGCGACGGCACCGAACCAGCTCTGGGTTGCGGACCTGACCTACATCCGTACCCACGCCGGGTGGACCTACCCCGCGTTCGTCCTCGACGTGTTCTCTCGCCGTATCGTCGGCTGGCAGGTGTCCACGTCGCTGCGCACCGATCTCGCCCTCGACGCGCTCGACATGGGCCTCTGGGAGCGCCGCAGAGCAGGGCAGGACATCACCGGGCTGATCCATCACAGCGATGCCGGAGTGCAGTATCGAGCCATTCGCTACACCGAGCGCCTCGCCGAAGCCGACGCCGTCGCGTCCGTCGGAACGGTCGGCGACAGCTACGACAACGCGATGGCCGAGGCGCTGAACTCGTTGTTCAAGGCCGAGTGTATCCGCAACCCGATGATGCGCCCCAAGGGCGGGTGGGCGTCGATCCGCGACGTCGAGATCGCAGTCGCCGAATACGTCGACTGGTACAACCACCGGCGCCTGCACGGCGAGATCGGACACATCCCACCCGCCGAGTTCGAGGTCGCCCACTGGGCATCCCACAAGCTCGTCAGCTACGTGGGAGAACAGGTTCCCATCGGAGCCGGTTCCAGATAACCGAGCCTCCACGAAACCCGGGGCGCTTCAGTATGCACGCACGGTCACGTTATACATCCATCCCCACTATTTGACTGATCAATTGCGGTGGCTCTCGGACACGCACCCTTTGGTCCACCATTTAAGTCGTGCGTTAGGTAAGGAGGTGCAACTGCAGCACCTTCAGATCGCCGCTCCGGTGATGCGTCACCTCACACCGTCCTTGGCATGGATTGCGCAACGGTCTAGTGAGGCGAAGATCTTCCCGGCGCGAGTACCATCGCGCCGGGAAGTGCTCACAGCAATTGCTCTGTTGCGCGCCGACCTGGGGCGTGTCTGGCGAATCGATGAGCTTGCTAGAAAAGTGGCGTTGTCCACCTCCCAATTGGTGCGTTTGTTCAAAACTCAAGTCAGCCTCTCACCCGCGACATTCCTCCGTATATTGCGAGTAGACCGAATGGCCGAGCTTCTCGCCACCACCAGACTCGGGGCAGCTGAGATCGCTACTGCAGTGGGCTGGAACGACCCTTCGGTCGCTTCGCGAGCCTTCAAACAACGATATGGAGAAACTCCGAGTGTCTATGCCCACTTCTACCGCAGCAAAGAAGGCACATCGACACCAAATAATTAACGACTTTAACAAGTCACTAAATGTGATCAGCGCTGGCCTGAATTGCGATTCCTGATGGAATAAATCCTACTCAGTCGTTGATTGCCGATCGTGTGTGGGAGATCTTGAGCACTGGGTATCGTCGAGATTCTGGTGGGTTCGTCAGATGACGCGAAGCGGCCAATAGCGGTTCTTGGGGCGTCGTTCACGGTGGCGGTGTGTGGGCTCGGGGCTCCTCGGGATGGCCCGTACCTGCTGGGTGGGCCTGTTCATCGCACACAGCGGCGAACAAGCCCCAAACAGCAGGGAGCCCACGTCATGCCAGACCTCACACCGTCGCCCACCGCGCGCCTAACCGAACTGCCTGAACCAGTGTTCGCTAATGAACGGGCTACGCTCTACCTCGGGGATGCGGTCGACCTCCTCCCGCTCCTGCCCGCGGCCAGTATTGACGCGCTCGTTACCGACCCGCCATACGGGCTGAGCTTCAATGGGCAGGCCTGGGACGACGCGACCGGGTTCCGCGAATCGCTTCCACACATCGACACGAGTGCAATGCGTGGGCCGGAGGTGTTCGAGACGTGGTGCACGGCGTGGGCTGCGGGCGCACTGCATGCGCTGAAGCCTGGTGCGTATGTGGCGGCGTTCGGTGGTACACGCACGTGGCATCGGATGGTGCGCGGGATTGAGAATGCAGGGTTTGAGATCCGTGACCAGATTGCATGGTTGCACACCACGGGGATGCCGAAGTCGATGGACGTCTCGCACGCAATCGACAAACACCATGGTGTGCAGCGCCAGGACCGTACCGTGCAGAACTCTGAGCATGACGGAGTACTCGGTGCAACCCGCACGGTGCTGTCCAAAGGCAGGCCGGTCACCGACGATGCGCAACAGTGGGAAGGATGGGGTACGGCGCTTCGGCCAGCGTTTGAACCGATCATCATCGCCCGCAAACCACCGGAGGAAAATACGATCCGTAATGTCCTCGCGCATGGGGTGGGTTGCATCAATATCGACGGTGCCCGATTCGCAGATAACAGGTGGCCCACAAACGTTGCCTTCGACCTTTCTCAGGCTGATGCCCTGGATATGTTGACCGGTACATGGCAAGGCGAGTCGCTTTCGAAGAAGTTCCCAATCTTCCGCTTCGATCACAAACCTTCCACGACTGAACGACCTCGAGCTTTTGGGGTTTCGCACACGACTGTGAAACCGCTCGGGTTGATGCGATGGCTGGTCACACTCATCACCCCGCCCGGAGGAGTGGTGCTGGAACCATTCACCGGGTCGGGGACGACAATCGAGGCAGCAGTGAGCCTCGGATGCTCGATAGTCGGGATCGAGAAAGACCCGTCCTATGCACCGTTGGTGCTGTCACGGCTAGATCGGTAGTCGCCTCAACACAGCTGCATAGGTCAGAAAAGTTTCGTCGTGTCGTAGTTTGATGTTTGGTAAACTGCGGTTATGTCGGTGTCTACGTTGTCGGAGAGTACTCAGAACTATCTCAAGGCGGTGTGGAGTCTTGGGGAGTGGTCCGATGTTCCGGTGACCGCGTCGATGGTCGCGGCACGCACGGGGGTCGCGTTGTCGACAGCGTCGGATGCGATCCGGAAGCTCAGTACGCAAGGCCTGCTGGAGCATGCCCGCTACAGTGCGGTGAGCTTGACGCCGGAGGGCCGTTCCCATGCGGTGACGATGGTGCGTCGGCATCGACTGATCGAGTCGTTTCTGGTCGAGGTGTTGCGGTATCGGTGGGATCAGGTGCATGAAGAGGCGGACATGCTTGAGCATGCCGTGTCGGATTTCATGATTGACCGCATCGATGAGCTTCTCGGATATCCGGAGCGCGACCCACACGGTGACCCGATTCCTGCGGCGGACGGGACGGTGACGAGGCCCGATGCGGTGCTGCTCACGAGCGTCGGCGCGGGGGCACGGGTTCGGGTAGAGCGGATCTCTGACGATGACTCGGAGCTGCTGCAGTTTTTCGCGGATCATGGCATCGTGTACGGGACCGTTCTGGAGACGAGAGCCGCGGCTCCCTACACGGACACGCTCGAGGTGGCTGTCGTGGAACACGAAGCGGTGCTGCCGCTTGGACGTTCTGCGACGGATGCGGTCTGGGTGGCGATGCTCGAATAGTGGTGTGCGTCGGGGTGAGCCGATCTGTTGCCGCTTAGGCAGTGACAGCGTATATCTGACCAGCGACGGTAAGTCCCAGGCTTGCTTTCCCGGTCGAGGTGTCCAGCTCAACGACACCGGTTGCGTGATCGATGTGTAAGACCTGCGCGGGCGAGTCGGGGGTAAGACCAAGCATCTGGAAACGTTCAAGGAGTTCGCGATCACCTTCCACTACTCGCGTGATACGCAGATCTACTGCTACGGAGTGGCTCTTCAAAGTGGCATCGGAAACCTTACTGAGGTGGCCGGTGATATCTGGGATGGGGTGCCCGTAAGGATCGACAGCAGGTGATCCCGCCTTCTGGAGCATGCGCTCCGCGAGCTCGTTCGTGAGGGCAAGACTGATCCCTGCCGCTTCCTCCGCAATATTTGGCCAGGGTATGCCGAGCACCTTGCACAGAAATGAACGCGCTATTCGCTCGTGTCGGATCGCGACGAGCGTGACCCTGCGGCCCTCGTCGGTCAGATCGACGGGGCCGTACCGTTCGTGGCGGATGAGGCCCGCCTCGCTCAGTCCTTTGATGGCCTGCGAGACGGTGGCCGGGGCTCTGGCGAGACGGTGGGTGAGGGCGGTGACGCTGGCGGGGGCGCGGTCGTGTTCTTGAAGATGCCAAATTGCTTTCAAGTATTGAATCGCGGTGTTCTCCTGCATGGTCTGATGTCAAGTCGGGAGGCCCGGTTTACGCGGAGGCTAGTGCTGAGATCTCGTGGTGTGCGAGTTGTCTTCGGCGTTGTGCAAGCCGTGTGCCTGCCAGCACGGCAGCGAACATGATCCCGTAGAACACGGCCATCCCTGCGCTGGTGGCGGCATCGAGAATGTACGCGACCCAAAAGCCTGCCACCGCACCAACAGTGGCGATGATCACGGTGAGCGTCATCATCACGGGAAGGCGCGTACTAAGCAGGTAGGCCGTGGCGGGCGGCACGACAACGAGTGCGATCACGAGGATCGCGCCCGATGCGTTGAACGCGGCGGTGACAGTCACCGAGACGAGGAACATGAACGCGGTGTTGATGAGTCCGGTGCGAATGCCGAGGCTGCTCGCGAACTCGGAGTCGAACGTGGTTACCTTGAGCTTCGAGTAGAACACGGTGAGGAAGATGACGTTGACGAGCAGGACCGCGAGCATCACGTACATGTAAGACGGGCCTACGGAAACACCGCCGATGATCAGATGTCGGAACGCGGCGATGTTGAGGTCGCCTGCGAGCACCATGTGAGTGTCGAGGTGGATGTTCGCGAAGTTCATGCTCACCAAGATCACCCCGCCGCTGAACAGGGCGGGGAAGATGAGTCCCTGCGGGGCGTCCCCGGTGAGGAGGCCGGTGCGGGAGAGCCATTCTGCGCCGAGGACCACCAGCAGGCCTGCGAGGGCGGACCCGATGATGAGGAGGGGTGAGTCGAAGTTGCGGGTGATGAAGTAGCCGACAACGATGCCGGGGAGCACGGAGTGGGCGATTGCGTCGACGAGCATCGACCCGCGACGCAGCACCACGAAGGTACCGGGGAGCGCGCAAGCGACGGCGGTAACGACGGCAAGCAGCATAGTGCCAATGGCGAAACTCATCGCGCGGTCCTTTCCAAGAGGAGTTCCTGCTTCAGCATGGTGCGGGCGCGTCTGCGCGAGAGGACGCGGGTAATGATGCTGCGGCGCGGGGAAAATAGCAGAGAAACCACGAAGATGGTGAACAGGGTGAGCACGATCAGCGGCCCGGTGGGGATGTTGCCGAATGCGATCGACAGGTACGCGCCGATCCCGCTGCCTGCCGCGCCGAAGACGGCAGAAAGTGCCACCATGCTGGGCAGGGTACGTGTCCATTGCCGTGCGGCGGCGGTTGGGGTGACGACGAATGCGACCATGAGCACGAGCCCGACGGCTTTGACCCCGATCACGGTGGCGATGACGATCGTGGTGAACATGAGCGTGTCGATCGTGCGGGCGCGGAATCCGAGCACGGTGGCATGGTCGGGGTCAAAGGTGCGGAGCGCGAACTCTTTCCAGAACACGACCATGAGCACCAATGCGAGGGCACCGACGGTGATGCTGGTGGTGAGGTCGGCGATCGTGATCACGGAGGCGTTGCCGAAGAGGTAGTCCTGGATGCCGCCTTTGCCGGGAAAGGCTCCATTGGCGATGATCCGCATGAGGAGCATGCCCGCACCGAAGAAGATCGTCAGGGATACCGCCATCGCGGTGTCGATGCGAATCTTTGAGGTGCGTGTGGTGCCGTTGGCGAACATCACCGCGATGGTGCCGATGATGACTGCGCCGATGATCAACGTAATCATGTTGCGTCCATCGGTGCCGAGCACCACGACAGCGGTCAGGAATGCTAGCAGCGTGCCGGGGAGTGCGGCGTGGGAGATGACGTCGCTGATGAGGGATTGCTTGCGCAGGTACGCGAAGCTGCCGAGCGCCCCTGCAACCAGGCCGATCGTCATCGTCCCGAATAACACCATGCGGTAGGTGTGGTTGTCGAAAAACTCTATCGGGCTCATGAGGTGAACTCGAGGAAGGCGTCGTCTTCGGCGGTGACGTCGTAGGCGGTGCGAATATTGTTTTTCGTGAACGATTCTTCTGCAGGTCCGGTGGCGACGATCCGGCGGTTCAGCAGGGTCACGTGGTCGCAATAATCGCGCACTGTGGCGAGGTCGTGGTGCACAATGACCACCGTCTTGCCTTGTGCGCGCAGGGAATGCAGTACGCCGACGATCGCCTGCTGACTTTTGGCATCGATACCTTGGAACGGTTCGTCCATGAAGTACAGGTCCGGTGCCTGCACGAGGGTACGTGCGAGAAAAACGCGCTGGCGCTGCCCACCAGAAAGCTCGCCGATCTGACGCGCGGCAAGGTCGGGGATCCCGGTCTGCTCCAGCGCTTCGACAGCGCGGGCGCGTTCGATTTTTCCGGGGCGGCGGAGCCAGCCGAGGGAGCCGTAGGTGCCCATCGTGACCACGTCGAGAACGGTGGTCGGGAAGTCCCAGTCTACGCTTGTGGACTGGGGCATGTATCCGACGCGCTGCCGTACTCGTGCGAGCGGGCTGCCGAAGAACTCACTCGACCCGGTGAGGGGTTTCACGAGCCCGAGCATCGCCTTGATCAGGGTCGATTTCCCGGCCCCGTTCGGCCCCACGATCCCCATTACGACCCCCTGCGGGACGCGAAAATCGACGCCGCGCAGCACCGGATCGTCCCGGTACGCGACCGACAGGTTCTCCGTCGAACACGCAAGCTGGATGTTTTGTCTGGGGGACGTGGTGGGTGTGGTGGATGTTGTCATAGTGTCGGTCACTGCGCCTCCTGTCCGAGGGCGTCTGAAACAGCGTGTGCGTTATGGAGGAAGACGCCGAGGTAGGTGTCGACTCCGGGATCTGCACCGAGGGAGTCTGCGTAGAGTTCCTCATCGGAGATCTCGACCTCCCAGCCGAGCGCTCGAATTGCTTCTTGCAGGCTCGTGATGGCTTGCGGGTTGGCTTGGTTGTCTTGGAAAATCACCGGCACCTTGTTGTCGGCGATCATCTTCGCCAGCTCTGATAGTTCTCCCGCACTCAAAGCTGCCTCGGTGGAGACGAAGTCGGTCGCATGCACGGTGAGGTCATAGGTGTCACCGAAGTAGTTGAATGCGTCGTGGCCGGTGATCAAGATCCGAGGCTCCGGCACGGTCGCGAGAAGTGCTTCGACTTCGCTGGCAGCCTCAGCGATCTGCTCCTGATACGCCGTCGCGTTCGCCTGGTATTTCGCGGCGTTGTCGGGATCGATCTCGCCGAGCTTGTCAGCCACATAGCCGACGACAAGTGACCACGCTTCGGGGCTGTTCCAGACATGCGGGTCGTGCAGCGGGTTACCCGCATCGTCGGTCTCCGGCCACGCGAGCAGCAGATCCTCCGGGAGTTCATCGCCTACTGCGAGCTGACGATCCCCGCGGCTCTCCAACAGGTCGATCATCTGTGCTTCCAGATACAGTCCATTCCACAGAACCACATCGGCGCTCTGAATCTTCTCGATGTCCCGGGTCGACGGCTGGTATGTGTGTGGGTCTCCGCCGGGCCCGACCATCGTGGTGACCACAGCGTCGGGGGCAATATTCACGACCGCATCTGCGAGATACCCGGTAGTCGCATACACCGTGAGCGGCTCGTCACTACTGCTCTCTTGCGGGGTGGCGGAGCAACCTGTGATCAGGAGCGCGGCTGCCGCCACGACTCCCAGGCCGGCAATGAGTCGTGATTGAGTGCGCATTGAACATCTTTCTCTTTATTTAGGCAACTTATTTGTTTGGAGTGTCGTAGTTATGAAGCATAGCAATCGATTTGAATGTTCAAGCAGCCGCGAACTTTGTTCTTGAGGTGACTGAACTCACTGCTATTCGAATTGCGTGGTGATGCGTTTGTGCACGTCACGAATAGGTTCGGGGAGGTTCGGGAATTGGGCGAGATGCTCGCTACGGTGGTGCATCTCAGCACCCCATCGCGCATGGTCGATACGGAGCAGCCGGTCAAGATCGCCCGCTCGGAGATTGAGCCCTTCGAGGTTGAGTTCGTCAGGTGTGGGGACGATACCGACGGGGGTGTGCTGCCCGTTCGCGCGTCCGTGGTGGTGGTCGATAAGCCAAAGGAGGGCACGGAGGTTCTCTCGGTACCCGGGCCAGAGGTAGCGGCCATCGTCTGGATCTCGCTGGAACCAATTGACGTGAGCGAAGATCGGTGGGTGGGCAAGTTTGCCGAGGATGGAGAGCCAGTGCTGGGCGTAGTCCCCTTCCGGGTAGGAGAGGAAGGGTCGCATGGACATCGGGTCATAGCGCAGTTGCCCGTCGAGGCCCTCGGCTGCGAAGGTGGCCTCGGCACCCAAGGTGAGTCCGTCGTAGACACCCTCCGCGAGGTCGGTGATCGCGCGGATCAGGGGTTCACGGTCACTGGTGCGTCCACCGAAGATGATCGCGTCAATTGGTACTCCGGCGGGATGGTCAGCGGCAGGAGCGAGCGTGGGGATGTTGGTGAGTGCGGTCGCGAATCTACTGTTCGGGTGTGCCCAGGGGTCATTTCTCGTGCGCTCGTTGCGGTCGGTGATGAGGTGACCGGCCCAGTCGCGCCATCCTTCGATCTGCGTTGGCGGCTCTGGGGTTTTGCCTTCCCACCACACCTCCCCGGTGAGGTCGTGGCGGGCGACGTTCGTGAAGATCGCACCGCTTCCGGGGCCCATTGCATCGACAGCTGCAGGGTTCGTGGTTTCGTTGGTGTCTTTCGCGACACCAAAGATCCCGTTTTCGGGGTTCATGCCGTAGAGCCGACCGTCGTCTCCCGCCCAGAGCCAGGCGATATCGTCGCCGTAGAACTCCACCCGGTACCGGTCCCCGAGAGCATCAGGCGGCAGGGTCATCGCGAGGTTCGTCTTGCCTGAGGCGCTGGGGAACCCGCCGCACACGTGATAGGTGCGCTCCGTGTGGGTGTCGACGATGCCGAGCAGCAGGAATTGCTCGGCAAGGAATCGTCCGGATACCCAACCGTCGTAGGAGGCAAGACGCAGAGCATGGGCGATTTTCCCGAGGAGCGCGTTGCCACCGTATGCGGAGCCGTAGTGCAGGATGGTGCGCTGGTCTGCGATTGTGGCGAAGAGGCGCTGATCTTCGGGGGTGCCCTGGTTTAAGGTGTCGAGGTCACCGGTGACATGCACGCCACGAACGAAGAAGTCGGGATCGTCGAGGTCGTCGAATAGGTGGAGGCCGACGCGAGCCATACGGATCATGTGCAGCACGACGGTGCGGTCGTCGGTGAGTTGCACGCCGGCAGCAAACGGGGCGAGGGGCGTCCCGGGTACGGCCATGAGGTAGGGCACCACATACATGGTCTTGCCTGCGGAGGCTGCACGCATTCGCTCGCGTAATGTCGCGGTGATTTCGTTGGCGGGATGCCAGTTGTTGTAGACGCCACGATCCGACGGGTTGCTGGTCGCGACGACAGTGCGTGCTTCCGACCGGGCCGTGTCGTTCACATGCGACCTGGCATAGTAGCGCCCCTCACCAGCCCGGAGCAGTTCACCGGCATCCAGGGCCTCTTGGATGAGCCGGGCATCATCGGCCGCGCTGACGACTTCCACTCGCGCGGGAGTGGTGATTGTTGCCCATTCCTGCACGAACTCGCGGATCGCTTGCACGGTGATGCCTGCGGCGTTCAAGGTGTGGTCGATGGTGGTGTTCATTCGAGGGGTTCTCCTGTCCCGGATCCCTGCGTGAGGGTGTGTATGTGATGGATGCGGATCAGGACTCCTGCGACGGGCCGCTTAAGCCCTTGCTCGGTTGCGAAGTCGACGGCGGCATCGAACACCGCCCCCTGCTCGTGCACTTCCGGAGAGCCGGAGAAGCGGTAGCCCACTCGGGTGTCTTGGTCGATCGCCGTCACGACCGCCGTGGAGCCCGAGCGAATGTTTGCCATATGTGCACCCTTGGCGTGTTCGTTGTAGACCAGCGTGTGGTCGTTCCACGCACGCATCGACCACTTTGGCCCCACCTCCGGCACCCCTGTCCTCGTGACGGTGGTGAGGATCGGGGTCTGGGTGGCGAGCATGTCACGCATCGGCTCGACGAGCCTTGCTCTCCCGTGAAGTCTCGTCGCGAGCTCTTCTTGAGCTGGTCGCTCCTGGGGTTTACGAGGGGCTGATGGCGGTGGGGGCCCGGCTCGATAGGAGACGTCCATGAAATGGTCGAGCTTGGCGGTCTCTTCGCCGCGCAAGAAGACCGTGAGCATCCGCAGCAGGCTGTGCACCACGCCGGTCGGGTCGGCTGAGGTCTCCAGCAATTGCATCCCGGCCCGGTGATCGCCGGTTCGTGCCTGCTGAAAGAGTGCGATCGCCTCCAACCAGCTTCCTTCGTTTGAGTTTTCCACTGTCACTCTGACCCTCCGCTCGCAGTGCGTCTGCGCACCTAATATTCTATGTTCGACATGCCGTAGTTACAAATATGGGCGTGTCGTACATAAACAAACTACAGTGATGTTATTACTAGATACGCCCCCTCCGGTGAGGGTCAAGCACAACATGTAGTGGTTGCTGACGTGACGCGTTGCAACCGGACAGGAGAGGAGAACCCCGATGTCGACCGCAGTTCGCTCACGGCAAGCCGCACCCTTGACGCGGGAGCTGACATTCACAGAGTCTCCGGATCTGGTGTTCTTCTCCAGCGTGTCCGAGAACACCAGACGCTTCGTGGAACGGCTCGACCGTCCCGCAGCGCGCATCCCCTTGCGCCCCCGCAGCGAAGGGATGATTCGGGTAGCTCGCCCGTTCGTGTTGGTCGTTCCTACGTATGGCGGCGGCGCGCACGCTGGAGCGGTGCCGAAGCAGGTGATCGCGTTTCTGAATGACCCGGTCAACCGGTCCCTCATCCGGGGCGTGATCACGGCGGGGAACACGAACTTCGGTGAGGACTACTGCCTTGCAGGCCCCATCATCTCCGCCAAATGCCACGTCCCCGAGCTGTACCGCTTCGAACTGCTGGGTACCCAGCGCGATATCTACAACGTCACCCATGGCCTGACCCGTTTTTGGACGCAGGCCTCCAATGAGAGGAACCCCGTATGACCACCATGACTCAAGAAACTCCGCCACGTACCGGGATCGGCGTCCGCAAGGACTACCACGCCCTCAACGCACAGCTGAACCTGTTCGCCCCGGACGGGTCGATCCAGTTCGACAAAGACCAGGAAGCTGCGGACGAGTATTTGCGACAGCACGTCACACCGAACACGAAAACTTTCTCATCTGTGCATGACCGCTTGGATTGGCTGGTCGAACACGACTATTACGAGCCGGAGTTTCTGGCCGCATACACGCCAGAGTTCATCAGTGGGCTGTACGAGCACGCGTATGGCGTAGGCCACCGATTCCACACATTCTTGGGGGCGTTCAAGTTCTTCACGTCCTACGCCCTGAAAACCTTCGACGGCTCAACCTACCTGGAAGGTTTCGAGGATCGCGTCATCGCCACCGCGCTGTACCTCGGGCAGGGAGACACGAAACTCGCGACCAGCCTCGTCGATGAAATGTTCTCGGGCCGGTTCCAGCCAGCGACGCCAACGTTTTTAAACGCAGGCAAAGCACAACGCGGTGAACTCGTCTCCTGCTTCCTGCTGCGCCTGGAAGACAACCTGGAATCCATCGGCCGTAGCGTGAACTCCGCCCTGCAACTATCCAAACGCGGCGGCGGGGTCGCCCTGCTACTGACGAATCTGCGTGAGACCGGTGCGCCGATCAAGAAGATAGAGAATCAAGCCTCCGGCGTCGTCCCGGTGATGAAGATCCTCGAAGACAGCTTCAGCTACGCCAACCAACTCGGTGCCCGCCAGGGTGCGGGAGCCGTATACCTCCACGCGCACCACCCAGACATTCTGCGGTTTCTGGACACCAAACGGGAGAACGCAGACGAGAAGATCCGCATCAAGACCCTCTCCCTCGGTGTCGTCATTCCCGATGTGACCTTCCAGCTCGCGAAGGAAAACCGGGACATGCACCTATTCAGCCCCTACGACGTGGAACGCGAATACGGCACACCGCTGTCAGATCTCTCGGTCAGCGAGCACTACGACGACCTGGTCGGGAACCCGCGGATTCGGAAGACCACGATTAGTGCGCGCGAGTTCTTCAAAACCCTCGCCGAACTGCAATTCGAATCCGGCTACCCCTACGTGCTCTTCGAAGACACCGTGAATGCGGCGAACCCGGTCGACGGGTGGATCAACATGTCGAACCTCTGCAGCGAGATCCTGCAGGTGAACACCCCCTCCCGCTACGACGCCGCCATCGGATACGAGCGTGTGGGCCGGGACATTTCCTGCAACCTCGGCTCGCTCAACATCGCTCAGGCCTTCGCCTCACCTGATTTCGGACAGACCGTGGAGACGGCGGTGCGGGCACTCACGAGCGTGTCGGAACAGACCGACGTCGACGCGGTGCCATCAGTAGCTGCCGGAAACGCTGCATCGCACGCGATCGGGCTCGGACAAATGAACCTCCACGGTTTTCTTGCGTCCCAGCGCATCCGGTACGGCAGCGAGGAGGGCATCGACTTCACCGACCTGTACTTCCTCACCGTCACCTACCACGCCCTGCGCGCCTCGAACAGGATCGCGATCGAGCGCGGCGAGGCCTTCGCAGGCTTCGACACCTCGGCGTATGCCGACGGTTCCTACTTCGACAAGTACACCGACCGTGATTGGCAGCCCGCCACCCAGCGGGTCCGCGACCTCTTCACCGAGGCCGATGTCGCAATCCCGAGCCGTGCTGACTGGCAGGAACTGCGGGAGTCGGTCATGGCGCACGGGATCTACAACGCCTATTTGCAAGCTGTCCCACCGACCGGCTCAATCTCATATGTGAACCACTCGACCGCCTCGATCCATCCGATCGCAGCGAAGATTGAGATCCGCAAAGAAGGCAAACTCGGCCGTGTCTACTACCCGGCCCCGCACATGACCAACGAAAACCTGGAGTTCTTCGAAGACGCCTACGAGATCGGCTACGAAAAGATCATCGACACCTACGCCGCCGCGACCCGCCACGTGGACCAAGGGTTGAGCTTGACGTTGTTCTTCCGCGATACCGCCACCACCCGCGACATCAACAAGGCCCAGATCTATGCCTGGCAGGCCGGGATCAAGACGCTCTACTACATCCGGCTGCGCCAGCCAGCTCTCGAAGGCACCGAGATCGAGAACTGTGTCTCCTGCGCCCTCTAATCACCTTACCCACCCCGATTTGTATCAAGGATTCCCTATGACTCTCCTCGACCCCACCCGTCCGATCACCGAGATCTCCGTCACCCCGCCCGGGTTCCGGCACGACCCCGCCGCTCGCCTGCGACCCATCAACTGGAACCGCATCGGTGACGACAAAGACCTGGAAGTGTGGAACCGGCTCACTGCGAACTTCTGGCTCCCCGAGAAAGTGCCGCTCTCGAACGACCTGCCTGCCTGGCAGACACTCACCCCCGAAGAGCGCACCCTCACAATGCGCGTGTTTACCGGGCTCACCATGCTCGACACCGTGCAGGCCACCGTCGGCGAGATCTGCCAGATCCAAGACGCCCGCACCGAGCACGAGGAAGCCGTCTACACGAACATCGCATTCATGCAGGCCGTGCACGCACGCTCCTACTCCAGCGTGTTCTCCACCCTCACCAGCACCCCAGAAATTGACGACGCCTACCGGTGGGCGGTCGGCAACGACCTCCTCCAAGAACGATCAAAACGAGTCCTGGTGCACTACTACGGTGATGATCCGCTCAAACGAAAAGTAGCCTCCACCCTGCTGTCGTCCCTGCTGCTCTACGCCGGGTTCTACCTGCCGTTGCACTTCTCTGTCCACGCGACCCTCACCAACACCGCAGATATGATCCGGCTGATCCTCCGCGACAAAGCCGTGCACGGCTACTACTCCGGATACAAGTACCAACGCGGCCTCGAAACCCACTCGGCAGCCGAACAGGAACACATGCGCGAGTTCACCTACGCGCTGTTGGAAGAACTCTACGAACTGGAACTCGAATACTCGGGTGAGCTCTATGAACCGCTCGGACTCATGGACGACGTGGCGGTGTTTGTGCGCTACAACGCGAACAAGGCGCTCATGAACCTCGGCTACCCGGCCCGCTTCACCCCTGAAGAGACCGAGGTCAACCCCGAGATCCTTGCTGCCCTCTCACCCGGCTCAGCCGAGAACCACGACTTCTTCTCCGGCTCGGGTTCCTCGTACATCATCGGAAAAGCCGAAGACACCAGCGACGACGACTGGGACTTCTGACACACAAAACCACCCACCCTGCACTCACACATTCACTGAAAGACATAGCGTGACCCGAAACATTTCCATCCTTGTCGGCAGTCTTCGCCGAGGCTCCTACGCCCTCAAGATCGCCCACAACCTCACCGGCTACTTTCCCAGGAACTACGATGCACGAATCGTTGAGATTCGTGACCTTCCGCTCTATAACTTCGATTACGACGATCCCGACGTGACTGACACGCTTGTCCCGCCGGAATACTCAGAATTTCGGGCAACGATCAAAGCGTCTCACGGCATCTTGTTCGTCACCCCGGAGAACAACCGCACCATCCCTGCGTGCCTGAAAAACGCGATCGACATCGGCTCCAAACCCAACGGCGACGTCGCCTGGAAGAGTCTCCCGGCCGGGATCGTCAGCCACTCTGTGGGCCGCATGGGCGGGTACAGTTCGCAGAAGAACCTCCGGCTCGCGCTGTCTTACTTCGACATGCCCACACCCGGGCAGCCCGAAGTGTTCCTCTCCCAATCGCCCTCACTGTTCGACGATGATGACCGAATCACCCAGGAATCCACAGTGCGGTTCCTCAGGGACTACGTCAGCCGCTTTACCCAGCTCGTAGAGAGTCGCGGATAGGCGTGAGAACACATGTCGGACGCTATCGAAAGGAGAACACGAACCGATAGCGCGGAGGGTGTGCCGTCTCTGGTCATGGTGCAACGAGTGGTCCATTCGTCCTCGACAGCCCGCACCACCTCTGACCGGATGAAAGTGCTGGTCGTCAACTCGGGCACCACCACGATTCTGCATCAGACCGGTGAACTGAATCTCGGTGAAGGTCAAGTTGTGCTGTTGCCTCCCGGGCAATGGTATGCGGGAGTACCGGCCGGTCAGGTCGTGACCACGACGGCATGCATCGATACCGAATTCCTCCACGAGCAGGTGCGCTGGATCCCCAAATCCAGCGCATCTGCTCTCTTGCTGTCCTCGAAGGCGGGCCAGTCTGATCCCATCCTCATCGATCTGCCTTCCCAAGCCCTATCCCACCTGAACGCTTCCTTTCGCCTTCTGCTCGACAGTCACCAGAATGAAGCCCCCGCACTGCATCAGCTCAGCCGGATCGCGGAACTCTTCGACATTCTCACGCGCCCCACCACCGAGCACGACCCCGGTAACACCGCAGTCCGCCAGGCAGTGTCGCGTCTTCTTGAGCAACTCGACTACCCGTGGAGCATCGATGTCCTGGCTGCGTCGGTTTCGATATCCCGGTCCCAACTGTCTCGACTGTTCCGGCAACACCTGCAGATGAGTCCGGCGGAGTTTTTACGAACAGAGCGCGCCAAACGTATGGCGGAGCTTCTAGTGTCGGACCCTCGCCCCATCGATGCCATTGCGCGGCAGGTTGGCTGGTATGACTCAAGCCATGCTTCTCGGGTATTCCGACACGCCCACGGGCTTTCGCCGCAGCTCTACCGTCGCACTCACGGCGCACCGCAGGGACATTGAGGCTCCCGAGAAATGTGGGTGCCTCAGCGAATGTCGGAAAAGTAAAGCACCTTCCTACCTGAGAGGTAGTCGATCGCGCCAGGCCGCTCGACGAACCCGTGAAGGAAGGAATCACCATGATCGGTACCGAATCACCAGAGAAACACACCCCGCCCACTAGCACTGCTGACAATGCCGCGACACACCCAAGGTGGCCGACCTCTCCCTTCCTCGGGGTGATCATTTGGTCTGACGACACCAAGGAAGACCCCACGGTGATCGCCGACCGCAACCCCGTGACGCTGGCACGCACCATGGCGACAACGATCCACGACATGATCGACGACTCGCCCGCCTATGCGGGCGCACCCGAATTTCTAGAGTCGAATCCGCCGCCACAGGATTGGGTACTGCCAGAGGATGTCGATGCCTGGCTAGAGGCACTACGGGAAGCGACCCCGTACCCGGCGTACTCGTTCCATCGGATATCAACTACTGGTGGGGTCGACGGCACCAACCGCACCGTCGTGCACCGCTACTTGGAGAGTGCGCTCCAGGAGCGCGAACATTCGCTGAATTCAGAGGCAGTTGACGCTCCGCGTCACGAGCCAGCCGGGCAGGCACATCATCTCTGACTCACCTGTTGTGCCGCAGCCCTCATCGGCCGAAGGACCTCAGGGGGTGAGGAGGTGATGTTTTGACGCATGTTCTAAACGCATTCGCGCATCTTCACCATCCCCGGTGGACAGCCTCGCCGGAGTGGCTTATCCCGGAAGTGCGGCCTGCAATTTTGCCGTACCTGATCTGCACCTGACGCGCAGGTGAATGGCTAAAACACAAAGGAGAACCCGTCATGTCCGATTCCACTATCACGCCGCCGCTCGGGTATGTGCCCGATCCGTTGCAACCGCACCGGGTGGTGATCGAATTCGACGTGCTCGCCCGCAGCCAGGCCGAGGCTGACTACATGGTCGGCGAGGTGCTCGTTGAGGAACTCGCGGGTGAACCTGATGACATTCGCACCGACGGGTCTCGAGTATTCGGGGAAGGGTTTGGAGACGATGTGGCGAGCATCACGTCCTGGACTCCTGTCACCGGCACCCCGGAAGTACCGCCGCGCCAGGTGATCATTCCGTCACGCGGCTGGGAACCATTCGAAGAGACTGGAATCCCCGAGATCGTCGCAGAGATGTTCCCACCCGAACCCCACACCGAAAGTTTCCGCTTCCCAGACGGGTCACCTGATACTGATCGGTTCGATGACGCGCATGAGCAGTGGCGTGACGAATGCCTCTCGCTCGCCATCCAAGCGTCCCGACTGCCGGACACGCTCACGAAACTCGAGCGGGCTGAGCGGGTGCGTGACGGCCTGATCGACCTCGTGGAACGCGAACAATTGCCGGTAGAGCCGGTGAAAGAAGATTACCTCGTCACGATCGCGCCCGCCTACGAGGGCGAATTCGAAGACATGAGGTTTGCGTGGGATCATGGGGCGTGGCACACGGAGTTCACCGCTCTCGCGAAACGCCGTGAACACGCCCTGCACGGGTTACTTGCTGAGGGTGGGCCTAGGACGATGATTCTGCCCGAACGGTTTCACCGTGAATGGCTGCCCGCGGACCTGATCGCGATCCAGACGCTCCGAACGCTCGTCGAACGCGAGAAGACCGGGCAGGGTGTATCGCTACTGGATCGTAGGCAGCGGGAGCAGTTGGAAGCGATGCTGTTCGCCGCCGACCCTGACGTGCGCATCATCGACCCCGCTGACCCAGACCGGGGTGAACTGTATGCGGGGCGTGCGTCGGAAGCACACGACTGGGTACCGCCCGGGGTGTATGACGCGGTTGGCCTCGAAGGAACCGGTGAGTTCCGAGTTGTCGTCGGACGTATGCCGGTCGGTGACGGAATGACGGCGTCGGCCGCGTTCTCCCCGGTCGAGCATGACAGCGCGGTGTTGAATGAAATCGCCCGCATCTTGGAGCACAACACCGAGCACCATGCGCCTGACGAAGTGCTCAGGCAGGTGAACGCGCAGGTTCTCACGACGGGGCGGATCGGTGCCGCACCCGAACATTCGAGTGGCGTGTCGCCCGAGCCACCGATGACGCGGCTGGAGCAAGGGGTGCTGCTCAGCGAGTTCCTCGCCGATCGAGAACAGCACCTCGACCCCGATCCAGAAGATCCAGAACGCCCCTCACCCGACACCGGAATAGGCCGGGACCTCTAGCAGAGCTGTGGTTGCTGGCGGTGGAGGTGGGGTCCGGAGTGTTTGACGATTTGGCGCATGTTCTATACAAAATCGCGCATCTTCACCGAAAACGCTCGCCACACGGCGCGGGCTCGGGTAGTGCTTGAAACAGACATAGGGAAAGCTCGCCAGCGGACTCTGCATCACTGGTGACCCGGACAGCACTCGTGCTGCCGCACCTACAGGATGACCCCGCGCACGAGTACTTCATCAGCGCGGATGTTTCCAGGGGGTGCCACGTGACCATGATCGACTCCACCAGCTGGATCCTGCCCACACCCCTCGTTAGAGAGCAGGTGCGAAACCTCTGACACCGTTGATATGTGACGTACGTGGAACGCAAGCCCGGTGAACTCGGGCGGTGGTCACACAAGATTCGGGTGACTACTCACGGGTGACCGCCCGCTTCGCTGGACGAGCGATGTATGTACAGAAGGTGAATTCATTGAACTCGACTTGAGCACTGAATCGAGTGCTGTCAATATAGATACGTGTCAATACACGAAGTCGAACTCGTAATCGTGGGATCCGGCCCAGCTGGATACACCGCAGCAGTTTACGCCGCACGCGCCGGGCTCGCTCCGGTCGTGCTCGCCGGATCCGTCACCGCGGGCGGCGCTCTCATGACAACGACCGAAGTAGAGAACTTCCCCGGCTTCGTCGATGGTGTGCAGGGCCCGGAAGTTATGGAATCGATGCGAGCCCAGGCGGAGCGTTTCGGGGCGAGAGTCCTTTCCGACGATGCCACCCACCTCGACCTTGCGGGGCGCACAAAGATCATCGAATCCGGGAATGGTGAGACCTTCCATGCTCAAGCGGTGGTGCTCGCTATGGGCTCGGCCTACCGGAAACTCGGCCTACCGGAGGAAGAGCGACTGTCAGGGCACGGGGTGTCGTGGTGCGCAACCTGCGACGGGTTCTTTTTCCGTGAACAACATATCGCTGTCATTGGCGGCGGGGACTCCGCTATGGAAGAGGCCTTGTTCCTGACCCGATTCGGTTCGAAGGTCACCCTCGTTCACCGTCGGGACGAGTTCCGTGCGTCGAAGATAATGGCGGAACGAGTGCTCGCGGATCCCAAGATTGAGGTGGCCTGGAACAGCGAGGTCGCCGAGATTCTCGGTACGGATCAGGTGTCGGGTCTGCGCCTGCGCGACACGGTCACCGGCGCCGAACGGAACCTCGATGCGACTGGCGTTTTCGTCGCGATCGGACATGACCCACGCTCTGAACTCGTGACCGGTCAGGTCACCACTGATGCAGACGGCTATGTGCAGGTTGCGCATCCATCCACCCGCACGAACCTTCCCGGAGTGTTCGCGGCAGGAGACCTCGTCGATCATACATACCGGCAGGCGATCACTGCGGCTGGCACTGGGTGCGCCGCCGCTCGGGACGCACAGCACTATCTATCGAATCTTTCACCGGCTGAGCACACGGAGAACTTTGCCCTGGAGGGGGTCGCATGAGTATCACACACGTTACCGACGCTACATTCGAGCAAGAGGTGACCCAATCTGATCTGCCGGTGGTGGTGGATATTTGGGCTACCTGGTGCGGGCCCTGTAAAGCGATCGCGCCGATACTTGAGCAACTCGCGACCGAATACTCTGATCGAGTAAAAATTGTGAAAGTCGACGCCGACGCGAACCCAGCGACTGTCACTGCCGCGGGGGTCTCCTCAATACCGACGCTCGGGTTCTACCGCGCAGGCGAGCGAGTGGACATGCTCATCGGCGCACACCCCCAACCGGTGATTGCCGCGAAGATCGAGGAGTTGCTGGCATGAACAACACGCTGACGACCGCGCCCGCCCGTATCGCTCCGAAGCGGATGTCGACCCTTGACAAGTGGCTGGCGCTCTGGATTGGGATCGCCATGGTCATTGGAATGCTGCTCGGTCGTTTCATCCCCGGAATCTCCGAATTCCTCTCAAGCCTTGAGGTCGGTGGTATCTCGGTTCCAATTGCGCTCGGGCTGCTGGTAATGATGTACCCGGTGCTTGCGAAGGTCCGCTACGACAAGGTCGCAGCAGTCACCGGCGACAAGAAACTGCTGGTCTCTTCGCTCGTGTTGAATTGGCTTGTCGGCCCGGCCGTCATGTTCGCGCTCGCGTGGCTGTTTCTCCCAGATTTGCCTGAGTATCGCACCGGGCTCATCATCGTGGGGCTCGCGCGCTGTATCGCCATGGTCGTGATCTGGAATGATCTTGCCTGCGGCGACCGCGAGGCCACCGCGGTGCTCATCGCCATCAACTCGGTATTCCAGGTCGTCATGTTCTCGGTCATGGGCTGGTTCTACCTCACCGTGCTCCCCGGGTGGTTGGGGCTCGACACGCAAGGATTTGAAGTATCGGTGTGGCAGATCGCACTCAATGTGCTCGTCTTTCTTGGCATTCCGCTCATCGCGGGGTTCGCCTCTCGCTGGATCGGAGAGAAGCGCAAGGGCCGCGAATGGTACGAAGAGAAATTCCTCCCAGTCATCAGCCCCTGGGCACTATACGGGCTGCTGTTCACCATCGTGCTGCTTTTCGCACTGCAGGGCGAAGCGATCACCTCGAACCCCCTCGACGTCGCACGCATCGCACTCCCACTGCTCATCTACTTCGCACTCATGTGGTTCGTGGGCATGCTGCTTGGCCGGAGCCTCGGGCTTGGGTATCCGAAATCGACGGCGCTCGCGTTCACCGCGGCAGGGAACAACTTCGAACTCGCGATCGCAGTCGCAATCGGCACCTTCGGCGCAACTTCGGGGCAAGCTATCGCGGCAGTAGTGGGGCCACTTATTGAAGTTCCGGTGCTCGTCGGCCTCGTCTATGTGTCGCTTTGGGCAGCCCGCTCCTGGTTCCGCACTGCTCCGTATGCCACAGAATCGAGGGTGTCATGACCATTAACGAAACAACAGATACTGACGTACTACCGGGCGCTCGGGCCCCATATGCGATGGGCATCGACGCTGCGGTCGCAGTCGCAGGGACGCTCAAAGCCCTTGCCGACCCGCTCCGGCTGCGCATGCTGTCTGCTATCGCGACTGAACCAGCAGGCGAGTCATGTGTCTGCGATCTCGCCGAACTTGCTGAAGTGTCACAGCCCACGGTCTCGCACCACCTTAGGGTGCTCAAAGACACCGGCATCCTCTCCTCAGAACGACGCGGCACCTGGGTCTGGTATCGCATCGTTCCCTCGCAAGCAGGAGCCGTAACCGCACTCCTCGATTCGCTCGCCCCTTCCACAGTGCTCACACCCGTTGTAGAAGATGACACGCGAGCTGAAGAGCTGCAAGCCATGGATGACCGAGTGACTCGGCTCGCTGAAGAGCTGGCAGACGAACTCACCGAACTCGACCGGAATCTCGTGCTTGTCGTCGTACGCGAATCGTATGCGGGGCTCGTGCGAACCGCGAAGGTGACACGGCTCATGATTCCGCTCACTGAACGGTTTGCGCGGCAACGACTCGCAGATATGGCCCGAGACCGGGAAACCTCACTCCCGCAAGTCCTCTTCGTGTGCGTAGCGAACGCTGGGCGGTCACAGCTCGCGGCAGCGCTCGTCAATCAACTCGCGGGCGGCAAGGTGGTCGCCCGTTCCGCTGGGTCATCTCCCTCATCCGATGTGCACCCGAGCGTCCGCTCGCTGCTCACACAGATCGAGGGTGAAGATGCCGCGGCTACGGCGTTTCCGAAACCGCTCACCGACGATGCGGTGCGTGCCGCCGATGTCGTCGTGACGATGGGATGCGGCGACGTGTGCCCCATCATTCCGGGCGTTCGCTACGAAGACTGGGCGGTCGGTGACCCGGCTCTCGCTTCACCTGAAGGCGTCGGGGCGATCCGTGACGACATCGAAGGCCACGTCCGCACCCTCTTGAAATCTTTCCCCACCAACTGAAAGAAGAAGTCGATTATGGCCGACACCAAACCATCCGTGCTGTTCGTCTGCGTGCACAACGCAGGGCGCTCTCAAATGGCGGCGGGCTACCTGCGCCACCTCGCAGGCGACTCCATCGAAGTCCGCTCCGCTGGTTCGATGCCCGCCGAACAGATCAACCCGATCGCTGTCGAGGCGATGTATGAAGAAGGCATCAACATCACGTCGGAACAGCCGAAGGTGCTCACGACCGAGGCGGTTAAGGCGTCCGATGTGGTCATCACGATGAGCTGCGGGGACGCATGCCCGTTCTTCCCGGGCAAACGGTACGAAGATTGGGTGCTCGAAGATCCTGCCGGGCAGGGTATTGACGCGGTTCGGCCGATCCGTGATGAGATCAAGACACGGATCAAAGCGCTCGTCGACGACTTGCTCGGAGTTGACTTACGCAGAGTTCAGTGACTCCGGGGAGCAGACGCAACCCGGAGATTACAGGTCTTGGGTGACTGGTGAAGTCTTCATCTGGCGCCAACACAGCGAGGTGCAGCAACAGACTACTCATCACATGGACCCGTTCGTCATGAAGCAGTTCGCGTCGAGCCCGACAGGTCTAGTGTGCCAGTGAAACGGCCAAGGTCGAATGCCCGAAAAGAACGAAGCGCCGCTGCCGCCCCGCCCCAGTGTGTCATCGAGCCTCATATATGGATACGCGGCAAGCAGAAGAATCTGCGCCGTCGCCCGCAGTAGCTAGTCGCCGCGCCAGCATGTTAAGAGCGACGGCCCTGTGTACGCCCGCGCGCTCGGCAGCGGGCGTACACAGCACCGCACTGTTGCCCTACCGAGTGAGCACGCTTACCTGTCCTACGCAGCAACCGCCTACGGCCTCTAGGGCGCAACGGTCAACACTTCCGACACGCTCCACAGCGAGGCGACGCCTGCGGCAAGCGTTTCCGACGGCCTGACCAGAGGTCGCGAGACGAACGTCCTACATGTCATCGCGGACACCATGGCCGACGCGCGCCAGCTGTTCACCGAGGCGATACATCCCGATCCCGCTCACCGCGGCCTCGACAATGCCACCCGCGCGGCCAAGGAAGCGGTGCGCGACATCGCCAAGAACGGACCGTTACAGCGCGTCACCGAAGAACTTACCTGACTCGACCAAGAATCCGAACGGGCAGAACAGCAGGCGGAACCCTGGGAGCAGACCGCGAACCGGATCGACGCGCAAAGCGCGGCGCACCAGGCAGAGGATGACGAGAACGCCGCGGCGGTGAAGCCCATGTCGTTACCCCCAGGCAGAAGCGGCAGCGAATGTGCGGCCCGCAACTGCGGGGCGGTCCGGGAGGCGCAAACCACGCGACGAGCACCGCACTGCGAGCGAGTAAGTCTCGGAATCGCACTGTGCCACAGGGAAGGTTCGAGTAAACCGGTGACGGCTTCTGAGCGGCGAGTGAACACTGCGTGAATGCAGCGCGGCGAGTAGCGCCAGTCCCGGATGGTGCCCCATTCTGAGTAAGAAATGTTATCCGCAGAAGGTGACCGTCGAACCGGCTTTGGCACGCCATTGCGGGTGTTTCTGGTGTTCTTGAGGTTAGGGTGGACGTCGTTCGGTGGCCCGATCGCTCATCTTGGATATTTCCGAGCCGAGTTCGTCGAGCGGCGCAAGTGGCTGGGTGATCGCGCGTATGCGGATCTTGTCGCGTTGTGCCAGTTCCTTCCCGGCCCGGCGTCGAGCCAGATCGGCATGGCGATTGGTTTGCAGAAAGCCGGAATACTCGGTCTTATCGCGGCATGGCTCGGTTTCACACTGCCATCTGCGGCATTGCTGTTCGGGTTCGCGCTCGGCGTATCGACCCTTGGCGACGTGTCGCAGGCTGGGTGGGTGATGGGTCTGAAGGCTGCGGCGGTAGCGGTCGTTGCTCATGCTGTGCTCGGGATGGCAAAGTCGCTCACGCCCGATGTGCGACGAGCGACGATTGCTGTCGGGGTGCTCACTGTCGTGTTGCTCGCACCCGGCCCGCTGACGATGTTCGGTGCGATGGCCTTGGCCGGGATCGCGGGGTTCTTCGTCTGTCGATCCCCGAGCACAGCTGAGAATGATGAACCGCGTTCCCGGGTGCGCTTGCGGCCCGCAGTCGGATGGGTGAGCCTGGCTGTGTTCGTCATGCTGCTCGCAGGGTTGCCGATTCTTAGCGCGCTCACCGGAAACGCTGCGGTAGGCCTGATCGACACGTTCTATCGTGCGGGGACGCTCGTGTTCGGCGGCGGCCATGTCGTGCTCCCTCTTTTGCAGGCCGAAACAGTACAGACTGGACTGGTGGAGCCGGGTGCGTTTCTCGCCGGGTATGGTGCCGCGCAGGCGGTGCCGGGGCCGCTGTTCACTTTCGCCGCGTTTCTCGGAGCGGTCACCACGAGCGGCCCGAGCGGGCTGCTCGGCGCATCCATCGCGCTGCTCGCGATCTTTCTACCGTCTGCGCTGCTCGTGATGGGAGTGCTGCCCTTCTGGGAGCGGTTGCGTCGTGCGCCGAGAGTGCAGCGTGTCCTGATGGGCGTGAACGCCGGAGTTGTCGGGCTGCTCGCCGCTGCACTGTACGACCCCGTATTCACCGAGGGTGTCACGAACGCCGCATCACTCGTCGTCGCGGCACTCGCTTTTGTCGCGCTCACGTCCTGGAAAACACCGGCATGGGCGGTAGTGATCGTGGCGGCAGGAGCCGGGGCATTGCTGCTCTGAACACGCTACGCAGATACTCAGGCGAGGCTGGCCTGCAATGCGAGAAGCACGCCAGCCTGGGAGGATCGAAGTATGAGCCGTTTGTCCTCCCTCGTCAGGGCATATCCACTCGTGATCGCAACACTTTTGGTCGCTCTGATCGGATTGACTCTTTTGCCGACCCCCGCAAGAGAGTCGGCCAGCTGGATCGTGGGCGCATATGCGCTCGTGATTGCCGCCTGGGAGGCGGTCAGGATGATCCGACAGCTCATCCGAGGGCTCGCCGGGCTCGACATTCTTGCCGTGACAGCGATCACCGCAGCAGTGCTCGTCGGGGAGCCGTGGGCGGCGCTCGTGGTGGTGCTGATGCTCACCGGAGGGGCGGCCCTCGAAGATTACGCTGAGAACCGTTCGAAGCGGGAACTCACCGCGCTGCTGCGCAAGGCACCCCAGCAAGCCACGCGCATCCTCGCCCCGAGCGCAGTCGGCACAGACACGCACGAGCACACTGCCGAGGTCACGACCGTGGACACACCGGTCGACGAAGTCGAGGTGGGTGAGCTGCTGCTGGTGCGGCCAGGCGCACTCGTACCTGTGGACTCGATCCTCGTCTCCGAACACGCCGTGTTCGACGAGTCATCATTGACCGGCGAAAGCCTCCCCGTTGAACGTGCCGCCGGAGGGAAAGGGTCAAGCGGCGCGGTGAACGGACCAGCCGCGGTCACCATGCGGGCCGCGGCACCAGCTTCCGAGAGTGAGTATCAGCAGATCGTTCGGCTTGTCGAACAGGCAGCGGGTAGCAAAGCCAAAGTTGTGCGGCTCGCGGATCGGTACGCGGTGCCGTTCACGGTTCTCGCGCTCGTGATTGCAGGGATCGCGTGGGCGGTCAGCGGAGATGCTGTCCGGTTTGCCGAGGTGCTGGTGGTGGCGACCCCGTGCCCGTTGCTGATCGCCGCGCCGGTCGCGTTTTTCGGTGGTATGAGCCGTGCCGCGGGGTTTGGGCTGATTGTCAAGGGCGGCGGCACCCTCGAACAGCTTTCACGAGTCCGCTCGGCGGCGTTTGATATGACCGGTACCATCACCACCGGCAAGCCGGTGCTCGAATGCATCCTGCCCGCCGACCGCATGGGCAAAGATGAACTGCTGAGTTTCGCCGCCTCAGTGGAGGTGTACTCTTCTCACGTGCTTGCGGACTCCGTCGTGCAGACCGCGAAACAGCACGGCTTGTCGCTCGTCGAAGCCGAACATGCCGAGGAGATCGCGACGAACGGAGTCGCGGCTGTGTTCCGTACCCCTGACACATCCGAGGCGGTGACGGTGCGGGTCGGTAAGCCTTCCTGGGTGCGCGATTCCGCGCCCAACCTTTTGCTGGCCGACCTTGCTCCGGGGGAACTCGCGATCTACGTCTCGGTCGATGGCCGTTTCGCCGGAGCCATCGTCATGCGCGACCAAGTGCGCGAAGAAGCAGCCCAGGCTCTCCATCAGCTGAGCGAACTCGGTATCAAGCGCACGCTCATGGTCACCGGGGACGTTGCAGCCACCGCCGAACCCATCGCGCAGCACCTCGGAATCGGCGAAGTGCATGCCGAGTGCCGCCCCGGCGACAAAGTTCGCATCGTCAATGGTGTGTAGCCCCGCCCGCTCATCATGGTCGGTGACGGCCTCAACGACGCCCCCGTGCTCGCTGCCGCGGACATCGGCTTCGCAATGGGTGCGCGTGGTGCGACTGCAGCATCGGAGTCTGCGGACATCGTGAACCGTTACGATACCCTCTCGGCCCTGCCGCGCGCGGTGAGCATCGGGAAAGATACCATGCGCATCGCACTGCAAAGCATCTGGCTCGGCATCATCATCAGCGTAGGCCTCATGCTCATCGCCGCCTTCGGTTTCCTCCCAGCACTCCTCGGTGCGTGGCTTCAAGAAGTCGTTGATTTGGTGGCCATACTTGGAGCACTCCGTGCAGTCGGCCCACGATCTGAGCGCATCAGACGATCATCACCAGTCGGATCAGTAGAACAACTGCACTTCAGCACGACTCAAAACAGGAAATGAACAACATGGCACCCGGCTCAATCACCACACCGCATCCCGGCGAAGCCCACCTGCAGAACGTGGGCCAACGTTTGAACTGGCTACGTGCAGGCGTGCTCGGAGCAAACGACGGCATCGTCTCTACTGCGGGTGTCGTCATCGGCGTCGCTGCCGCTACACCAAACAACGTATTGGCGATCGCGACGGCCGGTATCGCCGCCGTTGTTGCGGGGGCCTTCTCAATGGCTGGCGGAGAGTATGTTTCGGTGAGCACCCAACGCGACACCGAGAAAGGTCTCATCGCAAAAGAGCGGTGGGAGCTTGAAACAATGCCCGAGGAGGAGCTTGAAGAGCTCACTGAACTCTATCGACAACGGGGGCTCTCAGATGACCTCGCACATCAGGTAGCGGTGCAGCTTACCGAGAAGGACGCTCTCGCCGCTCACGCAGAGGTCGAGCTCGGAATCGACCATGAAGAGTTCACCAGCCCGTGGGCTGCCGCCGTGTCATCGTTCATTGCGTTCGCCGTTGGGGCGCTGATCCCACTCATCATGATCCTGCTGCCTGTCGACGGACACCGAGTTTGGATCGCAGCCGTCGCAGTCGTGATCGGTCTCTTCCTCACCGGTTGGATCAGCGCTACGCTCGGTTGCGCGCCGCGCGGGCGCGCAATTCTTCGGAACCTGGTCATGGGCTCAGCTACCATGATCGCCACATACGTCATTGGGGCACTCTTTGGCGTGGCCGTCGGATAGTCCGGTGCTTCATGGTCGGGGGCCCGCTTTCATGGGTTTAATCATGTGCTATCGACGCTGCCAGGTCGTGAATCGCGGTGCAGTTATCCACAGGCAAGGCGCGCAGAAACCGCGGAATCATGCGGCAGAACGCCGAATCACGATTTCATGTGTGAGAGGGAACGGAACGGGTCAACCCCGAGCCGTTCGGCTAGAAATGATGGCATCAAGGTCGACATGTGGTACTAGCTATGAGTACTGTTGTTGACGGAGTGCGGCTCATTTGTGGTCCGGATTCTTCGTCCGGGGGCTCGTCTCTTTTCACCGGTCTTTCGGTAGAGTCGCGAAATATGACCTTCAACTGTGCGGGCGGATAGGTTAAGCCGTACCGCGATTTCGCGGTTGGTCAGGCCCGCCAAAATCAGCTGCTGCACTTCACGCTCTCGCGGTGTGAGCGTCGCCACTGGGCTAGCTGTGCGGTTGAGATAGAACGGATGAGCAACAAGACGCATTTTATCGGCAAGCTGCGCGGCTTCATACGCGGCTCGTCGCGCAGTCACTTCTGGCACAGGGATGGCGTGTGGAAGGTGAGCGACCAGGCCGTATGCTTCAAATGCGTGCAGGAGGAGCCCAGCCTGGTGTAGTGCCTCACCGGCATGAATCAGCGCGACCGGATCGAAATCCTGTACTGCCTGTGCATGCATAGTATGTAGTTCGACGAGGGGTCCGTCGACTTTAGATTGGAGACTGATGAGTGCAGCAGCAGCTTCCCGGTCCCCGAATCGTACCCCCGAGTAGAGCGCTTCGGCTGCGAATCCGTAGCTGCCAGTGAGTATGTGGTCTTTTGCCATGAGAAGTGTGTGCGCAGACGCGTCTGCTTGACCGAGTAGGTAGCGTACGGCGCTCAGGTGGGCGGATACTCCTCCGGCAATCACTGCACTAGAGCGGGGCGGTAACCGTTGTGCTTCAGTGCTCATTGCTCGGGCGGTGCGCGAGTCACCGCGAAGGGCAGCAGTGTGAGCTCGTAATGCAGCGACTGCTTGAGCCATCCCGGACGGGTCATGGAATTGGGTGTTGGCGTGGCAGTTGGTGGACTCTCGCTCTGCCTGGCCGAGGTTCCCCGGTAGCGAGTAGCCAGGTGGCGCGAGCGAGCTGGAAGGAGGTGTCGTCGGGTCGGTAGTCTCGGGCATTTTTCCCCTCAAACTGGCGCATCAATAGACGTAATTGTGTGGGCCCGTTCTTGCGGAGCGCGGAAACAAAGTATGCGGCTGACAGTTCTTCGGTCACCCACGCCTTACGGGGAAGCGGTAGAAGTTGACGCGCCCCCATCTGCACAGTGCGGGTGAAAGCTCGCCGAATGCGCCCCTCCGCTACGAGCGCGAGGCACTGCGCGATCGCTATTCTGGTACGCAGGTGTCGGGGTATCGTGGTGGGATCAGGTGTTTCCGGGAGCCCAGGTAAAGCGGTTTCTTGAAAGCGGCCGGCGTACAGAAGATGCAGCGTGTGATGGCCTGCCAGGGTGCCTCGGTGCTGCGGATGTGTATCCGGGCTGTGTGCGTGTGCGGTGCGGAGTACGTCGAGCGCCGCGTCAACATCCCCTGCTTTGTAATGCAGGATTTCGGCTCGTTGCACCACTGCCCGAATACGAAGGTCATAAGCATCAGGCAACGTCGTAGCGAGATGTTCTGCATGGGACAGCGCTTCGATCGCTTCCTCGGGCTCGTCAAGAAACCGTAACGCAACAGCCTTGGCGAGGAACAGCTCAGCACTATGTCGACTGCTCGTGTTCGGTGACCAATCAGCAGCTTCCAAGGCGAGACTTGCTAGATGCAGCGCTGCCCGCCATTCGTGCAAGCTGAGCAGATGTTGCAGCACGTTCTGCACTGCTTCGGGCGGGACCGAGTGGTGGTGGCGCAGCGCCCACAGCACCACTTGTTCTGGCGGGGCCGGACGTTCAAGAGCACGAGCGTATACCGTGCTGGTAGTGACCGGGTCCGCGAGCTGCTGGCCGGCCTGAGCGAGCAACCTGCTTCGCACTGCACTCCGGCCGTCAGCTTCGACTGCAATGAGTCCTGCAAGCTCGAGAACACGCAACTGCTCGCGTGACCGGACTGGGAGAGTATCCCGTGCTGCAGCGCCGACCAGGCAGAGATACAGAAAGAGTTCGATCGTCGGGGTATCGAAACCTGCGAGAGCGTTGCGAAGTAGCGGAAGAAACAGCCGGGTATCGATGGGAGACACGAGTGTCCAGGTTCCCTCTACCGGCATCAGCGCACCCTCACGTGCGAGTACTTGAGTGAGGGCAGCCACTTGGGTGGGCACGAACCCGCACATACCTCCAATTTCACGGATCGCGGTACTCGCCACCGGGCCCCCGAGTCGGGTGGTAAGAAACGTCTGTAACTCAGCATGGCTGAGCGTGTCGAGCTGAACGATGGTACGCGCATTCCCAGGAAGAGCTCGAACCCATTCGGGGAGTGCCTCAATGCGGTGGCACCCGGCCACAACACACACACCACTCGCAGTAGATGGGGGCGGCGAGAGGGGAAGGTCCTCAACCGTCTCGCAAAGCAGCACGGTTTTCTGGTCACAGGGGTTTGGCCAGGCTCCTGCATAAACACGCATGGCGTGTCCGTGAACCATCTGCGGAACCCGGTCACGTATCAGCGTGCGCACCCCGTTCCCGGCGGCCCCAAACACCACGATAACGCTCAGTCGAGGGCCGTGTGAGTGGAGTAGTTCGCGCAGGTGTTCCTCAACTAGGCGCGCAGCAATTGGAGCACTCATGTCTTCTGAATTTTCCAACTACTACTTCGATCTCTCCACGCTACTGGAAACCCAATACAGGTGTTCTCCACGCTATCAAAGCAATTCCAGTTTCGATTTACTAGGGCTAGATCTGCGTCCTGACCGGCGCATGCATTGCAAATATCACAATAGGAGCGAAGGGGAACCTTGAGTACGTATCGAGAAAACCGCATCCGGCAAGGGTGGCGGCCGCAAATAAAGAGAATCGCATCTCTCGGCGGGATAGCCGCACTGGTGGGCGCCGTGATCGTGCCTTTGCACAGCAGCCCGGTCGCTGCGATACCCGCTGACACGTTCAGCTACTCGACACCTGGTTCATACACATGGCAGGTACCTACAGGGGTGGACACAGTAGAAGTCGAGGTTCGTGGCGGTGCCGGTGGCAATGATGAGGGCGGCAGCGGAGGTGTGGTGACCAGCACTCTCGACGTATCTTCGATCACGTCACTGAGCCTACAGGTCGCTTCTCGCGGCGGCGACGGAGAACCCGGTGGCGGCAGCAGCTCATGGGGAAGCGCTGGTTCAGGCTACGGACAAGGCGGTCGCGGCGGCACAGGAAGCTACACACCATTTGTCCCCTCAGCTGGCCAAGGCGGCGGCGGTGGCGGCGGGTATGCCGTCTGTGGTGGTAACCCCGGCGGGAATGCAGGTCAGAGCGGTTGGAAATACAATAATAACTGCGCCTCTAACGGTGGCGACCCCGGGGCGGGCGGCGCAGCCAGCGGGAGGCACGGGTTGCAAGGTAGCAACGCAAACAGTAGCTCCGGCCAGGGCGGTGGCGGTGGCGGTGCTGATGCCTCAACCGATGGCGGCGGCGGCGGCGGCGGGACCAGCTACTGCGCAGCCGGGAACTGTTCAATGGCTGTCGGCAATTGGGGGAACGGCAGCATCGAAATTCGCCCCATTCATACCCCCACGGTGACTTTTGATGAGGACGCATACTCTGCGCACACCGGTAATAGCCTCACGTTCAGCGGTACTGTGACCACTCCATCAGCAAGTGGCGGCGTGCCTGAGGGACACGTCACGCTGAGCGTTGAAAATGATGGGGCACAGGAGACACACACGCTTGCAACCCTGCCGCTAAACGCACAGGGACAGTTCAGCTATACCTGCACTTCACCGTGCGGTGCAGACATTACAAACATCACGCAGGTGCGTGCAAGCTACCAGTCAAGCAATCAGTCAACCTGGCGGGATGCGGCAGGAGTCGCCCCTCTGACGTTTGTGAACGCTGAAACTCAAACGCAGCTGTTCATCGACCCCAACCAAGCAGTGACCGGGCAGCTGCGGGACTTTACCGCCACCGTACAGGTGCTGCAGCCAGCTCTAGGCGCGGTCACGGGGAACGTCGAATTTTGGATGTCCAATCAAGACGGAAGTGTTGCGGAATTGCTTGGTACCGAACCGCTCGCCGCCAACTACCAAGCCAACCTCTCCGTCGGCGTGCCAGACGCTGTGACAAAGCGGTTCTGGGCAGTGTTTGCAGGTGGTGCAGGGTTTAACGGTTCACGGTCTCCGAAGCAGACTTTGCTGACTGAGCAGGCAGCAACGAAGATCGTGGCAGCCACCACACCCCAACCGACGGTGACAGGTCAGTCGTTTGAAATGCAAACGACGGTCACTGTGCTTGCACCGGGGGCGGGCGTCCCAACCGGTGAGGTGCAGGTGCTTGGCGAAAATGGCACCCATACGGTCATCCTTGATTCGGCTGGAGAAGCGAATGTTCCCTGGGAGGGTCTTGATGCTGGTGAGTACGAATTCACTGTGCATTACCTTGGAGATGAGAACTTCCTGCCCGCTCAGACGACGGTGACCCACACTGTGGAGCGCGCAGGCGTCGACCTGGGGCTGTTCGTAGACAATCCGACTTCACCGTACGGTGAGGACGTTGTGCTCACGGCGTCAGCCACAGTGGTATCTCCGGGAGACGGGGAGATCACGGGTGACGTACAGTTTGGCTACCTAAATGAGGCGGCTGAATTCATTCCCCTGGAAGATCCGGTTGCACTTCATGAAGAGGTCGCACAGCTCATCGTGACTGGTCTAGATGTGGGCAACTACGAATTCCAGGCGCGATACATTGAGACAGACAATTTCCTCGCCGCAGTCTCACCGCTTGCCGAGCATACGGTCTTCCAGGCGGTACCCGTTGTGACGGTGACCCCGCATCCAGAAACGACCACATATGGGCTGTCACAGTTGGCGGCGATCACCGTGTTCGGGCCCGATTACGGAGACGGTGCACCGTTGCCAGCGGACGGAAAGGTTCAGCTCATCTTCGTACACGAAGACGGTACGGAAACACCTTTTAGCGATGCGATCACACTGGATGAGGCAGGCGAAGCGACCGTAGATCTTGATGGGCTCGATCCCGGTAGCTACCAGATGTACGCCGTGTACGACGGCTCACGTAACTATCTGACGGGAGTATCAGAGACCGCCGAGTTCACGGTCGAGCAGGCACTACCCAATGTCACGCTGAGCGGAGAAGAAAAAGCGACAGCGGGGCAAGCTCACACTTTTACCGTTGAAGTAGCTCCGTACGCGGCGTCTGAAGGAGTCGCGGGAGATCCGGGCATAGTGGAGGACGTAGGTACGCTGACGCTCTCACCGTTGATGGCCGACTGGCAAGAGCATACCTGGCTCGGTTTTGTTCCCACCGGCGAGATCAACCTGCTCATTGATGGTGAAGTGGTTGCTGCAGATGTTGTATTGACTGCTCACGCTGACGGCAGAATGGCAGCGGTGGCGACGGTGACCCACACCTTTGATAAGCCAGGCAGCTATCATGTTGTTGCAGAATATGGAGGCGACACGTATGTACTGTCTGGAGAAAGCAACACCCTTGACGTTCAGGTGACATCAGCAGCGGCAGCCTCGGCGGGGCTCGCACAAACGGGCATGACCGGAGCGGAGGGAATGCTCGGATCTGCCGCACTGCTCATGCTTGCGGGGGTGACTGTGCTCACTCGTTACCGGTCGCGCAAAATCCGTACCCACACTCTGCGTTGAAGTGCTAACCCAATAGGCTAGGCAACGCAACCCGAAGAGCATGTGGACCCCTACTCGCGAGTTGAGTGGGGGTCCACACATGCTCTGCTCGCTTCTCGATATCCTGTGAGAACCGTCTGCTCTGACCAGCAAAAGAAGGAGGAGTATGTCACCGCAGTCCGACAGTGAAGGAACGAGTGAGCGTTCGGATGATCGCGGGATTGTTCTGAACGCCGTGCAGGACGGGAGCACTATCGCTGAAGCTCTGCGACGGCGTCGCTCAACAAAGAGGTACCGCCCGGATCAGATCACCCTTGAGACGACGAGCCGCCTGCTGGGAGCAGCGGTTGGTTCCGCACCAGATACCCGCAGGCCCTACGGTTCGGCACACACGCGATACGACATTCAGGTCACCGTGGTCGCAGCCGCTGTGGATGGTTTGGACCCCGGGGCCTACAAATATCTCCCTGAAGAGCATTCCCTCGCTGGAGCTGTATACGGTGATCACCGAACCGGGCTCGCGGAAGGAACACTTGACGCGGCCTGGCTGAGACAGTGCCCGCTCATTCTGGTCCTTTCGGCCGATCTCTCGTCCGCCAACCGTGCCTTCGAACCCCAGGGGGCCAGTCGGGGTGAGAGTTTCTGCTGGTTCGAGGCAGGGCTTGTGAGCCAGAACATCTACCTTTGGGCCGCGGAGAACGGACTCGGAACGGTCTTTCTCGGCGGTCTAGACTCGACCAGGATGCGTTCAGCGACGCAATTGTGGATACCACGACCTCACTCGGTGCTGGGCATGCTTCCCGTTGGCTACCCAGCCGATCCCGAAACCTCTGCCCAATGAGCAAGGCCATGCCTGCCGTTGATGCCAACTGCTCGGGTTCCGCTCAGGCTGATGCCCGAGCAAGTAGCGACAGGGTTGAGGTCACACTTATTCCAATCCCCGATGTGACCGCCTGGTTCAGTGCCGCAGCGGCCCAGGGTGATTCACGCCGGGGAATCCCGTCCCCAGACGTCTCGTAGGTGCGACGCGAGCCCTTCGCCGGCGAGGGCCTGTCCCGCTTCAAACGTTGTGGCCGTTGCCCGTGATAGTTTGTCAACTACTCAAAGATTCACTGTCGTCAGTAGTTCGACACGAGCGAATGCGGCCTCGCCGAGAAGACTGAATACGACCCCGCCACATCAGCGGTCCACCGTATCAAGACGAAACCATACGACCCTGAATAGCTTCGGTCGGTCGGGGGTAGGAATCCCGCACAATAGAAAATTGCGGGCTCCGGTAGCAGCGCCAAACACGACATGTGGTAGTGACAGGTAGTGATGACTCTTTGTTCTCGATCATGTCTCGAACGCGTGCCTGCTACCGTGAGTGCCTGCTACCGTGAGCGGCTGCGGCTGTGCACCATGGCGGAGTCGGTGCCGTCGCTGCTGTGCTCTCCATGGGAACACGGCAGGTAATCAAGCCGTTTCTCGGCGACCAGTGCGTCTGGATGCGTTGCGACGAACGGGTCGGCGTCGCGGTGCCGCTTCGCGTCTTGAGAACAGAAGTGATCGCAGTCCCAATCATCACGGAAATCGACACCATCACATCTCGTGCGCAGGCATTGGCCCAAGAAACTAAGAACGAGCATGGCGTCGCGACCGAAATTGACCGCCTTGAACGGATCGTCCTCACAGCGTGCGAGTCATGATGGGACGGTCCACGCCCGCTATCCGCGACCTATTCGGTGCTGATGATCATGGGCGCATATTCACAGCGGAGTGTTACGGTTTGCATCACTCTTGTCGCCGCTTTTCACCTTGATACACATCGGGGATCCCGTCATCATCTGCGTCCACGCGGTCGCGGGCGCGGATCCTGCCGTACTGCTGGTTGCGGATGCTGAGCAGGATCGCAGCCAGCAGTGCGGCGATGAGGGAAGCTATCAGGATCCCGACCTTGGCATAGTCGTATTGGGCAGAACCTGCCGCGAAACTGAGCTCCGCGACGAGCAGGGACACTGTGAATCCAATACCCGCAAGTAGCCCGACACCGGTAATGTCAATCCACCGGAGCGCGGGATCGAGGCGGATACGAGCGACTTTGGCGAGTACCCAGGTGGTGAGAGTGATGCCGAGAGGCTTACCGAGGACGAGGGCACCGATGATTGCGAGAGTGACAGGGTCTGTCATCGCCGTCTGAAGTCCCGCCCAACCGCCGACGGACACGCCGGCGGCGAAGAATGCGAATACGGGCACAGCGAAGCCAGCCGAGAGGGGTCTGAACCGGTGCTCGAACTCTTCCGCCAACCCCTTCCTTGCTTTGGAAGCATCGCTTGTCAATCGCTTGTGGAGCACGGGAATCGTAAAGCCCAGTAAGACTCCGGCAATGGTTGCGTGGACACCCGAAGCGTGCATGAACGCCCACGCCACAACACCGATCGGCAGCAGAATCGTCCACGCAGCGAAGGGGCGAAGTCCAAAAAACGCACGGTAGCGTTGCGCGATAAACCCATATATCACGATGACGGCGAACGCGATGCCTAGGGGCAGGATCTGGATCTCGTCAGTGTAGAAGATCGCGATAATGCCGATCGCGAGGAGGTCATCAACCACCGCAAGAGTCAATAGAAAGATGCGCAGTGCACTTGGGAGGTGCGAGCCGATGATAGCGAGCACGGCGACAGCGAACGCAATATCGGTAGCTGTAGGAATTGCCCAGCCCTGCACGAGGGCGCTATCACCGCGTACCAAGAGCAGATAAACGAGGGCGGGTACGGCCACCCCGCCGACCGCGGCGGCAATGGGTACGACTGCGGTGCTGAATTTACGAAGGTCTCCAGCGACGAATTCGCGTTTTAGCTCCAGCCCAACGAGGAAGAAAAAGACTGCCAGTAGTCCGTCTGCGGCCCAGGCTCCGAGGCTGAGTTTGAGGTGCCAGGGCTCGTAGCCGATCTCGAGGTCGCGGAGTGCGAAGTATACGTTCGCGGCGGGGGTGTTTGCCCAAATGATCGCAATTGCTGCGGCGATGACGAGGAGGATTCCGCCAACGGTCTCCTTACTTAGGATACTTCCGATGCGTCGTGCCTCGGCGAAGGTGCCGTAGCGTGGGAACAATCGCTGGGTGCTCTTGGTGGGCTCAGTCATAGATTCTCCTGTGGGGCGAGCTGTGCCGTTGCCGATGCAGCCGCCGGGTCGGTCAGGTCAGAGGGTATCGCTAGCCCATGCATCAAGCATGCTGCAGTCGGCGATGCTGCCCCAGGCGAGCGTGAGATCACTCCATGGCACCGGCGCTGTGAGCGCTTCGCAGAGCCGGTCATGGAGCAGTTCCTGGTCGCTGCAGCCGGAGAGGTCGAGTACGAGTACGCACACATAGCGGGCCCGATCGCGCTCGAAGTCGTTGTGCAGTCGGCGCGCGAGTCCCTCAGGCATCCGGACAAAAGCTGATTGCGGAAATTGCGTTGGTCGCTTGTACGCGAGGCAGATGCGCCGAATCTCGGGGTGAGTGTCAAGCTCTGCTCTGATCTCAGATACTGCCTCATGCCAAGCGTCTCGTGCCTGCCGGCGGGTTCTACATTCGGCGAGGTCGACGCCCCACAGCAGCCCGCGCGCGCGTTCACTCCTTGACCCTTCCACAAGGCCTCCGAGTTCCGGCAGCGTGTCACCGCGCACAAGGAATGGTGTGGTCATATGTGGGGCTTTTGCTCCTTCAATCTAGTTCGTTGGATCTATCGCCGACCAGACTTCCCGGCACCCCGTTCGTTGCGAGACTGCGTCTAGCAACGATTTCCCATCCTACGCTTTCAACGGCCGTTATGCACCGCACAGAGGGCGGCAACCCAGCTGATCGAGCACTCGTTCTTCGAACATATCCGCCTGAAGGGGAGTAACATCGGTGCGGTGCGTGGGAAAAACAGATCGATACGCTACCTCAAACCCGAGACGTCATCGAAGAAGCAAAACACGAGACAGGTGACCCCCGGACACCCAAGTCGACCCCTTGCTGAGGCTGCGCGGAGTGTTACAGCGCCTGAAGAATCGCATCAGTTACGCGGCCGGACACGCACCAGCGAGAATTGCGATCATGGTGTTCGTCGCCGCCACGCTTGTGTTCACCGGGCTCCTCTCGCTGCCCGTGGCCTCAGCAAATGGCACTCGAACCGAACTTCCAGATGCCTTATTCACCGCAGTATCGGCGGTGACCGTGACCGGGCTTACGACGGTTGACACCGGCGAACATTGGTCAATGTTTGGGCAGGTCGTGATCCTTGTCGCGATTCAGACTGGTGCTCTCGGCGTCGTGACGATTGCTTTACTGCTCACGATGATGGTTACTCGCCGCCTCGGACTTTCTGGTCGTTTCTTTGCCAAAGAGAGTATCGGTGCTGACGGGATCGGCCGAGTCGGGCATCTTCTACGCGTGGTTGTAACGACCACGCTGGTCATTGAAGGCACCATAGCCGCATTCCTTATACCTGCCTTTATTGTCGCGGAGGACTCATGGGGGTCGGGGCTCTGGTACGGGATCTTTCATGCTATCTCTTCGTTTGGAAACGCGGGTTTCACTCCACATGAGGGTGGTCTGGCGCACTTCGCAGACAACCCATTTGTTCTCACCCCAATCGCGGTCGGAGTCTTCGTGGGCAGCTTTGGGTTTCCGGTGTATCTCAATCTCATCAGAGCGAAGTGGACGAGGCACAAGTGGACGCTGCACACCAAGCTCACACTTATCACCACCACAGTTCTTTTGGGCCTCGGAGCGCTCGCGTGGGCAGGATTTGAATGGAACAATCCCGAGACAGTCGGATATGAACACTGGTGGGAAAAGATCGGGCATGCGTTTTTCGCATCCACAATGCTACGCTCGGGCGGGTTCTCCCTCGTCGATATGGAGTCTTCAACAGCGACCACAATGCTGCTCAGTGACGCACTCATGTTCGTCGGCGGAGGATCCGCATCGACCGCAGGTGGCATCAAAGTCACCACCCTCGCGGTACTGTTCCTCGCGATCGTAGCCGAAGCCAAGGGCACGCAGAACACGAACGCACTTGGGAGGCGGCTTCCGAAGGGAACTCTTCGACTTGCCATTAGTGTGGTGTTTCTCGGTGCAACACTCGTGTTCGTCGCCGCTGCGCTATTGACTATAGTGAGTGACGCGAAGCTCGACCGGATTCTGTTTGAGGTGATTTCGGCGTTCGCCACTTGTGGACTGTCGGTCGGGATATCCTCCGAGGTCGGAGCGTTCGGAAAATTCGTGCTCTCAGCGCTCATGCTTACGGGGCGTGTCGGCCCCATCGTGCTGGCCTCGGCACTGGCTATCCGGCAGCGCCGTGAACTCTATGATCTCCCAGTCGAACGCCCCATTATTGGCTAATCTGATTTAAGAAGGAACTCGTACACATGACTAGACGTTCCCACAATGCTGGGTCGATGCATCGAATAGCCGAAGCGGATTCCGTCGCCGTGATTGGTCTTGGGCGCTTCGGCACCTCCCTCGCACTCGAACTCATGGACACAGGCATCGAGGTTCTCGGAATCGACGTCGACGAAGTGATCGTGCAAGCGCTCAGCGGACGCCTCACACAGGCTGTTCGTGCTGACTCCACAAAGCTCGAGGTGCTAGAAGAGCTCGGTCTTGGTTCGTTCGATCGCGTTGTCGTCGCTGTCGGCTCAGACATCAAGGTGTCGATCCTCACCGCATCGCTTTTATTGCAGCTCAAAGTTCCTGTTGTGTGGGCGAAAGCTGACGACGAACAGCACGCCATCATCCTCGAGCAAATCGGTGTACATCGGGTTCTCTCCCCGGAACGCGACATGGGTCGACGCGTCGCCCATCTCGTGCGCGGGGCTGCCGCTGACTACGTCGAGATCGATTCCGGCTATGCGATGGTGAAAACCGCAGCGCCCTCCGCTCTCCACGGGATAACGCTCAGCGAAGCTCGAATACGCAGCGACCATCATGTCACCGTTGCTGCGTACCGCACGAGCGACGGGCAATGGAAAAATGCCGAAGCCAGTACGGTGCTGCACGCCGGAGATACACTGCTTGTGGTGGGCTCGACAGCTCGAGTCGAAGCATTTGCGCAACTGCGCTGACCCCACCATGTCAGGCTCAAGCTCAGCACACATCAGAGGAAGCGACCTTGGCGCATGTGTCGTCATGAGCAAGTTCCTGCGGTAAATGGTCCTCGACCTTCTCGACGTGCGTTTGCGCACTTGCGCATTCGATTCAAATCTATGGAAGCAATGACGTGAAGTTTACCGCCTGAGGCAGAGAGACACCCAGAAAATCAAGAATCTGGTTCGAACGGGATACTGGCGGGTCACGTAGGTTAAGGTTCTATGATCAGCATCTGACATTACTTCTGTGTCTGACGCTGAGCCTGCGGACGCAACTCAACCCCAGCTCGCTTCAACGCCCGCCAAACCATCGCATGCCCGACATCCAACTCGAGGGCGATATCCCGCGTGGTCAACCCAGATTCGTATCCACGGATTGCGTGAGTCACCTGGTTATCATCCAGTCCTTGGCGTCGAATTCTGACACCAGCTTCAGTGAGCATACGCCGTACAGTCTGCTTGCCGAGCTTCCATTCCCGTGCAATCGTGTAGAGCGTCGCACCTGATTCGTAGGCCGCAATAATCTTCTGTAAATGCTCAGCGGGGAACGGGGTTACAGCCGTCCCGATTGGCGCTACTACCGGGCCACGATTGTCACTCCGAGGCGCAAACATACTTGACTCATACAAACTTTCGCCATCAGACGATCCGCGTGAAATCAACGATTTCAGGATCTTAAACGAGGTTACAGTTTCGTCGCGTTTGGGGGCACTCAATGAGCGATGTTGTAACCCGGGCCTGAAGAAACAGGTCCTGGGCCACAACATCGCTCTTCTCGTTGCTGGCGGTGTGCTTATCAGCCCAGACGATGGCTTGCTGCTTGGTGGCCTCAAACGGTGCTGCGGTATCGGCGGCGAGAGTGTCGTTCTCGTTCAGGTAGATGCGGGGACCCACGAAGTTTCCGCACAGCTGCTTGATGTCGACGGGGGAGCCGTCGGCGATACTGCGACGGGCACACTCACCATTGCACAGGCAGCAACGGTCACCAATCTCAGGCTCGCCGAATCGGGTACCGCGGCCCTCGGCCTCACGGGGACCGCTGCCGGTGAGCACGGCACAACACCAACGGGTGCGGTGGAGATCATTGATGACGACGAGCTTCTGGACACTGTCGAACTCGATAATGCGGGTGCCTTCGCGTGGGAGGCCCCGACGTCACCGACCGAGACGACCGTTCATGTTCGATACCTCGGCGACGTCAATCACGAGTCATCTGACGCGACAATTACTGTCCCGGGTGTCGAGGACTCGTCCGACCCCGGCGTGCCCTCAGCACCGGGCGAGCCGACGGAGGGTCCTGTACCTGCGGCATCCGATGTAGATCTCGCGTCCACTGGCTCGACGACCGGGTTTGCAACGTGGGCAGCGCTCGGGGCTAGCGTAATAGGACTCGCCCTGTTTATTGTTCGGCGTAGGCGGGCGTGACCGCGTCAGCGGAACCCGGAACGGACCGACGATTCAAGTTCCGCTGATGGCGGCAGAGCCTTCATGTGCACGATTTTGTATATACCGCCAGTAGCATCTGCCTGAACTAAGCGGAGACAAACCACTAGACGGGTCAAAAATTAGCGCTGAGGTACGCTCGTCGCTGCGACTCCTCCGTTCGCCAAGAGAAACTCCCGTGCCACGAACTTTGAATACTCCGAGATCCGATTCGTAACGAAACTTCTGAGCTCTGCTGCCTTGGCGTTCAGTCGCCACGATCCTGCTATAGCATGCATCCCAACGAGTGGGCTGATCTGGGTTTTGTGTCAGATCCCAGACCCTTTCCATTGGCGCGTTGATCGTAGTTTCAATGTAGAGCGCTCGGTCTCTAGACCTACGACGACGTTGTCTCTTGCCGCCTGATCCGGAAGTCATGTCTCCAGCGTAGAACAAACGGTGTGCTTGCGCCTGGCATCTTGCGCCAGGGGCAAGCGAAATCAGTACCGCCAGTGGCCGTACGCTGCCAATTATCTCTCCGAGGCTGAGACCGCAAAACCTGTTGAGTAATTGACCTCGTCAATTATTCAACCCGCGTTCAACGCCGTTCTCGCTGACTTCCTCAACGCCTGGTAGTGAGCCGGAGCTGGCCAACCACGGGATTTCAGCCTTATCAGGGCGACTCTGTCCATGTGACATCAGTATGCGCAGCAGCCCCAGGAATCTCCGAGTACTTCTCTCCTATAAAACACGCATGGCGCCTTCATCAGAGGGATGGTCAGGGTGGGTATTGGTTGCATTCCGACACCCACCCCGCTTATTAGCTTTCAGTCAGCAGTTTGACCACCTGCTCGCTTCGATACAGAAATCCCGCGTGCGAAGCGTCAAGCGAGTGCACCTTGAAAGGGTTCTCGGGCGTAAGCTGGTCAGCTTCCCGAATCAGTCGATCCTGCATCTCGAGAGGCAAGGAACGATCACGTAGCAGCCGAATGTATGTGTGCGGCACCTGGCCCCACGTTTCAACTTGTATGCGGGCATCGGCCATCATGACGGTGAGTGATTCGTCGGGTTGCATGAGGTTCACGAACGCCATGAACCTTGCATCATCGATTTCTTCCATGATCGAGGCCCTCAGCTTCCGCAGAAGGTGGGGGTCCGCGGTTCGGTAGTTCGCCCGACCGATACTCTGCGGTGGATCGAGCTCGATATTCAGTCCGGCAAGACCAGGCAGAAGGCTGCCTTCGAACTCGGGTTCACGCATGTACTCGATCGGGTTAGCCCGTGATGCGCATGCCCAAGCCGAAATATAGACGAGACCATCGATAAGTTTCGGATGCTGGTTTGCGAACACGGTAGTCGTCACGCCCCCGAGGCTTGCGGCAACCAAGATCACGGGCCCGTGGTTTCGAAGCTTGCGAACCGCTGTCGCGAGGGTTTCGACATTGTCTTCGAGCGTGATGCTCGCAAGCGTAGAGGCTTCGGTGCGAAGCGCATCAAGGTTTTGCGGTGACTGATACGCGAAGCTGTATTGCGCATCAAATCCGTGACCTGGGAGGTCGATTGCGTATGATTTTCGGCCTTGAAGCGCTAGCTCGCGCTGGAGGGGTGCCCACATGTGCGAGCTGGTGCCGGAACCGTGCACGAGAACGAACGTGGTGCGCTGGTCGCCAGATGAGCTGTGGTTGGTAGCCATAACAATTGTGTCCTGTCGCTAGAGATAGTTCATCCATCGGCGACACGTATCTACTGACTCTGTTTTAGGGTCAGTACAATAGGCCACGGCTCAGGGTGGCGGAGTGCGCCGGACTACTTCAAGCGCAGGCGTACAAAATACAACATGATCACCACGCTAACAGGTTGTCGCAAAGCAGAAGATCAAAAGACATTGAGGCGTGTCATCGATGCTCAACCAACTACGTGCAATCACCTCAGAAGCTTAGAGTGCAATAGTGATCTCACGTGACTCAGCGAGGAATAGTGGGCTATCGGCAATAAACAGTGGATAGCCCGGGCGTGTTCACCCTCTTCCACCCCACCCGGAGCGTAGCCAGAGCCCTTCGGCAGAGTCGAGCCCGGTGTCGTAGAGCACGGGTCCTGGGTCTGGCTCGGTGTGTTGTGAACGGCGAACAGGCGCCACTGTCTGCTGGTCGGAGGTTCCCAGGATTTTGGTGAGGTCTGGCCGTTCCGAGTGCATGTATAGCCACCATTCGATCGCGCGGCGTTGATGCTCCTCCGTCATGCCCCGGTGGTGCAGCAGAAGCAGTCGCATGTGTGCGTTGGTGCCGCCCTCAATCTCATTCGTGGTCGCTGGTACGTTCAGGGCTTCGAGTGCAGTGTCGAGGAACGTGAAGAGGTGTTTGGCATTGATCACCCGTTGGAAGACTTGATGCCCGCTCCGGAGTCGTTGGTGGGTGTACCACCACTTTTGGCCAGGCTTCGCCCATGCAGGGATCTCGTCAGCGTATTGACGGTAGGTGCGCTGCTTCGTGAGATACAAATATTGGGTTCCCCATTGGAGAAACAGTGCCACCCATGCTTCAGCATCAGCGGGGGTGCGCACTCGCGTGAGTTTCAAAGCGAGACCCCAGAGCCCTCTGCCTGCCTCAGTTTTGGATCGTTTCGTTACATGCGTACGAACGTTGCGTTGGAGATGCACAAGACAGCGTTGCGCACGTGCGCCAGGCCAACACTCTTTGAGGGCTGCATGCATGCCAGGACCGCCGTCGCACACCACCACCGCGGGTGCTGGGAGGCGTTGAAAGAGGGCACCCCATGCGGCTTGTGATTCACGGGCGCACCACTGATATCCGACGACGTTGCCCCGATGTGTGGCGACGAGCACACACCAGCCAGTTCGGAGGTTGAACCCATCAATCTGGAGTACATCATAGATTTCGCCGGTGACCGGGATGCGCGGGCGTATGTGCCAGCACCAGCGGGTTTGGTGGCGGAAGGTTCTTCCTGTTGTGCCGGTGCTGAGCTCTTGTTGGGTGCGTTTACCAAGGAGCCAGGTCAGGAATTGTTGGAGCTGGAAAAATCGGGTCCGGTCCTCTCGTTTCCGGAGGGTTGAAGCACCACATTTGGGGCATTTCCAGCGTTGGTTTCCGGCACTGTTACGGCCGTTCTTGATGAACTTGATATCGCATACCGTACAAACGGTCGGAAGGAGTGTTTGTGTCACAACTAATCGTTGCGGACATTAACGATCCTTGTTTTGCGGCATGGTTATGCGGCAAGATCAAGGAACCATCCACTGTTTATTGCCTATAGCCCGGAATAGTAATGTACACTCCGTGTGCGATGTCTAGTTTATCGTCATCAGACCAGGGGACTCTCATCACCCAGGTCTGCGAACAGCCGATGGCCCCACCGAGTGCTATCGGAACGAGGTGCAACTGTAACTTGTGCAACGCCCCAGAGCGCAGTCCCTGCCGGATCGTGCCCCCGCGTGCAATCCGATTGCCTTCCCACTCGCTGCCGGCAGGGCGAGTTTGAGCGCGGCATCCATGCTTTCAACGCGGCGAGGAAAGCCTTAAGCCTACGTGAGTAGTAGGCACATCGAATGTCTTGCGAAGAGGATTGGCGAAGACGCTCAGTGCTGAGCTGTTTCTTCTTGCGTTTGTAGCGCTTGAGCTTGCTCTGCCGTCCTGGCGCGGACGGCTGTGATGGTCGGCAGAAAGAAGCTTGCAAGAACGGCGACGCAGGCCGCGATGATGGTCACCCAAGCCGCCGTCAGGAATGCCTCACGCAGGCTAGCGGGATCGAGTTCTGCACTAATGGTGTCGAAGAACACGGTACCGACAACAGCGACACCGAGGGCAGCACCGACTTGTTGGAACGTAGTGAGCGCTCCCGATGCTGAACCCGCGTCATTCACTGGGACCGTTGCCAGCGCCACATCGAGAAGTGGGACGACAAGAACACCAAGACCGATTCCCGCTACTCCCATAGGAAGAATCAAGTCGGAAATAGCGAGCGCATCTGCCCGGTCACTGACAACAGCGATGGACCATGCCACGCCGGCGGCCTGCAAGGTCGCCCCGGCACTCACGAGCAGTTTTCCAAGTTTCGTTGTGAGAGGGACGGCGACACCACTGCCGATGACCGCTCCAAGGCTGAAGGGGAGAATGGTCAAGCCTGCGTGCCAGGCACTAAACCCGAGGCCTGATTGCAGGTAGAGCGTGAGGATAAGGAAATAGCTGGCAACTCCAGCTTGGAAGGTCAGTTGCACCACTAAACCGGCACTGAATCCACGGTCACGAAACAGCCCCATGGGCAGTAACGGTGCCTGGTTGGGTCTGCTGAAGGTTTGATTGACTCTTGTCCGCCAGTTCTGTAGGACTGGCTGGGAGGATATGGATCATGGCCAAATACTCGGAAGAGTTCAGAAAAGATGCTGTCGCGCTCGTCAGACAAGGCGCGACCCAGTCGCAGATCTGCAAAGACCTCGTGATCTCGAAATCAGCGCTCTCGAAATGGGTGACCGATGCCGACCGAGCTGATCGTGGACTGCCCCTCGCGGCGGAAGTGACGCGAGAGGAAGATGCTCAGATTCGTGAACTGATCAAACGTAACCGGCTCCTCGAACAAGAGAACGAGGTGTTGCGTCGCGCGGCCGCGTATCTGTCACAGATCCACATCACGCCCCCAAAATAGTGTTCCCGCTCGTCCAAGAGATGGCCGCAGTAGGTGCCCCAGTGAGGGTGCCTGTCGCGGTGGCGTGCAGGGTGCTGGGATTTACGAAGCAGGCGTACTACCAGTGGGTGAAACGGCCCCGGTCGAACCGTGAAATCGAAGAAGCACATCTGATCGAGGTACTACGCGAGATTCATGCGGAAGACCCTGAATTCGGGTACCGGTTCCTCGCCGACGAGCTCCAAGGCCTGGGCTACGAAGTATCAGAACGGCGTGTGTGGCGGCTGTGTCATGTCGCTGGCATCCGTTCGGTGATCACGAAACGTAAGCCACGTAACGCCCGTGCTGGCGCGCCGGTGGGTGATGATCTGGTCGAGCGGGAATTTACAGCGTCTGGGTCAAATTTGTTGTGGCTTACGGATATTACGGAGCAGTGGACGAAAGAAGGCAGACTCTATCTCTGCGCGGTGAAAGACGTGTGGTCGAACCGGATCGTGGGCTACTCGATCGGTGACCGCATGCAAGCGGCCCTTGCCGTGGCCGCGCTCACGAACGCGGTGGAGCAGCGCGGGAATCCGGTAGGCACGATTGTGCATTCAGACAGAGGCGGTCAATTTCGATCGCAGAGCTTCCAACACGCGCTCACCAGGCATCAGTTGCAGGGGTCGATGGGGCGTGTCGGGGCGGCGGGCGACAACGCGGCGATGGAAAGTTTCTTCTCGCTCCTGCAGAAAAATGTGCTCGACCGGAAGGTGTGGGAGACGCGGCTGGAGTTGCGGCTGGCGATCGTGGCGTGGATTGAGGGGAAGTATCATCGCAAGCGTCGCCAGCGTGGACTTGGGAAGTTGACCCCGGTCGAGTTTGAAGTTGTTAATGTAGGCAGCGTCGCACTCGCGGCGTGAAGAAACCCGAGTCAAGTAAAGCTTCAGCAGACCCGGGTGGTTCATTCCCGGGGCTCCGCCCCTGCGCGTCGACGCCCGGACGCTCCACGGTTTGTCAGCAAACCCACCTCCACGAAAAACACGGTATTCGTCATAGCGAGCCGGATCAAGAAAATCCCAGCACCACTCCCATACATTCCCGAGAGTGTCGTACAGCCCGAATCGGTTGGGCTGCTTGGCGCCCACTAATTGGGGCGTGTCAACATGATCAGTTGCGGTCCACGCGATGGTGTCGAGTGGTGCATAGTGGGGTCCTCGAGTGCCTGCACGGCACGCATATTCCCACTCAGCCTCAGTCGGTAATCGGTACCCTGCGGCGTTGGTGTTCCATGTAACGTCACCATCTGAAAATGCGTACGCTGGCGTGAGGCCTTCTCGTTCTGAGGCCGTATTGCAAAACCTCACGGAATCGAGCCAGCTCAGCCCTGCTATGGGTGCCCGAGATTCGAGTTCGGCGTCAGCCATTGATGGAATGAACTGGGCATACTGGCCAACCGTTATCGGAACCGTAGCAATCTCAAACGGCTCTAATTGTACGGTCCACCGGCGCTGACGGCGTGCGTCATGCAACTCCACCTGACCAGCAGGTAATGGGCAGAGGTGAAATAGCGACATCTCGCTATGTTCTCACTTCAGCCAGTATTTCGGGGGAGTGAGTAGGTCATTGTCAGCGAGTATCTGGGCATCAGAGAGCGATACGCACGGGTCATTCTGCGAGTGCAGCAACTGTTCGTTGATTATTAGGCGCTAACTACGCCTGTCGTGCGTCTTGAACTTTACCCTCACGGGGTATATTCTGGTCATACAGAGATACCCTATGGGGGTATGTGATCAAAGGAGGAGCAAGATGACTACGACTGAATTCCAGGTGACAGGCATGACCTGCGGACACTGCGAGATGTCCGTGCGTGAAGAAGTCAGTGAAGTTGCCGGCGTGGACGACGTCCAGGTGAGTTCCGAAACTGGCAAACTCGTCGTCTCGGCAGCGGCAGATATTGACGACACGAAAATTCTGAACGCCGTATCTGAAGCTGGATATTCCGCAGTGCGAATCTCATGAAAGCAGGGTGGCGGCTCGTGCTGTACGGCATTGGGTTGGTAGTGGCATTTGGTGCGGCCTTCGGCCTTGCAAACGTCCTCGTACCCGATGATTTTGTCGAACACTGGGTAGAGCAAAGCGACAGCACAACCGTTGATCATTAAACGTCTCACGAAGCACCCACGAACTTTGACCGGCCCCGATCTCACAATAGGAAGTACAGGAGGCATACGCCTTGAGCACAACAGTGCCAGCCCCGAACGGGTCTGATGTCGAACTCGCGATCGGTGGAATGACCTGTGCGTCATGCGCGAACCGGATCGAACGGAAATTGAACAAACTCGACGGCGTCGTCGCAACTGTCAACTACGCCACCGAGAAAGCGAAAGTTATTGTTCCCGAAGGTTATGACTCGAAGCTCCTGGTCGAAGAGATTGAAAAGACTGGATACACCGCAGAACTTCCACAACCAAAAACGTCTGGAAGTAAAGACGGTGACGATGCTGAGGCGCCCGATCTTGAACTGATCTCGTTGAAACATCGACTGGTCGGATCAGTCGTGCTCACGGTACCGGTCATCGTAATGTCGATGATCCCCGCCCTGCAATTCACCAACTGGCAATGGCTGTCACTTGCTCTTGCCGGTCCGGTCATTATTTGGGCGGCGTGGCCGTTCCATAAGGCGGCGTGGGCAAACCTTAAACAGGGTGCCGCCACGATGGACACACTCATTTCGATGGGTACTCTGGCCGCACTCTTGTGGTCGCTGTATGCGCTCTTCTTTGGCACGGCCGGTGTCGCAGGAATGACCCACCCCTTCGAGCTGACGATTGCGCCGTCTGACGGTGCCGCAAATATTTACCTCGAAGTTGGCGCAGGCGTCACCATGTTTATTCTTATGGGACGCTATTTCGAGAAACGATCGAAACGGCAAGCAGGTTCAGCACTGCGTGCCCTGCTTGAACTTGGGGCGAAAGAAGTCTCGGTGCTCCGCAACGGTACTGAGGTGAAAATCTCAACCGACGACCTACAGGTCGATGACGAATTCATTGTGCGGCCCGGCGAGAAGATCGCCACTGACGGAGTTGTCGTGTCAGGCACATCAGCCGTTGACGCATCGATGCTCACCGGTGAATCAGTGCCGGTCGAAGTCATCGAGGGGGACACCGTCACCGGCGCAACTGTAAACGCCGGTGGCCGTCTTGTTGTCCGTGCCACCCGAATCGGTGCAGACACGCAGCTCGCACAAATGGCGAAACTTGTCGAAGACGCCCAGACCGGAAAAGCCGAAGTACAGCGTCTGGCAGACCGTATCTCAGGCATTTTCGTCCCTATTGTGATTGTGATTGCGGTGGCTGCACTTGGGGCATGGCTCGGAGCGGGCTTCCCGGTTTCAGCCGCATTTACTGCCGCCGTTGCGGTGCTCGTGATCGCGTGCCCTTGCGCTCTCGGCCTTGCAACCCCGACTGCGCTTCTGGTCGGTACCGGTCGTGGCGCACAGCTCGGCATCTTGATTAAAGGGCCTGAAGTGCTCGAGTCAACACGCAAAGTCGACACCGTTGTGCTCGATAAAACCGGCACTGTCACCGCCGGCAAAATGACACTCGTTGACGTGATTACTGAACCGGGAGTGGATCGCACAGCACTGCTGCGTTACGCCGGTGCCCTGGAGGATGCCTCCGAACACCCCATCGCACAAGCAATTGCAAAAGGCGCACAAACAGAAGTTGGCTCGTTGCCTGAAGTTGAAGACTTCGCAAACATCGAGGGCAAGGGCGTGCAGGGCATTGTCGGCGCAACGGCGGTGATCGTTGGCCGCGAGTCGTTACTCGCCGACTGGTCGCAGCACCTCTCGCCTGCGACTTCTGCAGCGAAGGCACAAGCCGAAGCCGCAGGTAAAACCGCGGTCGCGGTCGGTTGGGATGGCCAGGCGCGGGGTGTTCTCGTTGTTGCAGACACGGTGAAACCCACGAGCGCCGAGGCTATTGTTCAACTCAAAAAGATCGGCCTCACGCCGGTGCTCCTCACCGGAGATAACGAAGCTGTGGCTCGTCACATTGCAGCAGAGGTCGGTATTGATGAGGTGATAGCGGAAGTGCTGCCACAAGAAAAAGTTGATGTGGTCGAGCGCTTGCAGCGTGAAGGTCAGGTTGTTGCGATGGTAGGTGACGGCGTGAACGACGCACCCGCACTCGCGCAGGCAGATCTCGGACTCGCGATGGGCACCGGAACTGACGTAGCAATCGAAGCGTCGGACCTGACACTGGTGCGTGGTGACCTCCGCAGCGCTGTCGACGCTATACGACTCTCACGTAAAACACTCAGCACCATCAAAACCAACCTGTTTTGGGCATTTGCATATAACGTGGCAGCAATTCCGGTTGCGGCTCTCGGCATGCTGAACCCAATGCTTGCGGGCGCGGCAATGGCGTTCTCTAGCGTTTTTGTTGTCGGCAATAGCCTCCGCCTGCGTGGTTTCACATCTGTCACGAAGTAGTGCGCCAGACTTCCGAGACAGAAAGGTGAAGGCTTCATGACGAACTCTCACGAACATCACAACCACACCTCTCACGAAACGACTGCCCACCACAGCGATCACATTGACCACAAGCGTCACGGCGAGCATCACAGGCATGAGGGGCATAGTGGACACGAGGGGCACGGCGATCATGTGGGGCAGTTTCGTCGACTGTTCTGGGTGAACTTGGTGCTTGCGATTCCCGTAGTCGCATTCTCGCCCATGTTTGCCATGCTGCTGGGCTACTCCGTGCCTGCTTGGAGTACTTGGATCGCGGCCGTGCTCGGCACGGTCATGTATGTCTGGGGCGGGTCACCGTTTCTTACCGGTGCGGTCAGTGAAATCAAAACTCGCGCACCTGGAATGATGCTCTTAATCGCGCTCGGTATTACCGTCGCGTTCTTTGCGTCGTGGGCTGCAACGCTTGGGCTGATCCACCATGAACTTGAATTCTGGTGGGAACTCGCGCTGCTCGTCGTCATTATGTTGCTCGGGCACTGGATTGAAATGCGGTCCCTCGCGCAAACGACCTCAGCGCTTGACTCGCTTGCTGCGCTTCTTCCAGACGAGGCTGAACGCGTTGATGGTAATGAGGTCAGCACCGTTCACCCCGGAGAGCTGCGCGTGGACGACATTGTTATCGTGCGTCCCGGTGGCAGTGTGCCAGCCGATGGCGTCATCGTTGACGGACGAGCCGACATGGATGAGTCCATGATCACGGGAGAATCCCGTCCGGTTGCCCGCGGCGTAGGGGATGCAGTGACTGCCGGGACAGTCGCCACTGATTCGGGACTGCGCGTAAAAATCACCGCCACCGGCGACGACACTGCGCTCGCAGGTATTAACCGCCTCGTTTCTGATGCGCAAAGCTCATCATCTCGAGCACAACGAATTGCGGATCGTGCCGCCGCAGGACTCTTCTGGTTTGCTCTCGGCGCCGCGATCATCACGGCAACTATTTGGACACTCGTCGGAGCGCCAGATTCGGCGGTGATGCGCACCATTACCGTGCTCGTGATTGCCTGCCCGCACGCGCTTGGACTTGCCATTCCACTCGTGGTGTCCATCGCAACTGAGCGCGCAGCTCGAGGCGGAGTGCTCGTGAAGGATCGCCTCGCGCTTGAGACTATGCGTCAGGTTGATGCCGTGTTCTTCGATAAAACCGGGACACTCACGAAAGGTGAACCGGTTGTTACGGGGGTTGAACCTGCGGACGATAACCAAGCAGACACGGTGCTTGCGCTGGCTGCATCAGCTGAAGCTGATAGTGAACATCCCTTAGCCCACGCTATTGTTGCTGCCGCAAACAATCAGGGCCTACATCTTGAACAAGCTAGCGGGTTCTCGTCTTCCCCGGCCGTGGGGGTCACTGCAACTATCGCGGGTCATGAGATCAGGGTCGGCGGTCCGAAACTTCTTGAAGAGGTCGAGCAACCAGAAATCGGTGGGGCCGACAATTGGCGTACCGAAGGCGCGATCATTCTGCACGTCGTACGAGATGGCGTCATGATCGGCGGACTTAAGCTCACCGATGAGGTGCGCGCGGAGTCGCATGATGCGGTCGAGGCGCTACATCGACTCGAAACCGAAGTGGTCATGATCACCGGGGACGCTGAAGCCGTCGCTCACGAAGTTGCACAGGAACTCAATATTGATCGAGTATTTGCGGGTGTGCGGCCAGAAGACAAAGCTGCGAAGGTTTCTGAACTGCAGCGTGAAGGTAAGACCGTTGCGATGGTCGGGGACGGAGTCAACGACGCTCCCGCACTCGCGCAGGCAAACGTCGGCATTGCGATCGGAGCTGGAACCGACGTGGCGATAGCTTCGGCGGGCGTCATTCTCGCTAGTTCTGACCCGCGCTCAGTCGTGTCAGTTATTGAACTTTCCCGCGCTACTTACCGCAAGATGACGCAGAATCTCTGGTGGGCGGCCGGGTATAACCTCATTTCGGTGCCGCTTGCGGCAGGTATTTTGGCTCCGATTGGGTTCATCCTTCCAATGTCTGTCGGTGCGATCCTGATGTCACTGTCGACAGTTGTTGTGGCACTCAATGCACAGGTGCTCCGCCGGATCGATCTGAACCCAGAAAGCACCACGTAGGGTAGACGATGCTCGTCTACCCAGGTGAAGGGGGTGGTGTGCTTGCCCATAGTTCGGTCAGCACACCACCCCCTTACTGAGTCCGGCTAGTCGATCGTCTCGCTCGACTTACGTCGTGAGCGAGCAATGACCACTGCGCCTGCAAACAAGAGCAGTAGAGCCGCACCTCCGATGAAGGCCAAGCTCGGCCCACCCGTGATCGCTAGGATGCCTGCTTCGCTCGGCGGCGTTACTTCGCCAACTGGTGCATCCGGAATTGTGTGTGCGGGGATCGCACGGGGCATCGTCGCAGTTGCCCGATTCGGAGCAGCTCCATTGCACTCGGAAGCTCGCCCCTCGCCGGACGGCACTGTTTGATTCACCGCTTCTACCGTCAGGTTCAAGGTGCCTCGGGCCGCAAAGACTGGCTGAACGTTCCCAGGCATTAGCATGAACACGAAGGTGAGGATCGTCAAAATAGCGACGGATATTTTCCTTGTTAACCTGCTTCTTTTCGCACAGTGCTAGTACTCATCGATGAATCCCCACTTTGTTTCTTGATCGTGTGGACTATCGGGACCCTTCAGGTTTGAGCTCATCGACGGCGACGACTGTTTGAGCCAGATAAATTGCATCATTTAAGGAAGAGAGGAAAATGTTGGCCTATAGTGATGAACGGATAGCAGTGCAGCGCGCAGACGTGTTGTCATGCTCGAGATTCGGAGGAGCATCTTTTGCGCTGATTCGTGCCTTGTATAGCTGAATAAATTCACTGAAGTCACGAGCGGACACCGTAATGGTGTGTGACTATTGAGTTGACTTCTCGTGGAAGATAACCTTCTGGCGCCATTTACCGAACCGGAAATATAGGAACGCAAACAGGCTGCTCACGACAAAACTTACGCCCATGCCCGCTGCGATGCCGGGTTCACCGATCCACAGCGTAAATACAAACGTTAAAGGGAACCGCAGTACCCAGAACGAAATAATGTTTAGAACCAGCACCTGGTACATCGCACCCGAAGCACGAACTACTCCGTTGAGCACGAAATTGATGCCGAGGAACGGGTAAAAGAAACCAATAAATCGTAAATAGTTGGTGCCAAAGGCGACCGCGGCTTCGTCTTGGATGAAGAGCCGTACCGCGGGTTCTGCGAAGGTGACGATAACTGCGGCAATTGTCAGCATCACTGCAAGATTGAGCGCGAGCGCGGCACGAGTAATCTCAGTAACTCTCGACCAGTTGCGGACGCCAATGTTCTGGCCAGCCATACTCGACACGGCAATGCTGAGCGCCTGCGCAGGCAGCATAATGAGTGAATCGAGACGCTGGGCAGCGCCAAACCCACCAACAACGTCAGCGCCCAAACTGTTCACGACACTCATGATCGCTGCTGATCCACCAGAAATTACGGCCATTTGCAGACCAGACGGGATGCCAAGATTTAAAATCGTGCGAATCTCGACCCAGGTGGGCCACTTTGGCAGACTAAACGGGGCAAGTTTCTTGGAGATCACAGTGATGATGCCGTACAGGAACGCGACACCCTGTGACACCACAGTCGCAGCTGCTGCGCCACGAATACCGAGCCCGAAAGTGTGTATAAAAAGTGGATCGATAATCGCATTGAGGAGCACCGCCACGAACACGAATTTCATGGGAGTTTTACTGTCCCCGAGTGCCCTCAGCACCATTGCGATGAAGTTGTAGCCAAATAAGAACAGCATGCCGAGAAACGAAATCTGCAGATAGGCAGTTGCGTCACTCATGATCGCTTCAGGGGTACCGAGCAGCCTCAAAAGCGGACCTGTTGCAAAGAACCCGGCAAGCCCAAGACCGATCGACATGAGAACAAGCAAGATGACGAACGCGTTGAGGTAGCGGCTGAGCCCGGCGGTGTCGCGTCGTCCTTTGAGCTGCGACAGAATCACCAAAGCTGCGTTATTCATTCCGATCACGAATGACAGCACCGTGAACAGAATCGTGGCTGAAACGGCGACGGCCGCGAGTGCCCCGGCGCCAAGCAGGTTACCAACCCAGAGGCTATCGATGAGTTGGAACGACGTCTGCAGCAGATTCGCCAGAATGATCGGGCCAGAAAAAATGATCAGCTGCCGCAACGGACGTCCGTGCGTGAAGTCATGCTGATTTTCTGACATCCCGGCCTCTCGTGTCGCGCAGAACATGTCGTACCCAACGGCTCAGCAGTTTACCCGTTTGTGTGTTTCTGCCGAGCCGTCAGCGTGCGGCATAGATCAAAAATGACACCTCAGGATCATCAACACGTGAATTGCCAAATGGCTAATAGTGTCCGTCAGGTTCGACAAATGTCGTATTGTTCGTGGCTTTTGGAAGTCGTAGGGTCGTGGACAGTCAGTCACTGCAGATGACAGCGGTTTTCAAGGAGGAAAATACGATGGCCAACATAGCGCCAGCCAAAGCAAGCCCGAAAAGAGCGGCACTCGCGGCGCTCGCTGGTACCAGCATCGAATGGTATGACTTCTTCATCTATGCCACAGCTGCTGCGCTGGTATTCCGGCACGTGTTTTTCCCCGCCGATATGGACCCGGTCCTGGGACTGATTGTCGCATTTGGAACCACTTCGTTCGGGTACATTGGCCGCCCGACCGGTGCGCTGGTATTCGGACACTTAGGTGACAAATATGGGCGTAAGCCGGTGCTCGTCGCGACGCTCCTGCTCATGGGCACTGGCACATTCGGTATTGGTCTTCTGCCCTCTTATGAAACTGTTGGCCCAATCGCACCGCTCCTACTGATTCTTCTGCGACTCATTCAAGGCATCGCGATGGGTGGCGAATGGGGTGGAGCGGCACTACTCACAATTGAACACGCACCGCACGGACGCAAAGCCTTCTTTGGATCATTCGCACAACTGGGTTCATCAGTTGGGGCAACACTGTCTTCAGTCGTGTTCTCTATTTCAGAACACATTGGTGGCGGCCTTGTGGCAGGCTCATGGCGCTACCCATTCCTGTTTAGCGCGGTGCTGGTCATCATCGGGTTCATCATTCGTTCTAAAGTGGGCGAGTCGCCCGAATTTACTTTGGCAAAATCCACAAATACGCTCTCTCAAGCACCTGCGAAAGAAGTATTTAAGAAACCGAAACTGTTACTCATCGGCGTCGGGGCGATGCTTGTCGCAACAGGCGGGTATTACATCACATCAAGCTTCTTCCTTGCCTACGCATCTGACACTGCGGGAGTCCCGGTTGACACTGTGCTGAACGCGCTCATTATTGCGGGCCTGTTCGAAATGGCCTTCGTGCCGATTGCAGGTTGGCTTGGCGACAAATGGCGTCCACAGTACATCACCGCAATCGGCCTCATTGGTATCGCTATTGTTGCCGTACCGTTGTACCTGATCTCGCACACCGGGTCGGTTTTCTTGATCGTGTTGATGCTATGCATCACGGCACTCTTCACCGGCTTCAACTACGGGCCCATCGCCTACCCGCTCGCATCGATCTTCCCCGTGCGTATTCGCTATTCGGGCACGTCACTCGCTTACCAGGGTGCGGCACTCACCGCTGGTGCACTCACACCAATCATTTTGCCAAGCCTGTTGGCTCTGGGCGGCGGTTCACCGATCCTGATCTTCCTGTACCTCGCACTCCTGTGTGGGATTTCTACCGCCTGCATTCTTGCAACGCGGCGGTTGGCGCAGCAGGTCGAAGCAGACGAAGTGTAGAGGGAGTCGATCGTGCAAGAGCTCCTCGTACTGGGTTCGATTCGCGGGTCCGCGTCACAGCAGGCAGTCGAAGCCATGCTGCTGAGAGACGGTGTCGTCGTCGAAACCGGGTCCCGTGATGACGCATTAGCGCAAGCGTATACGCATCCTGAAGTGGTCGATTTTGAGGACCGTGTGGTGTTGCCGGGATTTGTTGATGCGCACTGCCATCCGCTCATGTTTGGGCAGATGAAATCATGGGTTGAATGTGGGTGGATCGCGCAGCCCACGATCGCCTCAGTCGTGAATGCACTCGCTGAACGCGCAAAACAGACTGCAGGCCCAGTTCGTGGTCAGGGCTTCCATCACGGCAATGTGTCTGAACAGCGCATGCTGAATCGTCACGACCTAGACCAGGTGGCGACTGACCGTGAAGTTATGGTTTTTCACTCGAGTGGTCACGGGGCGATTATTAATTCCTGGACCCTCACGAAGTTGGGTATTACCGCGGACACTCCTGACCCGACCGGCGGCCATTTTGGGCGGGAAACTGATGGCACCCCCGATGGCACCGTGTGGGACGCGGCAGCTGACTGGCTCACCGGAGAGCTCGGCGTAAAAATCGGTCGAAACGGGCCAAATTTTCATATTTCTGATGATTTAGATGATCTTGACGGGCACCTGCTCCGCGCACAGCACCTGATGCACCGTCACGGCATCACAACAGTCGTTGACGCGCAGGTTACTTCACGCGAATTTGGGGCATACATGCGGTTACGGCAACAAGGCCGGTTAACCCTCCGTGCCGAAATGTTGATCATTTCAAGCCTGCTTGCAGAACTCGAAGGCTTGGGCATTAACGGCAGATTCGGCGACGAACAGCTTGCAATCGCTGGCGTCAAACTGTACGCCGATGGTGCACTGACTGCAGGAACAGCACGGTTCAACCAACCCTACTGTTGTGACCCGACTGACTTTGGTTACCTCTATCACCCGAACGGTGAGCTTGCGTCGATGATTGCTCGCGTGGATGAGCTCGGCCTGCCCGCAGCAACTCACGCGCAGGGGGATGCTGCGATTCAACTGGTGCTTGATGCTCACGAAGAAATTCGTCACTTTCAGCGAGCTCACCGCCACAGAATTGAACACTACGGTGCCCCTACACCGCAACAAATCGTACAAACCAAGCAGCTTCACCTGACGCCCATTCCGCAACCGCAGTACCTCACAAACTATGGGGACGAACTTCTCGAAGCGCTTGGAGAGCGAGCACACCGACTGTTCCCGCTCGGAGAGATGCGTGACGCAGACGTTCCCGTCGTGATTTCTTCGGATGCCCCGGTGTGCGAACCCGATCCGTTCGCCGCCATCCAATCAGCTGTCACCCGCAAGACAAAAAGCGGCGTGCAGCTCGGACCAACTTCCCAACAATTGACCGTCGCTGAAGCGCTCGCCGCGCACACCATTGCAGCAGCTGCGTCAATAGGTCGCGACCATGCAGTCGGTTCATTAGAACCTGGAAAACACGGTGACTTTATCGTCATTGATCAAGACCCGTTCGATGTTGAAGCGGATGAACTCTCCAGGATCCACGTTGTAGAAACTTGGGTTGCTGGGCAACACGTACATTCAGAGAAGTAGGGAGAGCACGCTCATGGCTCAAGAACACAAGATTGTCGGTCAGGTTAACGGCCAGACATCACCCCGTTATGCTGGGCTGACGACATTCGCCAGGCTTCCACGACAAGAAGACGTCAACGATTGGGATGTCGCACTCGTAGGTGTGCCGTTTGACGCGGGGGTCACCTTCCGGCCAGGGGCACGCTTTGGACCCTCAGCCATTCGCGAAGCCTCACGACTGCTCAGGCCATATAACCCGGCACAACAGATCTCTGCCTTCGACCAGGTGCAGGTTGTTGACGCGGGCGACATTGATGCAAACCCGTTCAGTATTGAGACCGCGCTCGCCGACATTGAACGAGGCCTGCGCCCGCTCGCGGCTGAGGGACGACGCTTCGTCACCCTGGGCGGTGACCACACGATTGCGCTTCCCGCACTTCGTGCGCTGGCAGAACAGCATGGGCCGATGGCGCTCGTGCATTTTGATGCCCACCTCGACACCTGGGACACCTACTTCGGCGAAGACTACACGCACGGGTCCCCATTCCGGCGCGCTTCAGAAGAGGGGCTGATCGTGAAAGGCAGCTCGGCCCACGTTGGGATTCGCGGGTCGCTCTATTCACCCGAAGATCTCGAAGACGACGAAAAGCTCGGCTTCACGATCATTCACTGCCGCGACTTTGATCGGCTCGGTGCTGATGAAGTGCTCAGGCGTATTCTCGCAAGAGTTGGCGACGCACAGGTCTATGTGTCGATCGATATTGATGTGCTTGATCCTTCGATGGCGCCGGGCACCGGTACCCCCGAAGCTGGCGGCATGACCAGCCGAGAACTTCTCGAAATTGTGCGCGGGCTCGGTAAAACCAATGTGGTTGGCGCAGACATTGTTGAGGTGTCGCCAGCGTATGATCATGCCGCCATCACCTCAGTTGCTGCCGCGAACTTGGCCTATGAATTCTTAGGACTGTTTGCCGCCCAAAAGAAGTAACGGAGTGAGTGGTTATGCTGGTGGCATGACTGACTTCACTGCTGAAGCGCGACGTGCGCTCTTGATTGTTGATGTGCAAAACGACTTCACTGAGGGCGGTGCGCTGGGCACCGAAGGTGGTAGCGCTGTGGCCGAAGCGATCACCGATTATGTTCGTGAAAACACAGACGCCTATGTGCGTGTGTACGCGAGCCGCGACTGGCACAATGCAGACTCTGACAACGGTGGCCATTTTGCGGCTCCAGACGATGAGCCCGACTATTCCAATACCTGGCCGGTGCACTGCGTCGCAGACACCGAAGGCGCTGCCTATCATTCCGGGCTTGATACTTCACTCATCGATCTGCATATTCGTAAAGGTATGGGCGAACCAGCGTATTCAGCATTCGAAGGTGAAACCGAATCCGGTCAGACACTGGCGCAGGTGCTGCGCGCAGACGCGGTGACCGATCTCGATGTGGTGGGAATCGCGACTGATTTTTGTGTGAAAGCCTCAGCGCTAGATGCCCTGGCAGAAGGCCTCAACGTTCGAGTATTGCACTCGCTCACCTCTGCAGTATCTGAAGAAGGGCGCACCGATGCACTGACCCAACTGGCCGCAGCCGGAGTGGACCTTCCCGCCGCGAATTAGTCGGAGGTGCCCAGAGCATTTGTGAGCCGCAGTGTGGCCCACAGTTCCATTCGTCCCTCAATTGATTGCAGATCAAGACTGAGCGTCCGCGCTATTGATTCGATGCGGTTTCTTAGCGTGTGTCGGTGGATGCCGAGTTCATGGGAAGCCTGTTCCCACGAACAGTCAAGCTGGAGCCAGACGCGTGCAGAATCTAAGAGGCGTTGCGTGTCTCGTGGGTAAGCTCGGATGAGTTGCTGCACGCGTTCTTGCGCAATTGATTGGGCTTCGGCCGATGCCAGTAACGAGAAAATACCGCTGCTTGCGAGTTCGTCGAAATCGCAGGAACTCATATTCAGTTCGATAGCCCGCCGGTACGCTCGCTCGGCCTGGTCATACCCGGTCTGGAAGTCCGCATACTGCACGCGCGAAGCCACACCGACGATTGCCTCTTGCCGAGTGAGGAGCTCACGGAGCGAGTCTGCGTGCCTCGTCTCAACCAGAAGAACAAGGTACGGTTCGCGCGACCCGTAAAAGAGTGAACCGTCGAGTTCGTCGAGTTCACGTTCGAGCAGCTCACTCACAAACGGTGCGTCATCTGATGCTGAGGTAATCAGGACGCTGAACGGTTCTTCGGGGAGGCTGCCGCGCAATACTTCAACCGTCCGAAGAGCGAACTCTCGGCGGCCCGCGAGGAGCTCGTTTAACGCGACCGACCTGAGTTCTCTTCTCGTTTCGGTCAGCATTCGGTTTTGTGTAAGTACCAGACTCGCAATCGCAACAACGTTCGCGATCAGGTCGTTCAATAACGGTTGATCAAGTGACACCTGACCGAAACTGATAGCACCATCGAGCCGTGAATGGTTGCCGATCGTTTGAATCGTGTACTGCTGGCCCTCCAACTGAATGATGCGGGTCGCACGCGTTCCTTGCCTGAGCGCCGCCGTGACGTATTCATTGATCTCGAGGTCTGTCTCTGAAAGTCGAGATTCATCGGTTGAGACACCAATTCGTTTACCTGATGAATCATATAAAACGACTTCGCATCCGATACGTCGGCCCAGCTCAGAGAGTACAGCCCCGAGTCCGCCCGGTTTGAGTGCTGCCCGGGTGATCGCTCGCTGGGCCTTCAGAGACCATAACGTATCTGCGGTCGTATCTTGAGCACTCGCATTCGCCACGAACTTGACGTAGTCGAAGTACGGGGTCATATCGGTTAATTCAATGAGCACGAGATTCTGCGCTTGGCATGCCTGGACGAGTCCAGTAGGGATGCCCATGTGAAAGAGTTGCGACCCGAAGCCCACGCCCGCAATGCCCGTATTGACTAAACGTGTGACGTACGCGTCGTACACGCTCTGATCTTCATTCTCGACAGCGAACTGAGATCCGTCAGTGAGTAGCAGGTGCCCCTGTTCGAGGAAGGGGGTTGGGTCGAGAAGGTCGGATCCGTGAATCCACGACAGTTCCGCAGCTTCGTCGATGTCGTCTTGTGATGCTGGGACGATGACACGCAGTCGCTCGCCCCCGAACGATAAGAGTTGACGGATGGTGACTGACACGGGGCGGTTTCCTTCTCAATCAACGCTGAAAGTTGTCATCTGTATAAGAGAGGGGAGGTGTATCCGAGTGTCTCACGGATGCTCCCGTGCGCGCAGCGAAATATGTGAGAAGAGTATGGCCCCGGGCCTGAGGAATACCCTCAGGCCCGGGGCCATACCTATTTCAGTGAGACCTCAACGCCACGTTCAGTGTTTGCGGTCTTGCTGATTCGTTTTACTGTTCGGGCAGCACAAGTTCCTGACCAGGGAAGATCAAGTCAGTGCTCTCTACAGTGTCTTGGTTGACTGCGTAGAGACCTGGCCATCCGCTGTCGATACCTTCAGCGTCTGCAATTTTTGCCAGAGTGTCACCGCTCTCTACGGTGTAGGTTTCATCTGACGCGGTCACATCAGGGAGGGCGAGGCCCTGTGAAGCATCAGCTTCTTCAGCCGGTGCTTCCTCTACGTATGCTTCGTCAGCTGGGGCCTCTTCAGGAGCCGGTTCTCCGCTTGGTTCAGCTTCACCGGACGCACCGATTTGTGCTGAACATGCAGGCCAGGCACCCCAGCCCTGCGAGTCGAGCACGTTTTCAGCTACACGAATCTGTTCACTGCGTGAAGCATCGGCGGGGTTACCTGACCCACCATTTGCTTCCCAGGTGCCCTGGTTGAACTGGAGGCCACCGGAGTAGCCGTTGCCGGTATCCGTAGCCCAGTCACCGCCTGCCTCGCATTCGGCAAGAGCGTCCCAAGTGGATTCATCGGCTGCGTTCGCTGCCGTTGGAACGAGTGCTGCACCGGCAGCGAGCGCAACTACGCCGAGCGCCATCAGCCCTTTGCGGGGCTTACGTGATGAAACGCCGATGGTGCTATCTGTTGTTCCGAAAGTCATGTGAACTCCTGTGGTTCCGTCTGGATGCGTGTGATGCACCTCCCACCCAACCGATGCAAATTGCTGACAAGGGGCGAAGGACTCCTGGGGTGAGTGCGACGGCAGTCCTTCGGTGTTCAGCACGCAACACTACGCAATATTACGAATAGATAACAAATTCGTTCAGCGTCTTCTGAGCTGATATGTATGTGGAACTCAGGTGCGTTGGAAGCCCCGCGGCAAGCTGAGTCCCTAAGGTGGGTGGTGTGAGAGTCCTGATCGCAGTCGATAGTTTCAAAGGAACGCTGTCAGCTGTGCGCGTGGCTGATGCGTTGGCAGCAGGCTGGGCCGATGTTGATTCGGCGGCTCAGATTCGCAAACGTCCGCTAGCGGACGGCGGTGAGGGGACTCTTGACGCGTTTCGAAGCGCAGTGAGTGGTGCTCAAGATATTTCCGTGACGGTGACCGGCCCCGACGGTTTCCCGGTGAGCGCGTCGTGGCTTCGCTTACCGCCAACTGCGAGCGCACCCAACGGCACTGGCGTAGTCGAACTTGCATCAACTTCAGGCATCGAACTGCTAGACGAGCTTCTTCCCGTTGACGCGCACACGCTCGGCTGTGGACAAGCCCTGGCTGCCGCACTCGATGCTGGAGTGTCTCGACTCGTGGTGGCTATTGGTTCGAGCGCATCCACTGATGGTGGAGCTGGGATTCTCCGCGCATTAGGTGCTCGCATGCTTGACCGGGAGGGCTTTGAGGTGCCGCTCGGTGCGCGGGGCCTCAGCGAGATCGTAAAGATTGACATCGGTCAGCTCCGCCACGCGGTACCGACCTTGGTGATCACCGATGTGACGAGTCCGCTCACCGGGCCCAACGGCGCAGCGGCAGTCTTCGGGCCGCAAAAAGGACTCACGCCGGGTGACATTCCTCGAGTTGATGCTGCGCTGAACCATTTTTCTCGAGTCGTCAGTGCAGCATTTGGAAGTCGGGCCGACCATCGTATCGCCGGAGCCGGTGCTGCCGGCGGAGCTGGGTTCGGGCTTCACGCGTGGGGCGCCGAACTCGTGCCTGGAGCTGAAGAAGTGGCCAGGCTTGTGGACTTTGAAGCTGCGCTCGCTGATGCGGACCTCGTGATTACTGGCGAGGGATCATTTGATGGACAATCCGGTGCTGGCAAAGTTCCGGGCTTTGTTGCGCGCGCAGCACAGCGTGCTGGCGTGAAAGTGGCCGTGGTTGCCGGCCGAATCGCAGCCAGCGCCAGTGTCGAAGAATTCGCCGCAGCCATTTCGCTCACCGAACTGGCCGGAAGCATTGAGGCCGCGATGGCTGATCCACGCACGTATTTGCAGCAGGCGGGGCGAGAGCTCGCACTGCTGTGACGCACAAATGCACCCACGATTTGTGCATGTTGGTCGGTTAGGCTTCAACCCAATAAGCTTCACAATCTTGAGGCGAACTTTCCCTCTACAAGGAGTATTTCTATGCCCCGCAACACCCTCGTATTTGGTGGAATTCTCATCGTGCTGGGAGTGATCAGCTGGATCGCTACCGGCTTCGCAAGCTGGACCGCTTTGATTCCATCGATCCTCGGTGCACTCATGTTTATTTTCGGGCTCGTAGCGCTGCGTCGTCAGAAACTTGGCGTACATGTCGCGCTTGTAGTCGCGCTGCTCGGGGTCTTCGGAACCCTGATGAATGTTATGAAACTCGGTGACGTATTTGCCGGAACCGCTGAGCGTCCGACCGCGGTGATTGTGAGCACGATCACGTTCGTGCTGCTCATCGTGTACATCATTCTCGGAGTGCGTTCATTTATTGCGGCCCGTCGCTGGAAGAACGAACAGCCTGCTGCCTAGCATCACACTGAGATGATTATGTGGACTGAGCGTACCCCCCAGGGCCTCGTGAGGCTTGCGCTCATTCCATTGCTTATGGTTGCGTGCGTACTTGCCGGTTGTTCTAGCGACAGCTCGGACAATCCAGAAGGTAGTGCGGGACATGAAAACACTGAGAGCGATAGCCAGGATGAGGTTCAACGAGACGATCTCGAAAACGAACATGTTATCGAATGGCAGCGATACGAACAGGTGTCTGACACGCAGATTCGGGTGTTTTTCACAACAGGTTCACCGCGTTGCTATGGTGCGCGTGCCGTAGTTGAAGAATCCGCTGAGACTGTCGAAATCGCCACTATTGAGGGCACTCTTCCTGATGCCCCTGAGGTGTGCACGCTTGAAGCGCGTTTCGTGTCAATGCTGGTCGAAACCCAGAACGTGATTGGTGACCGAGAGGTTATTGCGCGTACTGAGGGCTAGTGTTGCGGGAAGGCTGCAATACCTGCCTGTTTGTGCTCCTGACGTAAATAAAAGCTGTGGCCGCCGTACCCAAACGGGACGGCGGCCACAGTGATATCTGAGCGAGATTTTGCTCGAGCAGAGGGGTCTTTACTCGGAAGCGGTTGCGTCAGCGAGGGCGCGCTTTTCTTGACGAGCGGAACGTGCACGGAAGAACAGTGCGAGCAGACCGCCAGAAATGTTGTGCCATACGCTGAACACTGCAGAGGGAAGCGCAGCAACCGGACTGAAATGTGCGGCTGCAAGAGTTGCTGCAAGACCAGAGTTTTGCATACCCACTTCGACAGCAGTGGTGCGAGCCACGCGTTCTGGGTAGCGGAAAACACGTGACGCGAAGTAGCCAAGCAGGTAGCCCAGGCCGTTGTGCAAGATGACCACGAGCAGCACCAGCAGGCCTGCTTCAACGATCTTGTCAGCGGAGCCCGACACCACTGCAATCACCACGTACGCGATGCCGAGCACACTAATCCACGGCAGAATTGGCAAGATCGCGTCGATCCACTTCTTCAAAATCCAACGCACCAACAGGCCCGCAACGATGGGAATCAGTACCATTTTCACGATGGACCATGCCATGCTGCCAGCATCCACGGGCAGTAGTGCGCCGGCAAGCCACAGCGTCAATACCGGGGTGAACAGCGGCGCGAGCAAGGTTGAAACTGAGGTCATAGTCACTGAAAGCGCAACGTCTCCCTTTGCCAGGTACGTGATGACGTTTGATGAGGTGCCGCCCGGGGCACACCCGACCAGAATGACGCCGACTGCGAGCTCAGCTGGCAGACGAAAAACGATGACCAGCAGCATCGCAAGACCCGGCATAATTACGTACTGGGCGATCACACCGAGCAGCACAGGCAACGGTCGCTTCACCACGAGTGCAAAGTCAGGCAGTGTCAGGGTAATGCCCATGGCAAACATGATGATGCCGAGTGCGGTACTGGTGTAGGTTGCCAGCGGCGCCGTCTCGGTTGGGAAAAGAAACCCAATAAGAAACGCGGCGATAATAATCACGGGGAAAACGGTCACGGCAATACGTGCCGAACGATCTTCGCCGGACTGGCCGGTAACGGGTGGTTTTACGTGGGTCTGATTATTCTGGGACATTCGCCTTCTTGCGTTTCAAGTTCGAGTGAAATCAGGTCGCAAGCAAGGTTAGTCTGAATTTTGGCTGAGTGCGAACCGCGTGGGTGCACGGGTGACATACAAAGTAACTCGTACACTGGGCAAGGAAACCAGTTCGGAGCGCCGTGAATGACTACTGACCATACCCCGCAGCATCAACGTGAAGAAACCTCGGCGAAGCGGCGTGCTCCGGCGAAATGGTTACGCGTGTTGGTGCCGGCTCTGCTCATACTGTGCTGGCTGTCTGCAGCAAGTATCGGTGGTCCATACTTCGGCAAAGTGTCTGAGGTCTCATCGAACGATCTCACTGCGTACCTTCCTGAATCAGCCGACGCGACCCGCGTACAAGAGCAACTGGTTCGATTTAACGACGAAGACGTGATTCCCGCCGTCGTCGTGTTCACCTCGCCCGAAGCGTTCACTGACGATGCGGCAGAAGACCTCTCAGACGCTGCGGATGATCTCACGCGCATTGCAAGTGTCGCCGATGATATTTCACCCCTCATTCCATCAGAAGACGGTCAAGCGTTTGAACTGTTTGTGCCGATTGACAGCAACGCTGATGTTGGCGACGTCGTCGAACAGATTACTGCTGCCTTACAGGAAACAGTCCCGGATGGGGTGGAACTGTTCGTTACGGGCCCCGCCGGGTTTAGTGCTGACCTGGGCGAAGCATTCGCCGGGATTGACGGCATACTGTTGCTCGTTGCGCTCGCCGCAGTTCTGGTGATTCTGGTCCTCGTATACCGGTCCCTGCTCTTGCCGATCGCGGTGTTGCTGACGAGTACCTTCGCCCTCACTGTGGCGCTCTTGGTCGTGTGGTGGCTCGCGAAAGCTGGAGTGCTGCTCTTGAGCGGGCAAACCCAGGGCATTCTTTTTATTCTGGTGATCGGTGCGGCGACCGACTATTCGCTGCTCTATGTGGCGAGGTATCGAGAACAACTGCGGCACGAAGCAAGCACATGGGTGGCCTCTGTTGGTGCCCTGCGTGGAGCCTTCGCCGCCATTGTGGCATCGGGAAGCACCGTCATCGCCGGGCTTTTGTGCCTCCTGCTCAGTGATCTGAAATCGAACAGCACGCTCGGCCCAGTTGCGGCAATCGGCATCGTGTTCGCCATGCTGTCAGCGTTGACACTGCTGCCTGCGCTGTTATTCGTATTCGGCCGGGCAGCGTTTTGGCCGAAACGACCCAAGCTGGAGTCACCAGAAACTGCAGTTGATGACCATTCGCGAGGACCGTGGGCAGCCCTCGGGCGAGTGATTCGACGGCGTCCGCGCGTGGTGTGGATCGTCACACTCCTGGTGCTGATTGTTGCGGCTACAGGAGTGACCCAGTTGAAAGCGGAAGGTGTTGCCCAGTCTGATCTTGTATTGGGATCATCGCAGGCTCGTGATGGCCAAGAGGCACTCGGTGAGCATTTTGCGGCAGGCTCAGGCAGCCCCGTTTCGGTGCTGACTCCCGAGAACGAAATGCAATCAGTTGCTGACGTATTGCTCGGTCAACAGGGTATCGATGGAGTGTCGGTGCTCAGCAGTGACTCAGCAGCCGGTACTGCCCAGGTCACTGAGGACGGTGTGAGCGCTGCTGGCCCACCCGGAACCCCGGAACCTGACCCCACGACAGTTGACGGTCACGTCATGCTGCAGGGCACACTCACTGATTCTGCAGATTCCGCGACCGCAGCGGACACAGTGCGAGAAATTCGCAGCACCCTCGAAGACGCACAATCCGATGCGATCGTAGGAGGTGTCACCGCGACGGCGATTGATACAAATGAAGCCTCGATCCACGATCGGAACCTTATTATTCCGACCGTGCTCATAGTCATCATGATTATTTTGATGCTGCTGCTTCGATCATTCGTGACCCCGCTGCTGCTGATCAGCACCACAGTGGTCTCGTTTGGTACGGCGCTCGGCATATCTGCGCTCGTATTCAACCATGTGTTTGAATTCCCGGGGGCAGACCCTGCTGTGCCGCTGTACGGCTTTGTGTTCTTGGTGGCGCTCGGCATTGACTACAACATTTTCCTCGCCACACGTGTGCGCGAAGAAACGAAACTTCTGGGGACGCGTGAAGGCATTATTCGCGGACTGTCAGTGACCGGTGGTGTCATCACCTCTGCCGGAGTCGTGCTCGCCGCAACGTTTGCTGCACTGTTTGTGATTCCGATTCTGTTCTTGGCACAGATCGCATTTATCGTCGCGTTCGGTGTACTGCTTGACACATTCATCGTGCGCGCACTGCTTGTACCCGCGCTCATGTATGACATTGGTGCGCCAGTATGGTGGCCGTCACGGCTCGCAAAAGGGCAACCCGTTGCGGTGGGGAAGCACGCTGACCCCGCAGCACTTGCGACTACCCGCGAATAACGTCAAGTAACTGTTCAGCCGCGGGACTCAGCGTCTTGCCGCTCCACACTGCCGTCAACGGTCGGGTAATTGCCTCTGCGTCGAGGGTGACGCGAGCAAGCCTGCCGGCCCGAACGTCATCTGCGATTGCGAGCGCGCTCAGGGCTCCCGGTGCCGTGCCTGCCATGATTGCGCTTCTGACTGCGAGAGTCGTGGAAGCGACTTCGGCGGGCTCTGCCGGACTCATCATGCCTTCACGTGCGAACGCGTTCTCGAGTGCTTGGCGAGTTCCGCTGCCGGGCTCGCGCAGCACGAGCGGAGTAGCAGCAACTTCAGCCAGTGTCACCTGCGTGCGGCGCGCCCACGGATGATCACGTGCGGTAACGATTTCGATCGTGTCTTGGGCAAACCGCACGGACGTCAAATCTGTCGGTACCGCGGGTGTTTCAATAAAACCGACATCGGCCGCCCCGTTTCGAACCTCAGCAATTACCGCGACACTATTCATAGCGGTGAGGCGAACTGCCGGGGCTTTGCGGCTAAGGCGGGTGCGGAGCGACGCGATCCACGTCGGTAATAAGTACTCGGCGATTGTGAGGCTGGCAGCGATAGTTAGGGTGCTGCCTTGCTGATTGCGCAAAGCAGCAACGGCGTCAGAGAACGTTTCGCTTGCCTCGAGTAAAGGACTGGCCCACCCGGCGACCAGTTCGCCAGTGGCAGTGAGGTGCGAACCGGTGGCAGTGCGAACAACCAAGCGTGACCCGATTGTGGTTTCGAGGTTGCGAAGCCGCAGCGACACGGCCTGCTGACTGATGCCGAGACGCGCACTGGCGGCAGAAATGCTTCCCGTGTTAGCGATCAACACCAGTGCGTCGAGCGCTGCCAGATCGGGTGCTGACTGTTGTGGCACTCGCATCGTCACTCTTTCTCCCAGCGTCAGGCCCGTGCCCGGTAGCTTTGTCCAGACCTATGGCCACAAGCATAACTTGTGTGGTGTACGGATATTGCGTCTTCTCTGAGTCAGTTGTTTCAAGAAAAATTGAACACATGAGCACACAAGCCACACAAATCACACCCCAGAAGGGCCAGCCAACTCACCTCAACCACGCGATAAGCAGACTGCGCAACATTTTGCCGGGCCTACTAGTGTGCCTCGGAGTTGCCGGTGTCGCCTGGGTGGTGAACCTCGGGTTGCCGGGGCTGAGTCCACTCATTATCGCGATCGTATTGGGAATAGTGACCGCAAATCTTGTGCGACTTCCCGCGGTCACAGCTGCTGGCATCGACTTTTCTGCGAAAAAACTGTTGCGACTCGGCATCGTATTCCTCGGTCTGAAACTCGTACTCGCCGACATTTTGGGCCTCGGCGCTCCCATGCTGATCGTCGTCGTGTGCATCGTTGCCGGTGGTGTCTTCGGGACGCTATTGCTTGGCAAATTATTCGATGTACGCCCGGGCCTCACCCTGCTGATCGCATGCGGGTTTTCAATTTGCGGCGCTGCCGCGGTCGCAGGAGCGGCGGGCGTGGTCGACCCAGATGATGAAGCCGAAGAAGACACGGTGACCGCTGTTGCACTCGTCGTGCTGTTCGGCACGCTCATGATTCCACTCATTCCACTAATTGCGACACTGACCCATTTGGCCCCCGAATCTGCCGGAATGTTAGCTGGTGCGTCGATCCACGAAATCGCACAGGTTGTTGCAGCCGGTGGCATCATCGGAGGCGGAGCGCTCGCCGTTGCTGTCGTTGTGAAACTCGCACGCGTGCTCATGCTGGCCCCGATCGTAGCGACGCTGAGCGTTCAGCAACGGTGCAAGGAACGACAGGCGCAAAGCATGCACCGCCAAGTGGAGGCTGAAACCCACGGGCCCGGCACCTCGGCAAAACTGCCACCGATTGTGCCGCTGTTTATTATTGGGTTTATTGCAATGGTTGCTCTGCGGTCAACTATTGACCTGCCCCAAGCCGTCCTCGCGACGGGTGAAATTTTGCAGACCGTGCTCTTGAGCGCCGCAATGTTTGGACTCGGCTGCGGGGTCAAGGTTAAGAAACTCGTTGCTGTCGGTGCGAAACCGTTTCTGCTCGCAGGATGCGCGACGGTCCTGGTTGTGGTCATTGCGTTCGTGGGCATCACAGTTGCGGCATAACTTTTCCCAGAAGTAGACAGCTCAACAACGTCATGACGTGAAACGGGTGAATTTTAGGGCGAAAACGGGTGATTTTTCTCACTTCTGCGCTACAAACTGTGAGATTCCCGAGAACCTATATGAGGCCACGACTGTCACTATGGCAGTTTCGCGCGGATGTCGCCTCACTCTTCGGTGGAGTGCGACATGTCGTTTTGCGGGAGCCATTTGGGGAAATCTATGGGGGAGATCCGTTGAGTTCAGCTCTATTCACGCGTGAAAAAGAAGGACGATCATTGCAAAGGGTGCTTGCTGCGTGCCTTGCAATGATTTTGGCTGTGGTCGGGTTTATTGTTGCCTCTCCCGCAGCGTTCGCGGACGACGAGGACGATATTCGAATTGACGTTCTATACAACGGTCAAGCCCTCGGAAGCGGGGACGAGGTCCCCGAAGGCGTGGACCTTCTCTATAGAGTCCAGTACGACGCGGAAGCCGATATAGACGGCAAAGAAATCGTACTGAAGTTGCCAGAGCATGTGATTACTGCGCCGGAACTTCCAGATGGAAACGAAGCGATCGAGTCAATTACTCGTAACGACGACGGCACGATCACAATTAAATTCAAAGATGTCATACCCCCGGGAACCAGTGACGGCGCGCTTGCGTTAAACCTCAAAGTCTTAGAAGTAACGGAAACCACCACTGGAACGATCAACTGGACCATCGGTGAAGAGAATACTGACCTCTCACTAGAGATCATCCACGAAGAAGAACCGCCCGTCACCGTCCAAGACGGGTACGACAAACGGGTTGATGCCGGCAATCTCAGCAGTTTTGTGAAAGTCGTTCAGAACGATGACGGAAATTACATCTTTGACGGTTTCAAAGACGGGTTTGACGACCAAGAGTTGACCTACACGCTGGTTCTGAAATCTAGCGAAGCGCGAGAAGAATATTCAATTACAGATCAGCTGCCAACTGGCCTCGAATATGTAGAAGACTCTTTTTCTGGCTCACTGAAGACGTACAACCCCGAAGCAACAGAAGATTTTCTATTCAACCCAGAAATAGAGGGGAAGAGCTTTACCGGGACAGTAGACGTACCCGCTAACTCAGAGCTCACGATCACGTATACAGCTACGATCACTGACGTCGCACATCTCAAAGAACAACTGCAGAAACAGTGGGAGAACCTTAATGGCGCTCCCGGGAATTTCTCCATCAACCTGAAGAACACCGCAACTTTTGGCGAGGACGGAACGCGTGATGCGACCGTCGGGATCACTGGAAACGTGCCCGGTGTCGGTGTTGGTGGGGCATTTGCGAAAAGTGGCAACCGGAACCAGCTTGAAGTGATCGCTGAAGACGGTGTTCTTGAAGAACCTGCGGTTATGGAATACACCTTGACTGCCGACCTTACGCAATGGGACGAGCGCAACCCCAACTTTACGCTCAACCAAAACGTGGTCATCTCGGATACCTTGATCGACCAGGCTGAGTGGCTCACTGACGAAGACGACTTTATTACAGCAGAAGGTATCGAACTCACTCGAGTAGACGACTGCACGGATGCAGCTGCTTTTGCTGGTGAAGACTACGTTGGCAAATGGTGTGTCAACGGTCAAACACTGCTCGTCAATGTGGGCAAAGACAACAGCACAAAGCCTGCAATAACCGTCAAGGCCCAGCTCAACACTGTTGAGGGGCTGACCGAAGCAGGCGACACGACAATTCTCGGGGCAACTTCATACCGCTGGCCGAACACGGCTCAATTCAACTATGCCCCCGGCCAAACCGTGACAAAAGACTACGACGGTTACCCGATCGTATTGCCTGATGACCGCGAAGGTGGCCTGAACGACAGTGCTGCGTTTAGGAAGGTGGGCCCAGAAGGTGACGTAAGAGGCGGTCAAAACGAGGCTCAAGAGCTGAAGTACAACTTCGTCGTGGACACAGCGAAGGCGGGCGTAGACAAAGGGAATTTCAAGATCGTTGATGAGGTCAACGCCGAATTCTTCGAAACAGAGAACCTGGCTGACTCACCGGTCGCAGGTACCTACGATGGTCAGCCGCTCAGTCAGGATGACTTCAAACTGACGGTCACAAGCGAAGGCTTTCTCGAAATCACCCTGAGTGCGGCCGGCAAAGAAACGGTCGCTGCTAACCCCGGTAAAACACTCAATATCGAGTTGACACTCACCACTGTCGTACTTGAGGGGAAAACCACACTCGAGATTGAAAACAAAGCGACCCTGTACGGCAGCGACGAAGAAGCTGACTACTGGTCTGAACACCAATCAGAAGTGACGTCATACGGTGACGAAGCGGAACTGCGTAAGCGCGTGTACGACGACGCAAACAATGGTTGGGTTGCTGACCTGAATGCTGAAATTCGGAACGGTGAATACGTTAACGACGCGTTTATTTACTCTGTCGAGGTGATTCCACGTGGAAACTACGGAAACGCCTTCCCGGTTGAAATCAACCCGCGGACGGACGATCTCCCAGACAACGTAGATTTCTACGGATTCGTCCAGGTTGACGAAAATGGTGCTCCACTTCTTGATGAACCTGAGTTCACTGACCAGCAGATGAACGGCAATATTCTTGCGACGTACTCAGAGGGCGAGAATACCGTCGCGATTCAGCAAGCGCCGGGAACGAGTCTGAACCCGAACGATGGACGAATCATCGTATATTACGCGGTCAAACCGACCAGCACTGAAGAAGACATCGTCAACACTATTGCGGGTTCAAGCACGACGATTCATCCGTACGGTGACCCGAGCATCGACATTGAGAAATGGAACGATGAAGGTGAAGCGCCTGAGTATAACGAAGCGGGCAAGCTTCAAAACGATGGATTCGACGGTGACTTTGATGAAGCTCCGGGCAAAGCACTTGCCGCGAATAAAGAACTCCCTATTAACTTCACGATCTCAAATGATGGACGTGAAGACCTTATTGACGTCAAAGTAAGTGACGAACTTATTGACGGTGTCGGTGAGATCACTGACCTCGAATGTGTGTTCCCGGACGAGTCGACTGGCACCGAATGGGATGGCCCACTCAAGATCGGGGCGCAGTTTGAGTGCTCGGGCACGCTACCCGCGTTGACGAACGGTGAGAGCCACTTTGACACCGCGAAAGTCGTTGGCACCGGTATCTACTCCGGAACCGATGTTGAAGATGAAGATGATTGGCAGGGCTTCGTGCACTCGCCAAGCGTCAACATCGAGAAGTGGACCGATGAGGGCGAAGCGCCCGAATACGATGAGACAGGTGCGCTGCTCAATGATGGCTACGACGGCGACTTCGATTCAGCTCCAGGTAAAGAACTGAAGCCAGGTAAAGACCAGAAGCTGAATTTCACCGTTTCAAACGACGGCACCGAACCTCTGATCAGCTTGGCCGTGAGCGACAAACTGATCGACGGTGTTGGCACTGCAACCGACCTTGAGTGTGTGTTCCCTGACGGAAGTAAGGGCACCACCTGGGATGGTCCATTCGAAGTCGGTGCGCAATTTGACTGCTCGGCAACACTGCCGGCGCTTGGCTATGACAAGGTGCACTTTGACACCGCATCAGTGACCGCAATAGGTCTCTACTCCGGCACTGGTGTTGAAGACTCCGACGATTGGCACGGCCACACTCCAGAAGAGGTCATCGTTCCAGGGATCCTCGGGAAGGCTGCAGGCCTTGCCGCAACCGGTAGTAATAGTGGACCGTTCATCGGTCTCGCTGCGCTGCTGCTGTTGATCGGTGGGGCTGCCACGATGATCGCTACGCGTCGCAATGCTTCTGAAGCCTAGGCGCAGAGGCGAATAAATTAAAGAGCGTGTCTCGGAAACTCATTCCGCGGCACGCTCTTTGTTTTTCTTGAAGATGCTTGCAGAGGCGATTCCTGCCGGAAATATTCCCCTGCAGTACGAGCGCAGGGAAGCTTACTTGGTTCGCTTGACGAATACGACACTGTCGCTGAGCGTGCCGACCTGACCTTCAGGGGAGGTGATCTCTCGCTCGCGAAGTTCGCACGCGATTACCTCCCACCCATTCGGGGAGACACTTAACGCTTCTAAATCTGATTCGGGAGTCGGAAACTCATGTTCGCGTGCAATTTCGGGGTCAGCCCAGCTCGGTGCGGTCGCGTGTGCCGTCACCAAGAAGTGGCCGCCCGGAGCCACAAAACTTGTTGCCTTCGCCAGGATCGCTTCTCGCGGAATCTTCACGGGCCACGATTGTAAGAACGAACTCGTCACCAAATCGAACCGTTCCTTGGTCACCCAAGAGGCGAGGTCTCCGGTTTCAAAGCGAAGGCGAGCTTCGGACAGGCCATGTGCTCGGCCCGCTTTACGGCCCCGTTCAACTGCGGTGGGTGAGAGATCGATGCCGACAACCATCCATCCCTGTTCGGCGAGCCAAACCGCGTCGCCACCCTCACCACATCCAAGGTCGAGAGCCGTCCCGGGCGTTAACTCTGACGCAATATCGGCAAGTATTTTGTTGACCTGACCCGACCACGTTTTTTCTGTTGCCGAATAGCGGGCTTCCCAAAAGTCTGCTGGAGTCTGGTTATCGGTCACAAGAGTCTCCTGACGTTGGCTACTCTTTGAGAATACCGGGCGAGTCTGGGTCAACGTCAGTAATTCCGCGAGCGGCGAGCGCCTCACCAGTGAGCTCTGCGCGGGCGACCGTACGCAACATAAGCGGCGTGAGTCTGGCACGTAGATTTCGCTCGAGCCCGCGCGCTCGGGCCGCATCCCGTGTCTGGTTCGCGAGCGTCAATAATTCGGGGATCATACGCAGTACGAGTGAAAACGTGAGCGCTACTCGGTCAGGGTTTACTCCAAACCGCTGAAGTGGACGCAATGCCCAGGTGATGGTGTCGAGGGTGTCTTCTACTCGCGTGGTTGCCGTGAGCACATTGGCCGTAAGAAGCAGGGCGATGAGCGTGCCGACTACCGCGAAAGCGTCGACTGGACCGTGTTGAAAGGCATGAAACACGAACAGCACTCCTGCCACAATCAAAAACCGCAAGAGGGTCCCCCAAACTCTGCGAGAGCCAATGCCGGCGATAATACATGCGAGAAAAGCGATCGTGAGGGCGATGGCTGCGCTCGGAAGTGAGCGGAACACCATAGCGAGTGTTGCCCCGAAAAACAGTGTCAGCAGCTTCGTGCCGGGCCTGAGCCGATGCAGCACAGAGTCGCCCGGAATATATGCACCCAGCACGTCACTTGTCATAGGGCTTCTACAAGCTTGCGATAGTGCGCAATTGCTTCATTCGGCGCACCATCCCACACGATACGGCCTTCTTCAAGCACGAGCGTGCGATGTGCGCGGGCAGCAAGTTCGAGGTCATGGGTGACGATCACCACCTGTTGAGTGAGGGCACACAGTCGGTCGGAAATAAGTTTTGCGTTACGCAAGTCGAGCAGTGTCGTGGGTTCGTCTGCGACCAAAATGTCGGGGTCCGTGGCGAGCACTGATGTGAGTGCAAGCAGTTGCTTCTGGCCGCCGGAGAGGGCATGTATGCTTTGTTCGGCTAGATGCGCGAGGCCGACATTTTTAAGATGGTTTCGAGCCGCCTGTTCACGTTCAGTGCGGCTCCGATGGGACTTGCGCAGCGACAGCGAAATATCTTCGAGCGCAGTCGGCATAATGAGCTGTGCATTCGCGTCGGTAAACACGAAGCCGACTCGTTGTCTCACCGCGGCACCGTCTCGCACCGTGTCGAGCTGCCGGGGTGCTTCCCCGAGACGCACGACTCCGTTCATTGGTGTGACGAGCCCGTTTATGAGCCGCGCAAAGGTGGACTTCCCTGACCCGTTGGCACCAACAACTGAAATCACCGGTTCAGTGAGTGTGAGCGTGAACGGGTGCAAAATAGTGCGATTGCCTGCGACGACTGACACCTGATCAAATGTGATCACGATGCGAGTTCATGGGTGGATCGAGCGCGCCTTGGCAAGATGTTGGGGAAGGCTCGATGCACAGCGGTAGCAACAACGGCCATCGCAATATTCTTAATGATGTCACCGGGGTAGAACACGAGATCTGCCGCAAACCCTTGTGTGATGCTGAGCCCGCCAAAGAAAGAAATACCGAGCGGCCCAAAGGTATGGATAAATACGAGGCTCGACCCGAAGCCGGCAAGAAATACGAGCAGCACACTTGACGAGATCTTCTTTCGGGGAAGTCGTTCAACCAGAAATCCGCACAGTGCAGCGGCACAAGGGAATGCAATAAGGTACCCGGCCGAGGGGCCCACAAACGGCGCGATGCCTGCGGCGCCACCTGAAAAAACCGGTAGCCCGATTGCTCCGACGGCTAGATACAGTAAAACGGCGAGCGCACCTCGCTTTGCGCCGAGTACGGCGCCGGCAAGCAGCACTGCGAATGTCTGCAGTGTGATCGGCACGAGGCCACCGACATGAATTGCAGGCAGGATGGCGCATACCGCGATCACCGCGGCGAAGCATGCAATGAGAGCGACATCTGATGCGACTGATTGCCCGGCTGATTTTGTGCGTGCGGCCGGCACGGATTGCGCGGTTTCTGACATTGGTTTCCCTTCGACTCATGTGGGTGCACGAGTGGTCTTCTTCCCTAACCTGAACACCGTTCACCTGAATGCTGTTCAGGTTAGCGCTAGAGTGAGAGGATGCGCAACTCCCTGGCCGACGTCATCACCGCAGCGATGCGAGTGCTGGCCGAAGATGGGCTCGAAGGCTGCTCCATGCGGCGAGTTGCTGCTGCGCTCGGCGTGCAGCCTAGCGCGCTCTACCATCACGTCGAAAACAAACAGTCGCTTCTCGCGCTCATGGCCGATGAAATAGTTCGCCCCGTCGCAGGGGATGGAGCCCGTGAACTCTGCGTCAACCTGCGGGGTGCGCTCCTCACAATTCGAGATGGTGCCGAAGTTGTGGCGACCGCTCTCGCGTTTCGCCTCGGCGCCTCTCTGCTCGAACAAGAGATCGCCAGAACCGTTGGTGAAGATGGTGCACACACGCTCCTGCTCTATACGCTCGGGCATACCCAGTCCACACAGACCCGGGAGCAAGCAATCGCACTTGGCGCGGTCCTGCCTGAGTCTCCAGACGACACAAACGAGGGGATCCGTCCGCGAAAGCCTGTCGATAGTGCGGATTCATTCACGCGTGGACTCGACATTATTCTTCGGGGGCTCGCCGCGCAGGAGTCGTTGAAAGCGCACGCTTCGGCCGCACGAGACTAGCGGCGCGGTAGGCGTTTCAGGTCATGAAAATTGCCCAAAAACCAAAACGGTTTGGTACGCTATTGTGTGCTACTTCCGAAGTGGTTTTTAGAAGCCCCAGAAGAGGCGGAAATCCTTGCGAGACAGAATGATCTGTCTCGCGGTTACACAGCGATGTGAATAGTGATGTTCGCCGATTCAGCTTCCAAATCCACGCGCCGCCTCTGCGTTGAGAAAGGTCTTCCTCGAATGAACAGTAACCACACAGTCGCGCAAGTTTGGCGAAACACGGTGCCGGGCAAAATGCAGCAGGCGTTGGGTGTGCCAGAAACTATTACGCGAGACTCCTGGCAAGACCCCGTGATGAACCGCTGGTCGTTTCGGCACTTCTCAGAAACGGTGCCCACCGCCAGAATCTCTGCGGTCCCGCAACACGAACGTGAACAGCCTCTTGACCTACGAGTATTTGCAAGCGTTCCCGAACTTGAACGGCGGCTCATCGACAGCTACACCGATGCGTTCTTGGTGCAGCGCGGTGATGAGATTATTGGTGAATGGTACGCGGCCGGTGTCGACGTGAGTGATGCGCACCTGCTTATGAGCGTTTCGAAATCGCTTCTGGCCATTGCCGTCGGTTCACTCACTGATGACGGGATCATTGATCCAGCACAGAAAATGATCGAGTATGTTCCTGACCTTGCTGGTTCGGCATTTGGAACCGCCACTGTGCAAGAAGCGCTCGATATGTTGGTGGCCGTTGATTACTCGGAGCAATACGACGACCTCAGCTCAGAAGTCCGAGCACACGATCGTGCCGCAAGCTTTCGTAGCCAGGTCGAGGGTGAGCCCGACAACGTGTACGACTTCTTGGCGTCGCTGCGTCAAACCGGAACACACGGGACTGTATTTCAATATTGCTCAGCGGTGACAGATGTGCTCGGTTGGGTGATTGAGGGGGCAACCGGCAGGCGCTATAACGAGGTGCTGTCTGATCGACTCTGGTCCAAGCTCGGTGCCACCGACGATGCGCGGGTGGGCGTCGACCGTGTCGGCAGTGCCGTTGCAAACGGCGGAGTCGAGTGCACGGCACGAGACCTCGCACGGGTCGGTCGTTTGATGCTGAATGGCGGAGCAATCAACGGTCAACGTGTGGTGTCGAGCGAGTGGGTAGGCGAAACCATGCGAGGCGGTGAGCTTGAACACACGAAGCATTCACCGAAACGGGAAGTCTTCCCGAATTTCACCTATAAAAACCAGTGGTGGGCCGTCGGGGATGAGCGCGGCAGTGTGCACGGCGTTGGTATTCACGGCCAATACCTGTGGCTCGACCCCAAAACTGACACGGTTATTGTGAAATTCTCGTCTGCCCCGGACGCCATCAACTATGACGACAGTCGTGACGCAGTGAGTATATTCCAGGACATCGTCAGCGTGGTCGAAGGCTTGCGCTAGCGTCTCGTCGATTGCCGCTCGTGCAGTATGGCATCAGGCGCGACAAACGGTGCAGTGACCTCTTTGCCTTCAAGTTGTTGGATGGCGCGTTTCACCGCTGCTGACGCGAGAATTTCAGGCTGCAAGTCGTACGCGGTAACGGTAGGTTGCTGGGTCTGGTTCTGGAGTGAGCCTGAACCCGCGGCGATTTGAAGCTCTTCGGGAATCCGAATGCCGCGAGCTACTGCTGCTTGAGCAATACCTGCAGCCTTGCGACCCATGAGGCAAAAGATGGCGTCGGGAAGTTTGCCACTATTTGCGGCGATGAGCGCGTCCAGGGCGACATCTGCAGCGTGCTCGCCCGTCGCCTCTGGCACCTCAGTCCAAACGAACGGTTGGCCGTTTGAGTCCGTCCAGTCTCGGTACGCCAATTTTGCATAGGTGTTCCATGCGTTTCTATCTGACCCGGTTAACATCGCAATGTTTTGTGCACCGCGATCTTGTAAAAAGTTCAACATGTGTGTGATCTGCTCGCCGGCACGGGTGTCCATCGAGATGAAGCTGTCGGGTCTGGCAATATCGGGGCCAATGGTGACAAACGGAATGCGTTGATCAGTGAGATAAGTCAGTACTGCGTCATTCTCGTAGGGTTCGACCACAACGTAAATGTCGGCTGCGCTGGCACTGACAGGGGAGCTCTCTCTGCTTGGATTGTTGATAATCATCAGGCCGTAGCCGTATTCCATTGCTGTGAGGGATGCGAAACCCGTGATGCGCAGAAAGTAGTCGACGCCGGGTGGCATGAACGTATCGAGCCCATCAAAGGGGCGAATGATCAATCCAATCAACCCGAGATGTTGGTGTCTCATGCCGCGTGCGAGCACGTTGGGGCGGTAACCCAGCTGGGTGGCGATGGCGTGAATGCGCTCAACGGTCGCGGCTTTCACGACCCCCTTGCCATTTAGAGCATGCGACACAGTGGTTGCTGAGACTCCTGCGGCTTTCGCGACGTCTCGGATAGTTGCACGTACGGGTTGTGACACGATTCTGCGATTCGACTTGGCGGATGGAGGGGCAAATACTAAAGCTACCACCGACTTCATTGTGATGGCGGCTGTTCCTACCATCGTAAGGTGAGACGGAACTGTAACCAAAACGGTTTGTGTTTACCGTTTTGGTTTTGTTACGATCCATTCAGGCTTTCTTGCACAGGCACAAGCCCGAGTAAGAGATTCAAAGAAGAATCGAACGGAGAAAAACGTGAAATCCTCGTTAAAGAACACGACAGTAGCGGTGCTTGCAATCGCCAGTTTGACGCTGGCTGGCTGCTCTTCAGGCAGCCGAGGTGCCCCCGGCGCGGGCGAAGGCTCCGAAGGGGAACTCCTCACGGTGACCCCTGAAGCTACGGGTGACTTGGAATACGCAAACTGGAACCTTCCTTATGGTGAACCAGCAAGCATCGATCCAATCAAAGGCTTCAACTACCCCGAGAACCAGGTGGACGCGAACCTCTGCGACACACTCGTGCAGATGCAGCCTGACCTGACACTCGCACCCAACCTCGCCTCTGACTGGGAGGAAGTCGACGCGAAAACCTATGTGTTCCAGATCGAAGACGAAGTCACCTTCTGGGACGGGTCACCCATGACCATGGAAGACGTCATCTTCTCGGTGAACCGAAATCTTGACCCTGACGAGGGAAGCTACTGGGCAGGCAGCGCCACCAACATTGCGTCGATTGAGCAGACCGACGACTGGGAACTCACCATCAAGCTCAAAGAAGACGATGCCACATTCGTTGAAACGCTCGGAACTCCAGTCGGAGCAGTTGTGCAACAGAAGCACCGTGAAGAAGCAGGTGAAAACTACGGTAACCCGAGCGTTGGTGTGATGTGCACGGGCCCCTTCAGTGTGAAGCAGTGGAAACAAGGGCAGTCAATCGTCCTGGAACGCAACGACAACTACTGGAACGCAGACCGTAAAGCCCACGTTCAAGAGCTCGAAATCGACTTCGTAGTTGACCCGACTGCGATCGGTAACAGTCTCGCAACCGGTGAAATCCTCGGAGGCTACGACCTGCCACTGTCTGCACTGCCACAGCTCGCAGACAGCACATCAGGCACGTTGTATGAGGGTAAAGGCATGCAGCTGATGGGCATTATTGCTCAGGGCGATGGTCCATTCGCGGACCCCATCGTGCGTCAAGCCATAACGCGCGCGACTGATCGACAAGCAATTGTTGACACTGTGTTTGAAGGCACCGCCGAGCCAGCTCGTTCGATCGTTCCTGAGCTGAGCTGGGAAGGAAACCCCGAGGTTGAAGACATTCGTGCAGAGAAACTACCTGATCTCAGCCACGATATCGAAGCCGCGAAGAAGCTCATGGAAGGCGTCGACGTTGACACATCACAAACCATCAAAATTGCTTACCCGAGCGAGCGGTCATGGTACGCAGACATCATTAACGAACTCGCAAATGGAGCGGCTGAACTCGGTCTGACACTAGAACCCACTGGTATTCCGAGCGCCCAGTTCGGTGCGCTGTTCACTGACCCGGAAGCACGTAAAGGCTATGACGGTTTTGTGACGATCAACTACCCGTCAACACCATCACCAATCCGCTTCATTGACGGCATTGTGAGCGAAGACGGTGACCAAAACTTCAACGAGTTTAGTGACCCTGAAGTTGAAGCCGCGGTCCAAAAAGCCATGGTTGAACCAGACGCTGACAAGCGTGCAGAGTATTCCGCAATCGCAGAAGGATTGATGATGGATCAGATGCCGTGGGTGCCAGTCGCGCAACTCAATGTGCGACTGTTCATGGATAACACCGTCACCGGTGTCCCAGCATCATTCGTCTACCTGTACTACCCATGGGGTGCGGACCTCGGCGCAGCCTCCGAGTAAATATCCACGATGTTAATGAGGAGGTGACGCGTACCTATGGGATATCTGATTCGACGGCTTGGCGCACTCGCAGTAGTGCTGATCGTTTCAAGCTTTATCGTGTTCTCGGGTATGTACCTTGCACCGGGCAGTCCTGAACAGTTCCTTGTGCAGGGTCGCACGGTCAGCCCGGAAGTGTTGGCATCGATCCGCGAACAATACGGTTTGAATGACCCGTTCCTTGTGCGCTACTGGGACTGGCTAGTGGGCGTTGTGCAGGGCGACTTTGGTCGCTCACTGGTGACCCATCAGGACGTTGCCGCGCTAGTGGGGGCCCGCCTCCCAACCACTCTGTACCTGGTGGCCTACGCCGCACTCCTCATTGCAATTTTCGGCGTGGGTCTCGGCATTCTTGCCGCGACCCGCTCCGGGGTATTCGAAAAGATCGTGGTTCTCAGCTCGAACCTGGGCTTCGCAGTCCCAACGTTCTTCGCAGCGTTGATCCTCATGGCCATATTCGGGGTCAACCTGGGCTGGTTTCCGGTGTCGGGAGCCGGCCAGGGGTTCACCAACCGTATCTGGCACTTAACGTTGCCGGCGCTTGCGCTGTCGTTACCGTCGATCGCGGTGGTGGCAAGAATTACACGAACCGCAGTTCGTGAAGAACAGGGTTCCGAACATGTCATCTTTGCTGTTGCTCGAGGTCTACAGAAACGATTCGTGCTCTGGCGGCACACGATCCGCAACTCAATGATGCCGGTCATCACCATCGTCGGTACCCACATCGCGGCACTGCTCGCAGGAGCATTCGTGATCGAGTATGCCTTCACACTGGATGGAGCAGGATCACTGCTAGTGAACTCCGTCCAGCGAAAAGACTTCGCCGTGGTGCAAGCAATCGCCCTCATCATGGTGCTCGCCTTCGGTATCATCAACCTCCTCGTTGACCTGCTGTATGCGGTCATAGACCCGAGAGTGCGTTTGGCGAAAGGAAAAGTCGCGTGAAAACTCCACCACCAAACACCAACTCGACCCTGACGGCCGCGCCAGACACCGTCGCAGTCCAGGTCGGCCGTCAACAGCGCGGTTATACGCCGGTAAATAATTGGCAGAAAATCAAGAACCGTCTCGGCGGTCTCGGCATTGTCGCGGTGGTCATTATCGTGATTGTGGTGCTCGCCGCACTCTTGGCTCCGCTCATCGCTCCGTACAGTCCATATGAGGGAACGGTGACCCAACGTCACGAAGCGTGGAGCTTTGCACACCTCATGGGGACTGACCAGTCCGGGCGAGATATTTTCTCGAGAATCCTGTGGGGCGCACGCACCAGTCTCATCGGCCCGCTCGTAGTGATTCTGTCAACCGCAACGATCGGCTCCCTGCTCGCACTCACCGCGGTCTGGTACGGCGGCAAAGTTGATGCCTTCGTCGGACGGATCCTCGATGTATTGTTTGCGTTCCCGAACCTGCTGCTGGCAATTCTTGCGGTAGCGATCTTCGGCCCATCAACAATGACGGCAGCAATCGCGCTCGCCATCGGATACATTCCGTACACGGCGCGAGTGATCCGCTCAGTCGCACTGCGTGAACGCAACCTGCAATATGTGTTGTCCGCGCAGCTGCAAGGCATTTCGGGTTTCATCATAACCGCACGTCACATTCTGCCGAATGTGCGCACACAGATCTTTACTGGCATGACCATCAACTTTGGGTACGCCATGATCGACCTCGCAGCGCTGTCGTTCTTGGGCCTGGGGGTGCAACCACCACAACCGGACTGGGGCCTAATGGTCTCCAACGGTCAAGCGTCACTGCAGCAGGGCTTCTGGGAGCAGAGTATTTTTGCCGGGCTCGCCATTGTCGTCACTGTCGCAGCCTTCGGCTACGTTGGTGAGCAGCTCGGCGGTCGACGCGCGGCAGGAAGGACCCGATAATGCTGAACGTTGAAGATCTCACCCTCACCATCATCGACCCCGATACGAAACAAGAGACCGAGATTCTGCACGGAAGCAGCTTCTCGGTTGAACAGGGCCGCTCATTCGGACTGGTCGGCGAGTCTGGTTCAGGTAAGTCGATGACGCTGAAATGCATTCTTGGAATTGAACCGAGCAACTCACGTGTGACCGGCAGCATCAACCTTGATGGCACAGAGCTCCTACCGTTGACCGGTGGGAAACTCCGTTCGATTCGCGCAAATGATCTTGCCCTCATTTCACAAAACCCGCAAGGATCATTGAACCCAGTGCTTCCCGTGAAACGCTTCCTGATTGAAGGGATGGCTGATGCACGTGACGAAGACCATAGAGTTGCTGAACAGCGCGCAGCCGACTTGTTGCTGCAAGTGGGAATTCGCGACACGAAACGTGTCTTGAACTCCTACCCGCATCAGCTGTCCGGCGGGATGCTACAGCGTGTGGTGATTGCCGGAGCGATCTCGGGCGAACCGAAACTTCTGCTCGCAGATGAACCCACCACAGCGCTTGACGTGACCACACAGGCTGAAGTGGTTGCCACCCTTGACGAAAAACGTCGGGAACAAGGCATGTCAATGATTTTTGTGACCCACGACTTGGATCTCGCTGCTGCAGTCTGTGACGAGATCGCGGTAATGCGAGACGGTGTCATTCTCGAAATGGGAACACCTGAACAGCTCCGCGACCACCCCGAACATGAATACACTGAACAGCTCATGTCGGCGCGGCCTCTGCTCTACCCACCAGGTCATACCCCCGCGGAATTTCTCTCAACTGTCGGGGCATTCGACGAAGCAGGTGAATCATGAGTTCAGAAGCAGTGATTACCGTACGCAACCTCGAGAAAACCTTTCACCTCGGGCGAGGTTCAAGTGTGAAAGCTCTTGACGATGTGTCATGTGACCTGATGCCGGGCACGTGTCTTGCTGTCGTCGGCGAATCAGGGTCAGGCAAATCGACGCTGGCCCGAGTGATCGTTGGCCTCGAGTACGCCGATGCTGGCACCGTGCACATCGCCGGTTCAGAAGTGAAGCAGACACGCGCGCGACGCGCGCTTCGCCAACGCGCAAAAGAAGTGCAGATGGTGTTCCAAGACCCAGAAGGGTCACTGAACCGTTCCCTGCCGGTTATAGCCACCATCGATGAAATGTTTCGTGCACACCGGCCAGAACTATCTGCGAAAGATCGCAAGGCCCGTGCACTGCAGCTATTCGATGAAGTTGGACTCACCGAACGGCAAGCAAAGGCGAAACCTTCGGCGCTTTCTGGCGGTCAAAAACAACGCGTCGCAATTGCTCGCGCCCTCGCAGCTGATCCGAAAATATTGGTGCTTGATGAGGCGGTGTCAGCACTCGACGTGTCCGTGCAGGCGCAGGTGCTTGACCTGTTGAAGGACTTACGTGAACACCACGGGCTCTCCTACCTCTTCATTACACACGACCTGTCGGTGGTCCGCGAAGTCGCCGACCATGTTGTGGTGATGAAAACTGGACGCGTCATCGAGCGTGGTGCCGTTGACGAAATTCTTGACCGTCCCGAAGACCCGTACACGAAATTGTTGATAGCCTCAGCCCCACGACCCGGCTGGAAGCCAAAGCGAGGCCTGCGAGAAGAACTCCTTGGAGTGAGTGAAGAAGCATGAGCGAACGAATCCATCTCTCCGTTACTGGTAGCAGCCTCAAAGAACACGGACGTGCTCGAGGAGAGGCGCTTCGCGCACAGCTTCCTGCCGCATACAAGAACTATGCCGAACTGTTTCGAGCATCCGGCATCAGCGATGCCGACGAAGCCGCAGCGGTAGAAGAAACGATTGCGACATTGCAGTCTTGGCGGCCAGAAGCGATGGCCGAACTTGAACATATTGCTCGTGGATCAGACCTGAACGTTGCGCATATTGTGGCGTTGAATGCGAGAACTGAGCTGCTGACGCTCGGTAAACGTGGTTCGAAAGAATGCTCAACGGTTGTGGGCACAATTGACGGGGCCTTGCGGTCGGTGCAAACGTGGGATTGGCATGTTGAGCTGAAAGATTTTTGGCACACGCAAGATGTGAGCGGTGTGGGATATCAATATGCGGGCCAGACGGAAGTTGGTGTGGTTGCGAAAGTCTCGATGAATGAGAAAGGTCTGGGGCTGCACCTCAACATTTTAGGTCACGAGGCAGACGCTCCGGGTGGTGTCCCGCTGCACGTATTGATTGCGACGATCATGCGAGAGTGTGCGTGCGTTGATGAAGCACTCGCGCTGATTCGAGAAACGCCGCTGTCATCGTCGTCATCGTTTACGTTGCTCGATGAACATCAGGCGATTGCTGTGGAGATCACCCCAGTCGGGGTATTTCCGATGCAACCGCAGGATGGCTTCATTACTCGAACGAACCACTTCCAGCACGAAACACCGCGCTTTGGACAGCGCTCCGAACTTTACGAACCGGACTCGTCTGACCGACTCGCTCTGATCAAAGACCGTCTTCTAGAACGTACTCCTGAGACGTCCCAAGAACTTGTCGCCCTGCTTGAAAGCAACGAAACAGAAGCGGGTCTGTGTGCTCGACCAGATATGTCACTCGGATTTGGTGAGCGGTGGGCGACCCTCTCAACGGTTCAAATCAGTCCTGCTGCGCGAACGATTTCGATTCTTGACGGAATGCCGACCGAGATCGGTCAGAAAGAGTTTCGAACGTTTCAACTGTAGACAGTAGCGTCCCCACAAGGCACAAGAGATAGGAACGGCGCATGGCCAAGCAAACCGGTTGGGTGTGGCATGAACTTTTTAACTGGCACAATGTCGGCAACGGGTCCGGGTTTATGCAGCCGGGCGGGTTTGTGCAGCCGGGGCAGCCATTTGATCACCCGGCAACAAAGGGACGGTTTGCTGCGCTAGTACAAGCATCAAACTTCGATCAAGAAATGACGCGGCTGCATCCGAGTGAAATTACTGACGAAGAAGCGCTCCGGGTGCACACCCGGGAATATCTTGACCATCTCTACGCAGTCGATGAGACCGGAGGCGAAGCCGGGCAAAACGCCGTATTTGGTGCCGGAGGGCTCAAAATCGCGAAGCTTGCTGCGGGGGCAACCGCAGCTGCCGTGCGTGCTGTGCTGCGTGGGGAAGTCGATAACGCGTATGCGCTTGTTCGGCCGGCCGGACATCATGCTGAACCTGATCGTGCGCGCGGGTATTGCCTCCTCGCAAACACGTCAATCGCGGCCAAAATCGCGCAAGCAGAGTTTGGGGTGAAACGCATCGCAATTGTTGACTGGGATGTGCATCACGGCAACGGAACACAGGCAGCGTTTTGGTCCGACCCGTCAGTGCTGAACATTTCTATCCACCAGGAGCAGCTTTTTCCTGTGGACTCCGGGTTCCGTACCGAAAATGGTGCAGGCGCAGGGGAGGGGCACTCGATGAATATTCCGCTCCCGGCGGGAACCGGTGATGACGGTTATCTTGCGGCGGTGCAACAGGTCGTTATTCCAGCGCTCGAGAAATACCAGCCCGAACTCATTATTGTCGGAAGCGGCATGGATGCGTCTCTTGCTGATCCACTTGGAAGAATGGTTGTGACCAGCGAAGGTTTCCGTGCCATTTCACGCGAGGTCATTGCCGCAGCAGAGCGTTTATGCGACGGTAAAGTCGTGTTCTCGCACGAGGGTGGGTACTCGGCAGAATATGTCCCGTTCTGCGGTATGGCAGTCCTTGAAGAGCTCACCCAAAAGTCAACCGGCGTCACAGACCCGTACATGGAGAAAGTCAAAGATTACCCGCAGCGAAAGATTGAACCGTGGCAGCAAGACGCCGTGAACGCTGCAGCGGAACTCGTACAGAACGTGCCACAGCATTAACCTGCTGAACAAGAAAAGGAGCGCCCGGTACGTAACCGAGCGCTCCTTATTGAGGTCGTATTATCGACTACTTTTTCTTCTTGATGGTTTTGGGAAGATAGATCTGCCCAGTGGTGACATCTTCTTCAAGCTTCTCGAGGCTCACGCCGCGCGTCTCAGGCACTGCCTTCAAGACAAACAGAAGCGAGAGCGCACCGACGACTGCGAACAAGAAGAATGTTCCGGTAATACCCATCTTGTCGATGAGTGTCGGGACATACAGCGCCAGGAACCCGTTCGTCGTCCAGCCAAAGAACACTGACACACCGGTGCCGATGCCGCGCATGTGCAGTGGGAAAACCTCTGCAAGCCAGACCCAGACAGCAATGTTCAAGAAGGTCTGCATCGAAAATACGAAGCCAACGATCAGAACGAGCAGTACATAGGGGCGAATCGGGTTGTCGACCGGGATCGTGATTGAGGCAATGCCGATCAAAATGTGTGACGTCGTGGTGAGTGACAGGCCGATTGCGAACGTCTTGCGACGGTCAATACGGTCCATGTTGCGCAATGCGATGATGCCACCAAGGACGGCCACAACGCCCGAGGCAACGTTTGCGATGAGGGCGGCCTGCGCATCGAAACCGGCTTCGATCAGAATGCGCTGACCGTAATACATGATCGAGTTAATACCGGTAAGCTGCTGCGCCATTGCGACACCAATGCCGACAAGCACAATACGGAAGAGCCACTTGTTTGTGAGAACAGCTTTAATTCCGACTGACTTTTCTTGCTGCTCTTCAGTCGCAACTTTTGCGACATCGGCAAGCTCGGCTCGTGCGCGCTCGGGTGTGCGGATGGTTTCAAGCACCTTCAAAGCATCTTCGTCGCGTCCCTTCTCGACCAACCAACGCGGGGACTCGGGCATACGAAGCATGCCGATAAACAGTGCGATAGCGGGGAGCGCGCAGATTGCGAACATGATGCGCCAGACGCCGTCGAGGTGCCCGTGCAACAGTGTTCCGATAATCGCGTTGATGACAAACGCCGAAAGCTGACCGGTCACAATTGCCAGTTCGTTTCGACCTGTGATCGATCCGCGGATTTCAAACGGCGCAAGCTCAGCAAGGTAGACCGGCACAACCGTAGATGCACCGCCCACGGCAAGACCGAGTGTGATGCGGCCCAGTACGAGTAAGAAGAAACCAAAGGCTGAGTGGGTTCCGTATTCTGGCCCGCCTGGTGAGGAGACGACAAAAATCGTCCCGACAAAGAAGAGGACCGCGAGAAGAATGATCGTCTTGCGACGTCCCCATGCGTCTGAGATGCGACCGCCGAGCAGCGCACCAAAGGCGGCAGCAAAAACCAGCGAGCTAATAACTACGCCGAGCTGAATGTCTGACAGACCCAGCTCGATCTGCATCGGTCCTTCGGCACCGTTGGCTACACCGGTGTCGTAACCAAACAGCAGGCCACCAAAACAGGCGATGATGGAGATAACGCCGATGCGCTTGCGGTGCGGGCCGGTGCCTAGAGCAGGCAGATCTTTCTTTGGAGTACTGGCGTCGGTGCCACTTACAGCCATGTAACGTGTCCCTAACTTCTCGGTTGAATGAAACAAGGGACATATGAGTTGCCGCGGCTTCGCGGCCTCAATGCCCCTTCATGACACCCTAGCAATGTTCTAACAAAGTGGACAATCTTAATTTCATGTGAGATTTTATGGCACGCGCGATTATCTGGGCGTTGAATGCTTAGAACCCAAGAATCTCGAGAATTCCGCGAACAAATACGGCAATGGTGCCGGTCCAAGCAATTGCAAGCATGAGGCGTTTAATGACCAGCGGCGAAAAGAATCGCTCGGTGAGCCCGGCAATAACGATGCCTACCAGAGTTGTTGCCAGTAGGAGAGCCAGGGCTTCAAGTGAAAACGAAGGTAAGCCGCGAACGCCGAGCGTTAGGAAGTTTAAGCCAATAAATACGACCTGGATTGACAAGATAAATTGGACCTGGTCCCACTTTGCCTTCAGCGCGTAACCAATCAGCGGTGGACCAGAAAGTCCGCTGGTGACATGCAGAATTCCCGCGCCCGCACCCGCAGTAATAACTGCACCCCAGCTTTCACCAACGTGCACTCTGCGCTTTCGGAGTCCCGAATACAAGGCGAATCCGGCAGCGCACGAGACGAACACCATGAGCCAGGGCTCAGGCAAGAAATGCACCATTGCGAACCCGATCGGGGAGAAGACGATCGCAGCGCCAATGAGTTTTAGCGTCCTTGGCCAGTGAATGGTAGTCGGGCGCTTAATAAGCATGGAGGCTGAGACCACAGTGCCAAGAAATATTTCAAGCACCACGCCCTGGTTTGCCCCAAAAAGCAGTACAAGAACTGGCGTTGCGACAAGCGCAAAACCGGTTCCCGTGAGCTTCTGAATGATCGAAGCAGCCAAGATGATGGCGATGGCAGCTGCGGTAATCAACGGTCATACCGTTCTGTAGAAATCGAACTCAGCGCTTTATATATAAGGATCGGAACTAGTAAGAGATGTCTCGAGGCTCGCTGAAGTTGCGACCTATTTAAACGGATCGCTGAATGTCTCCGTGACGCTGATCCTATGCTCACAACCGGGTGGATACTGGTCCTCTAGATAGATGGTGGTTTGATTTCTTACTTACCTCAGGTTCGGTTTACCGAGGTGTTACGGTGAACCTTCTATTTGACAGACTGGGGTTTGAAGCCCGGACAGCTTCAATTCGGGAGAGCGTCACTTCTGCTGTAGCAATAGAATCGGTACGTTCGCCAGCAGACGCAATTACCGCCCCCATTGGATCAACGATAATGCTCTGCCCACTGCAGTGCGGTCCAGTTTGACCGCATGCTGCAAAGTAAACGGTATTTTCGATTGCTCGAGCCCGAGCGAGCGTCTCCCAATGCAGTTCTTTCATTGGACCTACGGCCCAAGCAGCGGGAAGCACAATGATATCTGCCCCAGCATCAACCAGCCATCGCGAGATTTCAGGGAAGCGAAGGTCATAACATGTTGCTAAGCCAACCTGCACTCCGTCGATATCAAAGACTGTCGGCTGATCAATTTCGGCTGGAGCAAGATGGTCGGATTCACGGTAACCGAATGCATCATAGAGATGTATTTTCCGATAGATGTTTGCCAGTTTGCCAGAGGAATTCACATGGGCAATGGTGTTGAACGGACGATCACCATCGTTGGTTTCGGTGAAGCCCACCACTACATGAACAGAGTTTCGTGCCGCCGCATCGCGGACCGCGGTAATGAACTTACCGTCCAAGCGCTCGGAGTATTTTTCTTCCGGCGCCTCTTGAGCCATATCAGAGTACATCGAGTACTCGGGGAGAACGATGAGATCAACTGACGGATCCGCAGAAGCTATCAGTTCCACCGTTCGTTGACGGTTTTCGTCAACGTCCCGAGTGGCACCAAATTGCGCAAGTGAGAGGACAAGACTGCTCATATCGTTACCTTCTTCAGTTGGCACTCTACCCGGCACCACATGATCCTTGAATTCTTCATTGCCTGCAATGATAGCTGTCTGCCTGTTAATGAGAAGGAAAATAGCTGACATGCTCAGCTCGGGCACCTCTCATCCAAAAGTATGAGACAAAGATCAGCTTTGCCGTCGACGACTCAGAGGTCTAGCGTTGGTTGAATTGAGACATCATCAAGAGTCGTGACAGCAACCACGACAGTGATTCTCTGGAGGCTCACGTGCGAAAACTTTTCTTTTCATCTGTTATTTATGTGATTCTGGGACTCAGCGCTGGCCTCTTCTATCGTGAGTTCACCAAAGCGCAGGGCTTCCCAGCGGGCGAATACACACAGTTGGCAGTGGCACACACGCACTTGCTTACCCTGGGGTTCATAATCAGCGCTATCGTCCTGGCCTTCGAAGCAGTCTTCCAACTTTCACGCAGTCGAGCCTTCAACTGGTTCTTTTGGGTGTACAACATCGGAGTCCTTGTCTCAACTGCAATGATGCTCTGGCGCGGGTCACTCACAGTGCTCGGCACCGATATTGCATCAGGACTGAATGCTGCTATTTCGGGGATGGCGGGACTTGGTCACATTGCATTAACTCTTGCTTTCGTGTTTCTCTTCGTCGCTCTCGGTAAAGCACTTCACCGTAACGGTTGGAAAACCCGCCCCGAAATCACGGAAACCGCGCAGGCATAATGACCACGCGGGCACCTTCACCACGAGACTGGTTTGCACTCGCAACGCTCTCAGTTGGCCTCGGACTGATTGTTCTTGACGGGACAATAGTCGGAGTTGCGCTGCCCGCCATAATTACCGATCTGGGACTTGACCTGACTGACGCGCAGTGGGTGAACAGCCTCTACGCAGTCCTGCTGGCCGCACTCCTCTTATCGACCGGGAAACTAGCCGACACCTTCGGGAGAAAACGGCTTTTCATCATAGGACTCGTGATCTTTGCTGCGGGGAGCGGGGTTGCGGCGGCTTCTGCGAGTGCGGCCGGGCTCATCGGGGCACGCGCCATTCAAGCGGTCGGGGCCGCAGCAATTATGCCCTCGACGCTCTCCACCGTCAACGCGGTCTTTCGGGGTCGCTACCGGGCGGCAGCTTTTGGCGTGTGGGGCGCCGTAATTTCAGGCGCAGCAGCGGTCGGGCCGCTCGCAGGCGCGGCTTTGACCCAGTGGGTGTCGTGGCATTGGATCTTCCTCGTTAACATCCCGCTCGGTGCGCTTGTAGTGATCGCCGCAGTCGTGACCGTTCCCGAAACGCGGGGCAACAAAACACGTCGTGGCGCAGATGTGGACGGTGCACTTCTGAGCGCGGTCGGCTTTGGTGCGCTCGTATTCGCAGTCATTGAGGGGCCCGACTTGGGCTGGTGGTCACCGAAAAAAGACCTGAATCTGTTCGGGCTTGTCTGGACGAAAGACGCATCAGTTTCAGCGGTTCCGGTGGCGCTCGCCGTCGCTGTTCTTACGATTGTGCTGTTTATCTTGTGGGAGCGACACCGTGAGAAGAATCAACGCGATGCTCTGCTTGACCTGAAACTCTTCCAATTCTCCACATTCTCGTGGGGCAACATCACGGCCGCCATGGTTGCGGTCGGCGAATTTGCGATAATTTTCGTGCTGCCCCTGTATTTGATTAATGCGCTCGGTCTGAGCGTCATCACCGCAGGCATGGTGCTCGCCGCGATGGCGCTCGGAGCCTTCTTTTCAGGAGCCGCAGCACGGCACGTCGCCGCCCGTTTTGGTGCTCCCGGCACGGTGCTCATAGGGCTCGGTCTCGAAGTTGTCGGGGTGATGGTGCTCGCACTGATTATCGGACCCGAAACGTCAGCCTGGGTTGTGGCAATGCCACTAGTGGCATACGGCCTGGGGCTCGGGCTCGCTTCAGCGCAACTGACCGGCACGGTGCTTCAAGATGTTCCCGTAGAGATCTCGGGCCAAGGCTCAGCAACACAGAGCACCGTTCGTCAGATCGGCACCGCTCTGGGCACCGCGTTCGCGGGTGCTGCGCTCTCGGTTGCGCTGTCAATATCGTTGCCGCAGGCACTTAACGATGCCGGGGTGAGCGGCTCCACAGCTGACAAGCTTGCCGAATCAACGCGACAATCTGCGGGCAGTGCAATCACTCAGCTGAGAGTGCAGGATTACGACAGCAACATTATTCATGCGTTGGTTGCAGGCTTCAGCGATGCGACACGTTGGGCCCTCCTGATCGCGGCGGTGTTCCTCGTGCTGGGGCTTATCGGCGCAGTGCAGGTGCGTCGGGCGTCGCAGCAGTCAACCGTTTCATAACGGCGGCCGCGGGCTCCGCTACTGCGAGTGGGTAGCCCTGACCGGCCCAGTGAGGTGACATTCCGGGAATACCTTTCTCTGCCGCTGCGGGTGCCAGTTGTTTGTTTGCTGAGTATGCGACTGGGAATGCGGGTACGCGACGGTCGGTGTTTTCAGCGAACTCCATAAACGGTTCAACCAGGCCCCGCGCGGGACGACCCGAGTACACGCGAGAGAGCTTGGTGGCTTTGCCGCCGGCCTGGAGCGCTGCCCGATAGGCGTCTTTTGCAGCTGATTCCGGGCATAAAATAAATGCTGTGCCGAGTTGCACCGCATCCGCTCCAAGAGCAGTCATTGCCTCAATGCCGCTCCGGTTCATTATGCCACCCGCGGCAATCACTGGGAGGTGCGTTCGAGGGCGGATCAGACTGACTAACGCAGCAGTCGATAGATGCTCATCAAATACTTCTGTCTGAAAAACACCGCGGTGCCCGCCGGCCTCAGCACCCTGCGCAATCACGCCGTCGAGACCTGCTGAAATAATCTGCTCGGCTTCTGCAACGTTCGTTGCGGTCGCGATGAGAAATGTGCCGTTGCTGTGCAATCGATTGATTACTTCAGCATCAGGGAGCCCGAAATGAAAGCTCACCACAGCGGGAGCCTCTTCCAACACCATCTCGAGCATTGCTTCATCCCCAAGAAATGACGTATAGCTTGGTGCTAGTTCAGCCGGGGCAGTCGCGTGTGCTTCAGCAAACAGCGGACGCAAGTGATCAATCCACTGACTCTCAACTGTGGCATCACGTTTCGGCTCTTGGTGACAGAAGAAGTTCACGTTGAGCGGCCCAGACGAGAGCTCTTTATAACGCCGAATCATGGCACGTGCATCTGTGACAGATTTTCCGGCAAGACCCAGCGACCCGAGCCCTCCCGCATTACTGACCTCCGCGGCAAGCTCAGGGGTCACCGTCCCCGCCATGGGGGCGAGCACTATAGGAAACGTGATTCGGAGTGTCTGCGTAAAAGATCCCATATTCGAACCGTACTCCCGCCCGCTCTCACCGGGCAAGGATATTACGGCTCGGTTACTTACCGTTGAGGGTCGACATGCCCTGGGCGTGCGTGCCTGGCATCAACGGCGGTGACCTGACCGGTTCTGCGTCGTATCTCAGCCGCTACCTCGATCGCGTCACCTTCAGGGGCAACCGACTTCTTGTCTGGCCGAGCGATGAGCAGGTAGAGCCCGCCGGTGACGAGTACCACAGCCAGTCCAATCAGCACGACATAGTCGGTGAAGAACACCCCGGTCGAGTCTGGCTTCGCCATCAAGATCATCGCAAAAATGCCGTACACGAGTGCGACGATGTTGACGATCATGCCCCAGGCGCCTAGCGAGAACGGCCCCGCAGGCTTCCAGCCTTTGAACCGCTGCCGAAGAGCCGCAAACACAACCATGTGGAATGCCACATAGATACCGAGAATCGCGAAGGACGTGACCGGCACCAAAATGCCGTCGTTGAAACGAATCAACACACAAATTAGTGCCGGAACCGTGCACGCAACAATGAGGGCATTCGTGGGTACCTTATTCGTGGGGGACACCTTCGACAGCCACGCATGGCCGGGCATCATCCCGTCACGAGCGAACGAGTAGATCAGACGGCTGGCAGCAGCCTGCAGGCTCAACACGCACGAAATGAACGCGGTTAATGCCACGACGAGGAAGACCTTCGCGCCCACTGATCCCAGACTCGCTTCGAGGATCGCAGGAATCGGGTCGCCGACTTTCCCATCCACAATGTCTTGTAGGTTCGGGGCAGCAAGCACATAGCCGCCAAACGACACGAGCGCTGAGATCGCTCCCACAAGAATAGTCATGAGCATGGCACGGGGAATCCGTTTCGCCGGCTGTGACACTTCTTCTGCCACATCACCGCATGCTTCAAACCCATAGAACAAAAAGAGGCCGGTGATTGCGGCAGCGAAAAATACCGGCAGGTAGCCGTCTTCGCCTTTGCCCATCGTGTCAAAGAACACCGAGAACGGTTGGTGCCGTTCGAAAATGAGCAAGTATAGCCCGAGCCCGATCACACCAATAAGCTCAGCAAACAGGCCAATTCGTGCAATGCGTGAGAGCCATTTTGTTCCCGTGAAGTTGAAAATCAATGCGAGCAGCAGCAGCGCGAGCCCGAAGATCAGCGCAGTGTTTGCGGTCAGTTCTACACCAAACAGGCTCGCAATGAACCCCGAACCGAACTCTGCGACCGACGTGATTGTCACAATGAGTGCCCAAATATAAATCCAGGCGGCCATCCATGCGTATCTACGACCCCACAATCGTCTTGCCCACGGATACACTCCGCCATGAATCGGGTACTGCGAAACCACCTCGCCAAACACGAGCGCCACGAGCGTCTGACCGACCGCAACAATCACGATCCACCAAATCGAAGGCGGACCACCGGTAGACAGTGCAACTGCGAGCAGTGAATACACGCCAACCAGCGGAGACAAATACGTAAACCCCAGGGCGAAATTCGCCCACAGGCTCATGGAACGATCAAACGAATTGTCGTACCCGAGAACAGACAAATGCTCGACATCTTCAAGATGCGCGAGTTTTGGTTTTTCACTCATGTGAAGTTACCCCTCGTTCAGGTGCCGCATCACCCCGTTGTGAAGCGGCTCACTGTGACACTATAGCAGAAGGGCGCGAAATTTGGGACTTGTATAAGCTAGCGCAGGGCCGCCTGTGACGCTTCGAGACGTCGAGTGACCTCTGCCGCTGCCGTGCGTGCCGCGGTCTGAACGGTTTCACCACGATGCAGCGCCGCCACCAGGGCGGCGGTAAACACATCTCCGGTGCCTTTCGCGTTGCTCCCCACCCGAGAGGTAACAAAAGAATCGGTGCCGTCACGTGTCACCACAATATTGTTGATTGGGTCATCGCTTCCGCCGGTCACAATGATCCACTCACCGCGTTCGCCCAATAGGTTCACCGGGTCACCGTCTTCGTTGAGCAGATCAAGTTCGAAGGCATTCGGGGTGAGCCCGGTCGCGAGCGGCACCAAATGTTCACGCAGCGCTTCAGCCACTCGTGGGTCGGTATAAAACCCGACGTCTGCATCACCGAGCGTCGGATCAACCACGAGGCGAAGCTTCGGCTTCGCGTGAAGAATCGGGGCAAGCCAGGAAGCAACGGCCACCACCTGTTCGGGGGACGCAAAATACCCAGTGTGAACTGTCGCGACCTCGTCCAGCACACCCAGTGTCGCAATATCTGCGAGCGCCTCACCGAGCCACTGGGCTGGCATCGCTTGTGTGTGCACGCTGTCGTAGTGAGGCAGGCTGCTGAGCAGAATCGTGGGCGCCGTTGCAGTGCGCAGTCCAGCTTCGGCCAACACCGTTGATGATGCGTTCGTGCCCACGAATCCGTACACAACTTGAGACCCGATGAGCAGCACGTCTGCTGGTCTACGGTCCATCTCCCATTTACTTTGACCCGGTGAGCTCGACATATTTGCAAGTGTAGTATGAGCGCTATGTACGAGACCGCGAACACTGTTGAAGATTTTCGGCACAATATCGAAGTCGTGCAGGGCAAGATTGCTGCAGCAGCAGATCGTGCCGGGCGGGACGTGAACGAGATTCGACTATTGCCGGTGAGTAAAACGGTGCCGGAAGATCGTGTGCGTAATGCGATCGCTGCCGGTTGCACCACCCTCGGTGAAAACAAGGTGCAAGAGGCGAAACGGAAGTGGGAAAACCTGCGCGACCTCGACGTTAATTGGGCGGTCATCGGACACCTGCAACGCAATAAGGCGAAAGACGTTGCCGCGTTTGCGTCAGAGTTTCAAGCACTCGACAGTGAACGTCTCGCGGTCGCACTCGATCGACGGTTGAAGATGGTGGATCGTGAACTCGATGTCTATGTCCAGGTCAACACCTCTGGCGAAGAGTCCAAATTTGGACTCGACCCAGAAGCGGTGCCTGCGCTGCTCGAGGTGCTTCCCCAGTTCACTTCGTTGAAAGTGCGCGGGTTTATGACTCTCGCTGTGTTTTCGAGCGACGCCGATCGTGTCCGCCCCTGTTTTGAAGTGCTGCGGAACGTTCGTGATCGCGCCCGTGAGACGCACCCGGAGGTAATCGGTGCGGGTGAACTCTCTATGGGCATGTCAGGCGATTATGAACTCGCCATCGAAGAGGGCGCGAATGTGGTGCGCGTCGGCCAAGCAATTTTCGGCGAACGCGCACTCCCTGATTCGTACTACTGGCCGAGTTAGCCGTGCCAGTGCGTGGCGACGAGCTCACCGATGAGTGGCTCGGTCAGTTGCGCGACTGCCGCGTTATCTTGATGCGGAAACTCGATTGTGTGTGCCGCGTTCGGCAGCGGGTCGCCTTCGGTGCCTCGACCTACAGCAACAAAAGTGGAGCCTCGTTTTTCCATCCAATCGAGTGCTGGCCCGTCCCATCGTGACCCTGCAAAAATGAGGGCTTTATAGTCCTGCTCTGTTGTGAGATATACGTCGACGTGGGACCAGTCACCGGTTTCTGACGCGTATGCAATATTGCGGGGAACTTCACGCATCATGAGGGCAGACTGGCGTGCTGATGACAGGCGTTCAACCGGGGCTAAGATCCAGGTCCCGAATTCGCTCTCGAGTGTTGCAGCAACGGTTGCGAGCCAGTCGGCTCGTGTATCTAGTAGGGCGGCGTTCGCTTCGGCTGCATGATGAGCAAGGGTTACCAGCGGAGTGTTTTCGCTCATGCCAAACTGCTGCAACAACCCGCGCAGCATGATGAGTGTGTGTCGGAACGTGCGGCAAGCCACACCGCTTGTTTCAACACCGGCATACATTTCAACAACTTGGTCGGCCATTTCAGTGATTTTTGACCCGGGATTGTTGGTGAGCGCAACGAGTCGCCCGGTGCCGCGATATTTTTCGCAGGCGTCAAGCACTTCGACGCTGCCGCCGGTTGCCGAGATCGCGATAACGAGCAGATCGTCGGCTGGCTCTGGTAGGTGCTCGGTGCTTGCCAGTTCTGTATTGACGGCAAGCCCTTCGGCGCGTGCTTCGCGCGCTAATACGTCAGCGGCGTAGAAGCTCGACCCCATTCCGAGGAGCAGCAAACGGCGAATGCCCGAAAAATCAACCGAGGTAAACGGAGACGGTGCTGTTTCTAAACGTTCAGCCAACTTGGTGAGCTGATTGGGAATTTGTTTTAGGTCGTCGATGAATTTGGTGGTGTCCATAAGGGCTCCTCTAACGTTGCTGACGAAATATAGCGGTGACTTATTGCACCGTTTGGGGCGTATTCCCATTCGGGAAGAAAATCTGCGGCGTACCGGAGTTCAGAAATGAGTTGCTCGGCTTGCAGGGCAGGCAGTGCGGCTCGATTATAGGTAATCGGACTGGTGAGGCGGCTCAGTTCTGCCGAATATGCCGCTAAGAATTGTGTGCCGGCATCGTCGGCCCAGTCCCACACGTAGTCAGAAACGCGACCCATGCGTTTCTGCGCGACTACCGCCACTAGGTCGATGGAGTTGAGCATGTGTGCGAGGTCTCGTTCGACTGGTTCTTTGTGTAACAGGGACCCGGGTTCCCAGTGCGGGTTTCCGTCGAAATCAAGTAAGTAGTATTTGTCGTCCAGGGCGCGAATAATCTGTCCCACGTGTAGGTCACCGTGGGTGATGATTGGTTTCGGGTCCCAGTCAGGCGGGAGTGACTTCATGGCAGCATGGAGCGCATCAATCCGGTTTCGTATTCGTAGCGCTGCACTGTCGACGCGGTCGTCATACAGGTCGGCCAAGCTGTCGTCCACAGACTGGTCTACTGCTGTATTTTCGGTTGATGTTTCAGAAATCTGTAGAGCAGCGATTTTCTCTGTGTTGTTCAGGTCAGTATGGACCCGAGCAGCAAGTCTCCCCACCTCGCTCGGCCAGGTCGGGTGCGAGGCCTCACTGAGTGCGGTGATCACGTCATCCGCTGCCCACGTCCACCCGTCCGAAGTTCCAGCAATAAAGTCAGAAACGAGCGCAACTGTGGCCACACCAAAATCGGGATGATCCCACTCGATTGACCCGACGAAACGAGGCACATCATCTGAGTGTGAGGCCGCTAACAGACGTTCAAGAATGGAGGAGCGATCTGCCGTACCCCATCGAGTAATTAACTTCACAATCCACCGGTCATCAACAATGAATGACTCGTTGGTTTGATCCACCTCTAACGCACGAACCGGTAGCGGACCGTGCGTTGCTGAGTTATCGAGCGCACGCACCAGAATCGGTGCAAGTTCGGCTTGGCCCGCCGTCGAATCATGTTCGACCCGAACCAAGCCGTCCTTCACCGAAAAACGCCAACCAGACAGCGAAGGTTCAAGCCCGGTGAGGGTGAGTACCGACTGCTGTCCAGTTGACATTTTTGCTCCCAAATTCAATTACGCTGTCACTCCAGCGGGTTTTCTCCGAACATCTTTCGCGAAAATTGCCACGATGAAGTTCAGCACAGCGGTTGCGACCACCATGGCCACAAACCCGTTGACGTAACTGCCCGTTGCGTCCTTCACCATACCCATCACGAATGGGTAGACGAAGCCACCAACGATGAACCCGATGCCAAGAACGAATCCGTTCACAGTTCCAGCCATCTTCGTGGGAAGCGATTCTGCAGCCAGGGCAAGCGCGAGTGGCATACCCGTGTATACCCCGAGGCCAACCAATGGTAGGCAGAGCGCAACCAGCACATAGTTTTCCATGGCGATACTTGCCGTGAGCGCAGCCATAAACAGGGTCATGGCGAAACCGGCAACAACAATCAATCCCTTACGTCGACCCATTTTGTCCGAAACGAGACCGAACGCAATCGACGTCACCATGCCAATCAACACGTAGAGCGACGAGAAGAGACCCGCCAACGAGGCAGACCAGCCCGCGCCTTCGATCAAGATCGTCGGCATCCAGACAGCAACAACGGCAAAAATGCCCCACTCGCCAATAAAGAATGCCGATGCGACCAGCACGTTTCGGCTAAAGAGCCAACTGATTGTTGACCTCCCAGACGACTCTTCTTCAGGCACTTTTTCTGCTTCGGGAACCGGGTCTGAATCTCGAAGAACAAACAACGCCAGCAGGAACACAAGCACGAGGAATACGCCGCCGATCACCGAACCGGTTCGCCAGCCGTAGGCAACCAGTACCAGTGCGAACAGGTACAGCGCGAATGCTGAACCGATGCCGTCTGAGGTGAACATAATGCCGAGCGCGATACCGTTCTTGCGCTCTCGTTCGAACCAGTTAACCGCCATCGTGTACGGGCCAACAAAGAGAATGCCGACGCCGAGCCCGCTAATGGCACGAGCGAGCAGGAGCAGCCCGTAGCCCGGAGCCCAAGCAAAGAGCAATTGCGCGATGATCGAAGCGGCAAGACCAACCAAGATGATCTTTTTGATGCCCCAGCGGTCACCAATGACGCCAGCAAACGGCAGAATCAGACCGCCGACCAGCGCAGTAATTGAACCCAGAAGTCCTGCTTGGGTTGCACTCAGCCCGAACTCGTCCGATATTTCGATCAGGCTGGGTGACCAGCCAATGTAGGGGATAAAGCAAGCGATCAACACGAGGTATGAGATCCCAAGCATTACCCACTTCGTTGTGGGTTTCGTAGTTTGCATGACGTGATTCACTTTCTTATTCGAATTGTGTAACAACGGTTTTCTTGCAGCCGAGTACATGGTGTGCGTAATCCAAGATCAGGTCAGCTGCTGCCTGAACGTCAATGGATCCGTGACGAGCGATAATTCGATACCCGTACGCGTCTTCTAAAGCGACGATGTTTCGAGCCAACGAAAGCGTGTCGTGACTCGTTGTAAAATCACCGGCGGTGATGCCCTGCTCCAGCACGAGCTGGTACAGCGCGACCTGTCGGTCATACAGCGAGGTCAAAAGAACGGCCGCGAACGTGTTTTCTCCCGCGGACCCACCCAGCTGGTTAAACATGCGCACATCAATATCGTGCGAATTTTTTGGCAGCCCGTGGCGGATCAGGCTCTCCAAGCGGCTCGGCGCATCAGGAATTTCTGCAATCAACTTGCGACGCTCGCTGTCAAAGCGATCGATTCCTAAATGAACTGCCTCGAGAATCAGGTCATCCACATTCGGGTAGTAGTACAGGACGGTTCCTGAACTCACCTGCGCCTCTTTGGCGATTCGGTTCAATCTGGCGCCGTCAGGCCCAAACCGCGCAATTACGCGCTGCGTGGCATGCCTGATCTCGCTTCGCCGACCCTCTTGGTTTTTATGCCTAGCCATCACGCCTCCTTGCGCTTAGGTACTAAGAATACAGAGATTTAATTTGAATGGAAGTTCAAAGTATTATCAATTTCTCATACTGGGAGTAGCCAAAACCGAAATTTACTGTTTGAATCATAGGTCAAAGAAAGCTTCCAAAGGAGGAACTTCTCGTGACTGATACAAAGACGTTTCTGTTTATGCCAGAAAGCGCGTATGGGCCGACGAACAATTGCATTGGGATTGGTAACGAGCTTCTCAAGCAAGGCCACCGCGTGGTATTTGCAGCCGAATCCAGCTGGGCAGGGAAACTCTCGCCGCTCGGATTCGAAGAGGCGCTCTTCGATTTAGAGCCCCCCGCCGAAGACGATGCCGAGCAGGATGCCGGCCAATTTTGGAAAGATTACATCCGGGAAATGTCACCGGAATTCCAAAAACCAACGATCGATCAACTCGACACCGTGACCAAGGGAATTTGGGAAGCTGCCCTTGACGGAGCCAGGTACGTTGAGCCGCGTCTGCGAGAAATCGTCAGCGAAGTGTCGCCAGACGTCATTATTGAAGACAATGTCATTTTGTTCCCCGCACTTTCGGCATGTTCCTCCGCCTTCGTGCGCATCGTGTCATGTAACCCACTGGAACTGCCGGGCAAAGACATTCCACCCGTGTTCTCAGGCCTACCCGCAGCAGACAGGTCCGAATGGGAAGACTTTAGAACCGAGTACGAGAAAACCCACCGCGAACTCTGGACCGACTTTAACGAATGGGTTCAGCAGCAGGGACATGATCCGCTCCCAGATCTCGAATTCATGCCTGAAGGGGATCTCAACCTCTACGTGTATCCCGAAGAACTCGACTACATTAAATCGAGGCCTCTAGGTGATTCGTGGCACCGGATCGAATCGTCAGTTCGCGAAACCGAAGAAGACATTGAACTGCCTGAGGGCTTTACCTCCGGCGAAAAACCACTCATTTACTTCTCGCTCGGCTCGCTCGGCAGCGCTGACGTTCCGCTCATGAAACGGGTGTTGTCCGTTCTTGCACAACAAGACGCGAACATCATCGTGTCGATGGGACCGCTGCATGACGAGATTGAACTGGCGCCGAACATGTTCGGCGCAGAGTTCCTTCCCCAGACGAAGCTTATTCCACAGGTTGACCTCGTGATCACCCACGGTGGTAACAACACGGTGACTGAATCGATGCACTTCGGCAAGCCCATGATCCTACTGCCGTTGTTCTGGGACCAATACGACAATGCTCAACGTGTTGACGAGTGCGGTTACGGTTATCGCCTCCCGACCTACACGTTCACTGACGAACAGCTGAGTGAAACAATTCACAAGATTCTGGACGACACAGAAATGGCCGAACGTATCCAGGCCGCTGGCAAACGTATCCGTGCGCAAGACGGGCTACGTCAAGCCGCGAAACTCCTGGAAGAGTTCGCACTCACCGGGACCGCACCAAAGTTCGAGGACTAACCATGTTGAACGGAACATATATCGCGGGCGAGAACACCGAATCCAGTTCGGGACAGGTTCGCGTCCTGGTCGACCCCGCCACAGGAGAAGACCTGAAAGAGATTCGCGAATCGAGCCCCGCCGATATCGAACGGGCAGTCACTGCCGCCAGCGCTGCACAAACCCAGTGGGGAAAATCTACACCTGGCGAACGCGCACGGGTGCTCCTCCGGTTCGCTGACCTCATCGAAGAGAACGCAAGTGAAATCGCGAACGTCGAAATGAAAGAACGAGGCGTTCCCTTCACGACCATTCATGAAGGTGAAATCCCGTTTGCTGCCGACAACGTCCGCTTTTTCGCGGGCGCTGCACGATCCCTCGATGGGACCGGAGCCGGGTCATTCAGCGAAGGATACACGTCAGTTTTGACGCGACGGCCCGTCGGCACTGTGGGAGCAATCACCCCGTGGAACTTCCCGATGATTATGGCTCTGTGGAAAGTTGGCCCCGCGATTGCAGCCGGGAACTCGGTTGTACTCAAGCCTTCTGAACAAACACCGAGCTCGAGTATGCTGTTGGCGCAGCTTGCCACCGAAGCAGGCGTGCCCGATGGCGTCTTTTCGGTTGTGACCGGTGACGGAGAGGTCGGACGCCAGCTTGTTGAGTCGCAGGCAGTGGATATGGTCACGGTTACCGGCTCTACCAAAACCGGACGTGCGGTCATGTCCGGGGCAGTTTCTGGCGTGAAACGCGTGCACCTGGAACTGGGTGGAAAAGCCCCGGTGTTGGTGTTTGACGATGCAGACATTCGTCACATGGCGCAAGCAATCGCATTGGGGGCGACCTACAACACCGGACAAGACTGCACGGCAGCTACCCGGGTCTATGTACACGAAACAAAATTCGATGAAGCAGTCGAAGCACTACGGCAGCAGCTGGGCAGCATTGTGGTGGGCGCGCCTGATCATGAAGATACGCAGATTGGTCCGCTGATCACCGCTGAGCATCTCAGCCGGGTGGAGGGGTTCGTACAGCGTGCGAAAGATGCGGGTGCGCAGGCGCTCGTCGGCGGTGAGCGTCTCGACAGGCCAGGCAATTACTATCCGCCCACGCTGTTGATCGGAGCTGACCAAAAGTCTGAAATCGTCCAGGGTGAAGTGTTTGGCCCCGTCGTTGTTGTGCTTCCATTCACTACCGAACAAGAAGCGATCGCGTTGGCGAACGACAACGAATACGGACTCGCCTCATCAGTCTGGACCACCGATGTGGCACGCGCGGTCCGAGTCAGCCAGGAACTCGAGGTTGGAGTCACCTGGGTGAACGACCACCTCCCGATTGCTTCAGAAATGCCACACGGAGGTGTGAAAGGTTCAGGGTTCGGCAAAGACATGTCGATTGAACCGCTGCTTGATTACTCAGTCAGTCGGCACCTCATGATTCGTCATGCCCCGCCGCCAGAAAACACCGGCTTCCGCCCCGCATAGCTATCACCCACGAGAGGGAGTGCTGAATTGTCTCAATCAAAGATCACCAAAGCCATTATTCCGGCAGCAGGCCTCGGAACGAGGTTCTTACCGGCAACCAAAGCGATGCCCAAAGAGATGCTGCCCATTGTTGACAAACCCGCCATTCAATACGTTGTTGAAGAAGCGGTTTCAAGCGACCTGACAGATGTGTTGATCATCACCGGCCGCAACAAGGGCAACATCTCCAACCACTTCGATAGCGTGCCTGAACTCGAGGACGCACTCGATCGAAAAGGCGACCAGTCGCGGCTGGATCGGGTGCACGCCACCACCGATCTCGCAGACGTCCATTTCTTGCGTCAGGGCCAGCCGCTCGGCCTCGGGCATGCGGTTGCGCGCGCAAAGAACCACGTCGCTGGTCAATCGTTCGCAGTGCTCTTGGGTGATGACCTGATCGACCCGCGTGACCCGCTGCTCAGCAAAATGATCGAAGTGCACGAGCGAGAAAACGCGACCGTGATTGCGCTCATGGAAGTCCCCGAATCATCAGTGCACATGTACGGCTGCGCGGACGCTTCGGCCACTGACGATGCCGACGTCGTACGTGTCTCGGGCCTGGTAGAAAAGCCCAAGCCGGAGGATGCACCTTCGAATCTGGCAATCATCGGTCGATACATTTTGACCTCAGACATTTTCGGTCTGCTCGAAAACCTCGAACCCGGTCACGGTAACGAGATTCAACTCACAGATGCGCTCAACGCGCTCGCGCACAGTGATGACCATGATGTCTACGGCGTCGTCTTCCGCGGCCGCCGTTATGACACGGGTGATAAGAGTGAGTGGATCAAAGCGAACGTTCGCCTCGGCGTTGAAGACGAAGAGTTCGGCGACGAACTGCGGACCTGGTTGACAGACTTTGCTCGTTCTGGAGGCGAAGAAACCGTCTAATCGTTGGGCAGGAAAACAGTAAGGGCCGGGAGCGTGATGCTCCCGGCCCTTACTCTTTGAGACTGTTTAGGCAGTCAGTGAGTCTACCCAGTCCTGGTTTTCTGAGATCCACTCTTCAACAACTGGACCGTAGTCGTCGCTGTCGCTGTCGTTGAACATTGCGTTCTCAAGCGAGAAGAGGAGCTCTGAATCCATCTTGAAGTCCTTCATCCAGTCTGCAACTTCTGGATGGGTTTCTTCGATGTCTTTCGAACCGTACGCGTAAATTCCCTCAGCTTCGCCGAGTGAGCCCTTCGGGTCTTCGAGATCCTTGATCGGGAACTCATCGTATGCCCAGTGTGGACGCCAGAGGGTTACCGCGATGTTTTCACCTGCGTCAGTTGCGGCCTTCAGCTCTGAGAGCATTGCCGGAGTTGACGAGGTCTTGAAGTCGATCTTGCCGTCGAGACCGTAGTCAGGAATAACCTGGTTTTCGGTTGCGTCGGTCAGACCTGCGCCTGGCTCGATACCAATGAGCTCGCCGTTGAACATGTCCGCCTTGTCAGCGAGTTCTTCGAGTGAGTCGATGTCGGCATCTTCGTTCACCGCGATGGTGAGCTTCGCTTCGTCATTCCATTCGCCGAGTTCGGTGACGTCGTCGCCGTACTCTTCGAGGTATGACTCGTGGGTGTATGGCAGCCATACATCCAAGGTGAGGTCGTAGTCACCAGTTGAAACACCGGAGAAGATCGGGCCAGCTTCAGCCTCTTCGAGGTTTACTTCGTAGCCTTTTTCTTCGAGGATCGCCTTCCAGAGCTCTGAAACTGCGATGCCTTCATCCCAGCCGGAGAATACACCGATGGTGACTTCCTTGCTTTCTTCGCCGCCCGAGCCATCGCCACTGGCACAGCCAGTGAGCATGAGCGAGGCTGCAGCGCCAGCTGCTAGAAGGGTTGTGAGTTTCCGTTTCATTATTGTGTCCTTTTCTCCCAAGAGGGGTTGGTGCACCTTGAGGGTCTTAGGCAGTTTGAGGAACTGCTTCTTCTTTTTTCTCTGGCGTAGTAGCCGCTGGCTTCTTACGCTTGCCTCGTTTTGCTGAGCCAAAGCCGCCAGTTACTCGGTCAAGAATGATCGCGAGAACAACTACTGAAGCGCCGGATTCGAAACCGAGTCCGATAGATACACGGCTAATTGCTGACATTACGTCGCCGCCGAGGCCGCCTGCGCCGACCATACCTGCGATAACAACCATCGACAGGGCGAGCATGATGACCTGGTTAATTCCGGCCATGATGCTCGGCATTGCCAGTGGCAGCTGAATCTGTCGAAGAATACGGCCCGAGCTTGAACCGAATGCTTGACCAGCTTCAACGACCTCTTTATTAACGCCGCGAATACCCAGCTCGGTCAGGCGAACACCAGGAGCGAGCGAGAACAGCACAGTTGCAACAATGCCTGGGACAACGCCCACGCGGAACAACAGCAGTGCCGGAATCAGGTAAACCATGGCGGGCATGGTCTGCAAGAAGTCGAGGATCGGTCGGATAATTCGTGAGGCGAGATCAGACTTTGCCGCGAGAATGCCCGTCGGCACACTGATCACGATCGCGATGACCGTCGCAACGATCACGAGTGCGAGGGTGCTCATTGCGTTGCCCCACTGGTTCACACTCAAAATAAAGATGAGGCCAATTACTGAACCGAGTGCGAGCTTCCAGCCCTTCGCAAAGTATGCGATCACAGCGATGAGGAGCATGATCACCCAGAACGGTGGCGTCTGGAGAATCCAGTCGATTCCCTCATACATGCCGAGGAAGACCGCACGGAGGAAGGTGAAGAGCCACCGAAGGTTCTCGATGATCCACTCGGTGCCGGTGTCGACCCAGTCACCGAACGGGATTCGGAAGATACTTTCCCAGAGCAACATTATTTTGCCTCCCCATCAGTCGCGGCTGAGGCAGGCTGATGCGCACTGTTCAGCATTTCCTCAATCATGAAGTCCGGCACCGTGGGTGCGGGTTCGATAATCGGGATCTCAGTTGTATTGGTTGGCATATTTGCAAGCGATGCGAGCAGCGTGACGCGTGGAACAACACCTACGAGGTGTTCGCGCTCATCAACTACTGCAACCGGCAGCGCTGAGTCTGCAGCGAGCTCAAACAGATCGGCAACCAACTGGTCACCGGTCACGTTGTGTGCCGGACGCACGCGCTGTGAAATGTCGTCACTGCCATCGCGCACAAGACGAAGCATGTCGCGGTCGCGGACAACACCAACAAGTTTGCCGTGATCAATCACGAAGCAACCTGACGTCTGCAAGTCGCGCATCGTGCGCAAGGCAGCGCGCGGACCGGCGCTCTTCTGCACAACCGCAAGAGCAGGTTCCATAACGTCTTCTGCGGTGAGCACGCGAGCGCGGTCCACATCCTGCACGAACTGTGCGACGTAATCGTTCGCCGGGTCCGTGAGAATATCGTTCGGGCTGCCTACTTGGACGATCCGACCATCACGCATGACCGCGATACGATCGCCAAGGAACATTGCTTCGTTGAGGTCGTGGGTAATGAAGATAATGGTCTTGCCGAGTTCACGCTGCAGTTCAACGAGCATCTCTTGCATTTCTCGACGAATGAGCGGATCAAGCGCGGAGAAAGCCTCGTCCATGAGCAAGATTTCGGTTTCGGCAGCAAATGCGCGGGCAATACCGACTCGCTGCTGCATACCACCGGAGAGTTCGTCAGGGTAGGAGTCTTCCCAGCCGTCGAGCCCGACGCGCTTCAGCCAGTGGCGTGAAGTTTCGATGCGCTTAGCTGAATCAAGTCCCTGAATCTCGAGGCCGTATGCGACGTTCTCAAGCACCGTACGGTGGGGGAGCAGCGCGAAGTGCTGGAACACCATCGACATGCGCTCGCGGCGAATGCTGCGCAGTTCATTGTCGGGTGTGCCAACAATCTCGTGGCCGAGGACCTTGATAGATCCGTCGGTGGTGTCGTTCAAGCCGTTCAGCATGCGAATCAGCGTTGACTTACCTGAACCGCTCAGGCCCATCACGACGAAGATTTCGCCCTGCTTCACGTCGAAGCTTGCGTCGATGACAGCGGCAGTGCCCAGAGGTTTTACCTCGTCGCGGGTTGCGCCACTCTTGAGTCGCTTCACCGCTTCTTTCGGGCGACGGCCAAAGACTTTGTACACATGGTCTACGGCTACAGCGACTTCTTCGCTGGTCTTCCGTTCGTCCACCTGCGCAGTCGCAGTTTCAGTATTCATTCCATCTCCGTTGGATTTGGTGAAAAGGAGTGTGTCCCTGTCGTGGTGACTCTATTAAGCGCGGGAGAACAAATATCAAGACTCAACCACGAATCGGTGAAGGCTATCGGAACCTTCAACGCGACGAATCGCGGCGCCATACACGGAATTCAAATGCACGGCGCGCACGGACACACTGCCTACTTACCCGGGCTACGCTAACAACCTTTGACGTGCAGTATCAACCGTAGGCATGCCAAAAGCGCCACACGTCTTCAATGAGAAACCAGCTTGATCAGGGGTTTTTCGTGTGACGAAATCCTTATTGCCCGGAGCGTATAGTGCTCCCTTTTGAGAGTAGGTTACATGGTTTCTCCGTTTGGGTAGTGCCCGTCTCGCAACCAAGACTGAAATGTTTCAATATTTTCACCGACGGAATGACGTACAAAAGTGACGAAACTGTTGTAAATGCGATTCGTAAACGTGGTTCTGCAATGAAATCCGTTGAAAAGTGCGCAATTCTGCGAGTTTTATCTCGTGATGTTCTGCCTGAACGACACCACAACACGAACTGAGGCACGAAACCGCGTGCGCCACCCCTGAAATTTCAGGGTACAGTTACCGTGAGAATTACGGAATCCAGTACGTGGAGTCACTCGGATTCTCGCTCACAAAGGAGTGATAAATGAAACTAAAATACACCGTCCCGGCCCTTGCAGCGATCGCAGCATTAACCCTCACAGGTTGCGTCGACAACACTGACGGATCTGAAGCAAAAGACTCAGAAGCTGTCGCAGGCGTTGAAGTAGACGAAGCAGCAGCAGCCGCTCTGCCCGACGATATTAAAGAAAAAGGCACGCTGGTAATCGGCACCGATGCTGCGTACCCACCCAACGAGTACAAAGACGCCGCGGGCGACCCTGTTGGCTGGGGTGTCAACCTTACTGACGCAGTCGCAGCAAAGCTTGGTCTCGAACCCGAGTGGAAAGTCTCAAAGTTCGACTCGATTATTCCCAACATTAACGGTGGCAAGTACGACATGGGTTCGTCTTCGTTCACTGACACTATCGAGCGTCAGAAGAGCGTCGACTTCATCGACTTCTACGACGCAGGTTCACTGTGGGCGCAGGTTGCTGGCGGCGACGTCGACCCTGAAGACGCATGTGGTCTGAAGGTCGCAGTGCAGTCTGGCACTATTCAGGACACTGATGAGATGCCGGTACGCAACCAGAAGTGTGAAGACGAAGGTAAAGACCCAATCGATGTGCAGAAGTTTGATGCACAAGAAGACGTCACCAATGCTCTCGTGCTTGGCAAAGTTGAAGCGATGAGTGCCGATTCGCCAGTGACCCTTGACGCGATCGCAAAGACCGACGGCAAGATTGAACAGGCTGGCGAACTCTTCGACGCTGCGCCATACGGCTTTGTTGTAGAAAAAGACTCAGAGCTTGCAGAGGCAGTCCGTCTCGCAGTCCAGTCGCTGATTGATGATGGCACCTATGACCAGATCTTGACTGATGCTGGTCTTGATGTCGGTGGAGTGACTGAGGCGAAGATTAACAGCGTTACTGAATAATGAGTAATTTCGAATCTGAGCCGCTTCGAGCGGTGAAGCTGCGCCACCCTGGGCGGACGATTCTCGCGATAGTACTGATTGTTTTCGTTGCGCTCGTGCTCTGGGATGCAGCGTTTAACCGTCCCGCATATGAGTGGAGCGAAGTCGGGAAGTACCTGTTCGATCAGCGAGTCGGGCAAGCCCTGTGGTACACACTGCAGTTGACCGTGTACGCGATGATCATTGCGATTCTGCTGGGTATTGCGGTGGCAGTTATGAGACTGTCACCCAACCCGGTGGTGTCGTCGGTTGCATGGGTCTATTTGTGGATCTTCCGTGGTACGCCCGTGTATGTGCAGCTCGTGTTCTGGGGTCTGCTCTCTGTGATCTATCCAACGATCGATATTGGGCTTCCCGGCAACCCGCTCATTGAAATCGACACGGCGCCCGTACTGCAGAACGCATTCATACTGTGTATTTTCGGTCTCGCTCTCAACGAGGCCGCGTATATGGCAGAGATTGTTCGCGCTGGCCTCCTTGCTGTCGATAAGGGACAGAATGAGGCAGCAACCGCGCTGGGTCTCGGCTGGTGGCACACCATGAGCCGTATCGTGTTGCCCCAGGCAATGCGGGTGATCATCCCTCCGACCGGCAATGAGGTCATCTCGATGCTGAAGACAACGTCTCTGGCTACCGCAGTGCCGTTCTCGCTGGAACTGTATGCGCGCACCCGTGACATTTCAGCAGTGACCTATAAACCGGTGCCGATGCTGATTGTTGCGTCAATCTGGTACATCGTAATTACATCGATCCTGATGGTTGGGCAGTACTACCTTGAGCGGTACTACTCAAAGGGCGCCGGTGATCAGCCACGCCCCATGAAACCAACTGTGGCAACCAGTTCAATCGGGGTTATCCCACAGGGAGAAATAGGCAATGAGGAGCCCGTTGCGCCTGAAGCGCACGGAGGGGGTGAAGCGAAATGACTCTGATGGTAAAAGCTGACGGAGTTTCAAAGAGCTTCGGCTCCAACCTTGTGCTGCGGTCAATCTCACTCGAAGTCAAGCGTGGAGAAGTGCTGTGCTTGGTGGGGCCATCTGGCTCGGGTAAGTCGACGTTTTTACGCTGTATTAACCACTTAGAAGAAGTGAGCGCTGGCCGCTTGTTTGTTGACGGTGAACTTGTTGGCTACCACCAACGGAACGATCGACTGTATGAAATGCGTCCCAGCGAAGCGTCAAAACAGCGTCGTGATATTGGCATGGTGTTTCAGCGGTTCAATCTCTTCCCGCACATGACGGCTCTCGAGAATGTCATGATTGCGCCGACGCTGCTCAAGAAAGGAAACCGTGCGAAGCTGAAAGCTCGTGCGATGGAGCTTTTGGCGCGGGTGGGGCTTGAAGAGAAATACGATCATTACCCGGCACACCTTTCGGGCGGTCAGCAGCAGCGAGTTGCGATCGCACGTGCATTAGCTATGGACCCGAAGCTTATGCTGTTCGACGAGCCCACGTCGGCGCTCGACCCAGAACTAGTGGGTGAAGTGCTGCAGGTGATGAAAGATCTTGCCGAAAGTGGCATGACCATGATCGTGGTCACTCACGAGATGGGCTTCGCTCGCGAAGTAGCGGACAAGCTCGTATTCATGGATGGTGGGGTCGTTGTTGAAGAAGGCGACCCGACCGAAGTGCTTTCGAACCCGCAACGGGAACGCACGAAAGCATTCCTGTCGAGAGTGTTGTAACAAACTACATTGAATACTGACCGGCATTCGAAACTTCGGATGCCGGTCAGTAGCAAATATTGCGCTCACATGGAAAAACCAGACTCTGATGCACAGGACTATCGACTCTACGTGTCCGCCCTCGAAAACAGTGACACCGTTGGGCTCGTGCAGGTTAATGTGACCGATGTGGCACCCGGAAAGTCAGTTGAGTGGTCAACAAGTATCGACTATAAAGCGGACGACCTTGAGTGTGTGCTCCGTGTTGAAAGGTTCGACACCGAATAGCCAGAGCCTATTGGCGCAGAGTGTGTCTGGTTGTAGGCTGAACCCCAGGGAGTGCGCATGGACCAGTTCACAAGCATCTTGGACAGTCTTGAAGATGAGGTAAGTACGCCTGCGCCGATTGTTCTTATTGACGTTGTAGCTGAAAATATCCGTCGGATGCAAAGCTTCGCTCATCAAAACGGGAAGCGGCTGCGCCCCCACGTAAAGACACACAAGAGTGTTCATATCGGCCAGATGCAGTTGGACGCTGGGGCAGCGGGACTCACTGCAGGAAACCTCAGCGAAGCAGAGATCTTTAGTGAAGCCGACTGCGGCGACATATTCATCGCCTACCCGATCTGGGCGACAGGAACCAAAGCGCAACGTTTGCGTCAGCTCGTTCACCAGACTCAACTCAGTGTCGGGGCAGATAGTGTTGCAGCGATTGATCGTCTCGCCGTTGCGATGGGGGATGACGCGCATCTACTTCGGGTCATTATTGAAGTAGACTGTGGTGCCAGACGTTCGGGCGTTGTGCCGGAAGAAGCAGGGGAGCTCGCTGCGCACGCTCGGCGACAGGGGCTTTCGCCTGCAGGGGTGTTTACCTACCCGGGCCATGGCGGTTCGGTCGGCGCACCTGAGGGTGCTGCAGTTGACCAGGCCGATGCATTGCGTCGGGCTGTGGTGTCACTCGAGGAGCATCAAATCGAGGCACAAATAGTGAGCGCAGGCTCTACCCCTACTGCGGAATTCAGCCTTGACCCGGTTATCACCGAGATTCGTCCGGGAGAGTATGTCTTTTATGACTACGACAATTACCGCATTGGTGACTGTGAACCTTCAAACATCGCGCTGTTCCTTGCAAGTACTGTCGTGAGTGATCAGGGTCATGAGCATGTGATTGTCGATGCAGGTACGAAAGCGCTTGCACGCGAAGGTGACCCTGACTCAGGCTACGGACATGTACCAAGCTATGACGCTGTGCTGACGCAACTGAACGAATACCATGGTTTTCTGCGACTGCCCAAGGACGCAGTTCGACCAAGTGTCGGGGAACACGTTGCGATCGTGCCAAACCATGTGTGCCCAGTCGTAAACAGTTTTGAAGAGCTCATCATCGTGGACTCGACCGGAAAACTTATCGACCGTTGGCCGGTCGATGCGCAGGGGCAATTGAACTGATCTGAAGAAAGTTCGAGCCCGCTCCTTGACGCTGGAGCGTACTTAATTTCGCTGCCCCAGCCTTCTTTTCGGGCCAGTATTGTCGCGGTTGGCGTTTATTCGTGATCAGCATCGCACTATCGCCGAACTCGGTGATTTAAAAAAATTGTTTGAAATTTGGTAATACCAATATACACTTGACCCGACAAAGAAGTCACGTCGAAGACGACCTGGGGAAAAGTTTTGAAACCTGAAGCGATAGAGACCAAATCTCTCGTTGATGCTGTTGCTGAGAAGCTCCGATCCCGTATTCTCAGCGGGTACTACTCGCCCGGGTACGCAATTGCCGAACGAAGGGTTGCCGAAGAGTTTGGAATCCACCGTCCCCCTGTCCATTCGGCAGTTGTGAGGTTGGTTCACGAAGGCTTGTTGCGCCGCGAGAGAGGCAAACGAGCATATATACCGAGCCTCACCGTCGAAGATATTGAAGATATCTTCGCCGTACGCCTGCTCATTGAAGGTGAAGCGGTATACCAGATTGCTGAAAAGGGGCTTTCTTTGGATAGCGCGGCTCATCAACTGCAACTCATGGAGGAGCTTGATGATGACGATGATTGGGAATCGATTCTCAGTCTTGACTTCCAATTCCACAAAGCTCTAGTTGACGCGATATCGAGCCCGCGTTTGAGCTCAATTTATCAAGTCACATCAACGGAGGCGAGGCTCGCATTGACGTACCTGAACGTTGATTTATTGTCGCCAACGAAGCTTGCTCAAGAACACCGCGAGCTTTTTGACCGAATGGTTGCAGGCGACACCAAAGAAGCTGTTGAAGCTTATCGAGAGCATCTCATTGAATCTGCGGAATTCATTATCAATCAAATTAACCATGCCGCCGAGTGATAAAGGAGTCACTATGCCAAGTCCATTCAAAATTCTTACATTCGACACAATCGGGACGATCATTGATTTCGAAACCGGGATAGTCGATTACTTCCGAAAGGCTGTGGATCATGAGTCTTTGGGGATAAGCGATGAGCAGCTGTTGCGGCTATATGCAGAGGCAGAAGTTGAACTACACAGGCTGACGCCAGGATCATCTTGGATGGAGATGCTTCCGCATCTTTATCGTCTCATCGCTTCGAACTCTGAAATTCCAGAGAGTGATGAGCTGGCGTTTGGCTTTCGTGAGGCTGCACCCTTTTTCCCTCCGTTTGAGGATGCGATTGAGTCTATGAAACGACTCCGCAAGAACCATCGACTCGTGACTCTTACTAACGGTGGTCGTCGAGCGATTAATCAGATGGCAATTACACTCCAAAATCCGTACGACGACATCGTCACCGTCGAGGAAACTTTAGTGAACAAGCCTGATCCGCAAGCGTTCGCATATATGAGGGGCAGGCAAAGTCACCTTGGCTTCGAACTGAGTGATTATCTTCACGTTGCACAATCTCAGTTCCATGACATCGGTGTTGCGAAGAAGCTTGGTTTCACTACGGCATGGATTGAACGACGTGCAGCCAAAGAAGGATACGGCGCAACGCCAGATCCAGAAGAATACACCGAAGCTGACTACCGCTTCACTTCACTCAGTGAACTAGCGGATTGGCTCGACAGCTTCGAGTAGCTGAGATCACGCTCAGAGTATTAAGCAGTCCGCCATGCCACCAATTACAGGAGAAACATATGTCAGGAAATCCTGAACATGAGGAAAGCGCTACGAATGATCCAGGTCTTGCAGACGTTGCTGCTGCGGGGGCCCAACTGAAACTTGACAAGATTCGTAAAGACTTCCACGGTACAACGGTTCTGCACGAATGTTCACTCGAAGTGGCGCAGGGCGAGGTCGTGGCGCTGATCGGTCCGAGTGGCGCTGGCAAGAGTACCTTGCTCAGGTGCGTGAATTACCTCGAAACACCAACATCAGGAAGTATCTACTTGTCAGGCAAGCAAGCCGTCAAGAATCCCACTCAGCCAACACGGAGCGAACTGCAAACCTTGCGCCGAGACATTGGAATGGTGTTCCAGAGTTTTAACCTCTTTCCGCATCTTTCAGTGTTACGCAACGTTGCACTTCCGCAGGAACGAGTACTGGGACGGAGCGCAAAAGAGGCAGAGTCCCGCGCAATGGATCTGCTTGAACGTGTTGGTTTGGCTGCAAAAGCTCATGAAAAACCAACAAAGTGTTCCGGAGGCCAGCAGCAGCGTGTGGCGATTGCGCGAGCGCTTGCGTTAGATCCGAGTGTGATGCTTTTCGACGAGCCGACTTCCGCACTGGACCCTGAACTGGGACTAGAAGTACTCAAGGTTATGCAGGAGCTAGCGACTAGCGGAATGACAATGATTGTTGTTTCTCACGAGATGTCGTTCGCACGTCAGGTATCTGACCACGTCGTATTTATGGCCGACGGACGGATTGTTGAGGAAGGGGCGCCAGACCAGGTTTTTGATAATCCCACCCACGAACGAACACGACAGTTCCTTCAGGCGGTAGCTCGATGAGTCATTTCTTCTCGTTTTTGATGGTCGGCCTACTGACCACAATAGTGATCACAGTGGTCTCTTTTGTGGCCGCTGCAATATTAGGGCTGCCTATTGCATTCGCTTGTCGTTCAAAATTTGCGCCGCTGAGATGGCTCGGTACCGCGTACGTGGAAATCGCGCGCGGTATTCCACCAATTGCTTGGATGCTCATCCTCTTTTTTGGATTTAGTCGCATCCTCGGGCTTGACCCAATCCCGGCAGCGTGCCTTGCGCTCGCGATCGTTTATGCGGCCTATATGGCTGAAAACTATCGTGCTGCGATTAATGCAGTAGATATAGGCCAGTGGGAGGCCGCCGAAGCGTTAGGAATGGGGCGTAGAGATGTATTCTGGCGCATTATTGCTCCGCAAGGCGCAGGTGTGGCGATGCCGCCTTCTGCCACATATCTCATTGGGTTGCTGAAAGATTCTGCGACTGCGTCAGTTATTGGCGTGACCGACATTGCCTTCCAAGCCCTCGTGTTAACTCAGCAAGGTCACCCCGGATTAGTGATTTTTGCGCTCGGAGGCCTGGTCTACCTGTTCTTAGGGATTCCACTTGCAGTTCTTGCCAGAAGCAGTGAGGGCTTCGTGAGAAAAAGGTTTGCGGTGCAGTCATGACAATAGAAGAAATAATCACAGTTTGGATGCCACAGCTCTTGGGCGGCCTGCGAGTCACCCTCGCGGTAACCGGCCTCTCACTTCTTTTGGGTTTGCCATTTGGTTTGCTCTTAGCGCTCGGTATGCTCGCAAGAAACCGCGCTGTACGTTACTTCTGCGTCGGTGTCGTTGAGTTTGGTCGAGGAGTCCCACTTCTCGTACTCCTGTACCTCGTTTACTTCGGGCTTCCCGGAGTTGGAATCACTTGGGACGCATTTACTGTTGCGGTGATTGTTATTGCCTTCAGCACGGGTGCGTACACGAGCGAGATCTTCCGTGCTGGCGTGCTCAGTGTCCCAAAAGGACATATTGAGGCCGCTCAAGCTCTCGGGCTCTCGGCCTCTGACGAGCGGCGCTTTGTGGTTATCCCCCAGGCCGTGCGTACCGTGATTGGCCCGATCGTCTCGTATAGCGTGATCGTGTTCCAAGCAACGAGTCTTGGCTATGCTATTTCGCTCCCCGAGATGCTCAACAGGGCTTACCAAATAGGTTCGGTCACCTTCCAGTTCCTCGCCGTATTTACGATTGCGGGCCTCATGTACGCAGTGATTGCCATTGTGGTGTCGCGATGCGTACAAGCCGTTGAAAGGCGGACCGCGTTGAAGTAACTGCTGCTCATTGAAAAAAATATCACCGACTGATTCTTAAACAATTACTCCTGAAGGAGAAGAAAAATGCGTATTAACAGGGCTTTTGCTGCACTCGCAGGCCTCACTCTTATTGGAACAGCCGCGCTCACGGGTTGTTCGTCATCGGCAGGGCAGGGTTCAGAAGTTGAAGAAGGATGTGAACCAGTAGCAAATGACGTGGAACTTGTCGAAGACGGGGTCTTGACTGTTGCGGTTGCTGAGTATCCCGCTTATGTCTCAATGTCGACTGGCGAGTTGTCTGGTGCTGACGGGGACATCCTCAAACGAATCGCAAGTGATTTGTGCCTGACTGTTGATGCTACGACGCAGAGCTTTACTGCAATCATCGAAACAGTTAAAGCAGAGCGAGCAGATATGACCGCCGGAAACTGGTACGTCACCCCAGAACGTGAGACCGAGTTTGAGGTGAGCGATCCAGTCTATTCAGATTCAGTCGTGATCTTGAGCAAAGACGGCCTGACAAGCTTAGAAGATCTTGAAGGCCTCACAGTATCGGCGACACAGGGTTACTCGACGGTTCCCGACCTTCAAGCCGCGCTAGGGCAAGAAAATATCAAGCTTTACGCAACCGAAGAGGCAGGATTCCAAGATCTGAAAAACGGTCGTATCGATGCCTCAGTAATGACAATCGGTGCGGGTGCTCACATGCTGGAAATGAATCCTGATTCGGATATCAAGATGGAGGTGTTTGAAGAGACGCCGGAAGTTCTCGACACTGCCGGGGATGCAAAAAACTATATTTTGATCCCCAAAGGGCATACAAAAATGCTGGATGCCGTGAACCAGGTGCTTGCAGAAATGCATTCGGACGGTTCACTCGAGGAGATCCTGCAAGATAACGGGTTTGACCCATCAGCAGCAGATATAGATTAATTCCTTCATAAGGTGGGGCCGTCTAGGGCCCCACCTTGGAAAGTAGAGCCAGCTACTAGATTGAAACCAGTCTCAGGCTCTATCGAGGAGCGAAGACTCCAAAGTTGAAAGGGCCGCTATGAAAATCGCTGTTGTTGGTCTGGGCGCGATTGGATCTCAAGTCTTATGGCAACTGAGCCGGATTCCGGAACTTGAAGTGCACGGTTTTGACACTCATTACCCAGGGCACTCTACAGCAGGTGCGGGAGGAGAAAGTCGGCTCTACTGGAACCTTGAACTTGAGGAGCCGAAGTACGCACCGCTGATTGTGAGGGCTCGTGAGCTCTGGCGAACTCTTGAGGAGGAATCTGGCGACCTTCTTCGCTTCCCCACCGGAGTATTGGTACTGGGGCATAAAGAAGCGAATCAGATGAAGCAAGCAATTGCGTCCGCGGAAGACACCGGGGCGCAGATTGACCTGATGAGTAATACGAGACTCTTAGATCGCTTCCCGATGTTCCAGCTTGATCCGGACATAATCGGTGCCTGGGATAGAGATGGTGCAGTAATTCGGCCCGAGCTTACTGTTGCAACTGCGGCGAGGCTTGCGAAGAGAAACGGTGCAGTAATTCATGATTTTACAAGGGTCACGAATGTAGAGACTCGTGGTGATCGGATTGATCTGAGTATTGGAAAATCAGTGACTGAATTCGATCGAGTCATTGTGGCGTGTGGTGGTTGGACGCCGTCATTATTGCCCTATCTCAAGGACGAGGTAGTCGTGCGAAGGCTCACTTCCGCGTGGTTTAACGGTGTGGATTCAACTACGTTGAGTGACCTTCCACCCTTCCTCCAGACCGCTCCGAGCTATTGCTACGGTATTCCGACTCCAGATCAGCGGTCAGTAAAATTGGGTCTGGGCTTCAATGATCACTTTGCTGCAGGGGACCCTGACACTTTTCCTCGACAGCTTGAGGGCGACGCGTTAGACGAAGAAATCCGGAAGTTTGATTGGATTCGTGGTGAGGTGCTTCCCAACTTAAGCGAGAAGCCTTATCGGCTCACAACGTATGTTGAGAGTTACACTCGGTCCATGATGGAATACGTGCGTTATCACCCTGATTCCAAGAATCTCATTGTTCTGACTGGCTTCTCGGGGCATGGATTCAGGGTGGCGCCCGCGATTGGAGAAATTGGGGCACAGATGGCCGTCAGGGGCAAAGCTTCAATTGATGTTTCATTTCTCGAATCTGTTGCGCCAGTGTTCGACATATTAGATGCGTCTTCCGGTAAAACAACCTTCAACTCGGTCATGTCTAGCCGAAGGTTGGGTGCGGCTTCTCGCGTTAACCCGTAGTCCACAGCGATTTAAGCGATTGAGCGATCTGTGGTTTTCCACAAAGCAGTATCAGGTGCGGTGTGAGTATTGAGGGCCTCCTAGGATAGAACATATATTCGAAAGGAGGTCTTGTGATGAGTGACAGATATCGACGCAGTCGAGTGATGTTCGAGCCGGTGGACGCTGCCCCGCTTCAGCATCACAATGAAAACGGCAATCTTGTAAATCTCGTGCGAGGCTTCCAAGACTCCTTCTCGAAAGCATTCCCTGACCTTTCTGAGGCCCCTGAGTCTGAGCTGCCTGATCTGATCCGAGAGCTCGGCAAGCTCAAAAACCTCGTTGAAGCAACGACGACACATGCGCTTGCCCAAGTGCAACGCTTCGAGCAGGCAGGGTCATCAGTGTCCCGTCGTCACGGTGCCAAGAACCCAGAAGAGCTGTATATGACCCTGACAGGCGAGGGGTGGGCCGACGCAAAACGTCGATCAAAACTTGCCGCATTAGAATTTTCTCAGCGTGATGAGCCAGACCAACCAGGTGAACTCGCGCGAACGGCGTACCGTGAGGGGCGTATTGCAGGAAGCGTTTACCAGCTTATAACTGACAGCCTGGCGAAGGTTCCTGAGGCGCAGCGGTTTTCTGCTGAACGTAGGTGGATGAAAACCGCGGATCCCGACAATGCGCTGAAGCCAAGCTTCGGAGGCTTGCGCAAGATTATCGCGACTACGCTCGCTGAATACACGGTGACTGTCGATCGAGACCATCAAGAAGAGATGCAGAAGCGGCGGGCCCTGACCCTGCACAGTGACGAAAACGGTCTCGTGCGCGTGAGCGGGCAGTTGTTGCCCGAGGTTGCTGCGGTGTTTGGGAGATGCCTCGACGTAATTAATACCCCTGTGCACACCAAACTTGACGGTGAGTCAACTGAAGTCGAAGACCCCCGCACTCCGCAGCAGAAGAACCATGATGCGCTCGCCACCATTGTGAACGTCGCACTCGGGTCGAAAGCCATGCCAGCCCCCGGCGGGAAACCGGCTGTTGTGCTGATCCACACCACTGAAGACCGTCTTCTTCACCAGGATGGTGCATCAGTTTTGGCAGGGCACGACGGATGCCCAACGATTATTCCGAGTGCTGAAGCGCGCACCTCAGGGTGTGCGGGTGCAACACAGCGTTTGATTTTGGGCCGTGACGGGCGAATCGTCCAACTGGAACATGAGCGGCGAACCTTTAACGCAGACCAACGTCGCGCAATGGCCGCGAGAGACGGCGGTTGTGTGATTCCAGGGTGTACGGTCCCACCAGGTTGGTGCGAAGCCCATCACATCGAGACGTGGGCAAACACAAAACGAACTCACGTAGCTACAGGAGCCCTACTGTGTTGGTTCCATCATCGGTCTGTTGACTCCGACGGGTGGGGCGTGCGTACACGTGACGGCCTAATAGAAGTGCAGCCGCCTACTCGCGAAGACTGGCAACCCGCGGCAAGCGGGCCGAGACTTACGCGCCGAGATCCTCTTTGATCTTGGAAGTCGAGATGCCCTCAGTGCGGTCGAGGTAGACGATTTCGCAGTATGGGCGCAAGATTTCGAAGCGTTCGTCACCCTCCCAATCACCGCCCATAACGACCGTGTCGATCTCGTATTTCTGCACGTCACTGATTTTCTGATCCCAGTTGTTTTCTGGAATAACCAAATCTACATAGCGCACAGCCTCAAGCATCGCCTTACGAGTCGCGAAGTCGTGGTAAGTCTTCTTGCCTTTGCCCTCATTAAACTCTTCGGTAGACAGCGCAACCACGAGGTAGTCGCCCTGCTTTCGTGCTCGGCGCAGAAGACGAATATGACCCCAGTGAAGAAGATCAAAAGTTCCGTACGTGAGGATGCGTTTCATCGGTTTCTCCTTACACCAAGAGTGCAGCGATCGCGCCAACCAGCGAAGCTGCGGCAATCACGAGCCCCGAGGTAATGAGTACTACGTGGGCAGTCAAAAATCTGGTCGGGCGACCCGACGCATCGTAAGCTCGTGAGTCTTTCTTAATGCGACGCAGAAAAGGTGGCCATACGATGATGTTAAATCCTGCGTTCACAAACAGGAGTACAGCGAGCAGAATCGTCATGCTTCTAGCATAGAGCGCAGCTGCGCTACCGTGTCGACCTTCGCGAGAGCCCCCGGAATTTCTTCTCCATCTCCGTAACCCCAGCCAACAATGATTGCTGGAATTCCATGCGCCTGAGCGCCCTCGAGATCATGGATCCGATCGCCGACCATAATGGCATCTTCGGGGGTATCGAAGTGCGCGAGTGCTTTTGCGATGACGAGTGACTTTTCAGAGCGATCCTGATCAGATCCCACAATAATGTCAAAGCATTCGGTGAGTTTGAAATGCTCGATCACAAGCTCGACAAGCCACTGGCCTTTAGAACTCGCGACCGCCTGTTGAACACCCTTGGCGTGGAGATCGCGGACTAGCTCCGCGACGTCGTCGTGAATCTCCACCAAATAGTCCGGCGACTGGGACTGCGCAATCTCGCGAGAGCGCAGCACCGCTTTCGCAGCGTCGTCAGGGGTCATGAGCCCTAGAAAACTATCAAGCAGCGGTGGACCAATAAAACGACGCTGAGTAGCTAAATCAGGAACCTCGTAGCCCAGCTCGGAAATAACTCGGCGAATCCGCTGCAAAATTTCAGGGCCCGAATCGATGATGGTTCCGTCAAGATCCCACAGGACGATCACGCGCGCATCTCCTCCAAAGTTGACTGAGTGATCTCGTCTTCACCGGCAGCAAGTTCGACATATTTTCTGAGCATCACCTGTTTCGATGAAGCAGGATTAAACTCCGCCGCCACAAACCGATCAGTACGAATCAGTGCAAGAGCTTCCCGAGCAGGCATTACTGCTCCCTTGGCGCCTGCCTTCGCGGCGGCAGCACGAAGTTCGTCCAGAGACGTAAAAATTGGCAGCACGAGCTGGCCCTTCGTTGAGCGGATCGTGCGGATGCGGGTTTTCTTCTTCCCCGTCACATCAACTACGAGGTAGCCCTCACGCAATGAATTGAGAAAACTCACAAGATGATCGTAATCAGGGGTCTGCTGAAGCGCATCAAGCGCCTCGCGAACCGACGTGTTCTCGTAATCGGGTGTGATGTCCATAGATCCAGCCTAGTTAGAACAGCGCGTTGACGTCTTCCATGCCACGCATGGCGTCGTAGTCGAGCGTCACACAGCGGATGCCCCGATCCTCAGCAAGGGTGCGGGCTTGGGGCTTGATTTCTTGAGCGGCGAAAACCCCTTGGACCGGAGCGAGACGGGAATCACGGTTCATGAGCTCTAGATAGCGGGTCAACTGTTCAACACCATCGATTTCGCCGCGACGCTTGATTTCAACGGCAACTGAAATGCCTTCGGGGTCAGTTGCGAGAATATCGACCGGTCCGATCGCCGTCATGTACTCGCGACGCACCAGGCGGTGACCTTCACCAAGAAGCTCAATCTGATCGGCAAGTAGCTCCTGCAGGTGAGCCTCAACACCGTCTTTGATGAGGCCCGGATCAGTGCCGAGATCGTGACTGGTATCAGAGAGGATCTCAAATAACGAGATCAGGAGCTTGTCGCCGGTCTTGCGATGTGTGACCTGCCAAGCTTCTGTAATCTCTGCGTCACGTTGATCGTCTGTGAGTTCGAGAACCTCGGTCGTACAGGGAGGACTCATCCAATTCAGAGGTTTATACGACCCACCGTCTGAGTGCACAAGGACGCTGCCGTCTGCTTTCAACATCAGCACGCGCTGAGCGCGGGGCAGATGCGCAGAGAGTCTCCCGGCATAATCTACTGAACAATCCGCAACCACAATTCTCACGCCGAACAGTCTAGCTTCTTCGCACCGTACGAATGGACAGAGTCACCAGGCGGGCGGTCATGAACACGAAACTGTACGCAAACGTGATGAGCGCGACCTGCGCCTCAGAGTCTGTGATCCACACCCACACAACTGCTGGGGCGTAGCAGGCAAGATTAACGAGACTTGTCCAGCCGAGATAACGCACATCTCCGGCGCCCATCAGTACGCCGTCAAGCACGAACACAACTGCCGCGATCGGCACTGATACTGCGAGAATCACGACTGACCAGGGAATCGCAGCCAGCACTACCGGGTCCGAGGTAAAAACGCGTCCGATGATGGGGGACACCGCGATCAAGAGCACCGAAAGCACAGCGCTTGCGAGCAATCCGAAACGAACAGTGCGGGAAATAATCGCTTTTGCAAACAATCGTTGACCGGCCCCGAGAGCTTTACCGATCAGCGCCTGTGCCGCGATCGCGAGCGCATCAAGCGCAAACGAAAGAATCGAAAACAGGGTGAAAATCACCTGGTAGGCGGCGGTCACTTCGGTGCCGTGCGCTGCTGCAGCGGCGACAGTGATGAGGAGCGCCGCGCGCAGTCCCGCCGTGCGAACAAACAGCCAGCCTCCGGAGACAGAAACTTCCCGCAGAGTGACGAGCTTCCAGCTCGCAGAATGCTCACGAATGTGCCGGTGAATGACGAGTAGGTACACCGCGACCATGCCCCACTGCGCGATTACAGTGCCAAGCGCGGAACCGGCAATGCCGAGGTCAAGCCCGTAAATCAGAATGGCGTTCAGGCCAGCGTTTGCGACAAAGCCCAGGCCTGCGACCAAAAGCGG
>JBQDFP010000003.1:116998-130694 GCA_052085365.1 Canibacter sp. | reverse complement strand
CAGGAAACCAGTCTTCAGAAGGCATGAGACGTCTCATTTGACTTGACAACTACCGACGTCCCGTATGGGGAACGCTGAGCGGGACAGCTCCTCAGTGGGCGATAACTAGCAGCTCTGAGTAAGATAGGCCGCTAAATGCGAACTATTTTACCGGGTGCATGAGTGGGCTACCTCTAGGGTCAAGTAGTTGGCTCTTTGTCAGTATGGATAGCGCGAGATGGTGCAGTTACATTTGACAATGCGGAAATCGCTTGAGCGACCGCACTCGCGTCCTCCTCATCTCCAACGCTTACGTAGTAACCGCCTACTTTCGTCAGCGGCACGTATACGCCGTAACCTCCCCGTCCGATGAGCCCCATGTCTCCGCCACCGTAGAACCTGAGACCGACTCCGAAGCGTATTGCGGGGAGAGCCACAACTTTGACTTCGCCGATCTCATCGAAGCTCAAGAACTTTCTGTACAGCGGAAACCAGCGAAGTTCGATCCCGTTGGAGTACACGATTACCTGACTCCAGGTAAATAGAAGCGCAATCAAAAGCAGTGATATCGCGCTGAGGCCGATGACAGTTGAAATGTTGAATAGGCCGGTGCCGCTACCCGTAATCTCTGAGACATAACCGAGACCGAACAATGCGACGATGATGAATGCAAAAACGGCACGAAGAGTTCTTGAAGTTCTTGCACGCTTCCTAAGAACTGCTGAGTGTAGCGCTGGTTCGCTCATAAAATTCACCATAGCAGCCACTAGCTATGCGAAGAGGTAACCAGTTCAACACGATCATTCGAGAGCAACAGTTCTGTCATGGACGCAATCTGGGAATTGCTTTGACCGTAAGCCGGTCCCTTAGGGAACGCTTGCAGAACAGCCGCGGGTAGCACGAGCCCGTTGCTCACTTGAGTATCTTGCGAACGTAGAAACAATCAGGGAATCGGGTCGCGGCTGCTTCCCATCCGTCACTTGCAGCGGGCAAAGAGCGCAACGAAAAGATCGAAACTCGTGTGACTTCCCATAAGTCGTCGTCGAGCTCGAGCGCATGTTCTCCGTGTAGCGAGCGAATCAGTTTCCAGCCTTGTTTTCCCGCCGCATTGATCTGTTCCACTTCTTCGCTGCGTGAAACGGGCCCCATGATTCGTATAGTTTCTGTCGCTTGGATTGCTTCGGTTCGGCGGATGTCGAAGCGCTGCTGGGCAGCTTGGCGAGAAGTTCCCAGCGCTTTACCGATCTTCGCCCAACTCAATCCAGAATCTTGAGCTGTCGCTACCGCCTGCGATTGAAGTTGCGTGGATACACGGGCAATCTCACCAAAAACAGCTACGGACCGGAGGATGGCCTCCGGCGATTGAATGGAATCTTCATCCGAAGGGTGTGGCCCCAGATCGGCAGCAAGCTTCGATAGCCGAACTGACAGTGCGGCCTCAGTTTCCTTGCTCACAGCTCTTCCTCGTCGGCTGGACGCCAAGAGGTTGTGCGTGAAGCCGCATTGGACTTCTGAACGATAACAACTAAGAATCCAACCAGGCTAGCAATCAGGGCGATCCACCCGGCCACGGTAATGATGAACCCCGGAAGTCCCATGCCGATGAACGCTGCGAACACCACCAAACAGACGCCGAGGACAAGGGTGGCCAAGAGGGATTTTCTCACAGTGCGAATTTTTGTTGATGCAGTCATGTGTCAAGTTTAGGTTGACATATTAGGTGGCGTCAAGGATGTGTTGACGCTTCTTAGGCGCACCCATCGGGAAACGGGAGGAAACCCCGAACAGAGGGACTCAGTGTCGCCAGAAGCAAACTGTCCCGCAAGCCGGTCGCTGACTGGCACAGGCATCTATGATTTCGGGATTCTCAGCATCGCCAGTTCTCATGGTCATCCGATTCCCATTTACCCTGCCCGCGAAAATGCCCGTTGAAGGGGAGTTAACCGGCACATTCGACAAGGCCTGAAGTGTGGTTAGGCAAGCATCTCCGTCAGCAACCATGATCTCACTTGCGTCAATCGTTCATGATTCCAATAGTTTCGCGTACAGGCTCCGTTTTAACGTTCAAATCATGATTACTGAATTGAGACAGACCTGATTTGAGTAGGAACGTTTCCACGCTATTTGGGCCGACCTTCGTGTCTTCAGCCCATGCCCACTGACCCGCTAAGGCACTCAATCAGACCTCACGCAGCAATGGGTAATCACCCCGTGTGCTTGCTGCGAGGTTGGCATATTGCTCAAAGGTGGGCACGTTGAAGCCGAGGGCGTCTGCGAGGATCTTCGATGGCACCGTTCCGGCCAGCCTAAAACGGGCGGCTTTTTGCAACGCGGAGATACTTGTGCCGAACGGTTTGAGGCGTCGATTGAGGTATTGCGGGTCGCGGTGACCACCGGGAGTTAGGCCTGGGAAAAGCCATGCGTTCGGCTCTGCTGGAGCTAGGGATTCAAGGTGTTTTCGGGCGATCTTTGCGACCGGGGTGGCGAGAGTGAGGGGATGCTGCCCTAGAGCAAGCTCAGCGCCGTCGTTTCCGGTTGCGCGGAGTTGGCCACGTCGAAGCCGGAATGTTCGGGTGGCGAGTTGTCCATAGACCGCGATCAGAAGGCCCGCGAGTCTGGCGTCAAGGTCGATGCTGTCGTCGGTACTCAGCCGCCGGATGGTTTCTTCGTGCTGTTCTTCAAAGCCCGTGAGACTTGGGGCTGGTTTGGCCTTCGAAGGTACTTCGATGTCTGGCATATTTTCGTTCTGTTCAACCCAGATGAGGAACTGTGGGAGCCAGCGCGATGAGGAGCGGACGGTCATGAACTCTTCGAGTTGCGCTTGGGTAATTGACCCGAGGGCTGTGTGGCGTTCGGTAAGCCAGTCGAGGAATATGATGATGCCGCGAACTGAGACTCTGACATGTGTCGCACCGCCTGGGGTGATGTCTCCGGTTGCTCGGTCACGTTTGGCGCGACGTAGGAGCGCCCACCGTGCGTACGCAGTAATAAGCTGACGGCGCTCGGCGGAGAGGCGTGACGACTTCGGCAAGCCATGCTTCGAGCTGCCGAGTGACGGCCTGTTCGTGGGGCAGCGCGCCAGCGTCGCGTAGTAGCTCGCGGAGGTAGATGAGTGCCCGGTCGATGTTCTCGGACACGAAGGTCGCCTCGGTGAGTGGGATTTTTCCTTGCGCGATAGCGCGCAGCAAGGGGATGCTTTTTCCCATCCTGAGCCATTTGATGAACTGCTCCGGTCGCGGCCTGGTGAGCAGGTAGATGCGGAGCTTTTCCATCGGTTCGCTGAGAGTGCCATTTGGGCCTGCGAGGAGTTCTCGGCAGCGGTCGTCAAGCACGCAGAGGCCGCAGTTTCTGCCGTAGGAATGTTCTTCGCTGCCGCAGCGGCGGCAGGCGTAACGGGCTGGTTGCCCTGCGCATCCGGCGCACACGGCCTGTTGCGTGTTATCGAGGAACGCGAGGATGCGATTCTCGTGGCAGGTGGGGCAAGGTCGTGGATTGCGCAGGACCCGGTTGTGGCACGCGAAGCAGTGTTTGCCTTGCAGAATCGTAGAAGCGATCTTCTTCTGTTCTCTGCACGAAACGCACTGGTGGGTGGGTTTCGGGTAGCAATTCAGGCAGGTCCAACTACCTTCGAGCATGCTTCCGACTGTTGCGCTGCGACCGCATTTCGCGCAGGTCTTCTGTTGATCCTCAGTACCGGGAGCACACCGGTCACAGACTTTTCCACCCAGTTCGTCAGTTTGGGTGAGTTTTTTGATGTGGTGACAGCGTGGGCATTCGGCATAGTGGCGGCGCTCTCCGCAACGATGACAGATGTGTACAGCGTTCTCATCTTTTCTCAGCAGGACGCGTTCTCGCTGACAGCTTGGGCACGTAGGAAGCTGTATTCCTTCCGCTCCCACGCGCTGGAGTGCCGCAAGTAACGTCTGTATCGGTCTAGTAGTACTTGGTTAGGTTATGGCGTGTCGTGGCCGGTGTAGTGTCGGTCCGTTGTTAACGTGCCCGTGTGGATAAGCGGGAGATCTCCAGGGTGCGGGCCGAGTTGGATGAGTACGTCGGTGACGTGTTCGCGTCACTGGCCCGTCGGGATCAGCGGGACAAGGGCGGCCTGTACCTACGGGGCCTGATGCTTGACGGGCGGCGGAAGTCGATGCAGCCGATGGGAGATCGGCTCGGTGTTGATTACCAGCAGTTGCAGCAGTTTGTTTCCTCGTCCTTGTGGCCGGTCGAGCCGGTCAGGCGGAGACTCGCTGCCCGCGCGATCGAGGCGATCGGGCCCGAGGCGTGGGTGGTCGATGACACCGGGTTCGTGAAAGACGGTCCCGCTTCCCCGGGGGTGGCCAGGCAGTATTCCGGTTCGCTGGGAAAGATCGGGAACGTGCAGATCGGTGTCAGCGTGCATGCGGTCACTGATGAGGCGTCGTGCCCGCTGGGGTGGCGCCTGTTCCTGCCGGAGCGGTGGGATGATGCCTGTGCGGACACGAGCGAGGAAGCCGCGCAGATCGCAGCTCGGCGCCTCAAGGCGAAGATCCCCGACACGGCACGCCATCAGGCGAAGTGGGAACAAGCACTCACGATGCTTGACGAGCTCGACTCATGGGGGCATGTTCCGCCGGTCATGGTCGGTGATGCCGGGTACGGGGAGATCGGCCCGTTCCGCACTGGGCTGACCGAGCGCCAGATTCCGTACGTGGTACAAGTGAAAGCCGCCACGAGCGTGCACGACGTGGATGCCCCGTTTGAGCTCCCTGCGCCGACGAGTAAGAAAGGCCGGCCGTTTACGAAGCCGAGCTACCAGGTGAAGCCGGTGCAAGCGAGACAGTACGCGCAAGACCTCCCCGAAGACGCCTTTGACGAGGTGATGTGGCGGCAGGGCTCGAGAGGCACGATGACGAGCCGGTTCGCCGCCTGCCGGGTGCGGCCGGCGAACCGGAACCTCCCGAAGGACGACGACGGCAGCCTGCCGGTATGCTGGCTCCTGATCGAGTGGCCCGAAGACGCCAGCGAGCCCACCGACTACTGGCTGGCCACCCTCCCCGAGCACACGCCCATCAGCGAGCTGGTCAGGTACGGGAAGATGAGGTGGCGCATCGAGCACGACTACCGGGAGCTCAAATACGGACTCGGTCTCGATCACTTCGAGGGCCGGACCTGGCTGGGCTGGCACCACCACGTCACGCTCGTGACCGCGGCGCACTTGTTCGTCACCGAGCAAAGGCTACGCGCAGACCCAAAAGCAACAGGGGCGGCCTGACGTTCTACCAGCTCCTGACCGAGCTCCAAACCGCGATCATCCGCATGCTCGTCTGCTGCCCCTACTGCCGAAGAGCCGGCCCCACCTAACCAAGTACTACTAGGGGCCTCGCCAGTCAAGGCCTGAGGATCAAAATTCGGCCGGGAGAGTGCAGCGATTACACCTGAGCGTCGGCTCTCAGGTACCGCTCGTTCAGCAACCGAGATTGCGGTCTCTTTATCAACGCCTGTGACGCGAAGGGCCGTAAGTAGGTCAATGACCTGGGAGCCAAAACCGGCTTCTGATTGCACGTTGTTGTTTTCGTGTTTGTTACTGATTCCGTGGTCGCTGAATGCGGGCAGGTACGGGGCGCACAGTTCCTGCGCTGTCGATGGGGCCGCCGGTTCCCGTTGCCCGTGTCGAGCTTTCAGCGGCATCGCTGAGGGCGATGAGGTCGTTTGGGGTGCAGCTCAGGATGGTGCAGAGGGCTGCGAGGACTTCCATGTTCAATCGTTGTGGGGTTTGCGTGACAAGGCGGAACACTTGCTCGCGGGAGAGCGTAACGCCCGCGTTTCGTAGGGGATCGACCAGGTCGGTTGTTTTGAACATGCCATGCTCTGCCATAACCGAGCGGAGCTGCCAGTTGATGTGTGTACCAGTCATGTTGTGTGCCCTCCGGAGAAGTAGAAACGGTCGATAGCCGACATCACCACACGGTTGCGGTAGTCGTCAGAGACAGACGTGTAGATCGCGGTTGTTGAGGCGTATGCGTGGCCGACTTGGGTTTGCACGAACTGTTCGGCGTACCCGAACTCGATCAGGTGCGTCACATAGGAGTGCCGGAGGCTATGCAACGTTAGCTCGGGCGGCAGTCCGGCTTCGTCGCGGAGCGCAGCGAAGCGTCGATCTAGGTAGCGGTCTCCCATTCGGGTACCACGCTCGGTCACCCATAGCGCGGGTTTCTCTCCGGGCCGGAACTTCTCGCGTACCTGTTCAACGTAGACGCGGAGTCCGTCGATCGCCCAATCAAATTCGGGAAGGGAGAGCACTGAGCGTCGCTTTGGCACGCTCCCGCGTGAGGCTTTCCCATATCGGACATGTACGAGGCCGTATCGACCCCAGCGGTCGGCTTTGGGGTTGGTGCGCAGATCGTAGAGATCAAGCTGCAAAGCTTCACGGCGGCGCAGCCCCCAGGCGTAGATTGTCTTGATGAGCTGCGCGTCACGGAGTGCGGCGACAGCACCCTTGCGGCCCGTTCGAATCAGTGCGTCCACGCGGGAATCTGCGACTTCGAAGAGTCGTTCGAGTTCGTCGTAGTCGAGGGGACGGCGGCCGGGCTGCCCTTCATAATCGGTGACATGTGCGACAGTGTTCCACTCGAAACAGATTTGTGAAGGCACTTTCCCGAACCTGGAGCGACACTCGGCAACCCACCCATATCGTTGATCAATGAGGTAGCCGCAGAACATATGAATCGTCTGGTGGTAGATGCGGATCGTAGAGAGAGCCAAGGGCTTCGGACCGCTCCGTAACGTGGTGGTGAACTCTTCGAGGTCTCCCGGCAGCCATTCCCACGGGTAGCTGTCGGTGAAGCGTTGCAGGCGGATCAGCTGGCGTCGTCGCATCGTGATCGTCTCCGCCGCCAGGCCTCGGCTGGTCTGCTGGCGGCTGAACCCGTCGAGCATTTCAGTGAACACGGCAGCAGGTTCGTTCAGCAGCACAACGCCCGCTGAACGGAGCTGCCGCAGCTCCACCACTTTGCCATCCATCACAACATAATTGCATTAGATGCATCATCTATGCAAGCTGCAGACACCTGAGAATAGTCGATTCAGGGTCAAAATCTACAAAAACTGGCCTGCGGGGAGGACTAAATGAGTTCGCGGTTGAAATGGGATTCTTCTGGCGGAGGCTGATTTCTCGCGGTAGGAGTAACTTCCGCGTAAACTCAATGATTATGCAGGGTTCAACGTCTTGTTGCATCAGATCGAATAGTTCCCGGTTTTGGATTCACCCGTTTCGCGAAGGAAATGGACGGACACAACGACTATTTTGGTCGCGCGTTGCGGTTGATGCAGGTTGGGTTCTGGATTGGAGACCTATTTATGGGACCACCCTTGATGAGGTCAGTCGAGTGGCTCGTGAAGAGATGAATCTTAAGCCGCTGACGGCGTCACTTCGACAGTGCGTCAGTAGGTTGTAGCCGACTAGTCAATCAGTCAAGTACTCGCGAATATCACGAGTGACCGACATCGCGGTCAGTGCGCTTGAACGCGGGTTCGCCTGGCTCGCGCTGCTTTGGAGACAGAATTCGTAACTGCCGGCAGGGCTCGACGCACGGATTACGTGACTGCTCGGGTCTTCGGAACCACGCGCGACAAGATCGATCTGCACTCGATCAAGCGACGCCTCAAGGGAGTGAGCTTCTGCCTCAACCCGTTCGGCGACACTCGATGTATTTGAGAACACGCGGTCGCGTGTAATCCAGGCCAACGCAACAGCGACGTTAACGTTACCGGGAAACTTCTCGATCGCTTCGCGAGGCGAACCCGAAAAGACTACTTCTTCGTCACCGTCACAAAGTGATTCGAGTTGCTGGCGATCAGTGTTGTCCATCCAACTCTGGACAAGCGTCGGCGCATGCTTTGATGTTTGAATGGACACCTCAGTGAATCCCGCAGCCATAGCGGTCGCCTCAAGCGCGTCAAAACCACCAATAGCACCATTCGTCACGATGAGACGGCCAGGGCCGGCAAGCAGCAAGCGAGCAACAGCGCTATCCGCCAGGGCACCGACACTCGTCAAAAGGAGTGGCTTATTCGCCGCAATCACTGTCGGTCCGTGCTCTTGTGCGGCAGCGACTCCTGCACACTCAACAACGAGGTCGGCTTCATCGAGCAGCCCAGGTAGCCGGTCAGCGGGAAAGAGGGGAATCTTCGCATCACGATCAGTATCGCCGCGAACAATCGCACCAAGCACCTCTGCCGAACCAGAACCAATCTCGGATGCAAGGTAGTTCAGTACGTCGTGCGTAATAGCGCCATAACCAAGAAACAGAAACTTCACGAGACCTCCCTCGGTATGCGTTCAACACGGCATTCACACGAGGTGGGGGCAGGAGTCGAACCTGCATACACAGCCTTGCGGGCTGCGGCCTTCCACTTCAGCCACCCCACCATGCGATGCCACAGACTAGTGGCACGCCTACCTCAAGCCTACTCATAACTGGGCGCTGTCAGTTAAACTCGTCGCGTTACACGTTTTCCTGAGCGTCTCAGGGCCTCTACACACATCGAAGGAGTCGATACGATGTCGAACATCGAACCGCCCAATGAAAACCCTGCGGACAACGGCAGCGGCAACAACCCTGGGTACGGTGATGCCGACAGCCCTACAACGCGACTTCCCGAGACAGCACACTCCGGTCCAGAAGGCAATGACGACCCGACCACCCGTATGCCGCAAACAGCTGGCCCCGATGCACCGAATGCAGGGCAGCCGTACGACGTGAACGCAGCTGGTGGTCCCGGTCAGCCCCCGGTCCCTCCTGCATACCAGCAGCCCGGCGCTCCCGGTGCACCCGGCCCGAACGCTCCAATGAACACCCTGAGTGTTGTTGGTTTCATACTCGCGTTCATCGTTGGTCCGGTCGGCGCGATCTTGAGCCATATCTCCTTGAGTCAGATCAAGAAACGATTCGAACGCGGACGAGGCCTCGCGATCGCCGGCATCATTATTGGCTGGGTCGCCACCGCGATCTGGCTGATTTCGATCGTTACCATAATTATTTTTGGCGTCGTTGCAGCGAACCAAGTATCAACCGCTATGGAAGAACTTGAATCTTCACAGTCCGCACCGCAGACACCCGGTGATGACGACGAGCTGGGCACTCCAGCAGATCCAGGTGATGAAAATGCAACTGAACCTGACAGTTCAGACGCAGCAGAAGGCGAAGCGCCGTCACCAGAGTTCTGCTCGGCCCTTGAAGAAGCTGGAAGCGTAGATATCTCTGACGAAGCAGCAGTGGCAGACGTGTACAAGAAGCTCGCAGATGAGCGCGGTGCTCACCCGAACCAGCAAGTCTACGGGGATGCGTACGACGCGATTAACACGAAAGACCAAGACAAGCTGCTAGGTATTCAAGAAGACCTGCAAAACGCCGTCATGGATGACTCAATGGCGTGCGCAAGCACGAACTAGTGACAGTCAGGCAGAGCGGCTTACCGAACGGTTAGTTGCTCTGCCTGCTGCTCGTAAACGATGAACCGGGTACTGAGGTCCCATGGGACTTGTACCTAGCATCGTTTGGAAAGCGCGGTTTCGGGTTAAACGAGAACCCGGTTTTGAGTGCTTGATACATGCGTTTCTTGACCGGCTTCGATACTTTGCCCTCACGCATCTCTCGATACACGCGCAGGGCATAAAGTGAGTATGCGAGACGACCCTCATTGAAGCGAAGGTATCCGGATTGATTCCGAGTGCCTTTCTCAAACTTCCAAATATTTGACTCGTCAACTTGTCGGTAATTCACGCCCGCGTTAACACCCATGTCGTGAACGACTCCGCTGTCCATCGAAATAATTCCGGGACCGTACTCGCGAGTGAGGCGTTTCGTAAATTCCTTGTCGTCAAACCAAATAAAGTATTCGCCAAGTGGCAGACCGACTTCCTGCAGCGCCCAGGTAGGGATAAGTACCGACACAAACGTGCATTCGACAATAAGGTTCGAATTCAGTCCAGCAAGCTGGAGCCGCGGCCAATCCCAGGTCATGATGGGGTTATTCATTTCACACAGTGACCCGTCGATGAACCGTACGAGGGAGCAGGCGAACGGAATCTCGCGACCCGCCAGTTCGCTGCCGGTCTCACGCTGCTCAAGCAACACTTCGAGACTCGTGTCATCTGGGTAGCAGTCGTCGTCCATGATCCAAACAAAATCAGCGCCGAGGTTAGTTGCGTGTGCCATACCGTGTTCGAAGCCGCCTGCACCGCCAAGATTTTCGTCAAGGTGCAGGGTATGGATACGCTCGTCCGTCAGGCCATCCAAATAGGCTTTGGTGTCATCAGTCGAGGCGTTATTGACGATAACCACCCACTCTGGGGCGTGCGTCTGCTCAAGCACTGACTTGATCGTGCGGGGCAGCTTTGCGAGCCTGTTGAATGTGACAATAACTGCCGCAACGCGCGCGGTTTTGTGTGGTGCTGAAGCCCCGGGAGCTTTCTGACGGGGGGCGACTGCTGATGCGTTCGTAGCTGGGCTCATACGCTCGGGCTATTCCTGTTCGTTCGTGTGCAAATCTTGACTCGAGGTGTTGTTAGCCGCCGCAGGGTCAGTCGTGGTTTCTGCAACTTGAGTTGCAGTGCGTGTGACACTGCCTTGAGGAATACGATTCGTGTCGAGTGCCTGCTCAATAACGTCAAGCATCTCAGCAACCCGCAAACTGTCTCGACGGTATTCGTCAAGTTCAGCTTCGAGAGCCTTCACACGTTCGTTCAACACTTCAACGCGCTCGCCGGTTCCGCCCGGAAGGGCACGGCGTGCGAGCCTGCGTAGTTGATTCTTCAAGGTTCTCTCCTTTGGTGGCAGATTGATCGTACCCGTGCCAGCTGAAAATTGTGCAGCATAAGGACGTCTTCCAGCAGCATCGCCTGACGCAGGAATGTCGAAGAACTCGGTCTGTAGCCCAAGCTTCTTCGCGTCACGCGCAATCTCATATTTCTCAAGATGCCAGGTTGTGGGGTCACTGAAGTTCACATCGGGCGCGGGCCTGCCCCATGTTGTGACGATCGCGGTGCCACCTGACCGCACCGCCATGCGTGCGAGCCGCAAAATATTGCCGCGAGCCAAATGCCCCACCTGTTCAAGCAAATGGTTTGCGATGAGATCAAAGGGACCATCAAAGCCAGCATCACGCGGGGCCAAAAGCGAGAGCGTACGGTAAAGATTCACATGCAACGTTTCGACGCCACGTGCTTCTGCCAAGCGAAGCGCGGGCTTGGCGTAGTCAGAAGTGACGACGCGTCGCGCCTCGCTCGAAAGCCTCTCGGCGAGCTGGCCGGAGCCCCCACCAATTTCAAGCAACTGTGGCGCAGCTAGCAAGTTCGTGTGCTCGGCAATCCAATCAGCACCGAGTTGCCACTTCTGGGCGAGATCAGCACCATGCTCGTCAAACTCGTCGTTCCAGTAGTCGCGTTTGAAATGGTACGAGCCAAACCAGTTTTGAAACCGGCGGCTGGTCGAACGCGGTGTCGCAAGGTGAAAGCCCGGAATGGGGATGCGCCAATGCTCGTCATAGTTGATCGTCAACCAGCGGTCTGGGTTCTGCGGGGCAGGGTAGCTGCGATCCATGATGGTGACAGTGCTAAAGGGGAGCATGTCTTCTGGATCCATCTCACCACGCACATGGAAAGGCTGGTTGATAAACCCGTCTTCGTCGAAGAACGCAGAAAACACGTCAACATAGTGATCGAGGTTGCCGTCTTCGTCACGAAAGTACAGCTGCATGTGAGTGGCACTGTGACGAACAAGCTCATACCTGGCCTGGTCCAGTTCGTGCCCGAGCTGGAAACCCTCACGAGCCACATCGGTCGGATTGGTGTATTGCGACAGGTACGCGATATCGGCATCATCATCGTGTGGGAGGAGCGCGCCGTCACGAACGCCGCCCAAGAGCGTCCCGCCAACAACGAAAGGGCGCAGGTTGCGTTCTTCAAGGAACTGCACCAGATCAGTCGTGTGGTCAAGGATACGTTCGTGAATGCTGTCGTCACTGCGAGTGAGCGTCTTCGCAACCCGACCCCACTTGTTCACCGCGAGAAAGTTGCCCCGATCATCGGTCACGCTCGTGCGTGCCGGGTCAGTTGAAAACTCGACCTCTGCTGATTCGATCTCATCGCCCGTGGCTGAATCATGCAGTGACAGCTGTGTCGTGCCGCGCAGATACGGCACAAGCGACTTCGGCCAGTTCACAGAACGTGGGCCGGAAGAATCAAATTCGCGCACGTCTATTGACCAGACGCGCTGCCCATCAAAGCAAACATCAACCGATGCGAGATCGTCCGCGATGCTCGGCAAATGCACGGACTTCTGGTTCGCAAGTTGTGTGAGTGACATAAATGAATTCCCGTTAAATTATTGCAAGTCTATGCGAGGCTATGCCTGAGGCTGAATTTTGACCTCTAAGCTGTGCCGTATGGATCTTCTTGTAGTTGGCTCCGGTTTCTTTGGCTTGACGATCGCTGAGCGAGCCGCCCGTGAGCTCGGTAAAAAAGTGACCGTCATTGACCGCCGCCACCATATTGGCGGAAACGCGTACTCCGAAGCTGACCCCGACACAGGCATCGAAGTGCACAAATACGGTGCACACCTGTTCCACACTTCAACGCAGAACGTGTGGGATTACGTGACCCAGTTCACGGAATTCACCAACTATCAGCACCGCGTCTACTCGACCTTTCAGGGCGAGGTATACCCGTTGCCCATCAACCTGGGAACGATCAACCAGTTCTTTCGCAAGGCGCTCAGCCCGGAAGAAGCCAAAGCGTTGATCGCAGAACAGGCGTCAGAGTTTGACACGAAAGAAGCAAAGAACCTGGAAGAAAAAGGCATCTCGCTGATCGGGCGGCCACTCTTCGAAGCGTTTATTCGCGACTACACCGCGAAACAGTGGCAGACTCCAATCACTGAGCTTCCCGGAGAAGTGATTAGCCGCCTGCCGGTGCGTTACAACTACAACAACCGATACTTCAGCGACACCTACGAGGGCCTGCCCGTAGACGGCTACACGGCATGGCTTGAGCGTATGGCGGACCATCCGAATATTGAGGTGAAACTCGAAACCGATTTCTTTGACGAGTCGCAGCCGCTCAACAAGAAAGACACCGTTGGGCAGGTCCCGGTCGTGTACACGGGCCCGGTTGACCGTTACTTCGACTATTCAGAAGGAGAACTGTCCTGGCGCACCCTCGACTTTGAAACCGAAGTGAAAAACGTGGGTGACTACCAAGGCACCAGCGTCATGAACTATGCCGACGCTGACGTTCCCTACACTCGAATTCACGAGTTCCGACACTTCCACCCCGAACGTGACTGGTACCCGAACGACAAAACGGTCATCATGCGTGAATTCTCACGCTTCGCCAACCGCGACGACGAACCGTACTACCCGGTAAACACCGCAGAAGACCGCGAAATGTTGAAACGCTACCGTGAGCTCAGCGACAAAGAAGAGCGCGTGTTGTTTGGTGGCCGCCTCGGCACCTATCAGTACCTCGATATGCATATGGCGATCGGGTCGGCGCTGTCCATGTTCCGCAACAAACTCGGCGACATTCTCTAACGCGAATTAGAGGCAATAAAGAAGCGGCGCCGCCGCCCCGGCGGTGGCCCCGGGGGGGGGTGTGTGGAGCCCCGTCCAAACGATTTCTTTTGAGGGGCGGCGGCGGGGTGGGCTCTCGGGGTTGGGGCGCTGGTTTTGGGGGGGAGGT
>JBQDFP010000003.1:0-116988 GCA_052085365.1 Canibacter sp. | reverse complement strand
TTTGCTTTTGGCGATGGGTTGGGGGCGTTCCATGTTCCTCAAAAAACTCGGCTAAATTCTAAACCGCTATTTAGTGGAAATAACCAAGCGCCGCAGCTGCACGGAGTGTGCCAGCTGCGGCGCTTCTTTCGAGCCTATTCCAAGCTATTTCTTGTCAGTCGCGGCGCCGGTGTCGACTCCGAAGGTCTGTTTCCAACTTGCGACTGACGTAATTTCAGGCAGTGCGCGACGATACTGTTCAGCGAGAGCATCCCAGTTCTTTTCGATCTCACGCGTCAGCCGACGGCTTTCTTTCCAGAGCCGACGGAACTTCGTCTGGTCGTGCCGGTACCAAGACTTTCCTGAACCATCTGCGGTGCCGACAATGACACTCTGATGGTTCGGAATAATCCACCATTTCGCGTCACGTTTCGCATACTCAAGCTCCGGCTGTTTCTGGTCGTCTTCGGCAGCGCTACGACGCCAGTGCTTCGGCCACTGCTTCAGAACGTATGCGGCAAGCTTTGCGCCCTCTGGCCGTCCTTCGCCCGGGTCCCCGAGAATCGGCAGTGCGCGACCTCCGCGCGCTGGTGGCAGGTCAGTGTCTTCGGGACGATAGACGCGCGTCTCAGGGTAGTCTTTCGCAATCTCACGCGCGTGCGGCATTGCCGTCACAATCGTCTCGTGCAGTCTGTCGGGCCCATCAAGCACTGCCTGCAGTCCGTTGACGGCGAGCTGGACCGCGTAATACTGCATGTTGAATAGCTTCTTGATGTCTTGCCGGCCGCTGTTTTGGAGAAGCCCGCCTCCCTTTGGCTGGTTCGAATGCAGGAGCCCCGCAATAATTCGATTGCGGGTATGGAAGTAGGCTTGCCAGTCTTGGCTGTCATCTTTGTCGAGCCACGACACATGCCACAGTGCAACACCTGGGAGCGAGACGGTCCGATAGCCGGCTTCTCGTGCACGCAGCCCATATTCGGCGTCGTCCCATTTAATGAATGCGGGCAGTGACAAACCAATGTCAGCGATGATTTTTTTCGGGATCATGCACATCCACCAACCGTTATAGTCGGCGTCGAGTCGGGCATGCATCCACGGGGTTTGTCGCAGGTTTGCTTCGCGGAAGTCGTGCCGGTTTTGTTCCGGAAATGACGGTCCCCAGTTGAAGAGGTGTTCGTCTACGGTTTCTGCCCAGGCATGCATAACGGGTTTATCGAGTAGGTCGAACATGTGACCGCCCACTATGACCGGGCTACGGCTGAACCGACCGAACTGCAAGGCGCGAAGTGCGCTTTCAGTCTCGAATTCAATATCGTCGTCGAGCAGCAGCAAAAAGTCAGTGTCGTCGAGTTCGAGTGTTTCTGCCATGGCACGAGAAAACCCGCCTGAACCGCCCAGGTTGGGCTGTTCGATCACGCGCAGTGTGCCCTCGAGTTTCTTGGCAACCTCGTCAAACCCTGCTTCGTCGCGAACTTTCTGCGTGCCCTGATCAACGAGAAGGATCTGGTCAAGTTCGGCAACCAGATCGGGATTGTCGGCTATGGCCTGCAGCGTTGACACACAATAGTTTGGTTTGTTGTACGTAGTCATGCCGAGACTGAGTTTGCCGGTTTCAACCGGTTCTGTGTCGGTCGACCAGGTGCCGCTAACTAAACGAAGATCACCATCACCGGCGATCAGATCAAACCAGTACCAGCCACCGTCACCGAAAGTGTTCAGCGGCAGCGTGAACGACACTTCACTTTCACCCGTCAGAGCAGCGGACTGCATCCGCTGCTGCTGCCCGCCCGAGTTTGAACGATATACGAGCACCGAACCAGTGCCTTCTGTGCGGAGCGTGAGGGTAACTTCACGGACCGTCGTCCACCGTTGCCAGTAGGAAGCAGGGAACGCGTTGAAGTACGTGCCGTACGACACACGACGTCCCTCGCGCACCCGCACACTTGAGCGAGAAAGCACGTTATCGATGCTTGCGACCGCGCTTAAACGGAGCGGGTCTTCATCGGCTGACGTCCACGTTTCTGGGTCAGCGTAGAGGGGGAGCAGGTCGGGGTCGCCCTGATCGGGGAAGACCACGTGCTGTACGACGGTGTTCATCTGAACCTTTCTGGCAACGAGCTCGTTCAGTGTAAAAGCGGGAGGTTACGAATCGGTGAACTGGGGTGTGGGTTTCTTGCGATGCTGGTCGCGAACAATTGGAATATGCCGCCACGGAATACGCGGCGGTTCGTCTTCGAGCGATGGCAGCTCGTAATCGATGCGTGCCTTGACCGCAAAAATAATCAGTAGCAGCCAACCACTTTCAACCAGCAGCCGGCTTTCAGTGAGCGACTGTACGACGAGCGCAGACATCACCAGCCACGGGAAGAGGGTTGAGGTGGCGTAGGGGAGTGTCTCACCGCGGCCGCGACGCGGTGCGTCAACTGCGCGGCACCACACCCGCTGCAGGGTCATCAGCACCAGCAGTGCAAACAAGATAACCCCAACCCAGCCGAGCTGGAGCCACACGTCAAGCCACGCGTTGTGGGCGTGCATTACTGGCAGGCCCACTTTGGTGTCAAGGCTCTTGAACGGTTCAACCCAGGGGGCCCAGTAGCTAATCCAACCCCAGCCGAAGGCGGGACGTTCAGACGCGAGAGCTGAAACTTTTTCCCAAATTTCGAAGCGGCCCGTCAGGTCAGGGCTCTTGCCGAGCAACGGCAGCAGCCATGACCGGGCGGTGATTGCGATAGCCACCGATACCGCGAGCAGGGACGCACCAACCACATAGACGGGGGTGCGTTTCTCGCCGATACGCCGGGCCCAGAGCGCGAACACAAGCGACACGACCACGACCAGGAGTGCAACGGTGACCGTTGCCGCACGTGTGAGTAGCAGCGTTGCGACCGCGACAAGAACCCAGAACCAGCCGTGTACGCGACCGACCAGGCCGCCGCGCAACTGTATCGAGAACACGATCAGCGCTAACAGTGCAGCGAAGCCGAGTAGGGCTGAGTTCGCGACCAGTCCTTGAATGGGGCCGCCCTCGAAGATGAGTGCGCGCGACCAGTAGAGCAGTTTGGAGGGATTTTCAGGGTCGTCGACGTCGACAAAACCCTGCAGAATGGGATGCCCAAAGTACAGGGCGACAAAAATTTCAAACAGAAGCGACAACCCAAGCAAATACCGTAACGCGGTCGAAAGCGTGCGCAGAATTTCATGCCATGAGAGCACTGTTGCGATGCTCACCGCTGCCCCGGTGGTGACCAGTTGTGCGATCACACCCAGTGTTGATTCAAGTCGATACGCTGACCACAAAATCGATAGTGCAGCCAGAAACAGCATCGCGAACAGTGGTTTTGGTACCCGGTACCACTTGAAGCGTTCCGGGCTGTGGCGAATGAGTAACCAGATGCCAATGCCAAAGATCACGGCCACTGCGATCAGGAAGCCGGTCCAACCGATCAAGCTGCGTACGCCGTTACTTCCCAGGGTCAGCAAAAACAGACTGATTGCCCAGGCGCTGACCCCGAGGCGAGTTTTCGTGTTCGGCATAGCTAGAATCGTACCGTTTTACGCTGAATCGTGCGGGCCAGGGTGCGAAATGCCGACATATTCCATTTTTGTCATACCCTGAAAAACTGAACGTCGCAAAGGTGCGTCGCTCAGGAAGATTGTTTTAGACTCAACCGGTCGCAACACAGTTGCCGTGTGTCGTTCCAGAAACGCGTGAACCTTCAAGGTAGAGTTGAAAGTTTTTGAAATAGAACTTGACGGAATCGAATGACAACGATGTAATTAGTGGAGCGAACGAAGTGTTAGGTTCAACGAGAGGAGAGGGCATGCCGCAGCAGCCTGGATCACCGATTCCTGGTGACTGGTTTGTGGATCCTGTCTACCTCGGCGTACCGGGCGTTCGTCAGGAAGACGAAGAAATCTCGTGGCAGGCAGACGCGCTCTGTGCGCAAACTGACCCCGAAGCGTTCTTCCCAGAAAAAGGCGGCTCTACTCGCGAAGCGAAACGCATTTGCGATCAGTGCGAAGTTCGCGCCCAGTGCCTCGAGTATGCACTTGAAAACGACGAACGTTTCGGAATTTGGGGCGGTCTGTCCGAACGCGAGCGCCGCAAACTGCGCAAGCAGATCTCGTAACCTGCAGAGCGTAAAACACACCACACTCTCAGCTCGTTACGGCGAGGCGACCAGCCTGAAACACGGCTGCGCTTTATTGTTATAGGCGATATGCGCACAACAGTCTCTGCCATCTTGGTTGCCGAAAACGGCGGCGTCTGGCTTGAAGAAACCCTGAAAGCTCTCGCCAGCCAATCAATGACCCCAGACCGGGTTGTGATTGTCGTCAACGGCGCCAACGACGAACTCGGGAAAGCCCTCGCACACTCAGGTGTCGACGCAGTGTTCACCACCGGCGCGAAACGCTCATTCGGTGAGGCGGTCGCGCACGCCGAGCAGTCACTCGACCCGGTCGATCCCGGCGAACACGAAGAACTGTTGTGGTTACTCACCGAAGATTCGGCACCCGAACCGCGGGCCCTGCGCTACCTCTTCCGTCAAGTTGCTGCCGCACCCTCGGTCGCGATCGCCGGACCAAAACTTATTGACTGGGACCACCCCGAACGCATCGTAGAACTCGGGCAGAGCCTCACTAGGCACGGCAGCCGTTGGCTGCTGCGCCGTCAAGAGCTCGACCAGCAGCAATACGACCACTTACAAGACACCATGGGTGTTGGCCCGACCGGCATGCTCGTGCGCCGCAGCGTCTGGCGTGACCTCGGCGGATTCGACCCGGCACTTCCCGCATGGGACGATGGTCTCGATTTCAGCGTGCGTGCCCGCCTCGCCGGCCACCGCGTGGTGGTCGCACCGAAAGCCCGCGTGCGCGCTGCGCTCAGCGGTGTCGCTGGGCCGCGCATCGACCGTAGCCGCAAAGTTATGCGGCAGGCACACCGGAAAGCCCGCACGGCGCAACTGCACCGACGGCTCAGCTATGCGCCAGCGCTGCTCGCCCCGATCTATTGGCTCGGACTGCCCTTCGTGGCAGTGCTGCGTGTACTGTGGTCGCTGCTGCGCGAACAACCCGGGTACATGGTTGGCGAGTTCGTGTCAGCGTTCTCTGTCATGTTTAGGCCAGCGTCGATTGTGCGGGCACGCAAACGCATACGCCATAACAACATTGCCGGCTGGGCCGCAGTCCGACCCCTACGGGTCGACCCAAAAACGGTGAGAACAAGCCGCATTATTGACCGCGAAGCGATCCTGTCAGCACAGGGACGCAGACGCAGCGAACTGCATTTCATTTCAACCGGTGGGCTTTCCGTCCTCCTGGTCAGCGTCGTGCTCAGTGTGGTTCTCACCTGGTGGCTGTTTGTCGAAGACACCCTCACCGGTGGCAGCATGATTCCGCTCAACGACATCGGTCCCCTCTGGCAAAACACCCGCATGCTCGAAGGCGTCCCCGCAGACCCATTCACCTGGGTGCTTGCCGTGCTCGGCACCCTCACCTTTTTCAACCCGAGCCTCGCGCTTGTGGTCTTCCTCGCCGCATCCATTCCGCTCGCTTCCCTCGGTGGTTGGCTGTGGGGAGCACAGTTCACACACTCGACCGCAGGTCGTGCGCTCGCCGCCTTTGCCTGGGCACTCAGCCCTGTCGTACTCGGCTCAATCGACCACGGACGCTTCGGGACGGTCCTGCTTGCTGTGATATTGCCGTGGCTGCTGATTGCCGCGACCCGCGCACACCAGTCCTGGAGCTGGGCGGGCACCGCATCGATTCTCGCGGCAGCAGGCCTCGCCACAGCCCCCATACTGATTCCTATCGCGTTGCTGCTGTGGATTTTGGGCATGGTGATTCACCCCCGCAATGCTGCACGTGTCGCTTCAACCGCGATCGCACCCGCAGTCTTGTTCTTACCGAAACTCGCGTACGTGCTCACCAACGGGAAGTTCGTTGATCTGTTCCGTGACCCCGGCGTGAATGGACCCTACGAACCCGGGTCTTTGTGGCATTTGCTGCTCGGATTCCCTGAGTTTGGGCTTGAAGGCTGGGGCTCCATTCTCGACAGTATTGGCATCCAGTTCGCACCCGCGACACTGATCGTTGGTGTGCTGTTCTTGCCGCTGGCGCTGCTGGCACTGCTGGGCCTATTCACCGGCAAAGTCTCCGTCAGTATTTTCTCGGCACTGCTCGGTGGGCTGGGGCTTGCCACCGCGGTTGCAGCCGGCCAAATCTCACTCACCACATCCGGGACCGAACAGGTGCCGCTGTGGACCGGGTCCGGGCTCGCGCTGTACTGGATCGCAATCGTTACCCTCGCTGGTTCAGGCACGTCAGTGCTCGGCAAAGCCGGTGGCCCGCTGGCGACGGTCGCCGTGCTGTGTGCCGCGCTCGGTATTGCGCCGCTGGCCTCGCACATGCTGCTCGGTCACAGTGAAGTACGCGAATCATCTTCAGGTATGCCGTCGATTGTGCAAGCAGCAGGCGCACAAGACCCTGCCCTGCGCACTCTCGTGATCACCGCAGAAGGCGACAATCAGCTTCACACTGAAGTTGTGCGCGGTTCAGGCCGGCACCTCGACGACATTCGATCATCAACGTACACATCGCGCCTCACCGCTGACGATGAAGCGATCGCTGAACTGACTGGATCGCTCGCAAGCCTTGGCGCAACCGACCTGGAAGAACAATTCCAGCACACCAACATCGGCTATGTGCTGCTGCGCGAAACCGGTGACGCCTCCGAGCGTGGCCAACTCCAGTCCGTGATGGACGAACACGGCACCCTAGAAGGTTCCGGTCGTACCGACGCAGGTATCCTGTGGCGCGTTGTCGAGGCAACTGATGGTGAAGTGCCTGAAGCAGCAGCCTCAGACCAAGCCACAGTGTTCAACCTTGTCACCTGGAAGGTCACCGCCCATACGGTCTGGTGGATCCAAATCATCGTGCTCGTGGGCATGTTCCTGCTCGCACTGCCAACAGGCGAAGTTGTTGAACGCCCTGAACGACGCAAACGCCCAAAGGTGAAGAAGGGTGCCCCGGTCAACGTGACGGTCGCTTCAGCTGGCGGTATTGACCTGGTCAGTGACGAGGCGTTCTCAGATGCGGTTCCTGAAACACCTGAAGACGGTGGCGGGCAGCCTGAAGGTCCCATTGACTACCAGTATGAAGAGTCCCCAGTTGATGACTCTGAGTTTGCCGACACCGGTGAACCCGCAGACAGTAGTGACCACGAACACGTCGCGAAGTCGGAAAACATCTCGGAGTCTGAGACTACCGCGGAGCCTGAAGCCGCCGTAGAGATTGAGGCTACCGAGACAGCAGCGCCTGATGACGAGCGCACAGAAATCGGTGACGATATAGAAGCTGATCGTGCGCACGACGATTCGACCCCGAATGAGACCCGTGAGGAGGGCGACCATGAGTAAAACGAATCCGTTCGTTCGAGGAACCGGTCGCGCACTCACCGGCGCAGTGATCACCGCAGTCGCGGTCGTTGCTGTGCTCGGGCTCGGTGCTATCAAGCTTCCGACCGCGACCGCCGAACCACCATCGATCGAAGTCGATACGGTCAACAACGCGAAACGCGCCGTCGTCTGCCAGGGCGGCTACGGCTGGCTTGGTGCCGACACAGAACGCTCAAGCGCGGTCATCCCAACCGGGAAGCCCGACGTCACCCAGTTCGGTGCTGAAGCAGAACCGGTTCCGCACAACGAAGGCGACGACGCGAGTCACCCGGTCGCGTACACAGCAGAGGCCGGCACTTTGTTCGCCGCCGCACAATCACAAAAATTCGACGACGAAGATCTGCTCGGGCTCGGCGCCGCATCCTGCACCGAAGCTGTGTCAGACCAGTGGGTCGTCGGTGGAAACACCACCCTCGGTAGTAGCACCGCGGTCACCGTCTCAAATCCCGGCCAGCGACCCGCCACAGTCGGTGTGGCCGTGTTTACAGAAAACGGCGCCAGCGAAGACAGCCAACGCGCAGGGGTGCTTGTGCCCGCGGGTGAATCACGCTCGGTCTCAGTGAATGGTCTCGCACCCGAAAGCGAAGCTGTCGCCGTGCACGTCGTCTCAACTGGTTCCGCGGTCACCGCATCAATCAGCACCGCAACCAGTGTGAATATTCTGCCGCAGGGGCTCGACGTGATCACCTCACAAGAATCCCCCGCATCAGAGCTCGTCTTCCCAGGGCTAACGAGCGTGTCAAAAAATACCAACACAGATGTTGAGCAGGGCATCGGTGATTTTATCCGCCTTCTCAACACGTCAGACACTGACACGACCGCAACACTGTGGGCTGTGAATGCCGACGGTGACGAAACCGAAGCGGGAACGGTTGAACTCCCAGCAGGCGTAGTGCAAGACGCACCGCTGCAAAACTGGCCGAAAGATGCAACCGCGCTACGTGTGACGAGTGACCAGCCGCTGGTCGGTAGCGGCCTCGGCTACAACACCACCGCAGGTGACACCGACTTTGCCTGGTACCCGGCGGCACCAGAAATCAGCGCTGACAAAGACACACCGGTCGCGATCGTGAAAAACGGGACGCTCGTAATCGCAAACGCTGGCGACCGCGACGCATCAGTGACGCTCAGTTCAGCCGCGGACGAATCCAAGAATTCGACCGTGCAAATACCGGCGCGTTCAGCGGTTACTGTTGAGAAACCTGTTGCGTCAACACTGGTGCTGAACAGTGACGAACCGGTTCACGCAGGTGTACGTGTGGTCTCAGGCGCAAACATTGCCGCATACCCGGTCACGACCCTCAGTTCGAGCACGGACACATTGTCGATCTATCCGAAATAATCGTTCTAGTATGACGGGAGCTCGCGGGCGTTCTCGTCGTAGCGAATAATTTCCCAGTTCGCGGGCGGATCAAACCTGTCCGCGTGACGCTGGCACAGATCCATCCCCTCCGGCGCCTTGTAGGGGCTGACCGGACCGATTGCGACAATCCGGTGACGGTAATCGCTGGCGATAGATGCGACCGCTTCACCACCGCAGCCCGCCTTGTGGCAGAGACGTTCATCTGCACCTGACTGCTGGGTTGTAGCTTCGGAAGAGTCCGTGTGCTTCTCACGATCAAACATCACGCTCCCCACCATAACCCGAACGCCTGGAGAACTGTAGACTGGAACACTATGGTAAGCGCACGACGAATCTCAACGAGGCGCCACGGTCGACACGACCGTCGCCCACCTCGGTCGTCACTCACCGGTCCCTACGTGGCGAACCCGAACAGTCCCACCGCCCAGTTCGAGGCGTACGCAATGCTGACCGTGCGAATGTTGCAGGCCCACGAGCCAGAACTGCAGAGTGTCAATTTCGAATACGTCAGTATGCCGCGCACACGGACGCAATCAAATATGCCGAACTTTTACGCCATTAACCGGGCGAAAAAATCAATCACGCTATATCGCGTGCCGATTTTACGGTCGAAAGTGCTGCACGTTGACGACCTTGACCACCGTCGCATGTTCATCGCACACTGTGTCTATCAAGCTGTCTGCGAATATTTGGGAAGCCGACCCTGGGGCGTAGACCCGGGCATGTTCGACCACTTCTAGGCCCGCGCTTTTGTGCAAATATTTCAGCTAATATTCGGCGCACCCCGAACCCAGTCAGGTATTTTCTCGGTGAATCACAGATAATGGACATATGACATCGCACATTCTCGTGGTAGACGACGATCATGACCTTGCGGAGATGCTCAGCATGGTGCTTGAGGGTGAAGGTTTTCGCACCACGCACGCCGCTGACGGTTCGAGCGCTCTGGAAGCATTTTCGCAGCACCGATTCGACTTGGTGCTGCTCGATGTGATGCTGCCGGGACTCACCGGTATTGAGGTGTGTGAGCGTATTCGCAACGAATCGGGCGTCCCCATCATTATGCTCACCGCGCGCACCGACACGACCGATGTCGTGCGGGGCCTCGAAGCCGGCGCAGACGATTACGTCGTGAAACCGTTCAACCCAACCGAGCTCATGGCTCGTATTCGTGCGCGACTACGTGAACCCATCAACGACAGCACCGACATTATTCGTATTGGTGACCTCGACATTGATGTGGCAGGTCACGAAGTGCGCCGCGGTGACCAGACCATTCAGCTCACACCCCTCGAGTTTGATTTGCTTGTGATTCTTGCTCGCAAACCCCAGCAGGTATTCAGTCGTGAACTGCTTCTTGAAAAAGTGTGGGGATACCAGTACAAAGCTGACACTCGACTCGTGAATGTGCACGTGCAACGATTGCGCGCCAAAATCGAAAAAGACCCTGAGCACCCGAAAGTAGTGACCACAGTCCGCGGTGTCGGCTATCGCGCCGGTTCCGCAGGTGACTAGCAATGGCTCCACACACGAGCCGCACATTTCGGAACCGGTGGCGTCGCGCGAAAATTAAGTGGGCGCGCGTCACCCACCCGATCTTTGGACCCTTCAGGCGCCGCTGGTCGCGGTCTATCGCACTGCGTTTGATGACCATCACCGGCATCGTGACCGGTCTTATGATTATTGTGCTCGGCACGTTCATCATGACCAGTATTCGTGACGACCTCACTTCGAGCCGCCGCGACCAGTCTCTGCAGGACTCCGCACGTGCAACGATTTCAGCCCAGCAACGTATCGATAGTTCCGATGCGAGCGACCGGTCCGCGCTCTCATCTTTGATGACCGCGGTGCGCGCAACAATCCGCGACACCTCATCAAGCTCACTCATTTATGTGCGCCAGCAGCCAGGTCAGCCCGAGTCGGCTGATGCGCCCCAAAGCTTCACCACCGATCCTGGGTTTGTGAAATCGATCAGCGACGACATGTTGAATGCGGTGTTGAACTCGAACGAGCCGCAGCTGTGGCAGTTCACGACGCTCGTTTCTTCCACAGGTGAGGGAGAACCCGGTATTGTCATCGCCACTGAGCTCGACCTGCCCTCAGGTGCCGGCGTCTATGACCTCTTTATTGGGTACAGCTTCGACGATATTGAAGAGTCGCTCGGCTTTGTGCAGCGCACGCTGCTGGTGACCGCCGTCGTCTTGATGCTGCTCATCGGCCTGCTGGTGTTCATTATTTCGCGCGTGGTGTTCAAACCGATTCGGGCCGCAGCAGACGCGAGTAAACGTCTGGCCGCGGGTGAGAGCGATGCACGCATGAAATACCAAAACGACGTGTACTTCGATGTGCTCTCAGACAACTTCAACGACATGGCCGACACACTCGGCGACCGCATTGAAGAACTTGATGCCCTCTCAAACATGCAGCAGCGGTTCGTTTCAGACGTGTCACACGAACTGCGTACCCCGCTGACCACAATACGCCTCGCGAGTGAACTCTTAGGCGGTGCCGAAAACCTGCCGCCGTCGCAGCAACGCGCAGTGAACGTGCTGAGTGAACAAGTGGAACGCTTCGAAGCCCTGCTTGCTGACCTGCTCGAAATCTCACGTTATGACGCAGGACGCGTCCAGATTGATACTGAACCCACGCAGCTCGTGCCGCTGTGCGAAGGCGTGATTGAACAGTTGCAGCCGCTCACCGAAAGCATGATTGAACTGCGCCCACTCGGTGGCTACGGAGAAATCGAAGTCGACCCTCGACGTATTCGACGTATCGTGTCAAACCTGATCGGTAACGCGATCGAGCACGGCGAAGGCCGGCCCATTATTGTTGAAATCGATTCGAACGCATCGGCATTCGCGGTTGCTGTTCGTGACTACGGTATCGGTATGACCGAAGAGGCCACCAAGCACGTGTTCGACCGGTTCTGGCGTGCCGACCCTTCACGAAAGCGCACTCTGGGCGGCACCGGGCTTGGCCTGGCAATTGCGCTTGAGGATGCGCAAGTGCATGGCGGCGCACTTGAAGTGTGGTCCAAGAAAGGCGTCGGTACGAACTTCCGTCTCACTCTGCCGCGAAGCGACCAAGACTCGAGCTACCTCTCACCGTTGTTACTGATCCCAGACGAATTTACTGCCGGTGACACGGCAACTACGGGCGGCTGGTTGAAACGCCCCAAGCGGTGGCTATCGAGAGGGGGACGTTAACTTTGCGCACACGCACACTCTTCCGAACCGTGCTTGCCGCGGCCGCGACGGCAGCAATGCTCACCGTGGCTGCCTGCTCGACGGTGCCCTCTGACGGGCCCATCAACACAGGCCTGTCGAACCTGCGCCAGACTGACCAGTTTGTGCAATTTGACCCGTCAGGGCCCGTCCCCGGGTCAACACAAGAAGACGTGATTCGTGGTTTTGTGAGCGCAGCATCATCAACGGCGAACGATTACGCTGTCGCGCGGGAATTTTTGACCCGCAACTACGCCACACAGTGGGAACCCACCTCAGGCGTCATGATCGACGACTCGAGCCGACCCTTCAAACAGTCGGGAGAAAACATCGGGGTGCTGTCGGTCTCCCTCGTCGCGACCGTTGACGAACAGGGCGTGCTCACGGCCGTCACCCCAGGGCCAACAACGGAACTGAGGTTCGAACTCGAGCGTGAAGGCAGCGAATGGCGCATCAGTTCAGCACCCGCTGGGGTCGTGCTTGACCGGAACACGTTCACTGCGGTCTGGTCACCGCACCCGCTCTACTTCCCGACCGTCTCTGGCACAATGGTGGCTGACAATCGCTGGTATCCGAGTCGCACAAACGTGGCCACCAAGATCGTGCAGGGACTCATTGATGGCCCTAGCACCGTGCTCGAAAATGTTGCCGACACGTCATTCCCTGCCAACAGTGAAATATCGGGCGGCGGGGTAGACACCAACGAAGGCACCGTAAAAGTTGACCTGACCGATGCTGTCGGGTCGCTTGCCGGACCCACCCTAGAAAGCATCGGCGCACAGCTGTCGTATAGCCTGCAATCGGTGACCACGGTATCGGACTATACGCTCAGCGTTGAAGGCGTCGAGGTGAAGTCGGATGTGGCCGAGGCGTATGTTTCAGACCTGGCAGAAAACCGGCCGCCAGTCGCGCTCGTTGACGACCGGCTGGGCGTCGTCGATTCTTCGGGAGTGAGTTCAGCCATGCCGTTGAGCGAACAAGTGGCTGAAATACCGGCGCACTCGATTTCACTATCGGATGACGCTATGGAGGCTGTCTTACACACTCCGAGTGGCGCGCGTGTCGTCAGCGCAGACACGGATCTGGTGGTTGACGGTCGCAAGAACATCGTGGGTGTGAGCGTTGACCCATCAGGTTATGTCTGGAGTGCCGTCAGCGACCCGCGCGGCGAAGTGCGCGCGACGCTGCCGGGCACAACTGAACAGAATCTGGAACCGCTGGCGCCAGAGCTTGATCGTCTCAACGGTATCCGTGTGTCGCCAGACGGGAACTGGATGGCCTACATGGTGCCTGTGGACGACGGCACTGAAGTGCGGGTTGCGAGCATTATCCGCGACGAAGAGGGCACCCCAACAGGGTTTTCAGAATCGACATTGACTGTGTTGTGGACGAGTGGCTCACCCCGAGACTTCGATTGGGTGGGGGACTCGCGCATCGCGCTGCTGACTGAAGTTGGCAAAGCCGGCAAAGTGACGATCGGAACCGTGGGCGGCTTTACGATTGATCGTGGATCAGTGCCCGACGCGGTATCGATCACTGGAACCTCATCACGGGGACAGGTCCGTATACTCACCAGCAACGGTGAACTCATGGCCCCGCAGGGCGTGTCTGGGTGGCAAGAAGTTTTGGACGGTGTGAAAACGCTCGCGCGCTGGGGGTAATCCCGTGAAGTTGGAACACACAAATTGTGTGGTTCTACGCAGCGAAGCGTTGTGACGTGCGGTTCTCCACAGAGACTGCAAGGTCGGCACCAGGTCAGGGTTGTGTACCGGGACACGAGATAAACCCGAGGCGAGGACTGTCTTTGAGACGCTCGAAGCATGACCTCACCCGTGGTGCTTCGACGTTTATGGGACGACCTTGTGGCCCTTGCCTTCCCGAGTAACTGTGTCGGCTGCGGCAGGAACGACCGGCTCCTGTGTCGAGGCTGCCGCAACGAACTTACACGCCTCACAAACGATCCACCGCTCACCACTACCCAGCTGTCTGTGCACGCGTCAACACGCGCACAGATTTCCGTCACCGGTGCGTGTGAATATCGCGGGTTACCGCGCCGACTCCTCACCGCCATCAAACACTCCGACCAGCCCGGTCTTGCCCGTCACCTCGCACCGCTTCTGCAGGCCGGTCTTACGACGGCTGCGACACAACACGAGAACCGTGCCGTGTATATCCCGGTGCCCTCACGAGCCAGCCGTGAACGAGAACGCGGTTATCGTCACGTCGACCTGCTCCTGCGCCATGCCGGAATACCTCGGCGAAACATCTCACACGTAATCACCACAACGCGAGGTCGTGGCCCTCAGGTCGGCCGTGACCTTCAGGCGCGATACGCGAACGCAGCGAAACTTAAAGTCAATCACCGACGCGTACAACGGTTGAAAGCCAGCGGAGCACCAGCGGTGATCGTTGACGACATCACCACAACCGGGGCTTCCCTCGCTGCTGCTGCGCGAGTGCTGATTGAGAACGGAATCGACATAAAAACGGCGGTTGTAGTGTGCCGAGTTTCACGACTTGATCAACGAAAGCCGAAAGAAACCGCAAAGGAGTAGCGCCGAGTGCATGCCGACCACTACAGTCAGTATAAGGCGGGCAATGGGGCCCCACTCGGGGCGACCGCCTTGCTATCTGAAGGAGGTCACCATGGATCTGAACATCCGCGGACGCAACGTCAGAATCACTGATCGATTCGAAGACTACGTAGGCGAAAAGACCGAGAAGATCACGCAACTACTGCCGAAAGCACAGGCATTCGAGGTTCGCATCTCTCGTCTCAGCGACCGTAGTCCACAAAACGGCGATCGAGTAGAGATCACGCTCATAGGTCCGGGACCCGTGATTCGAGCAGAATCAGCAGCAGGAGACAAATACTCAGCATTCGATATGGCTTACGGACGCATTCTCGAACGAGTGCGGCGACTCAAAGATAAGCAAAAAATACATCAGGGACGCGGCCTCACCTCACTGCACGAGGCTGCCGCCAAAGACTTTCAAAACATTGACATCACCCCGGCGTCAGCAGAAACCATTGAAGCGGTCGCCGCAGGTGAATCTCCCGTCAACCATGCAGACGAGTCAGACCAATACAACCCGGTCGTGATTCGCACCAAGGAATTCGCGGGCGAACGCATGACCGTCGACCAAGCCGTCGACCGTATGGAACTTGTCGGGCACGATTTCTTCCTCTTCATTGACGCAGAAAATGACCGCTCAAGCGTGGTCTATCGCCGTAAGGGATGGAACTACGGTGTCATTAGTTTGACCGACGAAGAGTAAACAACTCCGTGCACTTCGGTGCACGGCTTAGAACACCGAGGAAACCTTTCAGGTGACCTCGGTGTTCTGCTTGATAAGCTGTGCACCGTTACGGTTGTGCAACGACGTCTACCGCACAATCTGAAACTACCCACCCCGTCTGGAGAAAAACACGTGGCTACAGTTCTTGAACGCCTCCTACGATTCGGCGAAGGCCGGACGCTGAAAAGATTGGAGCGCATCGCTCGACAGGTCGAAGACCTCGAATCGAGCTTTGAAGAACTCTCAGATGAAGAGCTGAAAGAGGAAACCACCGAGTTCCGTCAGCGGCTCGACGCGGGGGAGACGCTCGACGACCTCCTACCCGAAGCCTTTGCAGCCGTTCGCGAAGCCGCGAAACGCACTATCGGCCTGCGCCCGTTCAAAGTGCAGATCATGGGTGGCGCGAACCTGCACCTCGGCAACATTTCAGAAATGAAAACCGGTGAAGGTAAAACCCTGGTAGCGACCCTACCCGCATACCTGAACGCGCTCACCGGCAAAGGCGTGCACATTGTTACCGTGAACGACTTCCTTGCCAGTTACCAGTCAGACCTGATGGGTCGTGTCTTCCGTGCACTCGGGATGACCACCGGTTGCATCGTGTCGAACCAGAACCCGACCGTGCGACGCAAACAATACGAAGCCGACATTACCTACGGCACCAACAACGAATTCGGTTTCGACTACCTGCGCGACAATATGGCGTCAACGTCAGCCGAGCGTGTGCAACGCGGCCACGGCTTCGCCATCATTGACGAGGTCGACTCGATTCTGATTGACGAGGCACGTACCCCGCTGATCATCTCGGGACCCGCATCAGGGGAAGCGAACCGTTGGTTCGCAGAATTTGCGCGCCTGGCCACAAAACTCACCGCAGGTGAAGACTACGAAGTCGACGAAAAGAAACGCACCATCGGTGTGCTCGAACCCGGCATCGAAAAAGTTGAAGACCACCTCGGCATCACCAACCTCTACGAATCAGTGAACACACCACTGATTTCGTTCTTGAATAACGCGATCAAAGCACGCGCACTGTACACGCGCGACAAAGACTATGTGGTGCTCGACGGTGAAGTGCTCATCGTCGACGAACACACAGGACGTATTCTTCCCGGCCGTCGCTACAACGAAGGCATGCACCAGGCCATTGAGGCGAAAGAGAACGTTCAGGTCAAGGCCGAGAACCAGATGCTCGCCACTGTGACCCTGCAGAATTACTTCCGACTGTACGAGAAACTCTCGGGCATGACCGGTACCGCTGAAACCGAAGCGGCCGAATTCATGAGCACCTACAAGCTCGGTGTGGTTCCCATCCCGACGAACAAGCCCATGATCCGTAAAGATCAGCGCGACTACGTCTACAAGAACGAAGAAGCAAAATTCAACGCAGTCGTCGAAGATATTGCGGAACGCTACGAAACCGGCCAGCCCGTGCTCGTAGGCACCACCAGCGTCGAAAAGAGCGAATACCTGTCGCGTCTACTCGCGAAAAAAGGTGTGCGTCACGAAGTGCTGAACGCAAAGAACCACGCACGTGAAGCTGCGATCATTGCTCAGGCGGGTCGATTCAAGGCGGTCACCGTTGCAACCAATATGGCTGGCCGCGGTACTGACATTATGCTCGGCGGTAACGCTGAGTTCCTCACCGTTCAAGAAATGAGCGCTCGCGGACTGTCAACCGAAGACAATCCCGAAGAGTACGAAGCAGCCTGGGACGAAGTGTTCGAGGCCGTGAAAGCCACCGTCGCTGAAGAAGCCGAAAAAGTGACCGAAGCGGGCGGCCTCTACGTGCTCGGCACCGAACGTCACGAATCACGACGCATCGACAACCAGCTGCGCGGTCGTTCAGGACGTCAGGGTGACCCCGGCGAGAGCCGCTTCTACCTCTCACTCACGGACCACCTCATGCGACTGTTCGGCTCAGGCGCCGCGCAGGCACTCATGAACCGGCCCGGGATTCCTGACGACACCGTTATTGAAAACAAGATGGTGACTCGTGCAATCCAAAGCGCACAAAGCCAGGTGGAAGCACGCAACGCTGAAATGCGTAAGAACGTGCTCAAATATGACGATGTGCTAAACCGTCAACGTCACGCGATCTACGCGGACCGTGAACAGATTCTCGACGGCGAAGACATTGAATCACGTGTTAAACAGTTCCGTTCAGACGTGTTCGACGCGATTATTAGCTCACACGTCACCACTGACGGTTTTGACCTTGACGCGATGTGGAAAGACCTCAAACAGATCTACCCGGTGGGTATCACCGTCGAAGAAGTGCTTGAAGAAGCTGGCGGCGACCTGGGACGCAACGGTCACGAATTCCTCGAACGTGAACTCATTTCAGACTCACTCGTGGCCTACGAGAAACGCGAAAGCGAACTCGGTGAAGAAGCCATGCGTGAACTTGAACGTCGCGTCGTGCTCTCAACGATCGATCGTCACTGGCGAGACCACCTGTACGAGATGGAATACCTGAAAGAAGGTATTGGTCTGCGCGCGATGGCTCAGCGTGACCCACTCGTGGAATATCAGCGTGAAGGCTTCACCCTGTTCCAGGGCATGATGGGACAGATTAAAGAAGAAGCACTCGGTCTGTTGTACAACCTGCAGGTTGAAGTACGCCGCCCCGCAGATAAAGACGCGCCGGTTGAACTCGAAGGTGGCGGCCTCGACGAGCAAGACGGCCCCGACGTCACACAACTCAGCTACAGTGCGCCCAGCGAAGACGGCAACACTGAAGTGAAGACCGCTGGTCGGAATAAAACCGGCGGCAAGAACACGAAAAAAGGCAACGCCCAAAAAGGCAGCCCGAAAAAGAAGAAGAGCGCACAGGAACACGCGCAAGCTCAGACGGCGGACCGTCAGCGCGCCGAGAAAGCCGCAAACGGACCCAAACAGACCGGCGCATTTGGCCAGTCAGTGAACAAGAAGTAAGACGAACCAAACTGCACACGTCGTTCGTTTGAGCGAAACGATGAGATCCACCCACAGGTGGAAACCACTTGAAAGGAACCAACACGCATGGCCGGCAACGACCAGGGGCGACTCACCAAGAATGAGCGCCGGCAACAGGCCCGTGAAAAGGCACGCCAAGCACGCGAAAAGGAACGCGCACGCGAAAAACGTAACCGGCTGCTGCTGCAGGGCGGTATTGTGCTCGGCGTACTCGCAATTGTTGTCGTCGTAGGCCTCGTCATCGCGAATGCGCTCAAGCCTGCCGGCCCTGGCCCAGCAAACATGGCCTCAGGTGGAGTCGTATTCGAGCAGGACCTGCAGGTGCAAGACACGCCAGCGCTTGAAAGCGGTGAGAAGCGTGTCGAAGCAGATGCGGTCTTCGATCAGAAGCCGTTGCGTGTCGAGGTATTCTCGGACTACATGTGCCCCGCATGCGGCAGTTTCGAACAGCAGTACGGCGACATGCTTGAACAGTACACCGGATCTGGCGATATCAGCCTCGAGGTCTACCCGATCACGTTTCTTGACGCGCAATCAGCTGGCTCGAAATACTCGTCACGCGCCAGCAACGCATTCGGCTGTGTGGTCGAACAGCAGCCAGAAAAAGCGTACGCTTTCCACACCCACCTCTTCGAACCAGGCGTTCAACCCCAGGAAGGCACCAGCGGCCTCACCGATCAAGAACTCGTCGACGCGGCAGTTGAAGCAGGCGTAGAAAAAACCAGCGAATTCACCAGCTGTGTTCGCGACAAACGCTTCATTCCGTTCTTCCAGGGCAACACCAAGCAGGCCATCGAACAGGGAGTGCTCGGGCTTGCACCCGGCGCACAGCTGCTCGCAAACCCACAGACCGGTGAAATGCAGCCCGAAGGGGAACCACAGCGCCTCGTATCAGCACCGCTCGTGTTGGTCAACGGTCAGCAGTGGAACTCACAAGAAGACGGCGACCTTGAAGCATATATTCTCAAACAGCTGCAGAATCTCGACGCAGACGAAGCAGAAGACGACACAGCTGACAGCGAATAGGTCACAGATTTTTCAGAGCTGACCTGACACGGTAAGCTTTTCGGTGATGCACGTACGTCGTGCATCACCGCCGGCCACCTTGGCGCAATCGGTAGCGCAGTGCTCTTGTAAAGCAAAGGTTACGAGTTCGAGTCTCGTAGGTGGCTCCACACCATCTGACGCATCACATCGCAGTGACACTATGAAGGGCAGCAGTTGATGACCAGCTACAACCTGGACGAACCGCTCGATTTTGACTACTTCAATGTTTTTCAAGACGTGCCCGAAGCTGACCGCGCCTGGTGGCAGAAAGCACGCGACGTAGGTCAGCCACTGCTGACAGAAGCAGAGCAAGCGTGGGAGAGCGCCGCCTACCCCATGAACTGGGTGACTGCGCTCGGTGAAGCGGGCCTGTATGCGGACGGCATCGATAGCGAATACCTCCCGAAACTCAGTCCACTCGCAGCAGGCCTCGTCGCCATGGAACTGCACCGCGTCGATGGCTCCCTCGGCACCATTCTGGGCGTCCAAGGTGGGCTTGCCATGCGCACTATCGCCATGTTTGGCAGTGACGAACAACAAGCACGCCACATCCCCGCGATGGCCACCGGTGAAGAACTGGGGAGTTTCGCGCTCACCGAACCCACACACGGGTCAGACTCCACCAGTCTCGAAACCTCGATGCGTATCGACGGTGACGAAATTGTTCTCAACGGAGAGAAAAAGTGGATCGGCAACGGTGCGTCAGGTGGCATCACCGTGGTGTTCTGCCGCGACGAAGCTGGCGATGTTCGTGGGGTGCTCGTTCCGCAAGACACACCGGGGTACGAAGCCACTGTGATCACCGGCAAAGTGGCGCTGCGTGCGATCCATCAAGCTGAAATCACGTTCACGAATGTGCGCGTGCCGAAAGACAACCTGCTGCCACGCCTGAAAAACTTTAAAGACGTGTCGGCGGTGCTCTTCGCCACCCGAGTTGGGGTCGCCTGGGCGGCGCTCGGCCACGCAACAGCCGTATTTGAAGCGGCGCTCACCTACGCTCAAGAACGCATCCAGTTTGGCAAACCGCTCGTGAAATTCCAGCTCGTGCAAGAACGTCTCACTGAAATGCTGTCTGACCTGACCGGACTGCAGTTGTACTGCAAACAGCTCGCCACGCTCGACGCCGCAGGCGAACTCACCCAAGCACAAGCGTCACTGGGTAAATACACTGCGACTCGTTCCGCACGCCGTATCGCCTCAACTGCGCGCGACATGCTCGGCGGAAACGGCATCCTGCTCGAACACCATGTGATTCGCCATGCCGCAGATCTTGAAGCACTTCACACCTACGAAGGCACCGAAAGTGTGCAGGCGCTTCTGGTCGGGCGCGACATTACCGGCACCGGAGCGTTCGTCTAAATCTGCGCGTCCCGGGTGAGTCGCCCCCAGCATGCGGGGTAGGCTGCCACAGTGACAATTACCAACACGGTCTCAACCGCCCCACCTGTTTCACACAGTCGAACAAGACAGGCCCTCGCACTGACAGTGTGCTGTCTCGTCGGCGCGCTCGTCGCGATACAAAGCCGCATCACCGCAGGGCTCGCTCGCCACATTCACGATGGGTACGTCGCCGCCGTCATCTCGTTCGGCTTCGGACTCATTATTCTGACCGTCATTTTGGCCTGTTCGAAACGCTCACGCGCGGGACTGACCACAGTTGTGGCCGAAACTCGAGCCGGGAAGTTTCCCTGGTGGGCCCTCACCGGAGGGTTCTTCGGGGCGTTTTTCGTGCTGACTCAAAGCATCGCGGCTGGCGTGCTGGGACTTGCCGTATTCACAGTCGGTATTGTTGCGGGGCAAGTCCTCGGTGGACTTGTCATGGACCTGATCGGAGTCGGCCCGGCAGGAAAGATCGGCGCCACCCTTGGGCGAGTGCTCGGCACCGGGCTCGCAATTGTTGCGGTCGTGATTGAAGCGAGCGGGTCCACGCTGAGTGGATCCACACTGTTGATGATTGTATTGCCATTCGCGGCAGGTATTGGCATGTCCGGCCAGGCCGCCTTTAATGGGCTCGTCAGATCGGTTGCGCGAAGCGCGATCGCGGCGACATTCGTGAACTTCGCGGTTGGGACCGCGTTCCTCGCAATCTTCGCGATCATTTCAATCATCGTGAACGGGTGGCCGACCGGCTGGCCCGTAAACCCGGTTTGGTATGTTGCCGGCGGCCTGGGTTGCCTGTTCATCGCGATGCAGGCGCTGCTGGTGCATGTCGTGGGCGTGCTCATGTTCAGTATGGCGAATGTGGCGGGACAACTCGTCGGCTCAGTACTGATTGAACTCGGTCTGCCGCTTGGCGAAGCCGTCACCGTTTCGGTCATTATTGGCGCCGTCGTGGCGCTCCTCGCGGTGATGGTGGGCGCGCTTCCGAACCGGAAAGTAGTTTTCAGCAAGACAACGTAAGATGAACTACCGTGCTCAATACTCTTGAAGACGTCTCAGTTCTGCTGCTTTATTCGGCAATGATCGTGTATTCACTTGCCTTCGTGTTTTATGCAATCGATCTTGCAAACCGAAGCAGTGACTTTGCGCAGGTTGGCGGAAAACGCTCCCGGTCACTGCGGGTCGGGTTCTCTCTCACGGTGCTCGGCTGGCTCCTGCATCTCGGGTCTGACATTCTGCACGGAATTGAAGCGGGCCGTGTCCCGTGGGCAAACATGTACGAGTTTGCGCTCACCGCGACGCTCGCGATCGTGCTCGTTTTCATCGTGGCACAGTTCTTTGTCGACCTGAGATTCCTCGGCACGCTCATCACCGGTATGGCAGTGCTCTTTTTGGGCATCTCAAAAATGAACTATTACGTGCCGATTGTGCCGCTGCAGCCCGCACTCGATTCGTACTGGCTCGTGATCCATATTCTGGTAGCAGTGCTTGCCACAGGCTTCCTCACGCTGTCGTTCGGGCTCTCCGTACTGCAGTTACTGCAGGCGCGGCGTGAACGTCTCGAAAAAGAGGGCGGGACCAGCAAGATGAAATTCTTGCGCGGCATTCCGTCGGCGTTACGACTCGAAGACCTCTCGTATCGGGTCGCAATTATCGGTTTCGTATTCTGGACCTTCACTCTGATCGCGGGCTCCATTTGGGCGGAACGCGCCTGGAGCCGGTACTGGGGTTGGGACACGAAAGAAGTCTGGACCTTCGTGATCTGGGTGCTGTACGCCGGCTTTATTCACGCGCGTGCAACCCGCGGCTGGCGCGGCACCCGGTCGGCCTGGCTGTCGATCATCGCCTACTCTGCCGTGATCTTTAACTTCACGATCGTGAACGTGTACTTTAAAGGCCTGCACGCATATTCGGGTCTCTAAGCAACTGTGATCCGCCCGTTTTCAGGGCCCCATCACAACCGCAAACGCCCGGCACTGCTTTCTCAGCAGGCCGGGCGTTTGCGCGTTATCGCGTCACAACTTCAGGTGAGACCCCTAGTCAACATCAAGCGGATGCGGCCCGCCCCGCTGACCACGGTCAAGTGCCGAGATCGCCGCAACCTCGTTGTCAGTGAGTTCAAACCCAAACAGGTCGAAGTTTTCACGCATCCGTTCAGCGCTGTTCGACTTCGGGAAGACAATGTTGCCCAGCTGTAAGTGCCAACGCAGCACGGCCTGAGCAGGGGTCACATTGTGTGCTTTCGCGGCAGCAGCCACCGGTGCTTCACTGAAGAGATCGTATTTGCCCTGCCCGAGCGGACCCCACGCCTCAATTTCGATACCGATATCTCGCGCCACGTCAGTGACATCACGCTGCTGATAGGCCGGGTGAAGCTCGATCTGGTCCACCACAGGAGGCACGTCCGCGTGCTTCACAAGCTCTTCAATATGCTGCGGCAGGAAGTTTGACACCCCGATAGATCGGGTGAGCCCAGCTTCACGAAGCTCTTCAAGAGTGCGCCACGCGGTCAAAAAATCACCGGTTTTCGGTGCTGGCCAGTGAATCAGGTACATATTCACTTCTGCCAGTCCGAGCTTCTCAAGCGACTCCTCAAGCGCGTTCTTTGCGTCACGGTGACGGTCATTCCACAGCTTCGTGGTCACAAACAGTTCATCACGATCAATACCTGACTTTGCGATTGCTCGGCCCACACCGTCTTCGTTGCCGTAAATAGCGGCGGTGTCGATGTGGCGATAGCCTGCCTCGAGCGCATCGGTCACAATGCGTTCGGTTTCATCAGGATCGACCATGAATACCCCGAAGCCAAGCTGAGGAATCTTCTGGCCGTCGTTGAGAGTAATTTCTGGGACTGTGTTTTCAGACATGTCTTCAGTGTGGCACTCAACCCTTAACACCACACCAAAATCTCACAAATTTACAAAACTCCCGCGTCCCCCTGCTGGCGGATCCGTCCCACGAGTTTCTTGACATCCTGCGCGTGATCTTTGTCGGTCACCAGGAGCGCGTCTTCAGTGTCAACCACCACCACGTCTTTCATTCCCACAATGGTGACCAGGCGTGGTTGGTTCGCGACCACAATGCCGCTCGATCCCTCAGCCAATACTTGAGCATCATCATCGCCGAGCACCGCAAGGTCATTCCAGCGCCCGCGCGTCAAAAGATTTGCGACGCTCGCGAAATCGCCGACATCGTCCCACTCGAAGTGCGCGGCCACACAGACCATATTGTCCGCGGCAGCTGCCGGTTCTGCCACGGTGTAATCAACTGCGATCTTCGGCAGGGTCGGCCAAATACGTTCACGCACTGCGGCGGCGTCGGGGGAGTCCCAGGCCGCTGCAATTTCACGTAGCCCTGCAACCAGTTCGGGTGCCGATACGGCCATCTGTTGCAGCAGCACATCAGCTCGAGCAATAAACATACCGGCGTTCCACAGGGTGTCGCCGCGGTTAATATATTTCTTTGCGGTCTGTTTGCTGGGTTTTTCAACAAACTTCCGCACCCCGTACACGTCAAACGGTGCAATATCGGTGCGTGGCTTGCCGGCCTTAATGTAGCCAAAGCCGGTGGCGGGGTGCGTGGGGTGGATTCCGATGGTCACAATCGACCCCTGCTCGGCCGCACGGACCGCTGTGTTGACGGCTCGTTCGAACAGGAGCTGCCCCCGAATCACGTGATCTGCCGCGAAGGAGCCCACAATTGCGTCAGGGTCGCGACGTTCAATCAGCGCAGCCGCCAGTCCGATTGCAGCCGATGAGTCTTTTGGTTCGCTTTCGGTGACCAGATTCTCGGCAATAAGATCTTGCAACTGCTCGGTGATTGAATCACGATGCGTCGCGCCGGTGACCACCATGATTTGGTCTTTCGGTACCACAGTCTCAAGCCGTGCCCACGTGCTTTCCAACAGGGAACGACCACTGCCCGTCAGGTCAAGCAGAAACTTCGGAGCATTCGCGCGCGACACGGGCCACAGGCGTGACCCAACGCCGCCAGCCGGGATGATTCCCCAGAAATGCGGGTTCACCGCGCCCTGAGAATGACGCTGCGAGTCGGAAAGGTTCATGAGGCACACCCTAGCAATTCCACAAACACGTGCCGTGTTCCGGCCTGAGCGAGAAAGGTGCAATAATGGAAGTCGCAGCTTATTCTCAGCCAGCGTAACTTTCCGACTGAGACGCGAGTGATAGAGGCTTTTTGCCTAAAAAGAACTCTGAGGAGGACGTTCGTGTCAGCCCAAACGGCTCAAGCAGAACCGGCTAAGCGCAAACGCGTGAAGGTCGGTGGCACCCTATATCGTGGCAACGAAGGTATGTGGTCCTGGGTGCTCCACCGTATTACCGGTGTCGCTATCTACTTCTTCTTGTTGGTGCACGTCCTCGACACTGCACTAATTCGTGTCAGCCCTGAGGCTTACAACGCTGTAATCGGCACGTACAAGAACCCGGTCATGGGAATTGGTGAGGTCGCGCTTGTGGGAGCGGTCGCCTTCCACGCATTGAACGGCCTGCGCATTATTCTCATCGATTACTGGAGCAAGGGCGTTAAATACCAGCGCGCCATGTTCTGGATCGTTATCGTCCTGTGGGTCATCTTGATGATTGGCTTCACGCCACGTCACCTGATGAACGTCTTCGGTCACTAAGGAGGGAGCACACCATGACCAGCAATGCAGTAGTAGACACTCCCTTCTATCGCGAAGGCAAAGGCACCAACTGGGAAAAATACGGTTGGATTTTTATGCGCGCTTCAGGCGTGCTCTTGGTGATCTTGATCTTCGGTCACCTGTTCACCAACCTGATGGTCGGCGACGGTATTCACGCGCTCGACTTCGGTTTCGTGGGCGGTAAACTCGCAAACCCGTTCTGGCAAGTGTGGGACACCCTCATGCTGTGGCTCGCGCTGATTCACGGCTCGAACGGTATGCGCACCATCGTCAACGACTACGTCAGCAAAGCAGGAGCCGCGAAGTTTTTGAAGATTGCGATCTTCTTGGCGGCAGCGCTGCTTATTCTGCTGGGTACGCTCGTCACCTGGACCTTTGACCCCTGCCCAGAAGGCGCTGATCCTGAGCTCGTCGCTTCGTTCTGCGCAAATCTCTAAACGCAGCATCACAACAAGGAGAATTGACTGTTGAACAGCACTACACAAGCTGATGAAGAGATCGTCGTAAAAGACGGCGTGACCTATCACAAATACGATGTTGTGATCATTGGTGCCGGTGGCGCCGGCATGCGTGCAGCAATTGAAGCTGCGCCGAAAGCCCGCACCGCGGTCATCACCAAGCTGTACCCGACCCGCTCGCACACCGGTGCCGCACAGGGCGGAATGGCTGCCGCTCTTGCCAACGTCGAAGAAGACAACTGGGAATGGCACACCTTCGACACTGTGAAAGGTGGCGACTACCTCGTCGACCAAGACGCTGCCGAGATTCTTGCGAAAGAAGCTATTGATGCGGTAATCGACCTGGAAAACATGGGTCTGCCGTTTAACCGCACACCCGAAGGCAACATTGACCAGCGCCGTTTCGGTGGCCACACTCGCGAACACGGCAAATCGCCCGTGCGCCGCGCATGCTATGCCGCCGACCGTACCGGTCACATGATTCTGCAAACCCTGTACCAGAACTGCGTTAAGAACGAAGTGAACTTCTTCAACGAGTTCTATGCACTCGACCTCGCCATGGGCGAAGACGAAAACGGGAACAAACGCGTCGCAGGTGTCGTCTCCTACGAGCTCGCAACCGGTGAATTGCACGTCTTCCAAGCAAAATCAGTGATTTTTGCAACCGGTGGTTTCGGCAAGATCTTCAAAACCACGTCAAACGCGCACACCCTCACCGGCGACGGTGTTGGCATCATTTGGCGCAAAGGACTGCCCCTGGAAGACATGGAGTTCTACCAGTTCCACCCGACCGGTCTCGCGGGCCTCGGTATTCTGCTGACCGAAGGCGCGCGCGGTGAAGGCGCGATCTTGCGTAACGCATCCGGTGAACGCTTCATGGAACGCTACGCACCCACGATTAAAGACCTCGCACCGCGTGACATTGTTGCGCGCTCAATGGTGCAAGAGGTGCTTGATGGTCGTGGCGCTGGCCCCAACAAAGACTACGTCTATCTGGACTGCACCCACTTGGGCGCCGAAGTGCTTGAAACGAAGCTGCCCGATATTACTGAGTTCGCACGCACCTACCTGGGTGTCGACCCGGTCACCGAACCGGTGCCCGTGTTCCCGACCGCGCACTATGCAATGGGTGGAATCCCCACCAACAACAACGCAGAAGTGCTGCAAGACAACGAAAACATCGTTCCGGGCCTGTACGCCGCTGGCGAGTGCGCCTGTGTCTCCGTGCACGGATCGAACCGTCTCGGCACCAACTCGCTGCTCGACATTAACGTGTTCGGAAAGCGCGCAGGCAACAATGCTGCGGACTTCGTGAAGACTGCAGACTTTATTGACCTTCCCGAAGATCCCACCAAGGAGATTCGCGAACTGGTTGCCATGCTGCGCGACACGAAGGGCAACGAAAGCGTTGCCGGCATTCGCCGCGAACTGCAAGAAACGATGGACCGTGGCGCGCAGGTGTTCCGCACCGAAGAGTCGCTGACCAACGTGCTGAAAGTGATTCACGACCTGCGTCTGCGATACCAGAACATTGCGATTCACGACCACGGCAAACGCTTTAACACCGACTTGCTGGAAGGCATCGAGCTCGGCTTCCTGCTCGACCTTGCAGAAGTGTTGACGTACGCTGCGCGAAACCGTAAGGAAAGCCGTGGCGGCCACATGCGTGACGACTACCCAGATCGTAACGACGAAAAATACATGAAGCATACGATGGCGTACCTCGTGGGAGACCCGCACTCAGCGGACCCAGAAGACCACATCAAGCTTGATTGGAAGCCCGTGGTGATGACACGCTACGAGCCGATGGAGAGGAAGTACTAGACATGAGCACTGCGACTGTCGAGGCGCCCACTCAGGACGACGCCGAAGTAACCCCAGAAGAAGCACCGAAACCGTTCACGGTGACGCTGCTGATTCGCCGCTACAATCCCGAAAACCGGGAAGATGCGTACTGGGAAGACTTTGACGTGGAAATGTTCCCCACGGATCGTATTCTCGACGCCCTGCACAGCATCAAATGGGACCAGGACGGCACACTTGCCTTCCGTCGTAGCTGTGCCCACGGTATTTGCGGATCAGACGCCATGCGTATCAACGGCCGAAACCGTCTCGCGTGCAAGACCCTGATTAAAGACCTCGACATTACGAAACCCGTATATGTTGAAGCGATTAAAGGACTTCCGCTAGAAAAAGACCTCATTGTTGACATGGAACCGTTCTTCGACGCATACCGTGCCGTGCAGCCGTTCTTCCAGTCAAACACTGCCGCAGAACCAGGGAAAGAACGCCATCAGACCATTGAAGAGCGCGAGCGCTTCGATGACACCACCAAGTGCATTCTGTGTGCTGCGTGCACCTCGTCATGCCCCGTGTTCTGGACTGACGGTCAATACTTCGGCCCCGCAGCAATCGTGAACGCACACCGATTCATCTTTGACTCACGTGATGACCAGGCACAGGTTCGCCTCGACATCCTCAATGACAAAGAGGGCGTGTGGCGCTGCCGCACCACCTTCAACTGCACCGACGCGTGCCCCCGTGGCATCCAGGTCACCCAGGCAATTGCCGAGGTGAAGAGCGCGATCCGCAGCGGAAAGGTGAAATAACTCCGCGAAGCGCACGCATGACGCTACGCTAGAGGCATGACTGCAGCCCCGTCGAACGATTCCTCAAAGAACGAAAGTTCTGTGAAGAAATCAGACGGGGCTGAGTCGTCTGTGGCCAAAGATCAACAGCCCGGCAAAGTTGGGCAGCTGATAGAGAAACTGCAGCGCAGCCGGGTCATGCGAGCCAACACGCACATGAGTGACCACGGCGGCAACGTGCTGTCAGCCGGGATGAGCTTCCAAGCCTTGTTTGCGGTGTTCGCGGCGCTCTGGGTCGGATTCAGCGTCTTCGGCATATTTTTACGCAACCGTCCCGAACTGCTGAAAATTCTCGTTGAACAAATCGATACGCTCGTGCCCGGACTGCTGGGTGCCGACGGTGCGGTTGACGTGAATACGCTGCTCGGCGGCAGTGCTTTGAGCTGGACGAGTATCATCGCAGGTGCCTCGCTGCTGCTGTTAGTGATCACCTGGTTCACGAGCACTCGTACTGCGATCAGACTCCTGTTTGGCCTTGAAACGATCGCGTATAAAAACCCGCTCCTGCTGAAACTGCGTGACTTCGCACTCGCGGCAGTATTCGGAGTGTTAATCGTCCTCTCGGCAGGTATCACAGTCGTCGGATCAAGTGTCATGACCGGGGTATTGCAGTGGTTCGGGCTGAGCTCAGAAAACTGGTTGTTCGGTTGGGCGGGTGTACTGCTGCGGTACGGACTCATGTTCTTGAGCTACTGGTTCGTGCTGTGGGCCATACACCGCTACCTTGCTGAAGTACCCGCACCAAATAAACGACTGTGGGTCGGCAGCATACCCGGAGCGTTCGCGCTGCTCGTACTGACGATTCTCGGAACATCAGTGCTCGGCGGTGCCAGTAAAAACCCACTCCTGGCCTCATTCGTGGTCATAATTGCACTGCTGTTGTGGTTCAACTTTATTTGCCGCATTTTGCTGTTCACGTCCTCGTGGATTGTTTGCGGCACCGACACCACACTCGGGCTACCACCAAAGCTCGCCGATAAAGACCAAGCCGAACTTGATCGCATTCGAGCGATCACTCGAGCCGGTATCGATGCGAGCCAGGCAGACGGTATCGATGTGAGCCTGCTCGAACCCTATGCACGAATCCAGGACACGTATACGTCAAAAAAGAAAAGACGTTAACGTTTTACGCGGGGCACATACTTCGGCACCCACCGCCACAAACCAAGCGCGCCAGCGACGCCACACACAGTTAATGCCAGCGCGCCGACACCGATACCGAGCGTTGCCGTAAAGGCCGAAATGATCAGTGGTGCGGCCACAGTCCCAACATCGGCGAGGGTATTCCAGGCGCCCAAAAACGGTGCCGGGTTGTTCTTCGGCGCAACATCCGACCCGAGGGTTTTCACAATGCCGCTGGAAGCACCGTTCGTGAGCCCCATAAGTACTGCGGCAGCGATCCACCACCCAACCTGGCCGGTGAAAAATTCACTCAACCACAGCACGAAAAACCCGGCGGACAGGCCGATTGTTCCCGGCAGTGCTGCGGCGAGCCTGCCGTAGCGATCCATCAACTGACCGCTCGCGTAAAAGAGCAGAAAGTCGAGCGCGCCACTCATGCCCGCCACCCACGCGATCGTTGACGCATCACTGCCGATCGCAATACCCCACAGCGGAATGATGGCCTGTCGCCCCGAACGTAACAGTGACAGTGTGAGCGTTGCCATCCCAAGTGTTGAGAGCACCGTTAAACCGTCGCGAATTGCCTGCCAAAACGTTGGGGTCCGGCCGGGTAGCTCACTCTGACCGGCAGAGTGCTCAGCGTTGACCGTCACCGAAGGGAAATCAAAAGAACGTTGGACGCGCTTTGCCGTAATTTCGGGGCTGAACCCGACCAACGCAATCGTTGCGGCCAGAATAGCGGCAACAAAGATCATCACCGCACCGTTCGCAGCCGTAAGTGAAAGGAGCGCCCCTGTAGCGAGTGGGCCGACGCTTAACCCGAGGCGTCCTGATCCACCCAGGAGGGACATAGCCCGTGCACGCACCGGCAGCGGGGTATACATCGTCAAGACAGCGTGACGGGCAAGCTGAAATGCAGACGAGCCAACCCCAACCAAAAACCCACCGAGGAACAGGAACGCGAGCGAGGGCAGAAGTGCAATAATTGCGACTCCGGTCAAGCCGATCAGACCCGACAAGATCATGGTTCGTTTCTCGCCGACGCGAGCAATCACGGCCCCGGCAGGCAAACTGCCAACGAGTTCACCTATCGAGAGCATTGCGACCGCTACTGCTGCCACTGCAACACTGTCAGAAAATGCGTGAGCCAGCACCGGCACGACAGGGAGCAGTGCGCCTAACACCATCGAGTATGCGGCAGACGGTCCGTACACCACCAGCCCAAAGCCCTTCAACAGTTGGGCAGCGGGAGACGGACTCATATGGCCAAGTTTAGCTTTGCACCGCTTCAGTTATCGACGGGCACATAGTCGACGTCGTACCCGAAATAGCGTGGCCCGACGAGTTCCAAACCAGCCTCAGTGCGCCAGCGTGGGTCACACGGCAGCCCAACGACGCTCACACGGAAGCCATACCGTAGGGCTTCCGTGGTGATCGGTTCGCCGGAGTCAGCATCGAGAACGCAAATCAAATCAGGTACTGTCGCCACGAGCTTGCCATCGCGCCTGGCAACTAAATTTTCGTTCTGAAAGTCAAGCTCTAGCGTGGCACCAGCATCTTTACCGTGCCCTGCGATGACTGAGGTGCCGCGCACGAACCCTCCTTCGGTGCGGCGGCTCACATCACTCACCTTGCCGCGATGCAATACACGACCGCCGATCGCGTCAGTCAACGCGGTTGCGGGGTCGCGATGCTCAGCACGCGCGTCACGAATCAGCTTGCCAATGTCGCGTGTGAGTGTGAGCGTGTTCGGAATCTGCGCACGCTTGGTTTGTTCACCCGAATGTGCGTACAGGGCGATAGGCGCAGAGCACCCCATTTCGACTGTGCTGACACGTGCCAATCGTTCAGCCCACACATTGTCGACCGTGTCGAGCAGTACTGTGTTGCCTTTATCGTCAGCAAGCACCATAGGAGACGCGGTGACCCCGTCGAGCGCGAACGACACCATCTGAAGTTCAGGGAATGCGCGCCCCATACCGTCACCGTCGATAAGTGGCAGACCGGTTTCGGCTGCTGTTTGGATTGGGGTCATGGAGTTCAGCCCGCCGGCTTCAAAAAAAGCAATGTGCGTGACGTCGCGACCCAAATGTTTTGACAGTGCCCCAACGGCGCGGCGAAGTTCGTCACCGGCGGGTGGACGTTCAACAATCACCGTTGGTGCCCCCATGATGGCAACCGGAAGCACTAGCGCGTCATGAGGCACATGCTGCGGATCAACCAGTTCGACCGGGCCGTTTGACTGGAGTGCGTGTTTTGCAATGAGCGACCCGAGGTACGGGTCACCGCCACCGCCCGCTCCGAGCACGGCCGCTCCGCGAGCAATGTCGTCAATGTCTGATTCACGAATTGAGGTGAGTGGAGCACCTGTGATCTGCATGCTGGCGGTGTTCATTGCGCGCCTCCCAACAGTAATTCGCCGACTGCTTTCACTCGAATACGGGTGACTCCACCCGGAAGGTACGAGATCGGAATCTCATCGATGTTCGTGATCTCTATCGTGTCAGGGTCAGCGCCCGCCGCGATCGCCTGGTCCCGGGCTTCGTTTTTTGCTTCGTCGAGCGCAGCCTCGCGTGAAGAATCATCAATCACAAACATGCGGTCGACCTGGCCGCCAACCTGCGCAATTGCCGCACCAATCGCGTTTGCAACACCGCCGTGATCTTCGTGCCGCACCACGTGCGTGAACCCGGGGACCTCGCCGGGAACCAACACGCTGCCGCCACCGACCAACACCAGCGGTACCTCGTCACTTGAGGTGCGCATCGAGTCGGCGAGTGCACCTATACGCGAGGCGATCGACTCGATCGCCTCGCGAACGAATGCCGGGTCGAGATCGTCCACGAGTTGCTGATCTCCGATACTCACAGCACCTGATGCGACGGCGACGTCGGTTGCGGTGAGAGTGGATCCACCAAAAATGCGTCCTTCTGTGCTGAGCCGGTAGCCGACACTCTCGGGACCAACAGTGATGGCACCGTCGGTATCGCGTGTGACTATGCTGCCGCCGCCGATACCGGTGGAGACCACGTCAGGCATGCGGAAGTTTGTGCGCACCCCGGCAATATCAACTGAGGTTGTGGCCTGGCGTGGGAAGCCGTCGACCACGGCGCCGATATCTGCGGTAGTGCCACCAATATCAACAACAACACAGTCGCTGAGCCCCGAAAGGAGTGCCGCGCCGCGCATCGAGTTCGTGGGACCTGCTGCGAAAGTTGCGACGGGATAGTCACGCACAAAATCCCGGTCCATGAGGGTGCCGTCGTTTTGTGACAGAAAGAATGGCGCATCGATGCCGGAATCGCGTAATGCTTGACCAATAGCTGCGACGGTTCGGTCGGCGACCGGCAACAATGCAGCGTTCATAATCGTCGCATTTTCACGTTCGATCAGACTGATCTGGCCGATCTTGTGAGACAGCGACAGACGCAGATGGGGGAGCTGTTCGCGCAGTATTTCTGCAGCTTGTAACTCAATATCGGCATTCATTGGCGAAAAAATCGAGGTAATCGCAACCGCTTCGGTGCCGTCGGCGGCAAGTTCGTCTGCGACACGTTTTATTTCATCCGGTTGGAAGTCAGACAGGGAACGGCCGTCGAACTCGTAACCGCCGTGACACATAAAGCTGCGGCCACCGATTGCGTCAGTGAGATGTTTCGGCCACCCCGTTAAAGGTGGGACACTGGCTCCTGCGGGCAGGCCTAACCTAATCGCTGCAGTTTTTGCGAGCCCTTGTGCCTGCACCAGTGCGTTCGTGAAATGCGTGGTCCCAATCGCGACCAGATCGATGCGTTCACCGGCAGGCAGCGCTGTCAGAACTGCTTCGAGCGCGGCCCGAACACCCTGTGTGACGTCTGCCGAAGTGGGACGTTTTGCTGATGTGACGAGCGTGCGACCGTTCACGAGCGCCGCGTCAGTGTTTGTTCCTCCCACATCGATACCGATATGCATATGTGGTTCACCTCTCGAGGTTTCTTCCAGTTATTTACGAACGGCGCTCTTGCCTGCAAGACCAAGTTTTCCGAGTATGAGATACACCAGGAAAGAAATAATTAACGCGTTCACGCTCGGCACGCCAAAGAGGACAAATTTGCCTACGACGTAGCCTACTGCCCAAGCGATCAATCCGGCTGGAACCCAGTTGGGCGCATAGTCGGGTAGCTCGCCGCGTTCGCGTGAACTATCGAGCTCTTTGCGCCAGGTCTTGAGTACGAAATAGTCGGCGATAATAATTGACGCGATCGGTGGGAAGAGAATGCCGAGCTCGGTGAGGAACCCTTCAAACTGGTTCGCGAATCCAAATGCCGACAAGATTGAACCCGCGACACCGAGGACGAGTGCGACGGTTGCGCGGTTGACACGCTTACCGAAGAACACCTGTGTTGCGTTCACAATGCCGAGTGATGATGGGTACAGGTTCCAATCATTCACTTTCAAAATCGAGGCGACAAGCACAAGCACGCCAAGCACGCCCGAAGATGACTGAATGATTTCAACGATTTGCCCAGCGCTGTCTTCGGTTGCCACTTTGACCGCGTGACCGAGCAATACCCCAATGACACCAACCACGTATTCACCCAGCGTGACCCCAATAACGGTCTGCAGCACCACGTCTTTACGGTTGCGGTTAAAACGCGCCATATCGGGAGTGAAGATGGCACCAACAATGAAGCCACCCGCCACAATCGTGGTGCCGACCGCGAGTGTGATTGGGGTGCCCGGTGGGGGCGACGACACGAGAGCGCTGAGAGAGTGTTTCGACACCTCAGCGAAGAATGCATACACCGTGACGATTAAGAAGGCCGGCACTGTGATGTACGCGACCCACTTCATGAAGTTGAAGCCTCGGGCGGTGATCAGGGTGACCAGCGCACCGCCGACCAAGCACCACGCCCAGACGGGGACCTGCGGGACGATAGAGAAGAGCCCGTTTGCGAACACTTCGTTTTGGACTGCAAACCAGCCGGTGAGACTCACCGCCATGGCTACCCCGACGAGCGCGGACCCTTTCTTACCAAAACCCGACCAGCGTGCAAGCACCGATGTCGACAGGCCCTCACGCATGCCAGCTATGCCGAGGAAGATTGTGACAGCTTCAAGCAGCACTGAGCCGATTGTGATCGCGAGAATGGCGTTCCAGAACCCCATACCCATGCCGATCATCGCGGCGAGGAAGAAGTTCCCCAGCGCAGAAAGTTGACCGAATCGTTGGACTGCCACGGTGTACCAGGAGTACCGTGCTGACTGCGGAACTCGTACAAGCGCATAGTCGTCTTTGCCGATCGACAACTGATCGTCTGGACTGGTGACTTGTGTCATGGTGTGAGATTCCCCCGAAAAATCGTGCTGATGTCGTGTCTGGTGAACTACAGACCACCTTCAATATTCTCATAGGTGGTATTCATTTAGCTAATAGATGACAGGTTGTGACAGCGTGGATCCGCGCAGGAGGAATCCCAGCATAGGATGGAGCATTATGGCCGCAGCACACGATGAGACACACCAAGATACCGTCGCGCACAACCGTCGAGAAGCCTTGCTAAAGTGGGCGGACGAACGCCGTCAATATGTGACTTCGCGGGTGGGAAATCTCGCACTCGTCGATTTTCAGCCCGTGGGTTCGTCAGCCGAAACAGTCCGTGGGCTTCCCGCCGAGGTGTGGCGTGACGAGGATGAAGCTGGTGTGCATGTTCGGCCGACGGGTGACGGTCTGCGGTTGCTCACAAGGGACGGTGAGTCTTTGAGTGTGACCGATCATGTATTTGTTGACCGTTTGGGCGCGTCGGGGTACCCGCTGCTGCAAGCTGGGCAGCGCACCGTCGATGTGTTCAGTCTGGACGGCAGTGACTACGAGTTGCGCATCTATGACGCTGGCTCTGACAAGCTGCGAAGTTTTGCTGACATTGCACGCTACGAGTACCACCCGGACCTTGTCATTCGCGCACAGCTCGATAGTTTTGAATCGACTGCGCAAATCCCGTGGGAATTCTCACGCTCGACTGACACCGGCCACACGAAATCTGTGCCGGGCGTGGTTCGCGCGCAGATCGATGGCGAATCATACGAATTCACCGCGTTTGCCGATGGCGGATACCTGGTGCTTGTTTTTGCTGACGGCACCACCGGTGCTGAGTCGTACGCACCCGGGCGGTTTCTACGGTTCGCGCCGCCGGAAGACGGATCAACCGCTGTTGAACTGGATTTCAACCATGCGATTATTCCGCCCTGTGGGTTCAGTGATTTTTATAGCTGCCCGATTCCGCCAGCAGAAAATAGAATCCGAACCGCAATCCGCGCGGGCGAACAAAAAGTCGTGTGGAAAGAGACTACCGCGAGCTAAGCCCTGCGAGCGCGTACGGAATCGCTGCAGCCACCTGCAATGCGGTAATCGTGTGCGGTGCCGAGCTGCCCATACCATCCGTGTGTTGAGCACCGCTGGCGATTTCAGCTGCACGCGAGTGCACGAGCGCCGCAGTTGCAGCGATTTCAGCGTATTCGGCTGAAGTGATGCTGCTGCGATGCTTCACCGCGGTCGCAAGCAGTGAGCCAAGCAAACCCGCCAGCACGTCACCTGTGCCAGCGCTCGCTAAGAACGGTGAATTTGGACCCACCACCCACAGCTCACCGGTCGGTGACGCGACCACGGTTTCTGAGCCCTTCAGTAAAATGACCGCGTCATATTTGTGGGCCAATCTGAGCGCGCCGGTGCCGCGGGTTGCAAGGTTCGGGTCTTCATCACTCGGCCATTTCGAGAACCCGGCCTGCTGCCAGAGTTTGCGAAATTCTCCCCAGTGCGGGGTCAAAATGAGCGGAGCAGTGGCCTCACGTGCCAGGTCGAGCCCACCCGCGTCGAGCACCACCGGGGCCGGCTCACCGAGAAGATGCTCGAGCGATTGGGTTTCGGTGAAGGTGCGCTCCCCAGAGCCCGAACCGATGACCCAGGCGTCAGAATGACCCGCACCAAACACCGTTTCGGGTCGAGCTGCAAGCACTGCAGCAGCCGGTGTGGGGAGCCCGTGCGCAGAATCTTCACCGCTGGTGATGGCCTGATAGCGCACCATGCCGGCACCCGCGAACCAGGCGGCGCTCACTCCCAACACCGCCGCACCGGGGTATTCGTTTGAACCGGTGCGCACCCCCACAACACCGCGTCGGTACTTGTCGTCCCCCGCAGTGGGAGTGTGAATCCACTGTTTCGCATCGTGTACACGAAACCGGTGTGGAACAAAACTGTCAGTGACCACCGATTAGACTCCGTGCTCACTCAAATACGCGTGTGTTGCCTGAGTGAGTCTTTCGAGTGCCGCCTCTGCAGCAGCTTTCTGTTCAGTCGCTCCGCCTCCGGAGGAAGCATGCGAATCAAGATACAGCTTCAGTTTCGGTTCGGTGCCGCTTGGGCGGATCATGAGCCGAGAACCGTCCTCCAGATCGAACCGCAACACGTTCGCGGGAACCTCAGCGTTGCCGGGCTCGCGCAGATCAGTGACCGTCGTCACGCGCACCCCGCCCAACTGCGCGGGAGGATGTTGACGCAAACGCTCTGATAGTTCTTCAACCAGTTGCCGACTCTCGAGCCGTACTGTCACTTGACCGCTGGCGAAGGATCCACACGTGGCACTGATCTCATCAAGCAAATCCCACAGGGTTTTTCCCTCGTGTTTGAGCTCGCACGCGAGTGCAATAATTTCAGCGCTCGCAGAAATACCGTCTTTGTCGTGCACGACGTCGGGGTGCACGAGATACCCGAGAGCTTCTTCGAACCCAAAAATGAGGCCCGGCACCCGTGACACCCATTTGAATCCGGACAGCGTTTCTCGATAATCAAACCCGAAATGTTTCGCGACTTCACCCACCGCCGGTGATGACACGATCGTGCACGCGAGCGCTCCGGTCTTGCCTTCAGATTGTGCACGCTCGGCCATACGCCAGCCCAACACGAGCCCTAACTGGTTGCCCGTCAGCGCGGTGTACCCCGCCTCACCCGGTAGCGCAACCGCGAGCCGATCTGCGTCAGGGTCGTGTGCGATCACCAGTTCAGCGTCAATACCAGTTGCGGTACGGAATGCGAGATCGAGTGCGCCTGGTTCTTCCGGGTTGGGGAAGGTAACCGTCGGAAAGTCCCCATCGGGAACATCCTGTTCAGGAACGACCGTCACATCTGGCAAACCTGCCGCCGCATACACCTGTTGTGCAATCTGCGACCCGACCCCGTGCATTGCCGTATACGCGATGCGCAGGTCATTCTTCGTTTCCGCACTGTTACCTGTGGTGCTGCGTACCTGGGCCGCGGTTTGGGCAATATATGCGGCCACCACGGTTTGGTCGGCCTGGGCGAAAGCTTGTGAGCGGGCAATCTCAGCATACGGAATTGAAGCGGCGTCGGCGATGGCCTCAGCGATCTCTGCGTCAACGGGTGGAATGATCTGCGAGCCGGCATCAGCGTCACCCAAATACACCTTGTAACCATTGTCACGCGGCGGGTTATGGCTTGCCGTCACCATGACTCCAGCCGACACTCCATAGTGCCGCACCGCGAACGCCGTCACCGGGGTTGGCACGGGGCCGGGCAGCAGCACAGCCCGCACACCGGCCGCCTGAAAAATCTGGGCAGCGTCGCGTGCAAACACGTCAGAGTTTTTGCGTGCATCGAACCCGATCACGACACTGGGCTGTGGTTCGCGCCCCTGCTGACCTGCACGCCCCAGCAGGAACGAGGCAAAACCTAGGCTGGTGTGTGCCACAACCACGCGATTCATGCGATTGGGGCCAGCGCCGAGCTCTGCACGAAGACCCGCGGTGCCAAATTTCAGCTGGCCTGCGAAACGGTCAGTGAGCTCGGCTAGGGCATCCTCATCAGTCTTTGCTCGCCGAACCAAGTCGGTGAGTTCATCACGAGTTTCTGGGTCAGGATCCTGTTCGATCCACGCCACGGCTTCTTGCTGAAGTGAGTCCGCGCTGCTCATCAGTCCTCCTTCGATAAAATTTACGCTAGCACTAAGCGCTTGGAAGAGGTGTGGATCGCCCATTTTTGATCCAGCAGAGAGCGTTAAACTGATGACGTTACGAGCGAATGTCAAAGGAGTACACGCGCATGTTGAATGGTCATGTTTCGCACTGGTGGCACGAAGTTGGTGAGCCGAAACGGCGGCCAGAACTGCCGGGAAACATGACCGTTGATGTCGCGATTGTTGGTGCGGGCTACACGGGTCTGTGGACCGCCTACTATTTGAAGCAGGCAAAGCCCAGCCTGCGTATTGCGATCATTGAGCAAAAGTTTGCCGGGTATGGTGCTTCTGGCCGAAACGGCGGCTGGCTCACGAATGCGGTCACTGGCGGACGTGAACAATACGTTGCCTCACATGGCAAAGACGCGGCAGAACGTTTTCAACGTGCGATGAACGAAACCGTTGACGAAGTGATTCGCGTCACCGAAACACACAGCATTAACGCCGATATCAAAAAAGGTGGCGAATTTACTGTCGCCTATACTCCTGCGCAAGAAAAACGCCTGCGCGCATTCGCTGAATCAGAACACGGCTTTCGTTACACCGATCTCGACCTGTTCGACGCGGATGCCGCAGTTGAACAGATTCGTGTCGCAGGCACCCGCGCGGCAGTGTGGCATCCACACGCTGCCCGTATTCAGCCCGCGAAACTTGCCTCAGGGCTTGCCGACGTGGTCGAGGGGCTCGGAGTTGAACTCTACGAACGCACGCGAGCCGTCGAAATCACGCCACATAAAATACGCACCACACACGGCACGGTGTCAGCAGATTTCGTGGTGCGTGCAACCGAAGGCTTCACCGCAAATCTGAAGGGTTTGAAACGCCTATGGTTGCCGATGAATTCCTCGCTGATCGCGACCGAACCGCTCGGTCAGGACGTGTGGGACGAACTGAACTGGAGCCGCGGTGAAGTGCTCGGTGACTTCGCACACGTCTATATGTATGCGCAGCGCACTGCCGACGACCGAATAGCGTTCGGTGGTCGCGGCGTGCCGTACCGGTACGGGTCACAAACCGACAATGACGGCACGACTCAAGAGATCACCGCGAAAACGCTGGGCAATTTGATGCGGCGTTTCTTCCCGGTCACGGCAGACGCTGAAATTGATCACCTGTGGTCGGGTGTGCTCGGGGTGCCACGCGATTGGGCTGCAACGGTCGGCCTGAACCGGGAAACCGGGCTTGCCTGGGCGGGCGGCTATGTCGGCACCGGGGTCACCACGACGAACCTTGCCGGACGTACCCTCACTGACCTGATTCTCGGCAACCAAACCGAAATCACGGGGCTGCCGTGGGTGAACCACACGGTGCGCAAATGGGAACCAGAACCCCTGCGATGGCTGGCAACGACAGGGCTCTACGCTGCATACGGTGTGGCCGACGATAGTGAATTTAAGGGACGCAAACGTACGAGCCCGATCGCGCGCATCGCCGACATTGTCACCGGTCGATAATGCAGCCCCGCACCGCCACACTCGACGATATTGCCGGGCTTGCTGAACTCGCCGCAACAACATTCCCGCTTGCGTGCCCGCCAGAGCTCACCGACGCAGACATTGCGCTCGCCGTGCGTGAGTTTTTCACGCTCGAGAATGTGACCTCGTGGGTGAATGATCCACACTCAATCGTGCTCGTCGTTGAACAAGACGATCAACTGGTCGGCTATGCACTCGCACACCTCAGCGACGCACAAGCCCTGCTGTCAAAATGCTACGTGCGTCAGGGGCACCACGGGTCAGGTATCTCGGCAGCGCTCTTGAACGAAATCATTGACCGCGCTCGAAGCTCTGGCGTGACCGTTATGACACTCGGCACAAACCAAGAGAACTTACGAGCCCTCCGGTTTTATGAAAAGCACGGGTTTGAGCGTAGCGGCACTCGCACGTTCCAAGTCGGTGGCACGACCTGTCAAGACTATGTGCTGAGCCGTTCGCTTTAGCGCGGCAGCCTCGCGACGACGCCGCCGAGCAGGTCACCCAACCGAGCCTCGGCGGCTTTACCTGCCGCAATCACTTCTTCATGATCGAGTGGCTCGGGTGAAATTCCTGCGGCGAGGTTCGTGATCAGCGTGAAGCCGAGCACTTTCAGGCCGGCTTCACGTGCGGCGATCGCTTCAAGCGCGGTCGACATGCCGACCGCGTCGGCGCCTATCATTTTGAAATACTGAATTTCTGCCGGGGTTTCAAAGTGCGGCCCGGTGACCTGCGCATACACGCCATCACGCAGACTGGGCTCGACTTCACGTGCGAGCTCGCGCAAATCTGCCGAATACAGGTCGGTGAGGTCAACAAAGTTTGGGCCTACCAGCGGGGAAGCCGCGGTGAGGTTAATGTGGTCACTGATCAGCACCGCTTCGCCAACTTCGTAGGCGGAGTTAATACCGCCGGCACCGTTCGTGAGCACCACAATTTTTGCGCCCGCAGCAGCTGCTGTGCGCACTCCGTGAGCGACTGCGTCAATGCCGCGGCCTTCGTAGAGGTGCGTGCGTGCGCCGATGACGAGCACCAGGCGTCCGTCGTCGAGGCGGAACACGGAGAGGGTCCCGGAATGGCCGATCACGCCCGAGGATTGAAAGCCGGGAATACTATCGGCGGGGATTTCTGCCACCAGTTCGCCAACGGCTTCGGCTGCGCGGCCCCACCCGCTGCCCAGGGTTAACGCGATGTCGATACGGTCAATGCCTGCCTGTTCGAGCAGGGCGCGGGCGGCGGACTGTGCCAGATCAGCGGTAGAAGAAGTCATGTCTCAAGCATACGTGTCACAGGTTTGAGCTGTGTACTCGCTCCTAATTCAACAGATGAAGATTAGGTGGATCTAATATATAAGTGTGAGTGTTGAATATTTCGACCCGAATTTTCCACGAGCACTGCTGTCTCACCCGCAATACCCCTACCGAGAAATTACTGGAGCTCATGACACCTGCAAGCACACACCCCAACACCCGTATTTACACGACAACTGCGCTCGTTATTGGCACTGGTGGATCAGGTCTCCGCGCAGCAATCGAGCTGCAAGAGCAGGGTCTCGATGTGATTGCGGTGGGGAAACGGCCCCGCTTTGATGCGCATACGGCCCTTGCGGCGGGCGGCATAAACGCGGCACTGGGCACAATGGACCCAGAAGATAGTTGGGAGCAGCACGCGGCCGACACCATTACCGAGAGCTACATGCTTGCCGACCCAGCAACTGTGCAAATCGTGACCCAGAACGCCTCACGCGGCATCGAAGATCTTGAACGTTACGGTATGGGGTTCGCACGCGAAGCAGACGGTCGAATATCGCAGCGTTTCTTCGGCGCCCACACTTATCGGCGTACTGCATTCGTTGGAGACTACACGGGACTTGAAATACAACGCACACTCGTGCAACGCGCCGAACAGCTGGGTCTGCCCATTCTCGACACCGTCTACATTTCTCGCCTACTCGTTGACGAGCACGGTGTCGCCTGCGGAGCTTACGGCTTCGACCTCGTGTATGGCACCCGCGTCATTGTGCGTGCCGATGCTGTCGTGCTCGCTTCAGGCGGACACAACCGGATATGGCGCCGTACATCAAGTCGACGCGACGAAAACACGGGCGACTCATTCCGCCTGGCTGCCCTTGCTGGCGCACGTATTCGAGACGCTGAACTCGTCCAATTTCACCCGTCGGGCATCCTTGACCCTGAAAGTGAGGCCGGCACACTGGTCAGCGAAGCTGCACGAGGCGAAGGTGGCATTTTACGCAACGCGCTTGGCGAACGATACATGCCCAAATATGACCCGGAACGACAAGAACTCAGCACCCGTGACCGCGTCGCGCTCGCCAGCGAGACTGAAATTCGAGAGGGCCGCGGCACCGAAAAAGGTGGTGTCTGGCTCGACGTCTCCCACCTACCACGCGAAGTCATCATGGAACGCCTGCCGCGCGTGTACCACCTTATGCTCGACCTACAGATGGTCGACATTACGAAAGAAGCCATGGAGATCGCACCCACCGCGCATTACTCGATGGGTGGCGTGTGGGTGCGTCCCGAAGATCACAGCACGGACGTGCCCGGACTCTTCGCAATTGGAGAAGCTGCCAGCGGGCTTCACGGCGCGAACCGTCTCGGCGGAAACTCACTGATCGAACTGCTCGTCTATGGTCGAATCGTTGGTGAAGCCGTCGCCAAATACTCGGCCAACCTGAATGCTCAGCCACGCTCACCGCAGGCAGAACATGCGGCCGCGCAGGAAGTGGATGACCTGCTTGAGCGCGACGGTGACGAAAACGTGCGTGCCCTCCAACGCGGCATTCGAAACCTCATGACGGCACATGCCGGAGTCATTCGTGACGAGGAGGGACTCACACAGGGGCTCCAAGAGCTTGATGAAATTGAACAACGAATCGCACACATCGGTGTGCATCCGGACCTTGCCGGCTATCAAGACCTTGCACACGCGTTCGACCTGCTGTCGATGGTGGTTGCGGCGCGGGCAACGCTGCAGTGCGCGAGAGAACGTCGCGAAACTCGCGGCTGCCATAACCGCAGCGACTACCCACATCTCGATCCTGAACTGCAGGTCAATTTGGTGTGGTCGTTAGACGGAACTGTTGAAAAAGAAGCAGTCGGTACAGTGCCGCAAGAAATCGCGGCATTGATGCGTGAACACAATGATCTACGCGGCAAATTCCAGGAATAACCGGCAGGCCGGCGGGTGCCGCTACCGGTTCGCGGGCAGCGGCACTGCTCAGGTCGTTTAGACTGGGGAGCATGACCGACTCGTTTCGTAGAAAACACCGTATTGTTGTGCTCGGCGGCGGCCCTGGCGGCTATGAGGCCGCGCTCGCGGGAGCACAGCTGGGCGCCGACGTTACCCTGATTGAACGTGAGGGTGTGGGCGGTTCGACAGTGCTGACTGACGTGGTGCCGTCGAAGAGTTTAATTGCGACCGCCGACGCGGTCACCGCGGTCCGTGAATCAGGGCAGCTCGGGGTGCAAACCTATGTGCGTGGCGAAAACGACCGCCCCACACGCCCCGAAATCGCGATCAATGCAGCCATGATCAATAAACGAATCATGTCGATGGCTGCCGCACAGTCTGAAGACATGCGCAACACCCTTGAAGACGCCGGCGTGCGGATCGTGCAGGGAGCCGGTCGTTTCGACGGCCCGAACCAGGTCGTGGTATCAACCGGAAACGGCGGGAAAGATTTCGACCATCTCGAGGCTGACACCTTCGTTGTATCCGTTGGGGCTAGCCCGCGAGAACTCGACACCGCAAAACCTGACGGTGAGCGCATTCTTACCTGGAAACAACTGTATGAAATGCAGTCATTGCCCGAGCATCTCATCGTGGTTGGTTCAGGTGTCACCGGCGCAGAGTTTGCCAGCGCCTACCGTATTCTCGGGTCTGAGGTGACGCTCGTGTCAAGCCGTGAACATGTGCTTCCCGGCGAAGACCGCGACGCAGCCGACCTGATTGAGAACGTGTTCAAACGCAGCGGTATGAACGTGCTCAGCAAGTCCCGCGCAAAAACTGTCACCCGAACCGACAAAGGTGTTCGTGTCGAGCTCGAAGACGGCCGCATTGTTGAAGGCTCACACTGTCTTATGGCTGTCGGGTCAGTTCCTAACACTGCGGGAATCGGGCTGGAAACCACCGGGATCGAGACCACCGAAAGTGGCCACATCGTGGTGAATAAAGTGGCAAGCACAAACGTGCCGTCCATTTATGCGGCGGGGGACTGCACAAACTTCTACCCGCTCGCATCAGTTGCCGCGATGCAGGGCCGAACCGCGATCATGCACGCACTCGGTGATTTTGTGCGCCCAATCGATCTGCGTAACGTTGCCGCAAACATTTTCACCTCCCCAGAGATCGCGACCGTTGGTTTCAGCGAGGCAGACCTGCCCGGGCTTGAAGAGCTTGAAGCTAAATCGTCAGTCGAGCTGTTGCCACTCGCGAGAAACCCACGAGCCAAAATGCAGGGCATTAAAGAGGGGTTCGTGAAAATTTTTGCCTCGCAGCGCACCGGTGTGGTTCGCGGAGCCGTGATCGTAGCGCCACGTGCCAGCGAGTTGATCTTCCCGCTTGCGCTCGCTGTCGAACATCGACTCACCGTTGACCAGATCGCGTCTTCGTTCTCGGTGTACCCGTCGCTCACCGGGTCAGTCGGTGACGTGTCTCGCTCGCTCCATGTGCGCTAGTTTTCTGCAGGTACAACAGGAGGAATCGTGAAATCAGTTCTTGGGCGGTCTGGCCTCGCAGCCGCAGCCGTTCTCGCGCTCGTCTTTGCTTCGGGCTGCTCAGCACAAAAACCCGAAGTGACTCCGTCCGCTGAAGGCGTGGAGCCCGCGGCGACAGTGCAAGCGATCGACAATGCGTACGAACCCGAGACCGTGACCATTCAAGCTGGTGAAGCCGTCGAATGGACGATGGCAGGCAGTTCAGAACACGATGTGGTTGCCGAAGATGGCTCGTTCGTCAGTGAACTCGTGATGACCGGCACGTTCACGCACGTATTTGACGAGCCGGGTGAATACCCGTACGACTGTTCCGTGCACCCGGAAATGACCGGCAAAGTCATTGTCACTGAGTAGCGTTGTCACTGAATAGCGTTGGCGTCTCGCATTACTTTTCGCGAGGCTTCTTCGACATGAGTCGACGCAACCCGCTCGGCTTGGTGTCGGCTTCTGCCTCTTCTTCAGCATCACTGAGATCAGGTTCGATCGCGTCCGCATAGGGCAGATCGACTCGGAATGTTGCGCCGCCGCCGTCAGTGTCTGCCACACTCACTTGCCCATTATGGGCGTCGATAATGGACGCGACGATTGCGAGTCCGAGACCTGATCCACCCGTTTCACGATTTCGAGAATTATCGGCCCGCCAGAACCGATCAAAGATTTTTTCGCGAATCTGCGGCGGGATGCCCTCACCGTGGTCGCGAATCTCAAAGCGTGCAAACTCGGGCTCTGCGCTCACCACCACCTCAATGGGCGTGCCATCTTCGGTATGACGTAGCGCATTTCCAATCAGGTTCGTCATGATCTGGCGAATCTTGTGCTCATCGCCGTACGCCATGGGGGTCTCGGCCGATTCGACCGCTGAAATTAGCCGATCGGGTGCCTGCACGCTCGCATCCATGGCCGCGTCACGCGCAAACGAATTCAAATCAAGCGGTTTCATCTCGAGCGGGCGACGTTCATCAAGGCGAGCAAGCGACAGCAAATCTTCGACGAGACTGGTCATACGAATCGCTTCTTTTTCGATTCGCCCGATTGCCTGACTCACTTTTTCGTCGCTGTCGAGCGCACCCAGGCGGTAGAGCTCGGCATACCCGCGAACCGACACGAGGGGGGTACGCAGCTCGTGACCGGCGTCGCCAATAAACCGCCGCATTTTCTCGACCGTTTGGGCTCGGTCTTTAAACGAACTATCAATACGGTCGAGCATCACGTTGAGTGAGGTGCCAAGGTGGCCCACTTCAGTGTTTGGGGTCACCACCTGAATACGTTTGGAGAAATCACCCTGTGAAATTTCCTTCGCCGTGCGTTCGACTTCAGACAGTGGCTCAAACGTTGCCGAAACAAGAATTCTGGTCAGCGCGGCGCCTAACAAAATAACGGCAAAGCCAAACCCTGAGAAGATCGTGACATACTGCGCCATCACACTATTGATCATCGTGGTGGACGCGGCAATAAGCAGGGAGCCACTTGACTCATCGGATCCACCAGAACGAATCGGCACCGCTATCGCACGCCACTCGGTGCCGTCATGCGCGCCGAGACCAATAATGTGTTCTTGGTTATCTTCAACCCAGCGCACCGGCATTTGACCCAGCTCAGGGGTGTGCTCGTCCTGTTTCGTACGGTCATTGTCATAGAGCCGATTGCCGGCAGAGTCCAGCAGCGCAACATAGTAGGTACCCGGCGCAAACACGACGTCTTCGCGGGTCAGTGCTTCAGGGCTCGCACCCGGTTGCAGCGCAGGTGTTGGGTCTGATCGCAGTTGACGCAGCTCAGCGTCTTGGCTGGCAAACAATGTGGGTCGCAGAAGTGACATCGTCCCCACCCCGGCGACCAGCAGGCCGAACGACAGGATGAGGACGGTCACTCCCGTAATCTTGTTGCGCAGGGCGACATCTGCCCACCACCGCGTCAACGTGCGACGACGAGACACGAGCTACTTCGCGTCGGTTTTGAGCATGTACCCGAATCCGCGCTTGGTCTGAATGAGGGACTCGTCCGTGAGCGGATCAAGCTTGCGGCGCAGGTATGAAATATATGACTCGACAATGCCTGCATCGCCGTTGAAGTCGTATTCCCACACGTGGTCGAGAATCTGCGCCTTCGACAGCACCCGGTTCGGGTTCTGCATGAGGTAACGCAACAGCTTGTACTCTGTGGGGCTCAGCTCAACACTGGTGTCACCGACCTGCACTTCGTGCGTGTCTTGATCCATTCTGATGGGACCAATGCTGAGTGAGGTTTCTTCTTCTTCGGGCGTTGTGCGACGAAGAATCGCTTTAATACGGGCAATAATCTCATCGAGGCTGAACGGCTTCGTGACATAGTCATCGCCGCCAACGGTGAGACCTGTGATTTTGTCTTCGGTGTCGTCTTTCGCCGTTAAGAAGAGAATGGGCGCGGTGTAGCCGGCGCTGCGCAAACGTTTCGTGACGCTAAAGCCATTCATATCAGGCAGCATCACATCGAGGATGATCAGATCAGGTTCTTCTTCAAGAACCGCAGAGATGGTTTGTGCGCCGTTACCGACGGCACGAACACCAAAGCCAGCGAAGCGCAAGCTGGTGGTGAGCAGCTCACGAATGCTGGGTTCGTCGTCAACGATGAGGATTCGGGGTCCTTTGTTGTTCTGTGTCATGCAGCCAGTATCTGACAGTTTGCTATGTATCCGCTGAACGTTTTGTGCTCTTTTGAGACTAGCCATACCGTGATACCATAAGGGTCTGTATCATTTTATTTGAGAGAATTTGAGAGACCGGACCAGTCAGCTTTATCCCCCTACCCCCAACTAACGTCCCCCAAACCCTTATCGCGCTATGCCCCCTGCCTAGCTGCGACCTATCTTTATATCCAAATACCCCCTTCTACTGAATAAGGTGTCATGAGTACACAAATACGAAAGCGATCGAGTGTCGCTGGTGTCGCTGCACTTACAATTGCGCTCGTTGGTTTTGGTGCGGTTCCGGCATTTGCAACGAACCCGGGAACCGAGTCTGGCGATAATTCCAGCGAATGTAACGTTGTCTGGAACACCGAAGCTATCCTTTCTGAGGACGCCAACAAGATCCCTGAAGACCTTCACAACGAGGGTGAGAAGTTCTCGTACGCTAACTCGGGTTACGTCTCTGAAGTTGCGCCGTCTCTCGAGGGTGCCGGCATTTTTGAAATGAACCACTTCAATATTCCACAGTCGAAGCAGCAGGTCTGGCGTATCCCCACAGCAACAGACCGAACAATTCTAAACGCGACCGTCACCTTCACTCTTCCAGAAGAGGTCGCTGATCAGGACGTCACATTTGACGCGGTCAGTAGTAATGCGAAAATGACTGCATGGAACGCGCCGTACAGCAACTACGCGTGGACCTCGGAGAAAGCTCAAGCAATTGACAACGAAGACGGCACCTGGACTGTAGATCTCGGTGATCTAACGGCAGACGAAGGCACTGTCTACCAATTCAACGTCCAAGGCATGGATGAGGTGTCTGACACTTGGCGAGAGGACGCGTTTACCGCAAGCGCTGAACTCACCGGCACCTACATGGGTAGCGCCGAAGAAGATGCTCAATGTGGCATCAATGTTCCTGAGCCTCCGACAGCAACCCCGGACCTCGGTGAGTGCCAAGTTGAATTCATCGGTGTGACACGCTGGGACCTTGACGACAAAGATATTACCGACCGCACGAAAATCCACGACGGCGAAGAATCAGACCTCGTGGGTGAAGTGAACTCTGACGGTTGGGGAGTCGGTGCTGACGGGTGGAAAGAAGGCGCAACTCGAACCTTCCGCCACTATGCCGCAACCTCGGTTGAGCTCACAGACGCGACTTACACGATTGACGCTGTTCAAGGCCACACCTTCACGAAGGTGTCAGCCACCGCAAGCACCCCGGGAGGCGGGGCTCTACAAGGCAATGGCTACACCGAGGAAGTTGAAGGTGTCACCATTACCCCGAGTGAAGACGGGACCCAGATCGTGGTGCACGTTGACCACATGCCTGCAAACTCGTCCCTCTCGTTCAATGCAACCGGCGTCATTGACGGCAGCGGACAGCCACTGTTCGTGCACCACCGTCTCATTGGCGAACAGACCGACTGCGAACCAGTAGGCCCGGAAGTGCCCGAAGAGCCAACACCGGGCGAGCCCACACCGGTGGACCCGGATGCTCCTGCCGAACCAGAGACTCCAGAGAAGTCAGGTGTGCCAGTATCGAGTGAACAGCTCGCGAAAACGGGCTCGGAGCAGACTGTTCTGCCGTTTGCCGCACTCGGTATGATTCTTGCCGGCCTTGCTGTGAGCGCTGTCGCACTGCGACGTCGATTCGGCAAGTAGTCCGCAGCATTACTCTCTCAAGCAAAATCCCACGTGCACTCAGTCACGTGGGATTTTGCGTTCTTACCTAGCTCACCGTTACGGCGTTTGCTGCTGATTCTTCCCAGAGTTCGTCGAGGTCCGCCGCATCAATAATCGAATAGGCGTAGCCCTGCTCGGTGAGGAACCGTTGGCGGTTCTGGCTAAAGTCTTGATCGAGCGTGTCGCGCGCCACAATCGTATAGAACGACGCGCTTTGTCCGTTCGCTTTCGGACGCATGAGACGGCCGAGACGCTGGGCTTCCTCTTGCCGTGAACCGAAGGAACCAGAAATCTGGATCGCGACGGATGCGTCAGGCAGATCAACCGAAAAGTTCGCCACCTTTGAGACCACCAGCGTCGGAATCTTGCCGTCACGGAACTCGCCAAAGAGATGTTCACGCTCATCAACAGAGGTCTGCCCGGTAATCAGCGGAGCCTGCAAATGTTCCGCCATCTCCTCAAGCTGATCAATATATTGACCGATTACAAGAGTCTGTTCACCTTCGTGGTGTGCAAGGATCTGGCGCGCAACAGGCTGCTTCACATCAGATGACGATGCGATGCGGTACCGGTCGCCATCTTCAGCGGCGGCATAATCAAACCGCGCCGACTCAGGCAGATCCACCCGCACTTCAACACAAAACGCGGGCGCAATGAAGCCCTGCGCTTCAATATCCTTCCACGGTGCATCGAAACGTTTCGGTCCGATCAAGCTGAACACGTCGCCCTCGCGGCCGTCCTCACGAACGAGCGTTGCCGTCAAACCGATACGGCGCCGGGCCTGGAGTTCAGCAGTCAGTTTAAACACCGGGGCAGGCAGTAAATGCACCTCGTCATAAATAATGAGACCCCAGTCTTCGGCATCAAACAGTGACAGGTGTGAATATTCACCGCGGCGTCGACTCGTCAAAATCTGGTAGGTGGCGATCGTGACCGGTTTGACCTCTTTCACCTGACCCGAATATTCGCCAATATCTTCCGGGGTGAGCGTAGTACGGCGTAGCAGTTCGTCACGCCACTGCCGTGCCGAGACGGCGTTCGTCACCAAAATGAGTGACTTCGCGCCAACCCGTGCCATCGCGGCGGCACCCACGAGGGTCTTTCCGGCACCGCACGGTAACACCACCACGCCAGAGCCACCGTGATCAAACGCGTCAACAGCGTCCACCTGGTATTCACGCAGCTGCCAGTCGTCCGTATTCAACTCAATGTCATACGGTTCACCCGGGGTGAAGCCGGCACGGTCTTCGGCAGGCCAACCACGCGCCACCAACTGTTGCTTGAGCTCACCACGAGCCCACGGCTGCACCTCAAACGTTGATTCATTCCGCTGCACACCGAGCAACGGGGCTACCTTCTTAGACGTCGCAACCTCCCGCAAAATTGCGGGCTCATCTGAACGCAACAAGAGGTCGTCACCGTCACGTTCAATCGTGAGACGCCCGTAACGGCGCATATTTTCGGTGATCTCAAGCTCCACCGAGGGTGGAATCGGGAACTTCGCATACTTGCGTAGTGTGTCCAGGGTTTCTTCGGTCGTGTGGCCGGCCGCGCGTGCGTTCCACAAACCCAAACGCGTGATGCGGTAACTGTGGATGTGCTCGGGTGCGCGTTCCAGTTCGGCAAACACTGCGAGCGCATGTCGCGCCGCGACAGCATCGGGGTGTGCCACTTCGAGCAGCACCGTATGGTCACTTTGGACAATCAGAGGGCCAGGAATCATATCCACCTAGCTTACTCGCATTGCGTTGCTCACACACGAAAGCCCGGATTCTCAGCGAAAGACACGGCTTGAAGGAATATTTGACGGGGTGTAAACGCTGTATTACATATGAATGCCACACAGTCGAGCAACGCAGCATCAGACGTCAGTAGCTCAGACGCCGCATCCACACGCCCTGAAATTCGCATCGATGCTTGGTTCGATGTGCGCTGTCCGTGGTGTTATGTCGGCGACGGCCGACTCAAACGCGGAATTGAACAGTTCCATGAAACCCACCCCGACGTTCCGGTGAACGTCACCCACCACAGCTACCAGTTGGCGCCGAACATTCCTGATCGTTTTGACGGTGATGAAGCCGACTATATGCACCGCTATGAAGGGCACCCGCTGGAAAGTGCGCGTGCCTGGGTGCCTCAAATGCGTGAACTTGCGGCAACCGAAGGTCTCGACCTGCGTTTTGATGAACTGCAGCAGGTGAATACGTGGCCAGCGCACCGCCTCTTCCACTTCGCGAAGCGCTCAGGTGAATCTGAGTCGATGGTCGAGCTGCTGTTTGAATCGTATTTCACGAAATGCTTGGACCTGTCAGACACCGATGTGCTTGCAGCCATAGGTGAACAGGTGGGTCTTGATCGCAACGATGCGCGGGAAGCAGTTCTGAGTGCAGAAAACGATGATGCGATTCGGGCCGAGCACGTACGTGCGCAAATGCTTGGCGCGAACGGGGTGCCGTTCTTTTATGTCAACGCGAAGTACCCTATTGCGGGAGCCCGCGAACCTGAAGTGATGGCCAAAGCATTAAGCGAAGTGGTCCGTCGCGAACAAGAGTCCTAAAACGCGGTGACAGTGGAATATTGTGTGAGAAAAGGCGGTTAGAACCGACATGAGCGAAACAATTCAGGTAGACGTGTGGTCCGATATTGCCTGCCCCTGGTGTTATCTCGGCAAGCACAGATTCGAGGCTGGTTTGAACACGTTTGCTGAAAAGTTTCCCGAAGTGCATGTTGAGCTCACCAGCCACAGTTTCGAACTCGCGCCCGACACCCCCGTTGATTTTTCTGGCAGTGAAGTCGACTTCCTTATCAAACACAAGGGTATGGCCCGAGAACAAGTCGAGGCGATGCTCGGGCAGATGCGTCAGCTCGCCTAATCTGAGGGCGTGGACATGAATTTCGACCGGGTGCGGCACACCAACACGCATCGCGCACACCGGGTGCTTCACCTGGCAAAACAGCAGGGCGTGCAGGCCGAAATGCAAGAGCGTCTGTTCCGTGCCTACTTCAGCGAAGGAGCCGAGATTGCTGACCCTGAGCAGCTTGCAGCACTTGGCGAAGAAGTTGGCTTAGCCCACCAAGAAGTTATCGACGCGTTTCACGACGAGAGTGTTGGCGCGGACGTTGAACGCGATATTACCCGTGCCCAAATGTTGGGGGTCAACGCGGTGCCCTATTTTCTGCTCGATGAAAAGTATGCGGTTCCTGGCGCACAGTCGGCTGACATTTTTGCAAACGCGCTCGAACGCGTGCTGCAGTTTCAGCGCGATAGCACCGGACCGGAGGAAGCAGCATGAGTGACAACATCCACACCGATCACGACAAATCACCTTCACGCAACGACAACGCTGAGACGATGACTGCGAAGACAGCTGAGAAGCCGGCAGCACCCGCAGTCGCGGAGTCTACAGAAATACTGGATCTTCTCGGAGAAGACGACGGTACGGCAGGCAGTTGTTCCGATGGCAGCTGCTCGATGCCACCGCGGCAGTCTTAACGGACGGGTTCAACTGTCACGATTGATGACAGTGGGAGCGTGCGTTCGACCTGCGCGGACTGATCGCTCGCGCGTAGACGCCCACCGGCCAGCGCGAGCGGCAGCAGTGTGAACTTGTAAGTGCGCCCGGCCGCCTCCGCAGTGATTCGTAGTTTGGTATGTTCACGAATCGCGAGTTCAAGCATGCGCGGTAGATCTTCACTCGCACCCGAATCGAGTAACTGCTCAACAGTTTCAGACGCGGTCTCTTCTTCTACTGTGCGTCGTTTCTGCAAGGGCGAAGGTTCGAAACAGGTGGATCGTGGATCTTGCGAATGACCGTTCGTGAGCGGGTTCGTTGAGTAGCGTGCATCACGCAGTGTCGAGAGCACGTGTTCGGGGGAGAGCTGCGAAAAGAGTTGCCCTTCGTACCCTTCGGCGCTCTTGAGACGTAAATGCTGGAGTCGGCGATCGATCTCGAGCTGTTTCAACATGCTCGGATTGGTGCTCGTGATCGTGGTGCGGGCGCCTGGACCAGCGTACGGAGCGACGCTGACGGTGCTGCGCTGTTCACCCAGGTTGGTGAGTAAATAGTTCAGTGGTTGCGGAATCCCAGTCAAGGACAGTCGTTCAATCACTGAGCGGATCTGTTCGGGTTCGAGTCCCTGCTCCGTCGCGTGCACCAGACTCGCTTCGGACAATCTCAGAGTCGAGGCGAGACCATACTGTTCAACCGATGCGATCGTCCATAAATCTGCTTCGTCGTTCGGAGCTAACGGTCCAGGAACGACAATGCTGAGGTCTGGCTGCACATAGACCCCATCAACATTTGCGGGAAAAGCTGTGCCTGCAAGCTGTGTTGCCCGCTGAGTATCGCCGGTGATCAGCGCATGGGCCGCGCCCGTGAGAATACCAGCCTCGGTCAAACCGAACCGTGCATAGTCGGCTGAGGCGCGAGCAATTGCTTCGTGTTCACTGTGTGCCAGGAGCGGAAAATGTTCGCCCGCGTAGTCTACGGCTGCATGGACGTTGCCGGCGAAGCGTTCGAACAGTGTGAGGAGTGGGGCCGGAGTGAACTCGATGAGTGTTTCGGCAAGAGTCGCCCAACGATCTTCGTGGGGGAGTGTCAACCACTCCAAACCGTCGTCAGTGGTGCGCAACGTTTGCAGTTCAGTTGAAGCGATCAGTTTCCCTGCACGCAAAAGTTCAAGGTCCCGAAAGGCGTCTTCGCGCTCTACCGCAAGCGAAGCTTCGAGAGCTTTCACCGTGCTTGCAGCAATATCACCACGCCTGCCAACCTTCCCCGGTGTGTCTCGCAGCCACCGCAAAATTGCTGCGGTGTGCTGTGTCAGGGTGAGTGCTGGTGCATACCAGTGGGCTTCCGCGCTGCGAGACGTTTCACCGTCTGTCGAGCTCGAAATGTGTATTGCGGCCAGTTTCGCTTCAAGATCAGTTTCGGTGAGGTTTCGGTTCTTGAGTGTGCGTTTCAGCACCGTCTCTACTTCACGAAGCGACACGACCTCGTTGTTTTCACGACCGATCAAACCCAAATGCGCAAGACCTTCAACGAACTCCTCAGGGGGTGGCGCACCCTGGCTGAGACGTAAGAGCGCAAGTGCTTGCCCCGTTTCGAGACGCGACACGGCCTGTTCAACAGAATCAGACTGCAACAGCATTTCAGCGAGCTCAAGTGCGTCGTGCGCGGCTTTACGCAACGGCCGGTCCGCCAGCAGTTGTTCCAACCCGGGGCGCTCGAGCGAATCAAGCGCATTCGCTAGGAGCAGTGTCGAACTCATGAACGCTTTCGTCCAGTCTGCTGAGCTTTACTTCTACGGCGCATATTGATGATGATCAAGACGATCAACAAAATGAACCCCAGAGGCAATCCCACGTATGAGATCCACACCACAACCGGCCACACGTCTTCGGTCAGCACTTCGCGGCTCGTGAACATCGCAGTGAACAGTGTTGCAAGATAAGACACAACCGCTAAAGCAATTAACCCCAGCGACGAAAACGCAAGAATGCGCTCGATGAGCGGGGCATCCTCAGCCTCAGTATCGCGGGCTTCGGCTCGTTTCTGACCGGCTTTGTACGCGCGTGAAGGAGTGGACGAACGATGACGTCGAGCTGATGCAGACATGGTAGGCCCCAGTCTAGTCGACTCTGAGTGAGGATGGATCAGCTTCGCAGACCATGAACGGCGTGACCGAGCTGTTTCCAAGCGGTGGATCGATAGACTAAGAAGCAATTGAGTCTGTCTGGCGCGATCTGAAAAACTGGTGAGGTCTGACGCCACCCGAATTCCTAACCTGGAGGAAGCATATGCCGAGCGGAAAAGTCCGGTTCTTTGACGAGGAAAAAGGCTTTGGCTTCATCGTGGGTGAAAACGGTGAACAAGTATATGTTCATGCGAGCGCAGTCAGCGATGACGCTGAACTTCGCCCCGGAACCCGTGTCGAGTACAGCGTCGCTGACGGTCGTCGAGGCCCACAGGCACTGTCAGTCGAAGTGATAGAACGCCCGCGTCTGCAACGTCGCAACCGCAAGTCAGCTGACGACATGGCGGTGATTGTTGAAGACCTCGTGAAACTACTCGACGGAGTTGGAAGCCGACTCAAATCTGGCCAATACCCCGAGCGGGACCAGTCCAGAAAAGTAGCAACAATGCTTCGACATGTGGCGGACGAATTCGATGGTTGAACACAACGAAACCCCAGACACTGAACCGAGCGAGCGCGAGACCGTAACTCCGACAGTGCAGCTCGACGACGAAGCGTTACGTCAAGCGCGAGTAGTCGCGCTTGCGGCGCTCACCGAAATCACGGATCCGGCTCAGATTGGGCAGGACGCTGGTGTAGAAGTGTTCGACGAACGCACCATTACCCTGCTGTTCGCATCGAATGCAGAAGGATACCTGGGGTGGTTCTGGGCAGCGACCGTCACCCAAGTTGATGTGGAATCACCGGTGACAGTGGTCGAAGTGGGGTTGGCGCCGGGAAGTGAAGCTCTGCTCTCACCAGAATGGGTGCCGTGGGCGGAACGCTTGAAGCAGTACCGTCAAACGAAGGCGCGTGAAGCCGCCGAAGAAGCCGCAGCAGCAGAGGCCGCAGCTAAAGAGCTCGAAGATGAAGACGAGTCAGAAGACGATCTGCTCGACAATGACTTCAGCGACTTTGATGATGAACTCGACGATGGCGTCGACTTTGAGTCAGATGACGATGACGACGAAGACGATGATGACTCGTACGCCGATTCAGAGGACGAATAACCGGGCTGCGACGCAGAACACACGCTGGCCTACGGGTCAGTTAAAATCTCTGCCTCTACCGGGATTTTCGGTGGCCACAGGCTGGTCTTGAAGTAGACGTCAGCGTCCGGTTCGTATTTGAACATGCTTGCTTTTGAGACGCGCTCATTGGTGCCGAGCACGAATTTCTCGGCACCTTCAGCGGCCTCGGGCAAATACCAGCTTGAGTTCAGACCTAAACCTGCAAATACGTCTTCGACCTCATCTGTGTTTGCCAGTGAACCCTTCTCTACCTCCTGATCATCAACGACGTACGTGGGCGACGTATGCATGCCGATCGATTCGACGGCGATATCAAGGGGGCTTCCCTGGTTCGTACTACACAACGTTGAAGACGACTGCGTCGTCGCCGGCGTCGAGCACGAGCGTGCCGTCGTCGTTCTTATCATCCGATGCAATCGGTGCGGGCACCACCGCAACCTGATAGACATCGATCTGTAGTGTCCCAAGCTCATACGACGTGCGTAGCTCACCTTGACTGGTATCAGTAGCAGGCGCCCAGTCCGGAGTGGTTACCTCAACCTTCGCTTCCTTGGTTGGTTCTGACTGAGGAGCACCGCCGAGCCCGCAGCCAGCCATGCCAACGGCGAGGCAGCCAGCGATGAACAGAACACCGAGGTGCCGAAAAATGGCGCTCTCCAATTTACGGTTGCTCACTGATCTGACTTCCCGTCTTTCGGGAGAAGAGACACCGGGTCGGCGACCTGATCTGGGTAGGAAACATTGAGTTGGAATAAGAGCGAGGGTTCGCCGTTCCAGATTGCCATCCCCGCGGAGCCGAAGCTTTCGCCGGGTTTCAGCTCGAGAAGTGGACGCTTGTCGTCGACCGATGCGACAAGTTGCTGTCCCTTTTCGGTGAGCGGGTACATATTGAGGCCGGCTTGCTCGACGTATGCCTTATACGCGGGGGCACTGCCGTAGCGGAGGCTGAACCATCCCAGTGAAAGGTCTTCCTTCGTAACGGAAGTGTCATCGGTCGCAAACACATCAACCTGGTGTGACCTCGCAGTGAGCCAGACACTGTCGTCGCCGGTGTTTTCGTAGGTGTAGTTCAGGAGGATCACGTTGTCCGTCACCGGTTCCGGGGTGCTTTCAGAAAACTCAAAGTCGATAGGACCCGGGAGTGCCACCTGCGAAACGGTAACGAGTAGGTCACCCTGACTCAGTTCTGCGATTTTGGTTCCGGCAGAGCTTGCCGGCCAGCACCCTGTTCTCGGTACACGGGTGCTGGTGTGGGCCGGCGCTGCAGTATGTGCAGCGTTCGCCATTTTGTTTCTGTACGCTGCCGTGTCGTCGTTTCGAACACAGCGTGTCAACGGCGGATGGCCTCGCCGCTACGGTGTGGCGATCGGAGCGAGCGGAGTCACCCTGCACATTCCCGGAACTGACCGTCAGTTCGCCTGGGAAGAGATTGTCAGCATTGAGCCCGATATTCTGTTTCGCACCCGCAAACGCAGGCGTGACTCGGCCGCAATTAAAATCGCTTGGAACCACAGCGCACAAACAAACGCACGCACGCAGTATGCGGTCATAACTGCTGATTCGCTCGATGTTTCACCGCGAATGCTCCTCACCGCGTTGCAACACTACTGGGCGCATCCGCAGGCACGGTCAGAACTCGGCACGACAACAGCGCAACGTCGCATGGAAGCCTGGGCGAGGGCCTGTCGTCGAACCAAATAACTAGGACACTAGCCGAGCTGCCCGAGCACGTAATCAATGCAGCCGATCAGCTGCTGTACATCATTCGGTTCGATTGCGGTGAATGTTGCGATGCGCAACTGGTTACGTCCCAGTTTGCGGTACGGCTCAGTGTCAACAACTCCGTTCGCACGAAGCACCTGAGCGATTTTCGCCGCATCAATGTGCTCGTCAAAATCGATTGTGACCACGACCTGTGAACGTGCATCCGCGTCCTGCACAAACGGCGTCGCAACTGAAGATGCCTCAGCCCAGTCGTACAGCAGATCCGAAGACTCTTTTGTACGTGAACTTGCCCAGGCAAGACCGCCGTTGGCGTTGATCCACCGTACCTGCTCGTCCATCAGCGCGAGCGTAGCTACTGCTGGGGTATTCAGGGTCTGATTCTTGCGAGAGTTATCGATTGCGCCAGCGAGATTCAGCACCTCAGGGATGTAACGGCCTGAGCCGGTCACCCGCTGAATTCGTTCGATCGCTGCTGGCGACACCAACGCAAACCACAAGCCACCATCAGATGCAAAATTCTTTTGTGGTGAGAAGTAGTAGACGTCAACGTCTTCAGCGTTAAAGTCGATACCGCCCGCTGCGCTCGTTGCATCCACCACGGTAAGCGCCCCAGCATCACCCTGTACCCGGCGAATCGGGCTCATGACCCCGGTCGATGTTTCGTTATGCGGGTATGCGTAGACGTCCACTCCAGCAGCAGGCTCGGGGGTTGCAAGGCTGCCCGCGGCAGCGTCGCGGATGTCAGGATCTTGCAAAAACGGTGCCGCAGTGCTGGCCTTGGCGAATTTTGCACCGAACTCGCCAAACGTTGCGTGCTGGCTGCGATCTTCGATGAGCGAATGAACCGCGGAATCCCAAAACGTGGTCGCGCCACCATTGGCGAGCAGGATCTCGTACCCTTCCGGCGCACGAAACAGATCAAGGAGCCCCTCCTGCACACTCTTCACCAAGTTTTTGACCGGCGCCTGGCGGTGTGATGTGCCAAGCGTCGACGGCTGCAGCGAATTCAAGAAGTTCACTTGTTCGGTGCGAACCTTTGACGGTCCACAGCCGAAACGGCCGTCTTCGGGAAGGAGGTGTGATGGAATTTTCATATCTGCCATAGTCCAATCTTAGAGCCAGTTACGCGACACGACTCAGTAATGTCTGGCGTGGCCGATAAGGTAGAGGATAGTCGCGTCGAAGGAGAGGGCCGGATGTCTTCGGATCTAATCGATACCACCGAAATGTATCTGCGTACGATTCTTGAATTAGAAGAAGAGGGAATCGTGCCGTTGCGCGCGCGCATTTCAGAGCGTCTTGGCCATTCAGGCCCGACGGTCTCGCAGACGATCGGGCGCATGGAGCGAGATGGTCTCGTGGTTGTTACCGAAGATCGTCATCTTGAACTCACGAGCGACGGTCGGGCAAAAGCCACGCGGGTTATGCGTAAGCACCGTCTCGCTGAACGACTGCTAGCTGACGTGATCGGTCTCGAATGGCAGTTTGTGCACGACGAAGCATGCCGCTGGGAACACGTCATGAGCGAAGAAGTAGAGCGCAAGATTCTGGGAATTCTTGACCGACCAACCGAATCGCCATACGGTAATCCGATTCCGGGACTTGAGGAGCTTGGTGAAGACACGGCGACCGCGTTCCGTGTTGGCGTGATTGACGCAGTAACCCTGCTCAATGAATCTGGTGAAGACCAAATCTCGGGTCATATTCGGCGTCTCGCAGAGCCGATTCAGGTTGATCCTGATCTGTTGCTTGCACTGCAGCGGGCTGAAGTGTTGCCAGGTAAACAGGCGACGTTCACGAGGAATAAACAGTTTGTGACCGTACAGGTTGACGGAGCTGCAGAAAGTATTGACCTGGCGCGCGAGACGGCCGCGCATATTTTCTTACTTGAGCCCTAACCGAATGATTTCGCGGTGCACGAGATCCACAAGTTTACATTGTTCGGTCATACCGTTGATTTGTGGAGTAATTCTATAAATCATGCGCAAAGTGCGAAACAATGTGAGGTACAAGCATTTCATTTGTCTTAATGGGTGTACATTTGAAATCTGCGCTGGAGGGAGACGCCTGTGGTAAGTGACCGCACAAAACAACATATTCAACGAATATCTGAGGTGACGGAAGCCCGCGGACCAAACGAGCTGGAATTTCAGCAAGCGGTCCGGGAAGTCCTTGAGACTCTCGGCGGAGTTCTTGATGAACACCCCGAATTTGTTGATTCAAATGTGTTGGGTCGCATCGTTGAACCCGAGCGGCAGATCATGTTTCGAGTCCCGTGGATCGATGACAACGGCGATGTGCAGGTCAACCGCGGATTCCGCGTCCAGTTCAACTCAGCCCTCGGTCCGTTCAAAGGCGGGCTTCGATTCCACCCGAGCGTCAACCTCTCAATCATTAAGTTCCTCGGCTTCGAACAGATCTTTAAAAACGCGCTCACCCGCCAGCGCATCGGAGGCGCCAAAGGTGGCGCAGACTTCAACCCATCAGGACGCAGTGATTTTGAAATCATGCGGTTCTGCCAAAGCTTTATGGCTGAGCTCTACCGTCACCTCGGTCAAGAAACCGACGTCCCCGCAGGTGATGTGGGCGTTGGCGGCCGCGAGATCGGGTACCTCTTCGGGCAGTACCGAAAGCTCACAAACCGTTACGAAGCCGGCGTGCTCACCGGCAAGGGCCGTGACTGGGGCGGCGCTGAGGTACGCACGCAGGCGACCGGTTACGGCGCGGTGTTCTTTGCGCAAGAAATGCTTGCTCGTGTGAACGAGGATATTGCCGGACGTCGCGTCCTGATCTCGGGTTCGGGTAACGTCGCGATCTATGTTGCCGAGAAAGTGCAGCAAATGGGCGGTATTCCCATCACTGTTTCGGACTCGTCTGGATACGTTGTAGACGAAGCAGGACTCGACATCGAGCTCTTGAAACAGGTGAAAGAAGTTGAGCGCGGCCGGGTCAGCGATTACGCCGACCGACGCCCCAGCGCGCACTTCAGCAGCACGGGAAGCGTGTGGGACGTCCCCGGGGCCCTCGCGTTCCCGTGCGCAACACAGAACGAGCTGTCATCTGAAAACGCGGCCACGCTTATCTCTAACGGTCTGCGCCTTGTCGCAGAAGGTGCGAATATGCCGTCGACTCCCCATGCGGTTGACCTCTTCAGGGAAGCGAACGTGCTCTTTGGGCCCGGTAAAGCGGTGAACGCTGGCGGTGTTGCAACCTCAGCTCTTGAGATGACCCAGAACGCGTCACGTTCGCAGTGGGACTTCGAGAAGAGCGAAACTAAACTGCAGGCGATCATGCGAGACGTGCACCACACGACGTTTGAAGCCTCGGAGCGTTATGGCACAGCAGGTGACTATGTGCTCGGTGCAAACTCGGCATCGTTTGTCACAGTTGCTCGCGCGACACTCGAACAGGGCGTTATTTAGGCGGTAAGTGCCGAATTTTTTCGACAAAATGCCAGTCACGCCAGCAAGAAACTTCCCTGAAATCCCGCGCAAGTTGGGCAGGACTCGCGCGGGATTTCACGGGATTCAAGCGCAGCGTGACAATTTCGTTATTATCGGTTAAACTTTTTCAGACTTGTTTACCAAACCGTGATCTTTGAAATAGATCCACGAAAGGGTGGGAATGGCTCGCAAACATAGCCCCTCAACAGAGGTTGCTCTGTACAGCGCTCCCAAAAAGAAGACTTCAGCAGTTGGCGGCTTCGTCCGTGCCGGACTTGCAGGCGTCTTTACGGTTGCGCTCGTAGGCGTCGGAACGATGCCCGCATATGCGCACGATGCAATGGAAGACCCGCTGACTTTTGCTCTCCGCACGCAGCCGCAGACACTGTCAACCGGCGAGAGCCAAGAAGTTGCAGCTCCTGAGGTCAGCATCGAAAGTGTGCTCGAGGCTCTGCCGGAGCCCGAACCAGAAGTAGTTGAAGAAACTGACACCGAAGCGGCCGACGGCGAAACTGGCGAAGACGGTCAGGCAGCTGACGTTCCCGTAGGGGCAAACTCTGCTGCGCTGGTGCGCGCAATGTTTGATCAGCTCGGTGTCGGACAGGACTGCACTGATGCAGTACAGAACGGCCTGGCAGCAATCGGCTTGGTTGAGCGTCGCGACGCTGGCGGCCCAGATCTCGGACCAATGAGCTTTGGCGAATTTGGCACCCCGATTGATCCTTCACAGGCTAAGCCCGGCGACATCATGATGTCAGGCGGCCACGTAGCGGTGTACACCGGTGACGGAAGCACCCACAGCGCTGTTCACGGCGGCTGGACTGACGGTGGCTCACACCCTGAAAGCACCGTGTTCCGCACAGGCGACTGGTCATCACCGTATAGCTTCGATGTGGTGATCCGCCTCAGCTAGGCACCACCACACAGAATAGGCACCGTCCGAGGGAAACTTCGGGCGGTGCTTTTTTGTGCGATAGACTCTCTCACGGTTAACTTTGCCTCAGTAGCTCAGTGGATAGAGCACTTCTCTCCTAAAGAAGGTGTCGTAGGTTCGATTCCTATCTGGGGCACCAATTGATGTCGGCGTGAGAACGATGCCGACTTATGAGAACATTCTCATGCGAAACTCACCGCCTGTCGCCTGCGATCCGTCAGACTGGAGGCATGGCTCGGTTCATGTGGGTATCGATACCGCTCACCGCTCTGACAGTGGTGGGTATCTGGGTGTGGGTCGATATCGCCGCAGAGCCCCCGTCACCTGACCTTGGCCCAGCGGTCCACGTCACGCCGTCCGGCTCGCCTGACGACGCTACTATCCCGCCGCCGTCACAGGAACCAGCAGATGATGGCGCATCCACAGTCCCGCCTCCTCCGCCTGGGCAAGCAGGAGATGATGATGATGACGACGATGATGACGATGACGACGACGACTGATGGCAAAATCGACTAACCGTCGTCGTGGGCTGACGGCGCGCACACGCATCCTGGGGTGGATCTTACTCATTGTCACAGTGGCGATCGTAGCGATTGTGGTGGTGACGGCTCGCTCCACGTTTGCTCGCGTGGATGCGCAGATGAGCGCAGAACTTTCGCACGAAGCAGAAAAGTTTCGCACATTCGCGACACAGTCAGATCCGAGCACTGGGCGAGAGTTTTTCTCTGTGCGAGAACTGTTGACCAGCCACCTACAGCATAATCTTCCTGAGCAAACCGAGACGTTATTCAGCATTATCGACGGTGAAGCCGACCGACGCAGCGTGGGGGAGCCAAGCATCCGGCTCGATACAGATGCCGAATTTGTGCGTATGGCGGCCTCCGTCACCACACCCGAATCGGGGTCGCTGCAGACGGCTCAGGGGCCGGTGACCTACGCGATTATTCCGGTAGTTGTTGAAGGCGGTCCCTCCACTGGGCAGCTCATTATTGTTGAGTTTCCTGCCGAGGAATACGACGAAGCGTGGGCAACCATCTGGATCATGTCACTGGTGGCGCTTGTCGCGCTCGTCCTTGCTGGAATCACCGGCTGGTTCATTGCAGGTCGGGTCCTCGCCCCTATTCGCGACGTGCGCGAAACTGCATCACGTATTAGTGAGACCGATCTCGGACGACGCATTGATGTCGACGGTTCTGACGATGTTGCGCGTCTCGCCGAGACCTTCAACAGGATGCTCGACCGGCTTGAATCCGCATTTGACGGTCAACGACGTTTCCTTGATGACGCCGGACACGAATTGCGCACACCGATCACAGTCATCCGAGGTCATCTCGAGGTGATGGGCGACGACCCGAATGATCGCGAACAAACTATGCGTCTGGTGGAGGACGAGCTCGGGCGTATGTCCCGGCTCGTCGACGATTTGATCCTTCTGGCGAGAAGTGAACGTCCCGACTTCCTCGTACTGAACTATGCCAACCTCACCGATCTCGTAGTCGAAACGTTCACGAAGGCGACCGCTTTGGCGGAGCGCGAATGGGTTATTGACGAAACTCCTGAAGGATTCGCAGTTGTCGACAGCCAGCGACTCACCCAGGCTCTCCTGCAGCTGGCCACAAACGCGGTCGCACACACCGACACTAGTGACGTTATAGCACTCGGCGGCAGCGCCTTAGGTGAGCGGTTGCGGCTCTGGGTCCGTGACACCGGGGTTGGCATCGCGGAAGAAGATCAGGACCAGATTTTTGAACGATTTGCGCGTGCACACACCGATCATCGCGGTCAGAGTACGGGGCTCGGTCTTGCTATCGTGACCCGTATTGCTGGGGCTCACGGGGGCAGTGCTATCGTCGACTCCACCCCGGGTGAGGGTGCCACATTCACCCTTGACCTGCCACTGCATCAGGAGGAACAGTGAAACGCATTCTCATCGCCGAAGACGAAGATCGTATCTCGTCATTCATCGAAAAGGGACTCCGCGCGAACGGATTCCGTTCAGAAACAGTCACTGACGGACACTCCGCTGTAGAGTTCGCACGCTCCGGAGAATTCGACCTGGTCATACTCGATATTGGGCTTCCCGGCCTTGACGGGTTTAGCGTCCTGCGCCGAATCCGTGGTGAACGCATTGAAATGCCGGTCATCATCTTGACTGCTCGCGATGCGATCGAAGACACGGTTGCCGGGCTTTCCGGTGGTGCGGATGACTATATGCGTAAACCGTTTTCGTTCGACGAGCTGCTTGCTCGCATTCGCCTCCGCTTGCGATCTGAGTCTGCGGGGGAGGCAACTATTCTGAAGGTGGCGAACCTGTCGCTTGATTTGCGTACTCGACGTGCGCTCGTCGGCAGCGAGGCGATCGAGCTGACCACGCGAGAGTTTGCCCTCCTTGAGGTGCTCATGCGGCATCCTGACGAAGTGCTAACACGGCAGCAACTGCTCAGCCAAGTGTGGGGTTTCGACTTCGATCCCGGCTCGAACGTTGTTGATGTGTACATTCGTTACCTCCGAGGCAAGCTCGGAACTGACCGCATCGAAACATTGCGGGGAACCGGATACCGGCTGCGCGCCGTGTAAAAACTGCGACAGCGGCGACTAAATGTGAATTCTCTCATTTTGACCTCACCGTCACATTATCCCCACGCCACATGATGGAAGGAGATAGATGGGAGAAACCAATGTCATTGATTATCGGGGTTGTTACAGACCTCATAGCCATCACCCTGCTCGCGTCGGTACTTTATTTCCGCCGACACCGTCGACGTGATCTGCAGCTGTCATACATTGCATTGAACGTGGGTGTGCTGGCCGTCACTATTGCGCTGAGCTCGGTTGAGGTTGGCATCGGACTGGGCATCGGACTTTTCGGTATTCTGTCGATTATCCGTTTGCGGAGTGACCAGATCACCCAGCAAGAAATCGCGTACTATTTCGTATCTCTCGCGTTGGGACTCCTTGCTGGTTTACGCCCCTCACCACTCTGGGTGACTCCGGTGCTCTCAGCGCTCATGTTGCTCGTGATGTTTGTAGTAGACAGTCCGCACGTTGCCGCTGGCACACGTCGCCACACCCTCACACTCGATCGCGCCTTTACCGACCAAACCGCGCTGACTGCGCACCTCGAGAACCTGCTCGGCAAAGTGGCGCATGTTGAAGTGATTGATGTGGATCTGGTGCGTGACACAACCTTTGTCGATGTGCGCTACACGGCACGGTCCTATACGAAACGCAAGAGCTCTTTGAACTGGCGCGGAATTCGTTCACGTTTGACCCCCGCGGTGAGCCGGGCGGCAGGCACGGAACGTCTCGCGAAACAAGGGTCAGTGCGATGAACGTGGTCGCTCCGCTGAACCTTGCGCGTCTCGAACCAATATCGCTCGCAGAGCTCAACGCGCAGGCTGAACTGATGACACGTGTCGATCGTAAATATTTTGTGCCGCGTACGCTCTTGAGCAGCCTCCTCTCACAGGTGGAGGATGAATTCCGTGTGCTTCAGATCGGTAGTGAGCGAGTCTTCGAATACCGTACGGTCTACTTTGACACACCAGATTTCATGTTCTTCCGACAGCATGCACAGGGACGCAGACACCGCTTTAAAGTGCGTACCCGCACGTACAGTAACTCTGGTGACTGTCGTCTCGAAGTCAAGTCGAAGGGCTATCGCGGACAGACCGTCAAAGAACGCATCACCCACGAGAATCCGCACGAACTCGATCAGGAGTCTCATGACTTTATTACCTCGATAACGGGGGAGGACAGCGGGTTGCTGCGTCCCGTGCTCGAAACCGTGTACCACCGAGTGACTCTGTGCCACGATGATCAACGAGTGACGTGTGACCTGAACCTCGAGTGTCGTGCCGGTGATGCGAAACATTACGGCCCGAACGATGTGCTGGTTGAAACGAAGTCATCTGGCGCGCGCGGGCCAATCGATCGGTTGCTGCATTCATCCGGGGTTCGTCCGCACTCCGTTAGCAAGTATTGCGTCTCAGCGTCCCTGCTGTATCCGGAGCTGCCAAGCAACGCTTGGCGGCGCACCATGAGCCGTTACTTTGGTGCGCCGACGCGTGCCGCAGCCTAGCGTCCACCACACGCACACACTCGATCGCGTTCGCACCCGCATACCTATTCGGCACCACCATTAATTTGCGCCTCACAACCCCGAGATAAGATTTGAGTCTGGGAACACTTTCCTGTCGATACGGGGAAGTCGTGAAAGGGTGCTCAAAACTTGATGAGATTTAGTGAATAGCGTGCGCGTGCCTGACGAGCAGCCGCGTAAGTTTGGGGCGCTTCGCGACAGAAGGACCGGCCCATATATTGCCGGTGGCGCGCTCTCAATGATGGCCGACAATATTGAACACGTTCTCTCCTACTGGGTGCTTTGGCAGACGTTCCATGCGCCGTGGCTTGTCGGGTTTCAAATCGTCAGCCACTGGTTACCGTTCCTGCTCTTTTCAGTAGCTGCTGGGGCGCTTGCCGAACGTTTCGACTGCCGTCAGGTTATCCAAATTGCACAGGCGCTCTTCATGTCGGTGTCGGTTATTTGGGGCGTGCTTTTTCTTACTGGCACCCTAGAAATCTGGCACGCCTGCGTGCTGCTGGTGATACACGGTTTTGCGGGGTGCCTCTGGATGCCCGCCGAACAGGTGATGCTGTACGAATTCGCTGGTCCCAAACAGTTGCCAGGTGCGGTTCGCATGAATGCCACCTTCAGGTCGCTTTCGATGCTCGCTGGCCCTGTTGTAGGCTCCGCGTTACTTCTCGGTGTGGGGCCCGCGTACGGCATGTTCATCAACGTGCTGTTTTATCTTCCGTTGACGGTCTTTTTGTGGTTTGTTCGTTTTGATGGTCCAGGTGCAACCAAGAAGAAGACATCGATTGGTCAAGAAGCTCAGGAAGAAGTGCTGGTTACTGCAGAACCAGAAACCATTGTGGAAACGGCTGGTGTGATCAAGGAACCGATGACGTTCCTTTCAGCGTTTCGGGTTCTGGGGACGATCAAAAGAGACCGGCAACTACTGGGAATGATTCTTCTGTCTGCGTTAAGCGCCGCCACGATTGGTGCGGTGATGCAGAATGCGATGCCTGAGTTTGCGGAAGATCTCGGTGCCGGGTCGGCCGGTTTAGCCTACGGGGTGCTGCTCTTGGCAAATGGTGCAGGTGGGGTGATTGGTGGGTTCCTGCTGGAAGCCACGGGTAAAATGCCATCAACGGCTCGCACGGCTGTCGTTGGTGCGACCACACTCGGACTCTCAACTGTGGCGTTTGCTTCGACCTCAATGTACCCGGTCGCGGTCATTGCGCTGTTGATCGGTGGTCTTGCCAAGATTACGGCCGATTCAACGCAAATGAGCATCGTGCAGTTGCGCGCGCCTGACGATCAGCGCGGCAGGGTGATCGGGGCGTACACGATGTTCGGCCCGGGGATGATGACCTTTAGCGGTATCACCGTTGCGGTTCTTGGGTCACTCTTTGGGCTTCGCGGGTCAGTCTTGTTCGGAGGGATCGTCTTGACACTCGGCGCGATCGTGGTCGGAATTTTTGTGTTGCGGTCCCGCCCAGCGCCGTTGGCTGACGGAAATAGTCGTTAACGGTTATTCGACCCACACTCCGGAAGAACCCCGACGGTGAGACGACATGAGGTGGGTGTCGACTATGCCGATGGCTTCCATCAGCGCGTACATCGTGGTCGGGCCGACAAATGCGAAGCCCTCCTGTTTGAGCGCTTTGGACAGTGCGAGCGACTCCGCGGACTGGGTAGGAATCTCGCCAAGCGTTACCGGACGGAGCGTATCTTCCGGTTGAAACGACCACACAAAATCGACGAGCCCTCCCTGTTCACGCAGGCGTATGGTCGCCCGTGCATTCGTGATCGTCGCGAGAATTTTTGCTCGATTACGCACGATCTCTGCGTTAGCCAGAAGACGCTCAACGTCACCAGTATCGTAGGCGGCGACACGGTCGGGGTTGAAATTGTCGAATGCGGTACGGAACGCCTCCCGTTTACGTAAAATCGTCGCCCACGACAAGCCCGACTGGAATGCTTCTAAACTGATGCGTTCAAACAAATGCTGTTCGTCGCGCACGGGCAGCCCCCACTCCGTGTCGTAATACTCACGAAGCAGTGGATCTGTTGCCGCCCAGACCGGTCGGACCAGTCCGTCTTCACCGATGACCGCGCCTGAATCAGGGGTGTCCATAACTGTTTACACTACCGATGACGTACCGGACACACTCGCGTATGCGCGGGCTAGTCGTGACACGGCTTCGTGAAGTCGCTCCTCAGAGCTATCACCGTAGGCGATGCGTAGATGCCGGTCACTGTCGGTTCCGGGCCCGGACGCGAAATAAGCGCCGGGTTGGTAGTTCAAACCTTCTTCGCCTGCGGCGCGTCTCAGGTCCAACCAGTCGATTGAATCGTCGGTGAGTCGTGCCCATAAGAAATACCCACCGGCGGGGACGGTGGCATCGAAGGCGCCAGGAAGCTGCGTCTCAAGTTCGTGCACGAGCGCTTTCGCGCGAGCGTGGTAGCGCAGTCGGGCGGCCTCAAGATTCGTATCAAAAAATTCGGGCTCACCGGTCAGCAGTTCGGCAAGCAGTGTCTGAGTGAGCGTTGAAGGTTGCGAATCTCCTCGTGTGCGCAGTTGCACAAAATCATTCACGATCCGGTCGGGTAACACTGACCAGCCGAGGCGAATGCCGGGCCCCAGGGTCTTCGAAAACGTATTGACGTGGATCGTGTTTGGAGAGTGATGAAACAGCGCAACGTCTGCCTGTGGCGTTGTGAACGACACTTCACGGTATGGGTTATCTGCGATAAACCAAAACCCGTATTGGTCAGCAAGCTCGACAATGCGGCGACGTTTCTCGTTCGAGAGTGACACTTGAGCCGGGTTGTGGAAATCGGGAACCGTGTACAACGCTCGAACCTTCGCGCCAGCCTTCAGCTGGCGTTCAAGCTCATCGACATCAATTCCGTCAGACTCGACGGCCAGTGGCAGCAGATTTTTTGTCTTCACCTCAAGCGTATTGAGAAAGAGTGGCCAGATCGGGTTATCAACCGCGACCAAGTCATCGTCATCAATCAGGGCACTCACGATTTGAGCGAGCCCCTGCTGCCCACCCGTGGTGATAAAGATGCGTTCAGGGTCGACACCCTCACGTTCACCGATCCACCCACGTAAGGCTGCAATACCTCGCGTGTTCGAATAGTTGAAGGCTCGCGCGAACTGTTCAGGCTGCGTGTTCAATCGTGCGTACGCTCGCTGCAACGCATCGACTGGTTTTGCGGCGTCATCAGGTACTCCGGCCAAAAGTGAGATCGCCGACTTCGACCCCGAGAAGACGGTGGCGTCAGCGAAGCCACCACCGTCACCGATTCGCGAAAGTAGCGAGGCGGTGGGCGCGAGCTGGGTTGCAGTCCCGGTATGTGGCATTCGATGCTCCTGACTGATTGGAATATTGGGTCGTGCCGTGACGAGAGATTCGCGACACATGATCGTCGGCTGTTGCTGCTCGATCAGTAACATTCATTAATAATGTCAATATTAGCTATAAGTTTCCGTTAATTGACGTAGTGTTACTTTTCGTGCAACGACCGACGTCACTTCATGACGGACGCGGTATCACTGCCATGAAGCAACAGTATCTGTGACGAACGAAAAAGGAACAAACCGTGACTCTGAAATTTCGCAACCGCCTGAGCGCGTTGAGCGCGCTTGGGGTGCTCGCAATAACCTCACTCGTGGTGTCCGCATGCAGTGGCACTTCGGCAAACGCGGGCGGCGAGGGTGGGGACGGGGGAGAACTCGTCCACGCAGTCACGGCGCTGGATGGCGGCTGGCAGCAGCAAGCCTCTAACGACTGGTACAAGAGCCAAGTCTGGACGCAACTCGTCGAAACCCTCGTCTACGTGGATGACGCGGGGGAAGTGCACCCGTGGTTGGCCGACGAATGGGAAGAAAGCGCAGACGGGCTCACCTACACGATCAGCCTGCACGACGGAGTGACCTTCTCAGACGGCACCCCGCTCGATGCAGAAATCGTCGCCAAAAACCTCAATGTGCTCGGCCACGGCGACGAGGACAAAGGCATTGCCCGATCTTCAATAGTTCCCGGAGAATTCACCAGCGCAGAAGCTGTTGATGAGCTGACCGTCAAGGTCACACTCTCAAGCCCCAACCGCGGGTTCATCGCGAGCCTCGGCTTTTTCGCCGCCGGCATCATCGGCGAGTCCACACTCGACGCATCGCTTGAAGAACAATCAGATCTCGAGAACCTTGTCGCTACAGGACCATTCGTCGTCGAAAGTGAAACCCCCGGCAAAGAAATAATCGTCACCAAACGTGATGATTACGATTGGGCCTCTCCCGCGTTCGACCATGATGGCCCAGCCCACCTCGACAAGATTATCTTCAGTGTTGTCGCCGAAGACGGATCACGATTGGGAGCGCTTGAATCTGGCCAGATTGATTCGAGCCACCGTGTACAGCCAAACGAAGAAACCCGATTGCAAGACGAAGGCTTCAATATTACGTACGGAAACTACTCCGGTACGCCCATCAACTTCGCGCTACGCCCCAACACAGAACTACTCTCAGATGTGAAGGTCCGCCAAGCAATTCAACACGGTATCGACCGTGATGACCTTGTGAAGACGGTATATAACGAGAACTGGAAGCCCGCGACCTCTTCGGTTCAAAGCGCGGTGCCCGGGTGGGTGGATCTCAGCGATGAACTGAAATTCGATCAAGATCAATCAAACAAGCTGCTCGATGAAGCTGGCTGGAGCGAACGCGATGCCGAAGGCTATCGGGTCCGTGACGGTGAACGTCTCACGATTCCCGGCTACACGTCACCCAACTTGAACACCACACCCGAGCTGCTCGAGCTGATCGCCCAACACTTGAAGCAGATCGGTATCGAAGTGAAGATTGAACGCACCGACGCGAGCACCTATCCAAAAGCGCTCGCAAACCCATCAGTGCCGATCATTCCGATCGCGAACTCCTTCCTAGATGCAACCACCCTCAGGCAGTACTGGGGACAAGACTTCGCAAACCAGTTCTTCTTGGAAGACGGTGAACTTGAAGGTCTCCTCACAGAAGTCACCGAGAGTGCTCTCGGTTCTCCCGAACGTCTCGCAGCGCTCGAAGAGCTCCAGCACACCACGATCGAACAGGCGTATACCGTGCCACTGGTCGATAACTACCAGGTCTTCGTCTCAAGTGATCGGGTCTCAGGCATCGAGACGAACGCAGTCGGCCGTCCATACTTCTACGACACTTCAGTGAACTAAACCTCGACGGATCTGAACAGTGCAACTGCGAAACACAACTATACGAATCCTCCGCGCGCTCGCCGTGATCGCCGCGGTGTATCTCGTGGTGTTCTTGATCTTGACGGTGCTTCCCGGGGACCCGATCGAGAACCGACTCAATAATCCAGACAACAGTTATACCGACGAAGAGATCGCAAAAATCCGCAGCTATTTCGGCGTTGATAAACCGTGGTGGATACAACTCCTGTTGAGCGCAGGGAAAGCACTGACCTGGGACTGGGGAATCTCACTAAGCACCCTGCGTCCGGTCACCGAAATGGTTGGGTCTGCAGCAGGAACAACGGTCGGGCTCGCCGTCACATCTCTGCTGATCGCGATAGTGCTTGCGTCGTTGATCGCAGTGGGGGCGCAGTTCGCGCGATGGCAGTGGTTGCGAAGTTTCTTGCGGGCGCTTCCGATTCTCGGTGTCTCGGTCCCAGTGTTTGTAGTTGGGCTGTTTTTACTGCAGATTTTTGCCTTCAGTTTCGGCTGGTTCAACATTGTGCGAGACTCGGGCATGAAAGCGCTCGTGCTGCCTGCACTGACCATTGCCGTACCGATATCGGCACCAATTGGTCAGCTGCTCATCGCTACTCTTGACCGCATTCGTCGATCTGACTATGCGAAACTCGCGCACACAAAAGGGCTCTCGCCCATTGCCATCACGCTGCAGCACTTCGTGCGGCCAGCAGCGCCACCCATGCTGACCCTCATCGGACTGATTTTTGGTGAATTGCTGGCGGGTACGGTGATCGCCGAAATCATCTTCGGTCTCACCGGCATCGGGTATTTGATTGAGCGAGCAACGCTCGACCAAGACACTCCTGTGTTGTTGTTCGTAACGTTCATTTCCGCGTGCATTTACGTTGTCATCAACCTGATCATCGACCTCACTCATTCCGCGCTTGATCCCACGGTGAAGAAACAGGTGGCTCATGTCTAAAACGTTGCTGCAAGAACCACAGACCAAACGCGCATCGAATATTTCCGCTCCAGCGCTCGTTCGCGTGCCGTGGATTGAAAGTGCGGTGCTGCTGATCGTGCTCCTCTGGGCGCTCGTGCCCGGGTGGTTTACGAGCCAAGATCCAAACCAGGGCGTGACAGGCGACAAGCTCCTGAGCCCGAGTTTCACACACTTTTTCGGCACCGACCATCTCGGCCGTGATCTGTTCACACGCGTCATTTACGGCGCCGAACCAACTGTGCTGAGCGCACTCATTGCTGTGTCAATCGGATTTGTGGGTGGTAGCCTGCTTGGGCTCATCGCCGGATATGTTGGCGGGCTTGCCGACTCAATTATCAACGGCGTCTTAGAAGTGATTATGTCGATTCCGGGGCTGCTGCTGGCGATGATCATCGTTGCCTCCTTCGGGTACGACACAATCAACACCGCGATCGCGGTGGGGGTGTCAGCTATCGCAACGTTTGGCAGACTGATGCGACAAGAAGCCCGGCAAGCCCGGTCACAGCTTTATGTTGAAGCGGCCACTGTGCTCGGTTCACGCCCCTCCCAAACTGTGTTCGCGCACATACTGCCTAACTCGCTCACCAGCGTGGTATCGATTGCGATCGTCCAGTTCGGGTCAGCAATTCTTGCCCTCTCGGCACTCGCCTTCCTCGGGTATGGCAGTCCGCCGCCGGCATCCGACTGGGGGCTGCTGGTTGCCAATGGGAAAGATCATCTGGTCGGGGCACCCTGGTTGGTATTCCTGCCGAGTCTGCTGATTGTCGCGGTTGTGGTCTCACTCAGCCGCGTTGCCGGCTACATTAAGGAGCGACAAGTATGACCACTTCAGGCCGGAAGCGCGGCGCACTCGAAATTACGGGGCTCTCGATCCGCTATGACAGTAATCGCGTGGTGCACAACGTTGACCTGAGCGTGCCAGCCGGGGGCACGCTCGCACTTGTTGGACAGTCAGGTTCAGGCAAGAGCACGATCGCGAACACTGTGCTGCGGGTTGGTCCACAGCGCGTCGAACGAAACTCATCCATCACCTTCGACGGGCGAGACATTCTGCGCTTTTCTGCGCGACGTTTTCGTGACCTGTTGAAACACGAGATCGCATATGTGCCCCAGTTTCCACTCAGCAGTCTCAACCCGACCCGGCGTATTTCAGCGCAACTGCGCGAGTCATTCCAAATCGTGAATGGTCGCCATGATGTGACCGGTGACCAGCTCGAGGCTGCCCTGACCGATGTCGAAATTCGACACCCGGAACGTATTTTGCAGGCATACCCGCACGAACTTTCTGGCGGGCAGTTGCAGCGCATCTTAATTGCCATGGCGATCGCGAAAAAACCCAGTCTCATCATTGCCGACGAACCCACGTCAGCGCTTGACATATCGTTGCGCCGCAGCATTCTTGAACTACTGCAGCGTAAACAACACGAACTGGGTTGTGCAATCCTCCTGATTACGCACGACCTGTCCGTCGCAAAAACGCTTGCAGAAGACGCCGTCATTTTGAAAGAAGGGGCAGTCGTTGAATCCGGCACCAGTTCTGCCGTGCTCGAGGCCCCCACAACTGAATACGGCAGACTCTTAGCTGACAGCATCCCTGAAAAGAATGTGGATCGCTACTGGTCAGCACGCGAGACTCGTGCGAGCCACATTCACGAAACCCAAGAGCCAGTCATTCTGGTCGAAGGGGTCTCTAAAACTTTCGGTGCCGGTGACACGCAAACGGTCGCGCTCGACCAGATATCGCTCGAGGTTGCAGCCGGCACCACGTACGCAATCGTTGGCGAGTCCGGGTCAGGGAAAACAACACTGGCACGCACCATTTTGGGGCTAGCGCAACCAGACAGTGGGTCGGTCACCGTGAACGGTCAGATCGTTCGTGCCGAAAATGTTGACTCGCTCAGAGCAATTCACCGGAATCTGCAATTCGTGTATCAAGACGGGTCGAGTTCTCTCGACCCGAGATTCTCGGCACTACGGTCCGTCGCCGAACCACTTCAACGCTTCGGCATTCTCAACCATGCGAAAGCCCTCCGGCTTCAGTCGGCACAACTCTTGCAATCAGTTGGCGTCGGACAGCATCTGCACAAGCGTCGACCGCAGCAATTGTCAGGCGGGCAACGACAACGTGTTGCTGTCGCACGCTCCATCGCGCCGCACCCACATGTGGTCGTGCTGGATGAACCCACCTCGGCACTCGATGTTTCGGTGCAGGCAACACTGATTGACCTGCTGGTTGAGCTGCAGCTCAAACATCAACTCACCTATGTGCTCGTGTCCCACGACCTCGCCTTGGTGCGACAGTTCGCCGACCGGGTAGCGGTCATGCGGGACGGGCAAATCATTGAAGAAGGCGCCGTCGAAGACGTGTATGAACGACCGCAGCACGAGTTCACACGGCTCCTCATCGCGAACTCGTTTCTTGACCGTGACCGCACCCCGGTGCTCGCGCACTAACCGCAGACATTCTCCGACTCAGAAAGACAGTACGTTGACAGAAGCTCCTCACTCACAAGACGGCCGGCTCGCCGGCAAAGTTGCGCTCATTACCGGTGCCGCCGGTGGTATTGGCGGAGCCACCGCACGAAGATTCGCTGAAGAAGGCGCAGACATTATTGCGCTCGATCGACCCGGCACCGAATCAAGCCTGAACTCGCTGCAGGAGCAACTCCGCGCATATGGGGTGCGATCGACCTGGCGGGTTGCTGACGTGACCGATCAAGCTGCGCTCGATATCGCAGTAAATAGCGCCGGCGAAGAATTCAATGGGTTCAATACCGTGTTTGCGAATGCGGGCGTGCTGGGACACGGTCTGGCCGAAGACGTTACTGAGGAGGACTGGCAGCAGCAGATCAATATCAATCTGGGAGGGGTGTGGCGCACGGTAAAAGCAGCGGCGTCCTGGCTGAAACAGGACAGTCGGGCGCCCGGCAGTATTACGATCACCTCTTCAACGGCAGGGCTTCGTGCAGCAGGAGGAGGCGGTACCTACGCGGCGGCCAAACACGGGGTTGTTGGGTTAGCGCGGGCCTGGGCGCACGAATTTGGCCCCTACGAAGTGCGGGTGAACACGGTGCATCCCAGCGCCGTTGGCACCCAACTGGTGCTGAACCCGGAGAATCTTCAACGTGCACGGCCCGACCTGGAGGATCCCCAACCAGAGGACGTACGTGAACTGTGGACGCAGGGCAAACTCATCAACGTGGCATGGATCGAACCCCTCGATGTGGCCAACGCGGTGGTGTTCTTGGCCTCTGACGAGGCACGGTATGTGACTGGCGCGCAACTGGCGATAGATGGTGGATCGACCACTAAGTGGGGATAGTGACACTTGGGGTCAATACATGCCTGTTCTGCAGAAAAATGCCTTCAAAACTGCTGAAAACTGTGAAAATGAGCGAACCTGAACAACTTTTGCACTGAAATTCGCACCGTTTTACGCACAGGCCGTACACTGCAACTAGGACGTGCAAATTGCACTACCTTGGGGGAGGAAAAAATGGGTTTCATTGCATACCTCATTCTGGGCCTAATTGCAGGCGCGATTGCTAAAGCAATCCTGCCCGGCCGACAGGGTGGTGGCTGGATTGCTACGTTGATTCTGGGTGTCATCGGCGCAATGCTCGGTGGCTGGCTCGGAGGCATGATCTTCGGTGAAGGAGTCGACAAATTCTGGTCGCTCTCATCCTGGCTGCTCGCAATTGGTGGCGCGATTATCGTGCTGCTGATCTGGGGCCTCATTACCGGTCGAAAAGGCGCACGTGAATAGTTTCGCTGCGTGATAACAACAACGCCGGGTTTCGTAAGGGACCCGGCGTTGTTGTCTACTTAGCCCGTGCTTTTACCAGCTGCCTGCCGTTCCCGGCGGTTCAATCATGAGACCCACACGGTCACGCAAATACGCGCCAAACTCTGGTGAACTTGCGGCATCCGCCCCGGTGCGCCAGCGCACCCGCAGCTCATCACCCACAACCGCAAGCGGCCAGTCCCCAGCTCGCCACTCTTCAGTGGCAAGCAAGCGGCGGCTTAGTGGCAGCGGTGTCGCATGAAAGTTCACCTCAGTGCCCGCAGGAAAGCCGCTCGCAAAGGCATACCCAGCGATATCACGGCGTTCTTCCTGCGACTGGGACTGTAGCCCTAAACGTTCACGCTTTGCAGCCCGGGTGGTTCGACCGTGACAGAACAGCGCAGCGCGGGTCGACAGCAAGAGACGACCGATACGCCAAACGTCGTCAAGCCGTTCAAAATACGGGTCTCGGCGAATGAAAAGCTTACGCCGTGACGGGTGCAGTATTGCGAGAACCTCAGTCGGAACCCCGGCATCTTGGAGGGTTTGAACCGCCTCACGCGCAGCCGCAAACAGGTCAGCGTCGGGTGTGGGGTCAGTCTCGACGGTCATGCTTTGAGTCTAGCTGTGAGCGTACGAACAGCCCCAGAACGCATTCCCGGGGAGCAAATTCAGCAAGTGACAGTTAGGCTAGAAGGGTGAGTGAAGAAGCGGTGACTGACCACGTCGAGATTGAGCTCAAATACGAAGCGACGAGTGAGTTGGCCCTTCCGAGCGAATGGCCGCTCGGACTGAGTCAAACTTCGTTCGATGAGTATGAGCTCCATGCGGTGTATTTTGACACGCCTGCACGCGCACTCGCAGAAGCGGGAATTGCGCTGCGTCGCCGCACCGGTGGCGCAGACGAAGGCTGGCACCTCAAACGGCGGGTTGCCGCAGATGTGCAACACGAAACCATGTGGCCCTATAGTGACTCACTGCCCGAAGAAGCAGCGCAAGCAGTGCACGAAGCAGTGCCTGGAGTTGTTGAACATCTGCAGATCGTTGCAGACATCATGAACGTTCGACTCGCACACACACTCAGTGACATTAACGGGGTCGACGTGTTGGAAATCGCCGACGACAACGTGGTCGCAACCGACCGAAACGCAGGTATCACTCGCGCATGGCGCGAATGGGAAGCCGAAGTTATCGACGAAAACTACAGCTCGGACAGCGAACGGCTGCAGTTGCTCGACGCGATTCGCGGTGAGCTTGAAAAAGCCGGCGCTGTTGCCTCCCTTGCCGACTCGAAAATTGGGCGAGCTATCGGCGGGCTTCTGCCGCGTGCGCTCGCTACGGGGAAGCCCGAAGCCGTAATTGCTGCGCTGAGCGTTCAAGAAACCGCAGACCGTATTGCCGGGGCTGCACAGGTAAAAGCTGAGCAGGTAGCCAGCGCAGCACAGGACGCACACGAAGAAAACGAACCGGAAGACACTGCGGAAATCGCCGGGCTCGATGATGATGCCGCAGTTGATCTGGCGGCCCAGCGCGACGAAATTGACGCAGAGTACCGTCGTGCCGACCGGCTGCGCGAAATCGCGAAAAAGCTTGCCGCAGCAGTCGACGAAAACGAGGCGTAGCCGTGGCACAACCGTCAAAAGATCGTGAAGACGATCAGCGGCGTCGGGCGCGCCGCAAACAATTCATTGTCGGCATCATTATTGGTGTCGTTGTCGGGTGCGTGATTGCATACTTCACGCAGTTTTGGTTGTGGATCCCGGCCGGGATCGTTATGGGGATGGCCAGCGGCTCGATCATGAAACCACCGGAACAGAACCAAAACAAACGGCGCTAATTTTTCAAAAATTTACAGTATTGAATCAAGAGCTTGGTGTGGCAAACTCGACACTGAGCGGAAACGAGGAAGCATGGCTGACACAGTATTCGAAACACACCGACCCAGCGAGTCGATTGTTGACGAGTCACTTCGCGACACCCAACATTCGTGCTTCTGGATTGATGATGCGAAAGACCTCGCACCGAATTATTCCGCGCTTACCGGAGACACGACTGCCGAAGACGTGGTTGTCGGCGGTGGATACGCGGGACTCTGGACCGCGATCAAGCTGAAAGAAACTCACCCGGACCGTCGCGTCGTGCTGATTGAAGCGCACAAGATTGGGTGGGCCGCCTCAGGAAGAAACGGCGGATTCTGTGAGGCCAGCATCACTCACGGCGAAGTGAACGGTGAATCACGTTGGCCAGACGAAATCGGCACCCTGACTCGTCTCGGGTTTGAAAACCTCGACAGCATGGAAACGTTTATTCGCGACAACAAACTCGACGCTGAATTTGAACGCACCGGAGTGCTGAACGTTGCCAACGAGCCCTACCAGGTTGCATGGGCCGCAGAAACCTCAGACCCTGACGCGCAGGTGCTGAACGCAGAAGAAACCCGCCAACTTATTGACTCACCCACGTTCTTAGCCGGGCAATTCCTGCCGCGCGAAAACGCACTCGTGCACCCCGCCAAACTCGCATACGCACTCGCGAAACACGCCGACAAAATCGGTGTCGAAATTCACGAACACACCCGCGCGACAGACCTCGCATCTGTCGGATCCACGCAGGTTCGCGTGCTCACCACACACGGAGACATCGTTGCTGACCGTGTCGCGCTGTGCACCAACGTCTTCCCGTCACTGTTGAAGCGCTACCGGCTGCACACTGTTCCCGTATACGACTACGTTCTCATGACTGAGCCGCTTTCGGACGAACAGCTTGAATCAATCGGGTGGAAGTGCCGCGAAGGTCTCGCGGATATGGCCAACCAGTTCCACTACAGCCGTCTTACCGCAGACAACCGAATCTTGTGGGGTGGCTACGACGCGGTCTACCATCCCGGCGGAAAGATTCGCCCCGAGTACGAAGAACGTCCCGAAACGTACCGCAAACTTGCATCACACTTCTTCACCACCTTCCCGCAACTCGAAGGCGTGAAATTCACGCACCGCTGGGCGGGCGTTATCGACACATCCACCAGGTTCTGCGCATTCTTTGGCAGCGGGTTCGGTGGACGCGTGCAGCATGTTGCCGGCTTCACCGGTCTCGGTGTTGGCGCAACCCACTTCGCCGCTGACGTGATCGTCGACCGGCTCGAAGGCAAAACCACTGAAATTACGGAACTCGATATGGTGAAGGACGTACCGCTGCCGTTCCCACCAGAACCCATCGCATCGCTCGGCGTCACTATGACACAGTGGGCGATGAACCGTGCAGACCACAACGACGGCAAACGCAACATTTTGCTACGTACCCTCGACGCACTCGGTCTCGGTTTCGACTCGTAACCCACCTACTCGTAAGGAACTCCTATGACAGACACAGCATTGCCCGCACGCCATAACGCACGCGTGAGTGTGCCAGAACTCGAGGTAACGCTTGAGGCCGTGCCCGACACCGACACAGTGTCTGGCGCACCGGTTCAAGGAGCGCAAGAACTCGGTGCATTTGCTGGCTCAGATTTCGGTGTGTGGGAACTGCGCGACGGTGTCGTGACCGACACTGAAGTTGAAGAGATCTCAGTAATCGTATCGGGCAGCGCCACCATCGAATTTCTTGCCGGACCACAGCAGGGTGACACCATCACCGTACGCGCGGGCGACGTGCTGCGACTCGCAGAAGGCGCAAAAACCCGGTGGAGTGTCGAAGATCATATTCGCAAGGTGTACTTCATCGAAAACTAGAACGCGCCAGTGGCGGTGTGGCCGAGTGTCACACCGCCCCAGCACGCGAGCGTCGAGATGATCAGCATCCCGACCGTGTTCATGACAGCCCAGCCCCACCTACGGTTTTCAAGCAGCTTTGCCGAATCGGTTGCGACGGTGCTCAGCGTGGAAAACCCACCAAGCAGACCGGACGCGAGCACGATGCCGAGCCGAGCAAGGTCAGGGTTGTGGGCGACACCAATCATCCCCACCCCCAGTAATACGCCGATTGCAGCGCTCGCCACAACGTTGACAGTAAAAATGCCGACCGGGCCGGTAACTCTGGTGGACTGATCCACAACTCGGCTCAATTCATGTCTGAGCACCGCGCCAACACCGCCACCAAGTGCGACCGCGACGAGGGTCAGCAGCGTAGAGGGTGCGTCCATGTCGCCGATCATGTGACCTCGCCCATAGCGCCGCCCCGGCCGCGCAACCGTCGCCCGAAACGCAACGACACGAGCGCAACACCGGTTGCGGCTACCACGGTCAGTACGCCAAACAGCACCCCGACAACAGCATCCATTTCAGGCCGCATCCCCACAATCAGCGCGCTGTAACTCGTGAACCCGCCGAGCACCCCGGTGCCCCAAAACACGCGCGTACCATCATGCTGCGGGCCAGTGGCGGCACCAAGCAGTACCCCCAGCACGAAGGCACCCAAGAGGTTGATGCCTGTCAGCTGTGCCGACGCTGACAGCGGCAACGGAACCCACATGAGCACCGTCCGCAGTGTCGCCCCAACTGCACCACCAAGAAACACGAACAGCATTCGGCGCCTCGCGGTGATCGGATGAGCAAAAGACATGCAGCCAGAGTACACGCCGCCCTCAGTGAGTCCCCACGTGGAGAGTCGTCTTCTTCGACGCACGGTGCTGCACTTTTGAGATAGAATCGACCAGGTTTTCTTAGGCGCTGCACCTCACACCACAGCCGTGCCACCACCGAACTACAAAGGAGTCCCCATGGCGCTGCCCTGGAAGCTGCACGGAGATGGCAAACATGTTGCACCCGAGGCAACAGTGTTTCCCGAAGAACGACTGGGGTGGACTCGCACTATCGGGTTCGGTGCACAGCACGTGGTCGCGATGTTCGGTGCGACCTTCCTGGTGCCGCTTATCACCGGCTTTTCTCCGACCGCGACCCTGTTCTTTTCGGGGCTCGGCACGCTTTTGTTCCTGCTCATCACCGGCAACCGTCTGCCCAGCTATCTCGGTTCGTCTTTTGCGTTCATCGCACCCATTGGTGTCGCAACTGCGGCACACGGAGACCTTGGCGCGGCAAGCTTCGGACTCTTCGCTACAGGACTCCTGTTATTCATTGTCGGGGTGATCGTCCACTTTGTTGGCACCGGATGGATCAACGCTCTCATGCCGCCGGTGGTGATGGGCTCCATAGTCGCCCTCATCGGCTTCAACCTGGCGCCCGCGGTGAAAGACAACTTCAGCCAGGCACCAATTATTGCGCTGGTGACCATCGGGTCGATTCTGTTGATTACGGTGCTCTTCCGCGGCCTCACCGGCCGCCTATCGATTGTGCTCGGCGTAATCGTTGGCTACCTAGTCGCGTTGTTCACGGGTGCGGTCGACACGACCCAGATCGAAGCAGCCGCCTGGGTGGGGCTGCCTGAATTCCATGCGATGGGGAACCCCTTCAGCGACTCGACGCTGTGGGGTCTGCTGCCCGCGTTCTTGCCGGTGGTGCTCGTACTGGTTGCTGAAAACGTCGGCCACGTGAAGAGCGTGGGGCTCATGATCGAACGCGACCTTGACCCGGTCACCGGCCGGGCCCTGTTCGCAGACGGCCTGTCGACAATGATTGCCGGTTTCGGCGGCGGTTCAGGAACCACTACTTACGGTGAAAACATTGGGGTGATGGCCGCAACACGGGTCTTCTCAACCGCGGCATATTGGGTGGCTGGCATGATTGCGGTCCTGCTCAGCTTCTCACCCAAAATTGGTGCGGTGATTAACTCGATTCCCGCAGGTGTGCTCGGTGGCGTGACCGTCGCGCTTTACGGTCTCATCGGGCTGATCGGTATTAAGATCTGGATCGACAACAACGTGAACTTCAACAAACCCATCAACCAGTTCACTGCCGCAGTCGCGTTGATCGTCGGTATCGCTGACTTCCTGATCGAAGCGGGTGACCTGCTGTTCAACGGCATCGCACTGGGAACAGTTTCAGCAATCGTGGTGTACCACCTCATGCGATTCGCCGGGAAACTCAGGGGTGTGGATCTTGCCGACGATGCGAAAGTTCCCGGTTCAGATGATGTGCCCACCGGCATCGTTGAAGAAGACGAAGAAACGCTCAAGTCAGAGTAAACCTGCACGAACCTTTACGAGGCCGGAGTCTGGGAATTATCGCATAGATGCGGTGAAACTCCGGCCCCGGTCAGAAGGAAATTGCGCCCGGTCGCATATGGTTGCGGTGTGTGGAGTGTCGACCGCAATAAGAGGCGAAAGCCCAGTAACCCGGAAGGTGAACAGCCAATGGCAGATCGCCGGGAAGATGCTGCCCAACATGACAGGAACGTCACCGGGCAGTTCAACGAAACCGAGAAATATAACACCTCGCAATACGAGAGCACACAAACCGACAGCACCCTGCTCGTCACCCGCGATCACGGTGTGACACGTATGGTGTCGCAGGCGGCGGACTCAGGCCAAAATGAAGCACGCGGCCGCGACGATACCGTCACGAATACCTCTGCCGGGCCACGAGGTGTGCACCATGATGTGAACGACTTCCGAGCAGTCCACCGCGAATGGCGACGCGAACTCGCCACCATTGGCGGGCGGAACCCGCTGCTGCATTTCGAAGATGAACTGCGTAATCGTATCGATCTTTCCACCACCCACCCGGGTGGTCTCGCCCAGTTCATTACCGGTCAGAAAATTCTGCTGTCGGTGCTGATTCGTGATGATCTTGCGCTCCGTCATGCTCGCGTCGCGGCCGGTCGCGTTACTGACAAAGCCGCCGAAATGCGGAACGTGCGCGGCCTTGAAACGGTGCATTTGGGGGTCGGTATCGCGAACTGGACCTTCGAAGGGGAAAAGTTCTGCGCACCTGTGCTGTTGCGCCCGCTCGCGATCCGCCGATTTGGGCGCGACTACGAACTCAAACTCAAAAAACAGGTCACGGTGAACCCCGACCTGATCCAGGCACTGCGTGACCAATTCGGCATTGTCGTCAACGCACGTACCCTCCTTGAACTCTCGCAGGCCGAAGGCGTCTTCAAACCCCAGCCTGTGATCGACCGGCTGCGTCAAATGGCGGCCGGAGTGCACGGATTCTCAGTACAGCCACGCCTGGTCGTGTCATCCTTCCGAGGGGTCGCCTCAGACATGGTGAAAGATGCCGTCAACCTCGACACGACCCTGTTGAATGCGGTCTGCGGGAGCCGTGCAGCCCGTGCACAACTGCGTAACAGCTACCGACCCGTCACTGCCGTCCCCCCGAATGAACGCTCCCCAGAAACCGACCGCAACCTGTATGACGCGGACGCAGAACAAGACGATGTGATCGCACAGATCGAAGCCGGCCACTCACTGGTTGTTCGCACCCTGCCGGGTGCCGGCGGAACCCAAACCGTGGTGAACGCCCTGGGTGGCCTCGTGCGTTCCGGCAAAAGTGTGCTGGTGGTTTCACCCCGGCGTGCCACCCTCGACGGTATTGCCCACCGCCTCTCACGCGTCGGACTGCCGGGTCTTGCCACCACACCACATCGACTGCGACGCTCACTCGTTGATGCGATCCGCCGTAATGAACAGCCCGCAGACCTGCTCTCACAAGATATCGACCAGGCCCTGGTGCGACTACGAGGGGTGCTGGGTGAATATCAAACCGCACTCGACGAGAAAGACTCACAGCTCGAAGCCTCTCCCGTTCAAGCCTTGCGTGAACTGGCGCGGCTGGCTGCCGCGGAACACCCGCCACAAACCACGGTTCGGTTAAGCGACGGGGCCCTGAGATCACTCGCACTTGAACGCGGTCAACTCGCAGAAGCACTCACCGAAGTGGCCAGGCTTGGACAGTTCCAATACGGTCCCGAAGACTCACCCTGGTATGGCGTCAGCTTTAGCAACTCAGAAGACGCCAAAAAGGCGTACCAGCGTGCTGTCGACCTGTCGGAAAGTAAACTGCCAAGACTGTTCAGCCTCGCCGACGAAGTGATCGAACAAACCAACCTGCGCGAGTTCGAAACAGTGGCCGAGCTGGGCGTTTATTTGCGCCTGTTGAGCGGTATTCGTGAAACACTCGACCGCTTCAGTCCTGACGTGTTCGACCGTTCACTCACCGAAGTGATTGCGGCACATGCTCCGCGCGGCAACGACAACATGAACCAGGGCGACCGTCGTCGGTTAAAGAAACTTGCTCGCGAATATGTGCGCCCCGGCGGCCAAGTCACCGACATGTACTCGCGGCTCGTTTCGATTCAACAGCAGCGTGTGCTCTGGCAGCGCTACTGCACTATCGCGGGTGCGCGCCCCGAAGTGCCGACCGGTATTAGCGACGTGCTCTCGGCATTCCAGAGCGTGTTTGAAGATCTTGAACTGCTCGACGAAGTACTCGAAGTGCGCGCAGACGAAGACCGACTGCGTAACCTTTCGCTCACTGACCTATCGAACCGGATCGGTGCGCTCGCGCAGGAGTCCGAAGTGCTGCAAAACATTCAAGAACGCACCAGCATTGTTGAACAGCTTCGCGCCGCTGAGTTAGAAGACCTGCTTGATGACCTGTCAGTGCGTCACACGCCCGCCGAATTGGTGGCCTCAGAACTCGAACAAGCCTGGTGGCAGTCAGCGCTCGAATTCATGCTGCGTGAAAACCCGGCACTGCTCTCGGCAAATACGGGCCTCGTTGAACGGCTCGAATCCGATTTCAGACTCGTAGATGACGCGCACGCTGGCGGCAATGGGGCAGTGCTCGCCACCCAGCTTGCTGATGCCTGGCGGGTAGCAGTGCTCGATAACCGTAGTGAAGCAACCGCGCTTCGTGAATCGCTCAAACGCGCGAACCCGACACCAGAACGTCTGATTGAAGAGGCGCCGAGCCTGATGGCAACCCTTGCCCCGGTCTGGACGCTGAGCCCATACGAGGTAGCGCAACTGCCGCGAGACCACACGTTTGACTGTGTGCTTCTCGTGGACGCTGCCGCCATGTCGCTTGTTGAAGTGCTTGGCGCGGTTCGTCGAGGCACACAAGTGGTGGCGTTCGGTGACCCGGTGATTCAACACCCGGCACCGTTCCAGACCGCGGTGACCGCCGCAGAACTCCCAGAATCAGACCACGTCAAACACAGTGCCTTTGATGCGCTTGCAACCGTAGTGCCAGAGCTTGCGCTCACGCGCAGCTACCGTGCCGGAGGTGCCGACCTGACCCAGCTCGTGAATGGTCGTTTTTACGATAACGAGATTGAAACGATGCCGTGGGCGGGCACCTACCTGGGACGTTCAAGCATCACGCACGAGTATGTGCGCTCGGGACAGGGGCTCCCTGACGAACACACCGGCGCAGTCGAAAGCACCGATGCCGAAGTTGAACGGGTCGTGCGGCTCGTGCTCGCTCACGCGAACGAGCATCCGCGCGAATCACTCATGGTGATTACAGCCAGCACCAAGCATGCCGCACGAGTACGTCAGTCCGTGTATGCGGCATTCGCGAAGTTCCCCGAAAATCGGGACTTCCTGCTCGGGGAACATGCTGAACCATTCACTGTTGCCACGTTGGAAGAATCTACGGCGCTCAGCCGCGACCGCGTGATCTTCTCGATCGGCTACGGGCGCACTCCGCACGGACGAGTCCTGTCGAACTTTGGCGCACTCGGTGAACCGGGTGGTCGCCGTCTGATTGCGGTCGCCATGACCCGTGCACGTCGCGCGATGACGATTGTCAGCTGCTTCCGTCCCGAACATCTCGACACATCACGAGTCAAACACGGTGTTGCGGAACTCGCTGAAGTGCTCACCAGCGAGCGAGCTCACGACTTGCCGCCTGAATTGCCTGCCGAGCAGGATCCCATGATGGCTGACCTGGCGGAACGTCTCACGCAGCTGGGACTTGTGGTGACGCTCGGGTACGGGGGTGGATCCATTCCGCTTGCGGCCTCATATGAGGACCGTGCGATTGCCGTGGATATTGACTTCTCTGGCGAAGATGATGACCTGCGCCATACGCTCAGGCTCCGGCCTGCAGTGTTGCGCCGTCTGGGCTGGCACTACCACCGGGTGCAAAGCTTTGATCTGTTCGCTGACCCGGACCAGGTTGCGCGACGCATTGCACGAATTGTGGGCTATAACGTGCGTCAGCCCTTCGACGACGATGACAGCGAATAGTTCTGCCGGCCACCGCCGTAAGAAACATCGCAGAGTTATCGTGCCACCGGCGCCGGGTGTTGACCCTGCCCCCGGCCGTGGCACCCTCGATAACACGTCGGAGGATGAGCCTCCCGAAACTCACCGCGAGGCCACTAACGGGAATGATGCACGACTCAAGGGCGACAAACCACCCCACTGGGGATAGCTCGTCGCCCCCCAAACGTGAGCCACACCGTTCGTGGTCTACCCAGACGTTCAATTGAAACGGCGTTCGTAAGCATGCCTCAAATGTGTGAGCGGGAACTTTCAGAATGGGACCTATATGCCCAGCACCGTTCGAGCGATCAAGAAATACACGATGAGTCCAGTTGCATCAACGAAGGTGCTAATGAACGGGTTTGAGAACACTGCCGGGTCAACCCGTAACGCACGCGCCACCATTGGCATGATGCCACCAATCGAGGCAGCCATGGCGCACACGGCCAGCAGAGTGAGCCCAATGACCAGCCCGATCGCTGGATCATAAATTAACGAGGTAATAACGCCGCCCAGAACCCCAAGCAGAGACCCGAGAGAAACACCCACGCCGAGTTCGCGGGCGAGGACCTTCCACGTGTCACGCGGCCGCACATCGCCGAGCGCGAGAGCGCGAGTGACCGTGGTTGCAGCTTGATTCCCGGTATTGCCTCCGGTGCCGATCAACAGAGGCACAAAGAGCGCGAGCACGGTGACCTGTTCGAGTGTCGCTTCGAAAACCGAAAGAACCTGCACTGTCAGTGTCGCCCCGATAGCAAGCACTAGGAGCCAGATGATGCGCGAACTCGCCAACGCACGTATCGAAGTGGCAAGGTAGGGGCGGCGCAGCGGCTCAACACCACCCTGCCGTGCAGCGTCTTCTGTCTCCTCATACTCAAGAATTTTCGCGGCATCGTCCATGGTGAGCACACCGACCAGTCGTGATTCTTTATCAACGATGGGGAGTGCAATATGTCCGAGGCTTGCGCATTTACGTGCCGCGGCTTCAGCCGTTTGATAGGCGGTGGCCACATCCGGGTGCCTCATGATGTCAGAAACAAGCGTCTGTGGCTCTGCACGCAGCAAATCTCGGAGGCTCGCGATACCAACAACATGACGGGCATCATCGAGCACAGGAAGGGTGTACACCGTTTCGGCATCATCCAGGCGTGCATGAACCCGTGCTAATGCTTCGCCCACGGTCGAATCTGCTCGGGTCGACACATATTCTGGCGACATGCGCCGTCCGACGGAACCTTTCGGGTACCCGAGAACTTCTGCCGTCAGTTGACGTTCTTTCTCTGAAAGTCCGTGCAGGAGGCGTGGTGCGAGCGCGGCAGGCAGTTCGTCGAGCAGCCAGACACGATCATCAGGGTCGAGATCGGTGAAGATCGCGGTGACTTCAGCGTCTTGCAAACCGTGAATCAGGTCACTCTGCATGCGAGGGGAGAGTAACTCAAATACGTCGAGCGCTCGCTCTTTGGGGAGCAGACGATAGACAATAGCCTGCGCTTTCATCGGCAGACGCTTCAGCAACGACGATAATTGTTCAGCCGAAGCAGGGGTTACTGCTTCGACAATGCCGGGGAAGTCATTCTTTTCAATGAGTGGCTGGATGATGTCAATAAGTTCGATCACTTTGGTGATCTGCTGTGCGTTCATGTGAGCGTCCTTTACGCATAATGCAGCGCAGGTTCAAGCCTGATGGGCTGGCCGCGGCACGTGCATGTCATGAATTGAGGTGCGCCCACGGAAGCAGAAGACGTCCGTTACTGTCTCGGGTCGTGTTGCGGGGAGGGCGCGCTGAAAGATCGGTAAGAGCAACTATCACTGTCCATTGACCCTCACCCCATTTCCGTGACTCTGATCGCAATCAAACGTTCATCCCGTTGAAACTACCACATCTCGTCCCTCCAGGGTCGCGTGCCCTCACTAACGAGTTCAATGTCTCAGGTGAATTCGATGGAGCAAAGTCGACCCCAAATGCTACTCTTTTCGCGCGGCAAATCGTCGTGAATACAACTTCAATGATGAAGGAGCACTCACCTCATGTCCCAGTCACTTGCAACCTATATCGCCTTGCCCGGAACCACCGAAGCCGCGATGCGGCACTGGCAAGAAGTGTTCGGAGGTGAACTGGAGATCATGCACTACGGCGAAGCAAAACTTGAGGGCATGCCGTTTGAACCAGACCCAAACGCAGTCGCCCACGCGGTGCTCACGCTTGAAGCCGGAATTATCGCCGGCGGAGATGCCGAAGAGGACGGCAATGATTATGTTGTGCAGGGTTCGGCATACTCGCTGCTCTACACCACTGATACTGCTGACGAGTCGCGAGAACTTATTGACAAGCTCGTTGCCGGGGGAGGCAACATTGGGATGCCGTTCGAAGAAGCTCCCTGGGGTGGCTGGTACGGGCAGGTTTTTGACCGTTTCGGCGTCATGTGGGCGTTTTCAGTAGACGCATAACCAGTCGAAAAACAGTAAGCGGTGACCGTCGCTGACGACGGTCACCGCTTATCTACTTACTGATGCGAAAGGCTACTCGGTCTCGCGTTCGCCGTGAACGCCATGCTCAGGGAGAACGCCGTGCCCGCCAACTCGGGCAGATGCAGCCTCATTCTGTGCATGCAAGAGGTCACGAATCTCGGCAAGCAGGTCAGTTTCGTTCGGTACTGTTTCCTCTTCGGGCTTTTCAGCGTTACGTTCTTTCATCTTGTTCATCGGAAGAACAAATGCAAAGTAAACAACGGCTGCCACGATGAGGAAGTTCAGGAGCGCACCAATAACTGCGCCGAACATGAGCTTGCTGTCACCGGGGAGGGTGAGTACGAGTGCGTTGTCGAGTGCGTCAGCTTGAAAGACAGCGCTGATCAGTGGGTTGATGAGCGCGTCGACCACTTTCTCGACGACCGCGTTGAATGCGGCACCAATAACGACCGCCACTGCAAGCTCAATGACGTTACCGCGCAAAATGAACTCTTTGAAGCCCTTAAGCATGAGGTTAGTTTCCTTTCACAGGGAAATCTGAAAATACGTTTAATTGTAAATGGATCAAGTATTGATTGTAAACATAGACCAATTTCACGGCACTATTTTTGTTGATTTATTCTGAAAATTCAGCGCAGCTAGGGGTCAGCGCTTGAGAGTTTCTGGTCCAGGGCGGTCAACCGCTCGTGCATCAGCTCACGAAACCCCGCCAGATTAATGTCTACGGCAACATCACAGTTGGGTTCGTACCCTAAGCGATCTCGATGATCTATGACGGTCATGCCGCTCGTAAATTCACCGCGCGTTTCGACCGCAACGTACCGTTGAACTGTCGTCACAAGTTCAGGTGCGATAACGGCAGCCATGGCTGCAGAATCATGTTGCGCGGTGCCATCGGCCGCGGCGGTACCGCGGTACGTTGACAGCAGATGGTGTGTCAGGTGCGCTACCGGGCCGCGTGATTTCCATAACTCAGGCAGGTGAGTCGCACCGATTGTCGTTTGTTCCGTGACATTCAGACCAACCATCGTGATCGGGATTCCAAACGCAAACACAGCCGCAGCAGCGTCAGGGTCGGCGTGCAGATTAAATTCGGCCGCAGGCGTAATGTTCCCGAGATGCTCACCAGTGCCGCCGCCCATGATGACAAATCGTGACACGCAGCGGGCCGCATCCGGATGCTCGTTGATCAGCAGCGCAAGATTTGTCAGCGGGCCAATTGCGACCACGATCGGAGGTTCCGGGCTCTCACGAATGAGCCGCGCGAGCAGAGAAACCCCCGGCTCGGTAACACGGTCAGAATGTGGAAGTTCGTAGCCGCCAAAACCGTTCGCACCGTGCACGTCCGCCGCGGTGACTGAAGCAGCCGGTCGCAGCGGACCGGAGGCGCCTCGCCCAACAGGTACGTCGAGACCGAGTAGGTCTGCCAGAGCTGTCGCATTTTGTGCCGTATGTTCAAGACCAACGTTGCCCGCTACTGCCACGATGCCGCGAATATCCACCTCTGGGCTCGCAGCGGCAAGCATAATCGCGATCGCGTCATCGATGCCCGGGTCTGTGTCAATAATGACGGGAGTAGCCATGGCGCGCTCGCTTCACCTTAGGACGGATCGAGCAAGTCACCGATGGAGCGACTCACGCGCTGCGCTCGCCGCCACGGTTCATGCTCGATACGTTCGACGTGTTTGACTCGTTTCGTCTCTTCAGCACGAACCGAAGTGAGCACCGCAGCAACCGCAGCTTTTTCGGTTTCTGTCACATTGTGTGTAACGAACTCGAACTTTGCGCAGTCGACGGTGTCGTCAACGGGCACCTCGGCACGCTTAGCAGCATCACGAGCTGCCGCATCAGGCGGCAGGTTGTCGTTCGGTGCGTGCGGAGCCTCCGGAGCGAGGAACGAATTCCCGGGGCTCTCTATTTTTCCGTGCTTGGGTGTGCGAGTCATGATGTGTCTGCCTCTTACAGCGGAATATTTCCGTGTTTCTTTGTGGGACCCTCAACGCGTTTGCCACGTAAACCACGCAGCGCTTTAATAATCGCGAGACGGGTGCCTGCAGGTTCGAGTACGTTATCAAGCTCGCCGCGTTCAGCTGCCAGGAACGGGCTCGCAACATCGTTCGTGTACTGGTCAGACAGCTCCTGACGGTACGCGTCAACATCTTTACCATCGGCCTCTGCCTGCTGCAGTTCCCGGCGGTACAAAATATTGACGGCGCCCTGGCCACCCATCACCGCAATTTCAGCGGTGGGCCATGCAATATTGAAATCGGCGCCCATCTGCTTCGAACCCATCACAATGTAAGCCCCGCCGTACGCCTTCCGAGTAATGATTGTCACCATCGGGACGGTTGCTTCAGCATAGGCGTACAAGAGTTTCGCGCCGCGACGAATCACGCCACCGTACTCCTGGTCAGTGCCGGGTAGATAGCCGGGCACATCAACCAGAGTGATAATCGGAATCGAGAACGTGTCACACAGACGCACAAACCGTGCAGCCTTCTCACTCGCATCAATATTGAGTGTGCCGGCCATCTGATTCGGCTGGTTCGCAATAATTCCAACCGTGCGTCCTTCAACCCGGCCAAAACCGATCACCATATTGGGTGCAAACAGCGGCTGTACTTCGAGGAAGTCGCCCGAGTCGAGAATCGCCTCAATAACCACTTTCATGTCGTATGGCTGGTTCGGGCTGTCTGGGATGATCGTGTTGAGCTTCCGATCGGCGTCCGTGATCTCGTATGCCGTTTCGGTGTCATAGATCGGGGGTTCTGCCAGGTTGTTGTCGGGCAGGTAACCGACGAGCGCACGCGCATAATCAAGCGCATCGAGTTCGTCACTGGCTAGATAGTGCGAGACACCACTGGTCTGGTTGTGCGTTCGCGCGCCGCCGAGTTCTTCAAACCCGACCTCTTCACCCGTCACCGTTTTGATGACGTCAGGACCGGTCACAAACATGTGGCTGGATTCATCAACCATGATCACAAAGTCGGTTAACGCCGGTGAATAGACAGCGCCGCCGGCAGCGGGGCCCATCACTAATGAAATCTGCGGAATCACACCAGAGCACAGCGTATTCAGTTTGAAAATCTTCGCATATTGACTCAGCGCAACAACACCCTCTTGGATGCGAGCGCCGCCCGAGTCGAGAATGCCTAAGATTGGCACTCCGGTCTTCAGCGCGAACTCCATCGCTTTCACGATCTTTTCGCCAGCAACTTCACCCAGAGATCCACCAAAGGTCGTGAAGTCTTGCGAATAGACGACAACCGGTCGGCCGTGAATCTCACCAGCACCGGTGACGACTGCGTCACCAAAGGGACGATTCTTGTCCATACCGAAGCTGTGGGTACGGTGGCGCACATACTTATCGAACTCGACGAAGGTGCCAGCGTCCAGCAAATTCGAGATGCGTTCGCGCGCAGTTAACTTCCCGCGCGGATGCTGTTTTTTCGCGGCGGCCTCGTCACGGTCACCCACTGCTTCTTGGTACTTACGGCGATGATCATCGATCTTTGCCGCAGTGGTCGTCAGAGGTTCCGAGGTTGCATTCTCTTCAGTCACGAAACTGATCCTACCGTGCAGCACATAACTGTGCCGTGTTGACCGGGGCGTAGCGTCAATTCAACACACCTCTTTTACCTCTTTCGCCTCAGTTTCTGCAGCTACAGTGAGCCGTATGCAGTTTCCCGAGCTAGAAACCATTTCGCACGTCACATGGGTCGACTCGTCGCCTTCAACAAATGCCGAACTGAGTGAACGGGCACGAAATGAACCGCTAGAGCCCTGGACAGTGCTGGTCACGAGTAACCAGACACGGGGGAGGGGGCGACACGACAGAACCTGGGTGACGCCCGCAGACTCTGCGCTCGCAGTGTCAGTGGTAATCCCAGTGACGGATTGGAAACTTCCGGTGTCGTGGGTGCCACTTATCGCTGGAAGCGCGCTCGCCGAAGCACTCTCTCAGTACCTTCACGTGGGCGTGAAATGGCCAAATGATGTGCTGGCAGCTGACGGGCACCACCGCGGCAGAAAACTCGTGGGTATTTTAAGTGAACTGCTCTCGAATGATCAGGCCATTGTCGGCTCAGGTATCAACCTGTTCACGGCACCCGATCAGCTCCCGACCGAACGGGCCACCTCCCTGGTGGCTGCTGGCGGGAACGTGCCGGGCGAGACTTCGCTGCGAGGTGAGTCGGGAGTGAAAATTGCTGACCAGCTGCTCACTCGCTATCTCACCGTGCTACAAGAGCTTGAAGTGTTTGCTCGGACAGACCCGGAGCGCCTGCGTGAACGCATTCAGCATGATTCAATGACGCTCGGCGCACGAGTACGTGCGCACCTGGCGATGGGCGAAACCGTTGAAGGGCAGGCTGTGAACCTCGGTGAACACGGTGAACTCACGATCGAGTTAGCGAGTGGATCTGTTCTAGCGGTGTCAGCAGGGGATGTGGAACATCTGCGATAGGTCGTTGCATCACGCTCTTATAATGAGGAGCATTGTGGTTGTGTTGGTGACAGAAAGATTCGTATGAGCAGTGAAGACGGACTGCCGGACCTGCAGGGTCCGGAACAGATCGTAGCCCGCGTGCGCCAACACGGTCGAGCGCTTGTAGCACCCATCATTGTGCTGTTTATTCTCGCGGGAGCTGCCGGGTTTTTTGTGGGCTATTTTGACGCACTCTGGCAAAACCTGCTTGCGGCTCTTGGGGCCGCGCTCGTGTTGATCTTCGGTGTGCTGGTGCCGATTATTAGCTGGCTCACACACCGTGTCACGATCACGACCAACCGAGTGATTCAACGCTGGGGGGTCCTCACTCGCCACCGTGCAGAAGTGCCGTTCACTCGAATCCGCACGGTGCGTTCACACCGCACACTCGGGCAGCGCATGTTTGGGTGCGGCGATATTGAACTCGATATCGCTGAGGGTGAGCCCATGGTGCTCTCGAGCGTTCCCAGCATCAGCTCGGTCGCCGAAGTGCTGCAACAACTTGTTGAGCGAAGCTACCGTGCGCAGTCACGAGCACAAGGGTTCTTCACACAGAGTTACTAGCCGGTTGTCACCGGGACGTTTGCTGAATGAGAGTGTCGATCAGCTGCCCCACCATCACGAGCAGCTTGTCAATCTCGGCATCATCCCGGTCGATCCAGCGATATTCTGGCGCGCCCACCGGAACAAAATCACGGTGCTCTTCCCACACGAACAGGGTGCGTTCTGCACCCAACACATACTGCTGCCACCACACCTGACGCATGTAGTTGCGTGGAATGGTTTTCCATGACTTGTTCGTTGTTTTAATCTCGACCAGTTCCAGCACGCCGTCGCCGCGTTCACGCAGGCCGTCCGGTGTAGCCAGATGTCGTAAATCTTGTGCGGCATGAAACAGTGCCGCACTTGGCTGCGTCTCAAAATGGTCTGCGGCCCACTGCGAAATCACGGGCTCGCGCTCGCGGCCATGCTGGGTATAGGCATTTCCCATAAATGTAGAACCGTGCAGTTTGTTGTGAGCCGCGGCAAGAACCGATTTAGGGGTGCAGAGTTTCGCGACATCGGTCGCGGTGATTCCGCGCGCACGAGCTTTCAGCCACGCGACACGGTCCGTGCCGTCGGTGACAATGCGATCGCGATAAGACTGAGAACTCATAACCACACCACAGTCTATTGCGTGTGTGACAAAAAGGTGGTCGGCTCACGCTGTAAGGCTAGTTATGCAATTCAAACGGAACGGATGCGAACTGTTTGTTGTATTCGCAGTTGCTTCTCAACATTCTTGCGGAGATTGCATATGTACGTCATGCACAATGGCGAGTATGAACAAACAGTTGAGCTTGCGTCGCGCGGACGGTGAAAACATTCGTGCCCTGGTGGTGGACGATGAAGATTCGATCGTGACCCTTGTCGCTATGGCTCTGCGTTACGAAGGTTGGGACGTTGAAACCGCCGCAACCGGTGCTGAAGCGCTTGAGAAAGTGCGCTCATTTGAACCCGACGTTGCTGTGCTCGACATTATGCTTCCCGACTTTGACGGGGTGCAGGTTCTGTCACGCATTCGAAACAGCGGCAATATGTTCCCGGTGCTTTTCTTGACCGCACTGGACTCGGTCGATGACCGTGTGAACGGCCTCACTGCTGGCGGCGATGACTATGTTACGAAACCATTTAGCCTTGAAGAATTGATCGCTCGTCTACGTGGATTGGTGCGTCGCTCGCAGCTGCTCCTGGAAACGATGCCGGACCCGGTCTTACGCATCGGTGATCTCACACTCAATGAAGACAGCTACGAAGTTGAACGTGCCGGGGAAGAGATCACGCTCACCACGACCGAGTTTGAATTGCTGCGGTACATGATGCGGAACCCACGCCGGGTGCTGTCGAAAGCGCAGATCCTTGACCGGGTGTGGAGCTATGATTTTACCGGCAAGTCAACGGTGGTTGAGCTCTATATTTCCTACCTGCGGCGCAAAATCGATGGCGGTGACCGACCCGCAATGATTCACACTGTGCGAGGTGCGGGATACATGCTGAAACCCGCGTCCGATAAATAGCCGTGTAATTCCCGTGCAGAAGTTGCGGGAGGCGAGTCGCCTGGGTTAAGATCATTCTTGGCCCAAGACCGTTGGTAGTGAGTGCAAACTCCCAGAACGTGCGAAAGCAGACCCGCGCAGGTACGAATTTTCATCCTTTGAATACTTTCAAAGAGATTATGAAGCTCCGTGCATGTGCGCAGGAGCTTTTTCTCATGTATGGGATGCTTCACCTCCTTCGGCATCGGCTCCGAGAAACAACCGTTTCTTGGACTCACAAGCTAGGGAGCGCCATGGCGACGAAGGAAGCTACGGTAGCCGAACTTCAAAAACAATTTGAAGAGTCGAGCGCCGTTCTGCTGACCGAGTACCGCGGTCTGACGGTTGGTGAAATGCGGGAACTCCGCAACAGCATCCGTGAGCACGCAACGTACGCCGTGTCGAAGAACACGCTGACAAAGATTGCTGCAAACAAAGCAGGAATCACCGACCTCGATGAGCACTTGAGCGGTCCAACCGCAATTGCTTTCATCCACGGTGATGCTGTTGCAGTAGCCAAAGGCCTGCGTGACTTCGCCAAGGCAAACCCTCTTCTGGTAGTTAAGGCAGGTCGTTACGACGGCAAGCCCCTGACCGCCGCTGAGGTGGGTAAGCTCGCCGATCTGGAAAGCCGCGAGGTACTGCTTGCAAAGGCAGCCGGCGCAATGAAGGCTTCACTGTTCGGTGCTGCATACCTGTTCAACGCCCCGCTCGCACAGGCCGCTCGCGGTTTCGGTGCGCTGCGTGACAAGCAGGAGGCCGCGAACTAGGTTCGCGTCTCACAACCACTCTTGCTCGTGACGTACGGGCGAACATATTTAAAGGAGAAAACAATGGCTAAGCTTTCAACTGAAGAACTGCTTGAGCAGTTCAAAGAGCTCACCCTCATCGAACTCTCAGAGTTCGTCAAGGCATTCGAAGAGACCTTCGAGGTTTCAGCTGCTGCTCCGGTTGCTGCTGCTGCAGCTCCTGCTGCAGGTGGCGACGCTGCTGAAGCTGCTGAAGAGCAGACCGAATTCGACGTTGTTCTTGAAGCTGCAGGCGACAAGAAGATCCAGGTCATCAAGGCTGTTCGCGAACTGACCAGCCTCGGTCTCGGCGAAGCTAAGGCTCTCGTTGAAGAAGCACCGAAGCCTGTGCTCGAAGCTGCAAGCAAGGAAGACGCTGACGCTGCAAAGGCTAAGCTGGAAGAAGCTGGCGCGACCGTTAAGCTCGCGTAAGTTTTACCACTTACTGAAATGGGGCGGTGTCTTCGGACACCGCCCCATTTGTCTGTTCCACGTCACACACATCACGCCTGGATTTTCTACCGAAAAGGCCTGATCCACCATCAAAAAAATGCGCACACAAGCCCAGAAAGCTGTGCCATAATATACAGATAGCGTTTTCGTCGAGCGACGCTATCCACACGTCCCAGGTGAGTGATCTCCCAGCTTTTCTCGGTCTGTAATTTGAACCCTCAATATTCCGTTCGACCCCTGTTTTTCTACTGAGAAAGGTCATCATGGCACTGCTGCGTTTGGCGCTGAGCCGAGCCAAGAAATACTGGCCATGGATCGTAGCTGTTGTCGTATTACAGCTCGTATCAACCCTCGCGTCGCTCTGGCTGCCGAGCTTGAACGCCCAAATCATTGACCGTGGTATTGCCAACGGAGATTTCGATTTCATTTGGCGCACCGGCGGCATCATGCTCGCTGCCTGCTTTGTGCAAATTCTTGCCGCAGTCGGTGCGATCTATTTTGGCGCGCGCACATCAATGGGCGTTGGCCGAGACCTGCGGCGAGACGTGTTCCGTAAAGTGAGCGCACTCAGCACCGCCCAAACCACTCAGTTCGGGGCTGGCACGCTCATCACCCGCGGTACGAACGACGTACAGCAGGTGCAGATGCTGGTGCTCATGACACTGAACTTCATGGTCATGACCCCGATTATGTGCGTCGGCGGCATCATTATGGCGCTGCGTGAAGACGCTGGAATGTCGTGGCTTGTGTGGCTTGCAGTGGCGGTGCTCGGCATTGCAGTGAGCATTTTGGTGTGGATCCTGCTGCCGCTGTTCCGGCAAATGCAGGAGCGTGTCGACGCGATCAACAGCGTGTTACGTGAACAAATCATGGGCTTGCGTGTGGTGCGTGCATTCGTGCGTGAAATCTACGAAAGCAACCGCTACGACGACGCGAACCGTCGAGTCACTCGAGTCTCCATCAAAGTTGGCAACGTATTCGTGCTCATGTTTCCGCTCGTCATGATGGTGCTGCACCTTGCGACCGGGTCGGTGCTGTGGTTTGGCGCGCACCGAGTTGATGCAGGACTGGTTGAAGTGGGCTCGCTCACCGCGTTCTTGCAGTACCTGATGCAGATTCTTATCGCCGTGATGATGGCGATCTTCATGGTTATGATGGTGCCGCGCGCAGTGGTGTGTGCCGAACGCATCGAAACCCTCTTGGTTACCCAAGACGAACTTACCTACCCGACCACGCCGACAGCGCCGAACCCAACGCATGGCAAAGTCGTGTTCGACCGTGTGACCTACGGGTTTCCCGGAGCAGAACTGCCGGTCGTATCTGACCTGTCATTTACCGCCGAACCCGGTAAAACAACCGCAATTATTGGATCCACAGGCAGCGGAAAAACTACGCTCTTAAACCTCATGCTGCGCATGTTTGATGCACAATCAGGGTCGATAACTGTCGACGGCACCTCGGTCACGACACTCACTCGAGAACAACTCGCGCGAACCTTCAGCCTGGTGCCGCAGCGCCCCTACCTCTTCTCGGGAACGATCGCCTCAAACCTGCGGTTTGGTCGCGAAGACGCTACCGATGATGAACTCTGGGATGCACTCCGTACAGCACAGGCTGCAGACTTCGTGTCCGAAAAAGAACACCAACTTGCAGAACCGATCTCGCAGGGTGGCACGAGCGTGTCTGGCGGGCAACGTCAGCGTCTTTCAATTGCGAGGGCACTCGTTGCACAGCCGCTTGTGTACCTGTTCGATGACTCATTCTCGGCACTCGATGTGTCGACAGATGCGCGACTGCGAGAAGCACTCCCGGATGCGACACCGGGTGCTGCCCGCATTATTGTCGCACAGCGGGTGTCAACCATCATGGATGCTGACCAGATTCTCGTGCTCGACAAGGGACGCATAGTCGGTTCAGGCACGCACCATGACCTGCTCGAAAACAACACCGTCTACCGCGAGATTGTGGAATCTCAGCTCGATGCATCGGAGGTGGCCTAATGAGTGAGACACAAAACGGCTCACACCAAACCACTGAAGAAGACTTCACTCCGGCACAAACTGACGGCGACATGTTCGGCGATATGCCGGCTCGCAAGGCGAAACATTTCTGGCCGTCCGCAATCAGACTGGTGCGCCTGCTCGGTTCGGTGAAAGCATGGTTCGCTGTAGCAACCGGCCTGATTTTGATATCTGTTGCGCTCACCGTTGCCGCACCATATGTGCTGGGTAAAGCCATGGACATCATCTTTAATGGTGTGGTCGGTGCGAAGCTGCCCAAAGGCGTCGCACCGGATGTCTTGGTGGAACAGCTGCGCGACCGAGGTGAAGACTCGCTTGCTGACCTCGTGACCGGACAGGGTGTGATTCCGGGTGAAGGAATTGATTTTGTCCGACTCTCGCAGCTCATCATTTTCGTGCTGCTGCTCTATTTTGCTGCGTCCTTCTTGGACTGGTTGAGCGGATACATTCTCAACCGCATCGTCATGAAAGTGGTCTACGACCTGCGCAAGGACGTCGAAGACAAACTGAACCGTTTACCGATCGGCTATTTCGATTCGAGACAGCGCGGTGACGTGCTGTCACGCGTCACGAACGACATTGACAATATTCAGCAAGCGCTGCAGCAAGCATTCTCACAGTTGGTGCGGTCCGTGCTGCTCGTCTTGGGTATTGGCATCATCATGTTCGTGCTGTCCTGGCAGCTTGCGCTCATTGCACTGATCGCACTGCCGTTGTCTGCGCTCATTGCGGGCTTCGTGGGAGTGAGATCGCAGAAACTGTTTGCAGCGCAGTGGAAGCATACGGGTGACCTGAACGGGCACATCGAAGAGAGTTTCACAGGGCATGAACTCGTCCGTATTTTCAATCGTGATGAGAGCATGTCAGAAGCATTCGATGAGAAGAACGAAGAGCTCTATGCGGCTGCGGCGCAAGCCCAGTTCTTGTCAGGCACGATGATGCCCGCAATGCAGTTCGTGTCATATTTGACCTATGTGCTGATCGCAGTAGTGGGTGGTTTGCGGGTTGCCGCAGGTCAGGTCACACTCGGTCAAGTCACTGCGTTTATTCAGTACTCGCGTGAGTTCTCGCAACCCATCGGCGAGATGGCGGGCGTGGCAAACATGTTGCAGTCGGGAATCGCCTCAGCTGAACGCACTTTCGAACTGATTGACGCAGATGAACAGGTCCCTGACACTGCCAGCGCACACCTGTCAGATCAGGCAAGTGGGCACGTTGAATTCGACAATGTGTCATTCTCGTACGATGCGAACACTCCGCTGATCGAAAACCTGTCGCTTGAGGCGCGTCCGGGACAAACTGTTGCGATTGTTGGCCCAACGGGCGCGGGTAAAACGACACTGGTAAACCTCGTCATGCGCTTCTACGAGCTTGATTCGGGCCGTATATTGATCGACGGTGTTGACATTACTGACCTGTCACGGGCTGAGCTCAGAGGCCACACTGGCATGGTGCTGCAAGATGCGTTCTTGTTTACGGGAACGATTTGTGAAAATATCCGTTACGGTCGTCTGAACGCGAGTGATGACGACGTGATCAACGCGGCACAAGCAACGATGGTGGATCACTTCGTGCGGCTCCTGCCAGACGGGTACGACACGGTGCTTGATGAGAACGGCTCGACGCTCTCCTCGGGTGAACGGCAACTCCTCACGATTGCTCGGGCCTTCTTGGCGCAGCCCTCACTGTTGATTCTCGACGAGGCAACATCGTCAGTTGACACCCGTACAGAAGTGCTTGTGCAAGAGGCGATGCAGACGCTTCGGTCAGGGCGTACATCGTTCGTGATCGCACACCGACTCTCGACGATTCGTGATGCGGACATGATCGTGATGATGCAGCACGGCCGCGTGGTTGAACAGGGGTCTCACGACGAACTGCTGAGCCAGGGTGGCGCATACGCTGACCTGTACCAAGCACAGTTTGCGGGAGAGACCGCTGAAGAAGAGTTTGAAGAGCACGAGGAGGCCGAGCGGCCGCTCGGAACCTAGGACACTTCGGTTTCACCGTCAATTTCCCGTTCAGGTGGGCTGGTCTTCGACGAAGCTGGCCCGCCTGAACGTTTCGGGATCAGATGCACTATCCCGACGACCACACTGCCCCAGAGCAGCCCCAGCAGGAGTGAGCACAGCGTGTTGATGCACCAGGCGAGTGCGGGTCCGACACTCGCGAAACCCGCGACAAGACCCTCAAGATAGTGCACGAGCGAGTACGGCCAGTGCCAACCAAGCTCATCGGTGCCCACGAGAAGAATGTGCCCACCGACCCACAGCATCGCGAATACCCCGATCACTGAAACACCGGTTAGAACTTTCGGCATTGCGGCGGCCAGACCTCGACCGACAACGCGAGTAAACCCTAATTTCCGTTCGGCGAGCGCCATACCGATATCGTCCATTTTCACGAACAGTGCCACAACCCCGTAGACACCAATCGTGATGATAAAGGCGACTACGATCAGGATGGTGAGCCGGGACCAAAATGTTTCAGCGGCAACCTCTGCGAGTGAAATCATCATGATTTCAGCGCTCAAAATCAGGTCGGTACGAATCGCGCCCGAAACAATTTTCTTCTCTGACTCTGGCCCGCGTGCAACGTTCGCTGCGGCGTCAGGCGCATGCCCCGGAAAAATATATTCAAGAACTTTTTCGGCGCCTTCAAAACACAAATACGTGCCACCGAGCATGAGGATCGGGGTAAGCGACCAGGGGGCAAACTGACTGAGAATCAGCGCGAGCGGAATAATCAGCAGGAGCTTGTTGCGCAGCGACCCGAGGAATATTTTCCAAATAATGGGCAGTTCACGCTTGGGGGTGATGCCCGTCACGAATCGCGGCGTCACCGCGGCATCGTCCACCACTACTCCTGCGGCTTTCGCGCTGGCGCGTCCCGCTGCGGCGCTCACATCGTCGAGGTTTGCTGCTGCGGCTCGAGCGAGCGCTGCAATGTCGTCCAGCAGTGCTGCAAGCCCTGACGCCATACAAGAGGTCCTTCCCAAAAACCGGTCCACATCAATTCGAAGCGAACTGTGGAAACTCTCAAAGTGTAACTGCGTAAGCAATACAAGTGCTGCCACTTCTGTCGCATTTTTGTGACAACAACTCTTACGCTAGACTGATCAGGCCCCTCACGTGGCGTGATCTTGGCGAACTCCCCCAGGGCGGAAACGCAGCAAGGGTACCCGGGCTCTCACGGGTGCGTGAGGGGTCTTTTTGTGTCCACATTTCGGCTCTTTTCAGGCCGATTGTCGGCGGTGACGACTACGATGTAGCTCATGGCCACCGCACTGTACCGTCGCTACCGACCAGACACCTTTTCTCAAATGATCGGGCAAAGCCACGTCACTGAACCGCTCATGGCGGCGTTGCGCAGCAACAAGATCGGGCATGCGTATCTATTTAGTGGCCCCAGAGGGTGCGGCAAGACCACTTCGGCGCGTATTTTGGCGCGCTGCTTGAACTGTGCCGAAGGGCCGACTGACTCGCCGTGTGGGGTGTGCGAAAGCTGTGTGGAGCTCAGCCGCGACGGGGGAGGCTCGATCGACGTTGTTGAAATCGATGCCGCAAGTCACGGCAGTGTTGAAGATGCGCGTGACCTTCGCGAACGCGCAACATTCGCTCCGGCCCGTGACCGGTACAAGATCTTCATCATTGATGAGGCCCACATGGTCACCGCGCACGGGTTCAATGCGTTGCTCAAGATCGTCGAAGAGCCACCCGAACACCTGAAATTTATTTTTGCGACAACGGAGCCCGAAAAAGTGCTTGGCACGATCCGTTCACGCACCCATCACTACCCATTTCGGCTGATCGCGCCCGCAACGCTGATTGATTACACGCAACAGCTGGCCGATAGTGAAAATATTACGGTTGAGCCGGGCGTGCTGCCGTTACTGGTGCGCGCCGGTGGTGGGTCTGCTCGCGACACCCTGTCCATTCTTGACCAGCTCATCGCAGGCTCGGACGACGGTGAAGTGCATCTCGATCGCGCCGCGGCGCTCCTAGGTTTCACAAGCAGTGAACTCATCGATGAGGTCATCAGCGCCCTGGCCTCAGGGGATGCAGCACGTGCGTTCACCGGCGTTGATCAGGTGGTACAGACCGGCCAAGACCCACGACGTTTCACCGAAGATTTGTTGCAGCGCTTGCGCGACCTGATTGTTGTGAACGCAACCGATGTTGACGGCGCTGCCGGAGTGCTTCGCGGTGTTCCCGAGGACCAATTGCAGCGTATGTTTGAACAGGCGCAAAGCTTTGGCCGCGGTGATATTTCTCGCGTCGCCGACATAGTGAACGAAGCACTCGATCATATGGCAGGCGCATCCGCACCGCGGATGCAGCTTGAACTGATGGTTGCACGAGTCCTGGCACGTGTTCGCTCAAACGAAACGAGCCAGCAGTCAAATTCTCGACAGCAAACACCCCAACAGCCAGCTCCCCAACAGGCGCCCCCGCGTGGCGAGACGCCGCCAGAGCGGCAAACACGCCCGCCGCAGGCTCATATTCATCCCGCAACAACGCAGGGCGATGCGTCGACAGCTGCTTCGCAGGTCCCAACGCAGCCAGCAACCGCGCCACAAACGAACCAGAACCCGTCCAGTTCGAACGCTGCCCCGAATGCTGCCCAAGCTCTGCAGCAGGTGCGTGCATTCTTACAAGATGATGATGCCGCGCAGTCGAGCCCTGACAGTGATGTGCGTGAAAAGCTGCAGTCAGAAATGAACCGCATTTCAACAGCGCCCCCGTCGACCGCGTTCCTCGACGAAGGTCAACACACGCCAGCTGCAGCGGCGACGCAGCCACCGCCCGCAGCGCCAGCTGATCCCACCACCCCAGCGCAGCCACAGAATCAGTCACAGCCAGAGCCTCAAGAGCAAACAGCGTCTCAGGCGCAGCCAGCGGCTACTGAACCAGCTGAGGCTGCGGCCGATAAATCGGCAGCAGCGAACACGCCAGAGCGCACTCAAGATGCGGGCCCTGCACCAGGCCCCGAGGCCGTCCCCGCTTCAGACAGCGTAGACCCCGGTGAGAATGTAGCCCCCGGTATTGATGACCTCCGTGAAGTGTGGAGCGATGTACTCGAAGACCTGATCCAGAAGAATCGTGCCGCATTCACCGCAGTGGATGCGGTCACGCCAATGGCGCTGGACGACGATATTCTCCGCATCGGACTCACGAGCGAAAGTGATCTCGAAGCGTTCAAACGAGACGGTGCAAACCCGCTGCGTGAAGCACTCCACGACGCGCTCGGTGTGCAGCTGCGGTATGTTCCGGTGAAGATCTCACTGCAAACCGCACGCGAGCACCGCACACCGGGTAACGAAGCCGCGAAACCTCATGCCGACGAAGGTGACGACCCTCATCGTGCGCGAGCCGAGCAGCCCGAAGCGCCCGAACAAGGAGAGCCCGCTCAGCCGGATAATGAGCCTGCGCCCGAAGCGCCGGTACCTGATGCTCCGTCTGTAGAAACCCATGATCCGGTGCTGGCACGCGTCGCCCAGGTTACCGCGCATGTCCAGGCGAGCCCTCCAACGCCAGCGCAGCAACCAGCAAGCACTGAGCTAGCAACAGAAGAAATAGTGTCCGACGCTGCGCAGACCCGACGTCCCACCGCTGCTGAACGAGCCGCGGCGCTCGGCCTCGCAGCTGGCGGTGCTGTCAATGCGGCACCGGTAATGCCAGTTGCGCCCGCAGCACCTGCGGAAACTGCCGCCAAATCGTCAAACGTTTCGTTTAACGAAACGGAACCTGCCGAGGCAGCGCCGCAGACGAAGCAGAGCATGCCCGAATTTGTGCGATACGGCGAAGCCGTCGTACGTGAAGTATTTGATGCAGCACTTGTTGAAGAACGACCGCTGCCTGAAAATGAGGACTAACCGTGTACGAAGGCATTATTCAAGACCTCATCGACGAGTTTGGGAAACTCCCCGGCATCGGGCCAAAGTCCGCACAACGCATCACATTCTTCGTGCTGCAAACCCAAAGCTACGACCCCTCACACTTGGCAGAACTGCTCAGTGAAATTCGCAACCGTGTGAAGTTCTGCGAAATATGTGGCAATGTCAGCGAAACCGAAGTTTGTGGTGTGTGCGCCGACCCGCGACGTGACACGGGCCTCATCTGCGTAGTTGAAGAACCCAAAGACATTGTTGCGATTGAACGAACTCGACAATATCGGGGCCGGTATCACGTGCTCGGTGGCGCTATTAGCCCGATCGATGGTATCGGGCCAGATGATCTCAACATTCAACACCTTATGAAACGCGTGGGGGAGAGCGAGATTCGAGAAGTCATTATTGCAACCGACCCGAATCTGGAAGGCGAAGCCACCGCCGCCTACCTCTCTCGGCTACTGACCAGCATCGAAATACCTGTCTCGCGGCTCGCATCAGGACTGCCCGTTGGCGGTGATCTTGAATTCGCTGATGAGGTGACGCTCGGACGCGCATTCGAAGGTCGAACCAAGCTGAGCTAGTCATATTCCAAGTTCACGCAGTCAGCGACCGTTAAGATAATAGAAGCTGTCTCAATTCGACTCCAGCTCCAGGAGGATGCTGCATGGCTTTAATCGTGCAAAAATTTGGCGGATCATCCGTTTCGGATGCCGAAAGCATTAAACGCGTCGCCAAACGCATTGTTGATACACGCCGTGAAGGTAATGAAGTCGTCGTTGTCGTCAGTGCCATGGGAGACACCACCGACGAGCTTATCGACCTCGCCAACGAAGTCACCCCTATTCCAGCTCCGCGCGAACTCGACATGTTGCTCACCTCGGGTGAACGTATCTCGATGGCGCTGCTCGCCATGTCGATTAAAGGGCTCGGCGCTGACGCATTGTCGTTCACCGGGAGCCAAGCCGGCATGATCACCGACTCAACACACGGAGCTGCGCGCATTGTCGATGTGACGCCGATGCGTGTTCGTGAAGCGCTAGATTCCGGCGCAATCGCGATCGTTGCCGGCTTCCAGGGCTTCAACCGAGACACGCGAGACATTACAACTTTGGGTCGTGGTGGATCAGACACCACCGCGGTCGCGCTCGCTTCAGCACTTGATGCGGATGTGTGCGAAATCTATACGGACGTTGACGGAGTCTATTCAGCAGACCCACGCATCGTCCCACTCGCGCACATGCTTGACTCGATCACTGCTGAAGAAATGCTTGAACTTGCCGCATCAGGTGCAAAAGTTCTGCACCTGCGCGCTGTTGAATTCGCCCGCAGACACGGAGTCCCACTGCGTGTCCGCTCATCATTCTCGAGCGGACTGGGCACCATCATTTACGATCCGGAAAAAGGCCAGCCCGAAGGAGCCACTGTGGAAAACCCCATCATCACGGGAATCGCTTCCGAAACCGACGAAGCTAAAGTCACCATCGCTGGTGTGCCCGACGCACCCGGCAAGGCCGCCCAGATTTTTGAGATCGTTGCCGAATCGAACGCGATGGTCGACATGATCGTGCAGAACGTTTCTATCGCCGACACCAACCGCACCGATATCAGCTTCACGGTCCCGACGGGTGACGGACGCCGTGTCATCGAAGCGCTCGAAGCGCGCCGCGACGAAATCGCATTCGAATCACTGCAGTATGACGATCAGGTAGCAAAAATTGCTGTCGTGGGTGCTGGTATGCGCACCAACGTTGGCGTGTCAGCCCGGCTCTTTAATGCGCTTTACGAAGCCGGAATCAATATTGAAATGATTTCAACTTCAGAGATCCGCATTTCAGTGGTGACTCGCGCAGACGTAGCTGACGAAGCGCAGCGCGTTTTGCACTCAGCATTTGGGCTTGACGCGAACGACGAAGCCACCGTGTACGCCGGAACCGGCCGCTAACAACAACCGTAGGGTGAATGTCACATCACATTCGTGACACAACCCCATAGATTCCCACCTGGTTTGGCTACGCTGAAGACAGGCGATCTATCAATCGAGAAAGGACGTTAGATGTCACAGGGACTCAACGTGGCCGTGGTCGGCGCAACAGGACAGGTCGGCGCAGTGATCCGCCAACTTCTTATCGATCGCGACTTTCCCATCGCATCGATACGTTTCTTCTCAAGCCCACGTTCAGCAGGAACGGTGCTCAAGTTTGGTCACCAGAAAGTCCAGGTTGAAAACGTAGCCCGCGCAGATGTCAGCGGCATCGATATTGCATTGTTCTCGGCCGGCGGTTCAGCCTCACGTGAATACGCGCACAAGTTCACTGATGTCGGCGCAACTGTGATCGACAACTCGAGCGCCTGGCGACTCGACCCACACGTACCGCTCGTTGTCAGCGAAGTGAACCCTGAAGCCATCGACACCGCTTCGAAAGGCATCATCGCTAACCCGAACTGCACCACGATGGCAGCAATGCCCGTCATGAAAGCACTGCACAGTGTTGCCGGGCTTGAACGTCTGCTCATCTCCACTTACCAAGCAACCTCAGGTTCGGGGTTGAAGGGTGTGCACGAACTGATTGGTCAGATGCGTGCCATTATCGACAGTGGTCAGGCAGAGCAGCTCACCTACAATGGTAAGTCCGTGGCAATGCCCGACCCCGAAGTGTATGTGAAACACATTGCAGCAAATGTGCTGCCACTTGCCGGCTCCATCATGTCGGACGGCAGCGAAGAGACCGACGAAGAACAAAAGCTTCGCAACGAAAGCCGGAAGATTCTCGCACTGCCCGACCTGCGTGTATCAGGAACCTGCGTGCGTGTCCCCGTATTCACCGGGCACTCACTTGCGATCCATGCAGAGTTCGAAAACGCAATCACACCAGATCAGGCGCGCGCAATTCTGCGTGCCGCTCCCGGTGTTCGCGTGACCGACGTACCCACTCCGCTCGATGCCGCAGGGGCAGACCCCGCACTGGTGGGACGTATTCGTCAAGACCAGAGCGTTCCCGACAATAAGGGGCTCGTGCTGTTCATCGCGAACGACAACCTGCGTAAAGGTGCGGCGCTGAACGCGGTGCAGATCGCAGAAGAGGTAGCCAAGAAGAAACTCGGTGAATAAGCACCTCGTATGAAAATCGCCCGGGACTTTCCATGTGGAAGCCCCGGGCGATTTTTTTGTGGTCGAGTTACTTGATGGACTCGAATAAGACCAGCGGTGCTTCAGGTTTACAGAAGAACCTTACCGGCGCATAAATTGAGGTGCCCAGGCCCCGGCTCACGTTCATTGACGCTGAACGATGCGCGTCATACCAGACGCTTAAACCACCAGCCTGTTCGATAGGCAGGTCACAGTTTGAAGTGAGCGCCCCCACGCCCGGAACACACACTTGACCACCATGCGTGTGACCCGCGAACAGGTGCTGCGCTCCGTTTCGAAGCAGGGTGTTGAGCGACTCCTGGTAGGGCGCGTGCACCACACCGAAGCGGATCGCATCATCGGGAACATCAAGCCGAGCGAGTGCGGCCTCCATCGCTTCATGATCGTCATAACTGATGTGTGGGTCATTCATTCCAAACCACACGGTGTGGTGGCCCGCGATCTCAACTGCAGCAGCCGAGTTATTCAGGTTGATCGCGCCCAGCTCTTCCAACGCGCCTGTGAGCGCTACGTTGTCAATGTCGGGCTTACGGATGGATTTGCGTGTGGGTGCCTGCAGGTATTTGATCGGGTTCTTTACGATCGGGCCGTAATAATCATTCGACCCGTGCACGAAGAACATGGGCACATGAAGCTCTGCAAGCGGCGTCAGTGCGCGAACAAGCGCTCCGCGGGCATGGATGTGGCCGAGAAGATCTCCGGTCATTACAACGGCATCTGGGCGTAATTCAGCAAGTGAGCGCAGCCATTGAATCTTGCGTTCCTGCCAGGGGGCAAGATGTGTGTCAGACACATGCAAGACCCGTAGGGGGCGAGAACCTGCCGGCAGCATCGGCACCGTGAGGTTTCGGACTGTGAACAGGTTTCGCTCAACGAGGGTTGCCCATGCGAGCGTGCCGACAGCCGCCGCGCCGATGGCGTGGGCGACTGTCGAACCTGCTGATCTTGGAGCTGTCACGTTTAACAGCCCAGGGTGAGCGTCACGCGCTCAGCTGGTTTCGTACTTGCACCAGATTTCGGGGTGACCTGCTCGACCCGTTTCTTCGAATCAGGGTCACCGTCGGTGCGACACTCCATATAGACGTTACTGAACCCGGCATCGTTTAGCTTCTTCGCGGCAGCTTCAGCTGTCTGCCCGACGAGTCCGCCCGGGATTTTCTTGGTGTCCTCCTCGCCGCTGGAACGGTACAGCGTCACGGTGGAATTCTCGGGGATGCTCTCGCCAGCTGCAGGGTCGGTGCGTGTGACCTTGCCCTTATCGACACTCGAGTTTTCTTCGCCGCCATCAGAGACTGTAAAGCCGGCGTTCTCGAGAATATCTTGCGCTTCTTCGACACTCTTGCCAGAAACATCCGGCACCGTCTGAAGCTTCTGCTTCAACGCGTCAGGACTCGGGTCAGGGAATGCGTCGCCGCCAAACTTCTCATCGGCGACGTTCATCACTGCGGGCCAGACCACGTTCGCTTTACGGTACATACCGTAGTTATCGAGGGGTTCCTTACCGGTGACGTTACCCGTCCACATTGCGGTTGACACTTTCGTGCTTGCGCCCACGGTCCAGTGATCGACACGGTCATCTGTCGTACCCGTTTTTGCAATGTGCGGGACACCATAGTTGGAGGCGGCGTGCGACGCCCAACCACGCGCGACACCGTCCTGCAGCACGTACGATACGCCTGCGGCGATTTCTTCTGAAATACCCTGATGGCATTGTGCTTTCGTGAACGGTACTTCTTCGCCCTCAGGGCCGGTGATCGAATCAATCGGAATCGGGGTGCACACCTTGCCCTTGCCAGCAAAACCAGCGTAGGCGGTTGACATGGTGATTGGTGCGATCTCGTCAATACCACCAAAGACGTTCGACGGTACGAGCGTCAGATCGCGGGTTTCATAGTTGCTCAGGTCAGGGTTCGTGGTCTGGACTGCGGCACGATGCACACCCATGTTCTGGGCAAGATCGAAAATGTCGCACAGGTCGAGCTGTTCGGCCATAGACACGAAGCCACCGTTCACCGACAGTGAGGTTGCGGTGGTCACGGTTTGGAAACCGTTCGTACCACTGGCGTCGTTATTGAATGTCCAGGGCCCATACCCATAGACCCCGCCCATACATTTGGCGCGGAACGAATCAAGCTGCACTGTTCGTGCGCTCGTTTGCACCATTTCACGTACGGAGTGACCTGATCTGATCCACTCAGCAAGTGTGAAGGGCTTCACCGTTGAACCGATCTGGAAACCGGTCGAACCACCGTATTCATAATCGGTGGCGTAGTTAATACTCGTGTAGCCCGGATGGTCTTTCAAAAATTCTGGACTGTCCGAGAACGGCCGGTTCTGGGCCATCGCGAGCACACGGCCGGTTCCAACTTCCGTTGACACAACTGTTGAACCAATGTCGAGACCGTCGATCAGTTCTGGCACCTCACTCGTGAGTGATTCGTGTGCTTCTTTCTGCATGTCTAGGTCGATGGTCGTCATGATTTGGTAACCGCCGCGCTGGAAGTTGTACCAGCGTTCTTCTTGCGTTTCACCAAAGCTGGGGTCATTCATGATCTGCAGCGTCACATAGTTGCAGAAGTGACCCAGGGAGGCATCTGTTGCAGACTGACAACCAGACTGCGTTGACGTAAGTTTTGGTTCGATGGGGGTTTCGATCGCTTCGTCGAATTGATCTTGTGTGATCTTCTTCTCTTCAAGCATCGAATTCAAGATGAGATCGCGTCTTTGCTGGTTCGCATCATAGTTCTCTTCACTGCTGAGGTTCAACGCGCTCGGCTGGTTCACGGTTGCAACGAGGCTTGCGGCCTGTGCAAGGGAGAGATCTTTTGCGGTGGTGTCAAAGTAGCGTTTTGCCGCAGCTTCAATACCGTAGACTTGACCGCCATAGTTTGCGATGTTGAGATACCCGAGAAGAATCTCGTCTTTCGTGTATTTCTTTTCAACGCTGACCGCGAGCTTCATTTCTTTGAGTTTACGGTCGATATCTTGCCGCATCGCGTTTTCGTATGCGGCATCGCGTTCTTTCTCGTTCGGAATCATCTCTGACTCTTGAACCAGAACGTTACGCACATACTGCATGGTGATCGTTGAGGCACCTGAGAAGTTTAGTCCGAGTGCGTTGCCCACGGCGGCACGGCCCGCGGCGAGCACATCGACACCGCTGTGCGAATAGAAACGTGGATCTTCCTCTGCGACCGCGGCATCTTTCGCAAACTGAGAAATATTATCCCAGCCCACCATCTGACGGTTTTGGGCATAGAACTGCGCGATCAGCTGTTTCTTGCCGTCATTATTTTTGGCATACAGTTTTGACGGCTGAGCAAGCTGACCGGGGTCAATATGATTGGGAAGGTTTTCAAAAACGCTAATGGCAGATGTCGCTGCGGCACCACCAACCGCAACCACAGGGGTCAAGGCAGCGGTGAGCAAAACACCTGCAATTGCGCTCATGCTTACTGCGCCTAAAAGCGCGCCTAAAGCACCGCTTGGAGTTCGTGGTTTGAGCCCTCGAAGTCCAGATCGCGATGACGAAGATTTCTGACCAGTCATAAGATGTAACTCTAAGTGACGTAGCTGAGAATGAAACCGAGTCGATAGATTTTTTAATCAAACCGATGCATTAAGGAGTGGACATTGGCTGATCAGTCAGAAGCGCCCGAAACTACGGGTGGGAATTGGGAGTATTTTGTGACTCCTTTGCTGTTGCACCAAGAAGCAAAGATTTTGAACAACTGGGGTGCAAAAGGCTGGGAGCTGGTGCAAATTATTGAAGGCCCCGCTGGCGGGAACGTCGCATACATGAAACGAAGGGTGTAACTCACATGTCAGTAATTGAAGAGCGTATTCACGAACTCGGACTGAAAGTTCCGCAAGTTGCGGCGCCCGTTGCTGCGTATGTTCCGGCCACACGTGTTGACAACTTCGTGTACACCAGTGGCCAGTTGCCGACGGTTGAGGGAGAACTGCCCGAGACCGGCAAAGTCGGTGACGGCGACGGTCTTGTTCCACTGGAACGAGCACAGGAACTCGCTGAAATCTGTGCGCTGAATGGTTTGGCCGCAGCCCGTGGCATTCTCGGAAGCCTCGACCGGATTAAGCGGGTTGTGAAGGTTACCGTGTTCGTCTCGTCTGACCCGTCATTTACCGGACAGGCACAAGTGGCAAACGGAGCCTCAGTGTTGCTGGGCAAAATATTTGGTGACAGTGGCATTCACGTACGTTCAGCTGTCGGCACCGCGGTGCTTCCGCTCGACTCGCCAGTCGAAGCAGAGTTTGTGTTTGAAGCCGCGAACGAATAGTTCTTGCGTGCATAAAAAACCCGATGTCAGAAACGAACTGACATCGGGTTTTTTGTGTCGCCGTGGCGGTTACTGGTCTTTCACCTGAGTCACGATCGACTGCATGACGGCGGTGTCGGCCAGCGTGGTTGTGTCACCGACCTCTTTGCCTTCAGCAACGGACTTTAAGAGGCGCCGCATGATTTTGCCCGAGCGGGTCTTTGGCAACTCGTTCACGAGGAAAACCTGTCGGGGTCGTGCGATCGCACCAATCTGTTTTGCGACGTGCTGACGCAGAATTTGTGGCGCCTCATCTTCGGTAACGAGGTCCTGGTGTGACTTCAAAATCACGAATGCGACCACGGCCTGGCCGGTCGTGTCATCTTTCGCGCCCACGACTGCGGCTTCAGCAACCGCGTGGTGTTCAACCAGTGACGACTCAATTTCAGCGGTGGAGAGACGGTGACCTGAAATATTCATCACGTCGTCGACACGGCCGAGCACCCACAGGTCGCCGTCGTCGTCGATTTTCGCGCCATCGCCCGCAAAGTAGAGGCCGTCAAAACGTGACCAGTACGTGTCGATGAAGCGTTCCGGGTCACCCCAAATTCCGCGAGCCATACTCGGCCATGGCCGGTTGAGCGTGAGCAGGCCGCTTTGGCCCGGGTCAAGACGGTCACCTTCATCGTTGACGACTTCGATCGAGATACCTGGAACGGGGCTTTGTGCGCTGCCGGGCTTCAGACTTGTAATGCCAGGCAGTGGGGATACCAGGATCGCACCGGTTTCAGTCTGCCACCAGGTATCCACGATCGGGCAGCGTTCGCCGCCGACGACCTCGTGATACCAGCGCCACGCTTCGGGGTTGATCGGTTCGCCTACGCTTCCAAGCAGGCGCAGACTCGACAGGTCCCATTTCTGGACTTCCTGTCGACCGATCTTCATTGCAGAGCGGATCGCGGTCGGTGCGGTGTAGAAAATGGTGACCCCATATTTTTGAATGAGCTCCCACCAGCGGCCGGGATGCGGCGAATCAGGAGTACCCTCATACATCACCTGTGTGGCACCGTTCGCGAGCGGACCATAGACGGTGTACGAGTGGCCGGTGACCCAGCCGACGTCGGCCGTGCACCAGAACACATCAGATTCTGGTTTCAGATCGAATACGTTGCGGTGCGTCGTTGATGCCTGTGTGAGGTAACCACCGGAGCTGTGGATGATGCCTTTCGGGCGTCCAGTCGTGCCAGACGTGTACAGAATGAAGAGCGGGTTTTCTGCGGGGAAACCCTGTGCGGTGTGCTCGTCATCGTAGGCGGTGATTTCTTCATGCCACCACAGATCGCGACCCTCGACCATGGTGACGTCGTTTTTGCCGCGTTCAACGACGAGTACGGTCTTCACGCTGTTGGTGCCGGTGTCGAGACTGAGCGCCTCATCAACAGTGGGTTTGAGTGCGGACACACGGCCCTTGCGGAATCCGCCGTCTGCGGTGATGACCACTTCGGCTTCGGCGTCATCGATACGCGAGCGGAGGCTCTCGGCACTGAATCCGCCGAACACCACTGAGTGGGTTGCGCCGAGGCGTGCAACGGCAAGCATCGCAACCACTGTTTCGGGAATCAGTGGCATGTAGATCGCAACTCGGTCGCCGGTCTTCACTCCGAAGCTCGTCAGCATGTTGGCGGCACGCTTCACGTCACTGGTGAGCTGCGCGTACGTAATCGTGCGGGTGTCGCCGGGTTCGCCTTCAAAGTAGAAGGCAACTCGTTCACCCAGACCGGCGTTCACGTGACGATCAAGACAGTTCGCTGCGACGTTGAGTTCACCGTCTTGGAACCATTTCGCAAATGGTGGGTTTGACCAGTCGAGTACCTCGGTGAACGGTTTCGTCCACTGTAGTTTCTCGGCTTCTCCGGCCCAGTAGGCTTCTGGGTCCTCTGCCGACTTCCAGTAGATGCTGGGGTCGTTGAGGTGCGCCTGAGCTTTGAATTCTTCGCTCGGGGGATATGTTTCGACTTCGTCAGGCTGGCTTCGGAACAAGCTCTCGTCGTTCATGGACGTCGTTATCCAATCTGCACGTATGGGGTGATTGCCAGTTCGCTCTTGATCCACAATCAAGAAGATAACGACTCGCGATCCCTCGCACGGCGTTGTGCACGGTATTGATACTTTCGATCATCACGATAGAACTCACGGGCCTGAGTTGCAACTCATAGCAACGAGTATGGCGGTTCATGACTGACCGGAAGAGTCCGTTCTCGTCCGCAAATTTTTGGTCGGTTACTTTACTAGCCGTCGAATTGCAGCGGTCGCTTCAGCAATTTTCTCTTCTGCGTGATTTTCTTCCTGAATTGCCGTCGCAACACAGTGACCGAGATGATCTTCAAGCAGCGTCATCGCAACGGACTGCAACGCACCGGTTGCTGCTGAGATTTGAGTCAACACATCGATGCAGTATCGGTCGTCTTCGATCATTTCTCGAATACCGCGTACCTGCCCCTCGAGGCGCTTCATGCGCCGCGCGATCGCTTCTTTATCGTTGGTGTATCCGTGTGACATGACGCTCCTCGCTTCTCACGCCTAGCTTACCACCCGGGGGTATATTTTTCCGTTGAGTTGCCGCTTTACACAGGCACCTATCCGCTAGTTTCTCGTGGGGTTTTGCACGAGCAATGTTGATTCCGTGACGCATGCGCCTGCGCATCTCACACTGGGATGGTGGATCAGCGTCAACAACACCGTCGCCCGTTCAGCCCGTGGCTTGGTACGCGGCGACATATTCTGTCGGATCGCGCCAATCTTCATGACGCGGCGTATCGACCGCCGCAGCCTATACCGAATTCGCCCACCATAGGAATCCGCTCGAAGCACTTCGACTATCAAGCTCAAAAATCTGCAGCGCCCATACTCAGCCTGATCGATAACGCCCAGATGCGTGACATTTTCATTCATGTGGAGCCAGGTCAAGAGCTTGCCGCAGTGTGGGTCGACCAAGGTGGCGGACCCGAGCGAGAAGACGCCCTACGCATCCCCGCCCATCAGGTACGAACACTCGCAACTGCACTCATTTCAGCCGGAAACCGTCAACTGGATGAACTCCACCCCTGCGTTGATGTCACGCTCGGTGACGGCATTCGGGTACATGCGGTGTTGGCACCCATCGCAACCTGCGGCGCTGTCATATCGATACGACTCCCGCACACATCTACGCTCAGCTTCACTGATCTCGTTTCGACAGGTTTATGCGCCAAACACATTGCTGACTTCATCAAACAAGCTATCCACGAACGTAAAAATCTGTTGATCACCGGCGGCACCGGCACCGGCAAAACCACACTGCTCAGCGCGCTTCTGGAACTGGTTTCTGCCAATGAACGCATCATCACGATCGAAGACGTTGCTGAACTTCGTCCACGCCACCCACACCGCATTGCATTAGAGGCACGCACCGCAAACAGTGAAGGAACTGGCGAAGTAACTCTCGACCGCTTGTTGCGGGAATCACTGCGGATGCGCCCGGACCGCATCGCGCTTGGCGAATGCCGTGGTGCCGAGATCGCGACCCTCCTATCCGCGCTCAACACTGGGCATGACGGGGGAGCCGGCACGCTCCACGCGAGCGCGATCCACGACACGGCACAGCGACTCGAAGCACTCGGAGCTCTTGCCGGCATGCACGCGCATGCACTCGCAAGACAAGCAGTCTCGGCGTTCGACATTGTGGTCCATCTCGCACGTGTTGAGGGTCAATTCACGATCGCAGCCTTTGGGAGGCTCAGAGTGAGCGCGGACGGCACGCTCAATGTGTATGAGTTCACCCCAAACGACAAAACCCATGAGACGCATTCATGAGAACAGTCGTCCGCAGACTTCGGAGCCGTCACCCGCCATTTCACGACACTATCGCTCTGATGAATCGGGTTGCGACACTCATGCGAGCCGGCGTTCCCACAACCCGTGTGTTTGCGCTCGCCACCACTGAACCAGGAGACCTAGCGGCACTGGTAACTTACGCCAGTCGCTCCAATCAATCGATATCTGAGGCGATCGCACACGTGAACACTCCGGCCATGAGAATGTTTGCTGCCCTGTGGCATGTTGCCGAGGTCAGTGGCGCGCCAATTGCGGGCGCAACTGAACGCGCTGCGGCATCCTTTGAACTCCTCGACAGGCTGCACCAGCGTCGCCAAGTGCTGCTTGCCGGGCCGAAATACACCCTGTATTTGGTGTCACTGCTGCCGATACTCGCGGTGCTTTTCGGCGAACTGCTCGGGTTTGCACCGGTTGCCGTACTTGCGAGTCCTATCGGAGTACCGATAGTCCTTATCGGTGCGATATTTCTGACAAGTGGGATTGCCTGGAGCAGAGCCCTTGTGAAAAAAGTCGCTGAAGCAGATGCGACCACGGGGTTCGAATTTGATCTCGTGGCTGTCGCTTTACATGCGGGACTCTCGCTTGCACGAGCCCGACTTCTGGCCACTGACGCAATTGATCAGTTTCGGGTCGAATGGGCCCACCTGCGTGCGTTTGCGCCTGACGGCAAAGTCTCACAAGTTCTCGAACAGGCAGCTGTCGCGGGACAACCACACGGGCCCGCGCTGGCGCACGCAAGTCACGCAGCTCAGAACGCAGCAATGTCAAATCTCGAAGAGCAGGCCGAAAAGCTTGCCATACGAGCACTCATTCCATTGAGCGTGTGTATTTTGCCAGCATTTGCCGTCCTCGGCATCTTGCCAATCGTGATCTCCATGCTCGGCCTCGTCATGACCTAACGACCCGCAGACGCGTTTTTCACAGCTGGTCGCCCCCTCAGCAAAGACAGAAAGTTTTCCACAGAAAACAAGCGGGTATTTCTTCCAGACCTGGGAAAGCTGACACTAAATACCCAACCCCCACCTTCCCCAAACGAATGGAGTACATCGTGTCCCGTCACCTGAACCTTGTGCACAGCAACCCGCGACCACCAGAATCCGCCTGGCTGAAACGCACAGTCCAAGATGCTCGCGAACGGTTGAAAGACCGTCGACGGATTGCCGAATTTCGAAAAGCAAACCTGTTCTCGATGCGGGACACTGAGCGTGGCGCGGTGACCGCAGAATACGCGATTGTCATTATGGCGCTATGTATCGACTTAGAGCATACTTGACTCAACGCGTCATAACGCGCTA
>JBQDFP010000002.1:159154-274026 GCA_052085365.1 Canibacter sp. | reverse complement strand
GGTGGGTGTGTCCGGGCCTCTGTGCGTTACACCACTCTATGGGGCTCTACCGGCTTTTTCGGCGCTGACGGCAACGTAGACCTGTCAATCGTCATCCGTACTGCAGTGCTGTCCGGTGGAGTGTGGACGATTGGTGCGGGAGGCGCGATTGTGCTCGATTCTGACGCTGAGGCTGAGGCCGATGAGGTGGAACTTAAAGCATCATTCCTGCGCCGCGCTATCGCTCAGGTCGCGCACTAAAAGGCCGAGGAGGTTCATTCCTCCTCGGCCTTCGTAACTATTTATTCAGTTGGTGTTTCGTCTTCTGGCTGGGCAGGCTCAGCTTTCTTCTTGCGGCGAACCACAGCGGTGATCGCACCGGCAACCACGAGAACGCCTGCGACTACTGCCGCGATGATCCACCCGGTGTTCCCGGTGTCGGCAACTTCTTCATCGCTTGCAGCGGGCGCTTCGTCTGCGGGTGGTTCTTCTTCTGCAGGTTCTTCGGCCACAGCTGCCGGGCAGTGAAGCGGTGCTGCAAAGGTCACCGGGTCTGCTGCTTCGCCGGCTTCATAGAAGTCACCGAATGCGGGTGCGCCTTCTTCGCTCAGTGTTGACGGCGCCGCATCAAGCGTCAGTTCGTCTTCGCCTGAGACATCTCCCTCGATTTTTATTGCCGGGATCTGTTTCTCGTCGACTGAGACTGAACCATCAACATCATTCGATTTCATATCGAGCGCGAGCGTCGCCACACCGTCATTGATTTGGACAGTGGGGTTCGCCATGTTCATGTTGAGAATGCCCTCATGACCGGTGAAGTGAATCCCACCGGTGAACGACACACTGCCGGTTTTGGTTTCGGGATCGTATGAGCCCGTACCGCCGGTCCAGTTGAAGTCGGGAGTCTCATATGTTGCTCCGTCCGTGGCTTCCCACGAACCGTTTGCGATCGACCCGGAGATATAGCTGCGGAAGCTTTCTTTCACACCCCAGGTGAGCGTCGCGTCGCTAATGGTGCACGCTTCTGAGGTTTCTGCTTGCGCAGTCGCGGGCACGAGCACGAGTGCGCCACCTGCGATCAGACTTGCGGCAACAGCAGTTGCGGTTCGTCTTCCCATTGTTGTCCTTTCGCGTGGAAAGCCCGTGCTGGGGTTTTCACCCCAGCACGGGCCGATGTCATCTAGCGTACCTGCTGTGCACGTCGGCGTGACGCACGCATCAGTGCCATACCCATGAGCGCAATGAATGCTGCACCTGCGAGAAGCATGGGCTGCAAGTCACTGCCGGTTTCAGCAAGTGTCGCAGGGTTGGTGTCGTCACCACATGGCACTTCACCGCCGAGGCTGACGTTGAAGCTCACCGAATCGAGAGCTTCACCTGCGCTGTAGAAGCCACCGAATGCGCTTGCTCCGGCGCTCGTCAGGGTCGCACTTGCCCCGCTCACTGACACGCTGTCACCGGAAATAGCCGGGGTGGCGCCGCTCAAGTTCGCGAATGCCACACCTGACGCGCTAACTGAGGGGTTACCTGCGCGGTCATTGGCCTGCACGTCAAGGTAGAGCACTCCGCTGCCGTTCCCGAACAGCTGCACCTTCGGGTTACTGAGCGTCATATCGAGAATGCCTTTGTGTCCTGTGAAGTGGGTGCTGCCGCCGAACTGAGCGCTACCGATGCCGTTTTCAGCAACGTTTACCGCGCCGCTGGCACCGCCGAAGCCTGATTCGCTCACGCTACCCTTGGCGATCTTGCCCGTGACATAGCTACGGAAGCGGTCTTTCACTCCCCAGCTAAGGTCACCGCCGGTGACTTCGCGTGCAACACAGACGTCAGCTTCTTCTTGCGGCTGATTGGCTGCCACAACCGGCAAGTCAGTTGCAGAATTACCAGTTTTTTCCGAGCCGGTTCCTCGTTCAGGAGCAGGCACACCATCGGCACAGTTTGCTGTTGCAACGCTGGAATTAACCGTTATTGCATCGAGCGGTTCCCCAGAATCATAGAGTCCGAAGAGCTTACTCCCGATATCAGTCAGTACAACTGACGAAGTTGCAGTCAGTCCGCTCTCACTCTGGTTGATACTTGGCTTAATCTCACCGATCTTTTCCTGAGTGTAAGTTTCGAAGGGCTGCAGATCACCTGGGTCCGTTCCAGTGAACGGACGTGTTTTTACGTCAGCAAATAATCCAGCATCGTTACCAAATTTAACTGTTGGATTAGAAATAGTCATGTCGAGTTGACCTTCATGACCTTTGAAATGAACACCACCGGTCCACTTCAGTTCTACATCATCGTCTTCGACACTGCCAGCGCCCCCTGACCATGTATATTCGGGAGCGCTTTTAACGCCACCAAACCACGAAATTTCACCCTGTGCGATTGGGCCGCGTACATATTTGCGGAAGGACTCCTTAACACCCCAATTTAATGTTGCCCCAGTCGCGACTATGCAGGTGTCCTCTTCTTCTGGAGCTGGGGTCAAAGCCCCGTTTTCATTTTCAAAAGACAGCGGTACCATCAGTTCTTGGTCTTCGTTAGGATCTGCGCCACCAGCGGCATATGTATATACGCCATAATTACCTGTAGCTGGTTCCCCGTCCTTAATAATTTCACTCGCAGTGAGGCTAAGCTCAAATGCCCCTTCGGTGTTTTCAGCCCACTGCTCTTTTACAGTCTCTTGAAACCTGGAAGGTACGGCTTCCACAGTCTCTGAGGTGAGCAGCCACTTTTGATCTCCAACCACCCGGTTGGAGGACGCCGCACCTTCTGAAGGTTTCCACGTGTCTTGAAAGTTGCCGAATACAACATACACACCCTGCGGTTGACCACTTGGAATTGGAACCCCTCGCCCGCCAACATTTGCTGTCGGGTCAAAGCCACTGCCTTTGACGACAATTTCATCGTTTGGATATACCGGCGTAGTACCAAGAGGGGTTACTCCGTCAGCGAGGTAGGCTTCAATCTTCGGCTCCCACACCACTTCTTCATCCCCGTTGTCGCCTTCGTCAGGAACCTGGTCATCATCAGTGGGGTCTTCATTTCCAGAGTTTTCTTCTTCACCGGGACCCTGACCGTCGCCATTGTCACCATCGCCAGCATTGTCTTCATCACTATTTGAGTCATCTTCAACCGAACTCGGCACAGTCACTGTGAGTGTAAGTGGATCAGCTGGTTCGTCATTGTAGTTGTTAAAGACTGAGCTCGCATTGCCTGTGAAGGTCACCGGAGCTGAAGTCCAGGTTAAAGTCACTTCACCATTGCCCGGAGTGCGTTCAGGGCCAGCTGAGAGATCCACTGTCGCAAGCTCAAGTCCACTTTGAGTAACTTCCTCGGAGTTCTCGGTGTCAAACGAGAGAGTTGCGGATTCGCCGCTAAAGCTCACTCGGGGATTTGTAAGCGTGACATCGAGCGCTCCACCGTGAGCGTTAAAGTTTACTCCGTTGCCTTCCCCGAAGCCCAAGTCTATTGAGCTTCCGTCTGCGGCAGCGGTGCCTTCCCCTACGGTCCAAGAAAAGGGGTCAGTTTCACTGTTACTCCCCTGAGTTCACTGTTACTCCCCTGAGGAGCAATTGTGCCGGCACCGCGAATATAAGTAATAAAGCTCGATTTCACACCCCATTGCAGTGAAGCTGACGTCACTTCAACCGGTGTCGATTCATCATCGGCGATCGCTGCTGTTGGGGCGAGCATGAGGCCGGCGGTGGCGACCACTGCGGATGTGGCCCATGCGAGGCCCTTTCGCGCGCGCCTGCTCAGGGTGTTTCTCACGGAGTTTCTCCTAGCTATTTTCAGGAAAGTGGAGGGCACTTGACGTACCATTTTGATAGATCAGATGTATGACCGTTAATTAGTATATGTAATTTAGGCTAGCCTTGCTAACAAATGATCAGTTGTACTAATTCTCGGGCGCGGCGTAAACTGGAAAACATGAATTACGAAGTCAAGAAAACCGAGGAAGAGTGGCGCGAAGAACTCGGTCCGCAGCAGTATGCGGTACTGCGAGGCGCAGCCACCGAACGCCCCGGAACTGGCGAACTCTTGAACGAAGAACGCGACGGACTCTACCGTTGCGGCGCATGCAATAACGAGCTCTTCCAGGCAGGGACGAAGTTCGATGCGGGCTGCGGTTGGCCAAGCTTTTACCAAAGCGTGCGCCCAGAAGCAGTTGAACTGATTGACGACGATTCTCTGGGGATGCGTCGCACCGAAGTGCGCTGCGCTGCGTGCGGTTCACACCTGGGGCACGTATTCCCTGACGGTTTTGGCACCCCAACAGGCGACCGGTACTGCATGAACTCGCTTGCACTGAACTTTGAAGAGGGCGCACAGGCGACGGAGCCGGCTGAAGAATCAACCACATCAGTGTTCGACGGTTCAGGCTTAGAGAGCACGCCTGCCGCTCCCGGGCGTCACAGCTAGCCTTGGCAAATATGCGCGACGCAGTCCGGCTGCGCCAGTCGCTTTCTCGTGTCACCGACGAAGCCCCCTCCCCAACGGAGTTGGCTGAACTCGTCAAGCTCTTAGCTTCAGTGCCCGATCATTCGCGGCTGCGACCGTGGCGCATTATTGCGTTACGAGGGGACGCCAGAGATCAAATTGCCGAGGGGCTCGCGCGTGCCGCAATGCGCGACGATTCCAACAATGGGGATTACGAAAAGCACTTCGAGAAATTTCAGAAGAAGGCTCGGCGCGCCCCGCTCGTGCTGGCAATTATTATTGCCGAACAACCGAGTCGTAAAGTTCCGCTCTGGGAACAAGAAGCAGTTGCCTCAGGCGTCGCCCACACATTGAGCCTGCTCCTATGGGACACCGGTTGGGGCACCATGTGGCGCACCGGCCTCCAAGCCAGGTCACCTGAAGTGCACGCCGCCCACGCGCTTGCAGAAAACGAACAACTCATGGGCTGGATCTATGTGGGTGGAATCCCCCAAGACAGTCAGAAACTTCGCAAACCGCTCGATCTGGCTGAACACCTCACGGAGCGAACTACCTCGTAACTTTATCGGCGAGATAGTTATTTGCCTCTGTTGCTTTGCCGTGAATCTCGGGGTCAATGTCAGCAAACAAAAGGTCTTCGCGATCAAGCGGCCCCATCACGATGGTTTTCCCGAGCGGGTTCGCTACGGTGCTGAGACCAACGTAAATATTTTTGTCATCACTACCGTGATGGTTTGCGTATGCGACATGTACGTGGTTCTCGAACGCGCGAACCGCAATCAGATGGTGGGAGACAAACGTGAACGGCTGCATTTGCGCAGTGGGAACTGCAATCAGGTCAGCACCAGCCTCAGCCACTTCACGGACCCGTTCTGGGAACTCAACGTCGTAGCAAATCAGCATGCCGACTTTGACCCCGTGGAAATCAACAACCGTTGACTTCTCTTGACTGGGCTCGAAATATTCGCGATCCATCAAGCCAAACAATTGCACTTTTCGGTACCGGGTGAGCTCGGTTCCGGTCTCGTCCGCAAACACCGTCGAGTTATACACTTTGCCGTCAATCAGTTCTGGCCCGCCAGCCACAATGCCGATACCTACTTCGCCAGCTACGCGAGCTGCGAGCGCGAGTGGGTCGCTCTTCGCAAGATCCACAAACCCTTCTTCAATCGCATAACCGGTTAGGAACATTTCTGGCGTCACCAGCAGTTTGGCACCGCCAGCTTTGGCCCGCTTCGCAGTTTCACGAAGTCGTTGAATATTGTCGTCAATGTCACGCGGGGTGCTGTGAGCCTGCCAGAGAGCAATCTTCATCATTACAATCGTTCCTTATGTGAATCTCGAAGGTCCTCGACCGCACGTTCAATGGCCGGGTCATCGCCCCTTGCTAAAGCAGCATACTGAAGCTTTACGCCGTTTGATACCGGGATGGCTTTGATCCACATGCGTCGACGTGGAATAAACAGTGACAGCATCAACCCACCCAGAGCGGCGAGCGCTGAAATGAGTACCCACACCTGGGCAGGGTTACGCATCACATCAAATGAGGCATACCGTGGAATCTCATCGAGCGATATTGTGCCCATCCCATTCGGGAGCTCGGCAGTGTCACCAGGGGTAAGTTCAATAGAAGGTTCATCGACAGCACGCCCGGTGAGCTGATCCATCTCACCAGTGTCGAGCGCATACACCGACTGCGGTACACCATCGTTAATGCCGAGATCACCTGTGAACACGTCGAGCGTCAACAACGGGTTTTCCAGATCGGGATAGTTCGACGTGTAAGCACCCGTTTCGAGGTCGGCTTTGGTGGGATAGAAAAATCCGCGTAACCCCACCTGCTCTCCGAGTCCGTGCGGAATTTTCACGACACCGAGTGACACCATATTGGTGTCTTGAGGAATGAACGGAACCGATTCTTGAAAGACGGTTTCGCCGGCAGGATTTTTCACCGTGAGTGTTGGCGCATAGCCGTTTGCGATCAGGTAAATCGGTGAGCCGTGCTCGCGCAGCGGGTCATTCACGCGAATGAGTCCCTCGTTTTCACTGCCGTCAGGTTCAAGCATGGTCACGTTTGCTCGATACTCTTTCACCTGACCGAGCGCGTTCACGTTGTTATCTTCGGGTGAATAATAATCAACTTCGAGTGAGTCCAGGCGCATCCCGAATGGCATCAGACTCGTATCGTCAAAGAACTGGCCAGTGTTCACAGTGTCGTAGTCGATCAGCGCATTCACCATCGCTTCGCCTTCAATGAGCGCTTTCTGACCGTTGAAAGTTTGCCCACTCCCCACACCGACCGAGACGAGGACTCCCACTAATGCGATGTGGAAGATGAGGTTACCTGTCTCTCGCAGGTGACCACGTTCGGCGGTGACTGAAACCTCGGTGGCGCCGCGTCGTGTTGTGGTCTCGATTTTGGTGCGGTAGCGAGAGCGCTTCAGCACTTTCTGTCCCTCGGCAACGGCACGCTCGGCGTATTCGAGTTTCTCTGCGTCGCTCGCGTTCTCATTCGTGATGAGCACTTCTGAGAACCCCGCCATGCGTTTGAGCAATGCGGGAGTTTTCGGTGGTTTGCTACGTAACGCAATCCAGTGGTGCTTCACCCGCGGCAAAATACAGCCGATAAGGCTCACGAATAGCAGCAGATAGATAGCCGAGAACCAGACTGATGAGTAAACATCGAACGCTTGTATTGGGAACGCGTCAAGTATGGGGAAGAGTTTCGGGTGGTCAGTTTCGAACTGGATCACACCGTTTGGGTCAGCGCTTCGTTGTGGCACCAGGGACCCGGGGATCGTCGCAAGCGCAAGCATAAGCAGCAGTAAAAGTGCCACGCGCATGCTGGTGAGTTGACGCCAGAACCAGCGCAGGAATCCAACAATTCCGTGCTGAGAGAGCGGTGCCAATGCGGCCGGTTTACCAGACCCGTCGTCATAGTCGTAGGGACGCGACATGGTTAAAGCCCCGCTTTCAGATTAGAGAGGTGTAACAAAACCACCGATCACCGCCTGCAGTGCATACATTATTTTTGTCCAAATACCGGTCACCATTGCCAGGCCGATCACAATCAGGAGCACACCACCAGTAATGTTGATAACCCGCATGTGACGTTTCACCCACCCTGTGGCTGAAGCCATCCAGCCAAAACCGAGCGCCACCAGAATGAACGGTAGCCCGAGTCCGATGCAGTAGGCGATGCCAAGAATCATGCCTCGGGTTGCTGAGCCTTGCTGCAAACTCAGGCCCATAATGAGGGCCAGTGTCGGCCCAATACAGGGCGTCCATCCGATTGCGAACGCAGCCCCCAATAGTGGTGCACCAACGAGACCAAGTTTGGGTCGAATACGGGTGCGTTTAGTGCGCTGCATGGGTCCGAGCAGACCAATGAACACGAGCCCCAGCAGAATAATAATGACGCCCATAACCCTGGTGATCATTGCTTCCCACTGCACCAGCCACACCGCGAAGCTTCCCACCAGGGTTAAAAACGACACAAAGACTGCAGTGAAACCGAATACGAACAACACCACGCCCCACACCATGCGGCCTTGGCCTTCGAGAGCGCGCATGTGTTTGCGGCCCGAGCCGCGATGTGCGGCAGTTGCGGTCGTGGCTGATCCGCTCACAAACGCGAGATAGCCGGGCACTAGCGGCAGCACACACGGTGAAATGAACGACACTACGCCGGCGGCCAACGACACTAAAATCGCGAGCCATAAACCGCCGTCAGTGATGAGTCCGTCGAGAGTCACGCGCGCTTACTCGTTCTCTGCGAGCGTTTCAGTAATCAGTGTCTCAAGCTGTGAGGCACTCGCGAGCTGGCCGAGCACCCGGTGTGCGACACGCCCCTCAGGGTCGAGCACCAGTGTTGTGGGGACAGCGTTCAGCGGCACCTGGCCCGCAAATGCACGCTGTACGGCACGGTCCCCCGGCAGATCAAGAATTGACGGGTAGGGCACATTAAATTCTTCGGTGAACTGTTGGGCCTGAGCTAACTGGTCACGCGTGTTTACACCGAGGAAGTTCACTCCTTGGTCGGCGACGGCCGCGTAGGTATCGTTGAGGTCACCCGCTTCTGCGCGGCAGGGCGCACAGCCCGCATACCAAAAGTTGACGACTGTGACATCACCCTGCGTATCAGCTTCGGTGATCTTGGTGCCGGTCTCGTCAGTACCCGAGAACTCAACCGGTTCAGTGCGTTGAGCTTCAGGGATTGAGGTGGTGGATCCGTCGCCCGCGATGAAACCTTTGTCGCTTGACTCGTTCCACTGCTGTGAAAGCCCTTCATTACTGTCACTGCATGCGGTGAGCGTCGCACCCATGACGAGAGCAAGCGCAACAGTTGCAACTCTGGTGACCCGTTTCATCTATACGGCTCCGATATCGTTCGAGGCTTGAATCAAGGGCTCGGCCGGATTTTCATACCCAACTTCGACCCAGGTGTCGCCTTCACGCACGAATGACGTGATGCTTGACAGATCGCAGCGGCGGGTCGCAGGGTTGTGCGCGAGAGATTTTGCTGCAGCTGACAGGTGAGCGTTCCAGATCGGTGCCTGGTGTGACACCATCACTATATCGCCGTCACCGTTCACATCCCAGGCTTCGTTCATCGCCTCGCGCACGCGGCGTTGAATCCGCGCGTACGGTTCACCCCAGCTCGGCAGCAGCGGATTCCAGAACAGCCACCAGTTGCGTGGCTGTTTGAACGCTGACTTTTTCCCAACTTTCGGCTTACCCTCGAACCGGTTCGTTGGTTCAATAATGCGGGGTTCGTTGCGAACGCTCAGATCAAATTCTTGTGCGATCGGCGCAGCTGACTGTTGTGCACGCAGGAGCGGGGACGCGTAGAGCGCAGAAACGTGACGTCCACGTTCCCGTAAATTCTTTGCCGCAAGTTCAGCCATTTCGTGCCCGGTTTTCGAGAGCGAATAACCGGGGAGGCGCCCATAGAGAACACCGTCCGGGTTCTCAACTTCACCATGGCGTACCAAATGCAGCTGTTTCTGAGTCACAGCGTCATTCTACGTTCACGCCCCTGAAAATTTGTGGCGCGGCAGGTGCTACCGAGAAAGTCGCTCGATGATCTCGAAGAGCGCTGAATGATCTTGATCACCGAGCCCGTTTTGGCGTGCTGCAGCGAACAGTTGCGCCACGAGTGCACCCTGCGGAGCAACCGCGCCTGCTTCGCGTGCCGCGGAGGTGAAAATACCTAAGTCTTTGTGGTGCAGATCGATACGAAACCCCGGGTCGAATGAACGCTCGAGCATGTTTCCTGCTTTCTGATTCAACACCGCTGAACCAGCGAGCCCGCCGCCAAGCACTTCAACCGCGGCAGACGTGTCGACACCGTACTTTTCGAGAAATACGATCGCCTCAGCCAGCAACCCGATATGCCCAGCCACCAGCAACTGGTTCGCGGCTTTCACGGTTTGCCCGGACCCTGCAGGGCCCACATGCACAATCGTTTTACCGACTGCGTCAAAGATTGGCTGCGCGGCTTCAAAGTCTGCCGCCTCACCACCAACCATGATGGACAGCGCAGCATTTTTCGCACCTGCTTCGCCGCCCGAGACCGGAGCATCCAGTTGTCGGAGTCCGTGTGTGCGGGCCGTGTCCGCGAGTTCGGCAGCTACATCGGGCCGTATCGTTGAAAAATCGAGGACGAGCGACCCGGGCTTCGCATGGTTGAACACCCCGTCTTCGCCAAGCAGCACCGCTTCAACATCTGGCGAATCTGGCACCATGGTTGCGATAATGTCTGCGTCAGCAACCGCGTCGGCAATCGAGTCGGCAACGCTGCCACCGGCTTCACGCAATGGGCCATATTTACTGTCAGATCGGTTGTAGCCCACCACATTGAACCCGGCCTGTTGCAGGTGAACCGCCATGGGGCTACCCATGATTCCCAGTCCGATAAACGCGATTTGAGTCACTGCGCCACTCCTACTCCGGTTGGATACGTGTAGCTTCGTGCATCAAAAATATTGACTCCGTTGATCCACACGCCCTGGCGATCAATATGCCTCGTGAAGCCCATATTCTCGTAGAGTTTCTGGGCCCCCAGCATATTCTCACCGGTTTTCAGAAACACGGTTGGATACCCGTGTTCGCCAGCGTAGCGGATCACAAATTCAATAACAGCCCGTCCGATACCTGCACGGCGCGCATTTGGCGAGACTGCAAGGAGGCGCAAATCGAATTCATCCGAGTGAGCGTCTTCGTGGATAGCTGGCTCGCCGGGAGTTTGTGTGGTGATAGTAGCCACCAGTTCGAGCGTTCCGTGCCCGGTTTCCCGTTCGATAGCCCACACCAGAAAGCCGCTCTTCGCGCGACCAGCAGCGGTGTGTAATTCGTCTTCGTCTGCTTCGCGTGGTCCATAATCGTAGGCGTACGCCTCTTTCACAAGAGCGTCGATTGCGGCATAGTCGCGGTCAGTAGCGATTCGAAAATGCAGTTGCATGCGCGATCCTAGTGTGCGTAGTTTGAAGTCCAGCCGAGCGCCGGGCCAATCTTGGTAGCGAGCTGTTCAAGCTGTTGTTTCCAGTCCGCGAGTTCCATCTCGAAGGGCAGCTCGAAAATATAATCATCAGCCGCCTGGAATGCGGGGTCGTTCGTGATGAACTCCACGATCTCGTCAGTTGAGCCAAGTACGTCTTTCGCAATAATCGTGTTGCCGCGGTGCACTTGCTCCGTCCGCGGGGTGCGGGCCTCAGCATAGGCCCGGTATTTTGCGACTTGCTCTGGAGTTGCGCCATCGGTTGGCACAATCACGCGCGCGACTGCGGCACGTGACACACGGCCGTGTCCTGCCGCGTCCCATGCAGAACGGAACGTTTCGATCTGTTCGGCCTGGTTTTCACCAAAGTCACGCAACTCACCTGAACTGTTGGTTGAAATGTTACTCACGAGCCAGTTCAACCCGGCCGTGCCAGTCCATTCTGCTGATCGGGCAGATCCACCCCCGTACCAGAGCCGGTCTGTAATGCCCGGGCTGTGTGGCTCGACACGTTCAGAATCAATATCGCCGCCAATACCGTCATAGGCGGGTTTTTCACGGACTGCGTCACCCGCGAGCAGTCGCCGAAGCTCTTCAATACGCTCGTAGCTGTAGTCCTGTTCACGCCACCCCTGGTCGAACACACGGTCGCTAATTTCATCGCCGTAACGTGGCGGGTGCACGCTGAGGCCCGTGTTAATACGCCCGCCGGTGAGCACGTCTGCGGTGCCGAGGTCTTCGGCGAGCCGGTACGGAGTTTCGAACTCGAGCGGAATCACGGCGCTACCTAGCTCAATGTGTTCGGTCACCTGCGATAGCGCTCCATAGAGCACTGCTGGTGATGGCAGACCGTACTGCATGTGTCGCGTGCGGAACCATCCACTGTCAAGACCGAGTTCTTCGGCAAACTTCAGCAGTTCGATTGCGTCGTTGAATCCCTGCCGAGGGTTGTCACGGTCGAATGGCACGAGGTGAATGAAACCGAGGTTTTTGGGGGCGGTAGCCATGTGGGTCTCCTTTTTTAAGTGTGGATCACGCAGTTGCGATCAAATCTGGTATTCGGGTGTTCCTTGCGCGAGATGGTAGTCATGCAGGAAGGCCCGGGTGCGTTCGTTTGCGCGGACTGAGAAGAATTTTTCTGGGCTTGCATCTTCAAGCAGTCGCCCGTTTTCGAGAAAGACGACGCGCTGCGCAACTTGTCGCACAAAGTTCATTTCGTGCGACACGATCACCATGGTTTGGCCCTCGCGAGCGATCTCTTGAATGGTGGTGAGCACTCCGCCAACGAGTTCAGGGTCGAGCGCTGAAGTGGGTTCGTCAAGCAATAAAATTTCGGGTTTCATGGCGAGCGCGCGTGCGATGCCCACGCGTTGCTGTTGGCCGCCAGAAAGCTGGGTGGGGTATTTATGTGAGTGTTCTGCCAGACCGACACGATCGAGCAGCTCGGCCGCTTGTTTGAGGGCGGCTTGTTTGTTTTCTCGCTGAACGACGATCGGCCCCTCAGCAACGTTTTCGAGCGCGGTTTTTCGACTGAGCAGGTTGAATTGCTGAAACACCATGGCGGTGCGTCGGCGCAGCTCGAGAATTTCTTTTTTTGACGCTCTCGCTGCCTCAACGGTGAGATTCCCTACGGTGATGCTGCCCGAGTCGGGTCGTTCGAGCATGTCGATTGAACGCAACAGAGTAGATTTTCCGGCTCCTGACGGGCCGACAATCGCGGTCACTTCGCCTTCAGTAAAGGAGAGTGAAACATCATCGAGGATCACTCGGTCATCGAAGGACTTGGTGATGTTATCGATCGAGATCATGCTTCGTTCTCCCTTCGATGAATCTCGCTTGCTATCGGAGACGATCGGTCACCGACTGTGACGGGTTCAGCGGCGTTGTGCAATTCGTGTGGTTCGCTTCCGTTCCGGGATTTAGCCCGGTGATGTTTTTTTGGTGCGGGCTTTTGGAGCTTGCGTTCGAGATAGCGTGCCAGCTGTTCGACAATGACGGTGAGCGCCCAGTACAGAATCGCGGTTGCAAGGTATGCCTCAAAGAACTTGTAGTCACGGCCACCAATGATTTTGGCTTGCGCCGTGATTTCAACCACGGACACGAGGAAGGCAAGTGACGACTGTTTGATCATGCCGATGAACTGGTTCACCAGCGTCGGAAACGCGACGACGCTCGCTTTGGGAATGGTGATGCGTTTGAGGGTCTGCCAAGAGGTCATACCGAGCGCTTGGCCGGCTTCAATTTCTCGAGCATCAACTGATAACAGCGCTGCACGAATACTTTCTGAACTGTATGCCGCTTCGTGCAGGGCAAAGGTGAGGGCCGCGATAATGAACGGTGATACTGCGGCAGCATTCCATTGCGTCCCAAAATAGTGGTTGCTGTACAGCACTGCGATCGGGACCGCGTTCACGTTTAAGAGCAGTTGCACCAGAATGGGCGTGCCACGCAGGTACGACACCATGACGGCACTGATTTGACTGAGAACCGGGATTTGCGAGATTTTGATGAGTGCGAGCACGAGCCCGATGATGGTGCCCAGAGCGGTCGCCAGCACACTCAAAACAAGTGTCATGGGGATGAACGGCAATAGGTCGATCGTATAGTCGACGATTGCCTTGAAATCGATGATATTCACGTGAGCTCAATCAGGTTGGGTGGGGGTTGCGACACAAGCAACGACGCCTGGCGCAGCGTGTGTGCTACCCAGGCGTCGTTGTACGACCTATTCCGTGGTGTCCTCTTTGCCGCGGTATGACGAAATGTCAGTGCCGACATATTCTTCTGACAGCTTTTGTAGCGTGCCATCTTCGCCGAGCTTTTCAATTTCAGCGTTGAATTCTTCAACAATGTGGTCAACGTTCGGGGTCTGCTTCGAGAACGCAAACGCTGAGTACAAGCTCGTACCGAAATCTGCGAGATATTCGTCGGGTACTGGGATGAACTTCAGTGGAAGGTCACTGTCTTCAGTCACCTTGTCGTAGACGACTTTGTCGTTGAACATGAAATCGACTTGACCGGCGGCTAGTGCACGGTACTGGCTAGCAATATCCGCCTCAGTGTAGTCAATCTCGATGGCCTTGTTTGCGTTTTCCTCGTTATACGTTTCGAGGATCTGCGTGAAGTTCAGGCCGGGTTCACCGTATGCGGTAAGACCTGCAAACTCTTCGAAACTACTGAATTCGGTGATATCGGAGTCTTCGGGCACGGCCACACCAAAAATGTGATGGGTGTGCGGCGTAGCGAAGTCGTATTTTTCTTTCCGTTCTTCACTCGTCGAGAGATTATTTGCGACCAGGTTGTATCGACCCGAATCGAGGCCCGCGAACATTGCTGGGAAGTCTGTCACCTGGTAGTCGAGGGTCACATCATCGAGAGCTTCATCAATAAGTTTCAAAATTTCGATGTCGTACCCGGTGAGCTCATCTGAGTCATCTTTGTACGTGAAGGGTTTTGGCGAACCCGATGTGGCAACGACAAGCGTTTGTTCACCGCTTGCTTGATCGCCCTCGCCACCTGAGCATGCTGCGAGCCCGGCGGTGAGGGCGGCAACGGCGCCCACTGCAGTGAGGGTCCTTAAGGTGCGTGACATTTTTGTAGGGAGTCCTTTCGCGGAATTCATTGGGCCCTAGTGGGCAACGCAGCTAGCTTAAAGAGGCACGAGGTATGCCGCCAAATAATATGTCATATTATTTCCACTTATGACAATCGGTTGTAAACGTCTGCTTCTCCGCGCTCGACATATCTCCCTTAGAATGGACGGGTGATCGAACGAGTACTTATACAAGATTTGGCCGACCATCAGGACGGACCGGTAACGGTTGCTGGATGGGTAGAGAAGGTGCGCGACCAGCGCCATGTGCAGTTTGTTGTGCTGCGTGACGAGACTGGCGCGGTCCAGCTCGTCAACGGTGGGGTGATGCGCGAACTGGACCCGGAGTCTGACGACCCGAAGGATCCACATCGTTACGAACTCACCCACAAGATCGCTGAACTTCCCCACGGGAGTTTCGCGATCGTCACCGGTGAGCTCCAACACAATGAACGTGTCAAGCTCGGAGGCGTCGAAATTCAGATCGATGAATTCGACATCACTTCGAAAGCGCTACCTGAAAACCCCGTAGCCGCCGACTCAGGTCTCGATGTCCGTCTCGACTGGCGCTTCCTCGACCTACGTCGACCCGAGCAGAACCTTATTTTCCGCATTCAAACCACCTTCGAGCATGCGCTGCGTCAGGTGTGGATCGAACGCGATTTTATCGAGGTGCACACCCCGAAACTGATGGCGAGCGCCTCAGAGTCACGGGCTGAACTCTTTTCACTCGACTACTTTGAAGGCACCGCCTACCTCGCGCAGAGCCCACAGTTTTATAAGCAGATGGCTCAGGCTGCCGGGTTTGGCGGAATATTCGAGGTCGGTCCTGCCTTCCGTGCAGATCCTTCATTCACCTCACGTCACGCCACCGAGTTCACATCAGTCGACGCAGAATTCAGCTGGGTTGAATCACACGAAGACGTGATGGAACTACATGAAGAACTTATGGTTGCGGGCTTTGCTGCGGTCAAAGAAAAACACGGCGAAGAAATCAAGAAGTATTTCGGCATCGACCTGCAAGTTCCCGAACGTCCGTTCCCACGCATCCCGCTCGCCGAAGCAAAAGAAATCGTGAAAAAGCGAGGCTACGAAGTTCCCCGCGCCGACGACGACATGGACCCCGAGGGCGAGCGTCAGATCTTCGCATATGTGAAAGAAGAGTACGGCCATGATTTCGTATTCCTGACGGACTACGCCGAATCAATTCGCCCGTTCTACCACATGCGTCACGACGACAACCCGTCACTCACCCGCAGCTACGATCTCATTTATCGCGGCACCGAGATCTCAACGGGTGCTCAGCGTGAACACCGGATCGAGATTCTTGAACAGCAGGCAATTGAGAAGGGGCTGCACCCCGAAGAACTCAAGTTTTACCTGGACTTCTTCCGGTACGGTATTCCCCCACATGGCGGCTTCGGAATGGGGCTTGCCCGCGTACTGATGCTGATGCTTGAGCAGCAATCGATTCGCGAAGTGACGTACCTGTTCCGTGGACCAACCCGATTGAAGCCATAAGCGCATAACGAAGAATCGGGGGTGCGGCAACAATGCCACACCCCCGATTTTTGTCTCGTTAGGAAACCTGACTAGTCATAGCTGAGCGTGACAATCGCGCTGGTACTCGGAGCATCATGCTGGTCAATATAGACGTCGGGCGTGATGTAAATGTGTTCCGCCTTGGGAACAACCCGCCGGATGCGACGTTCTGCAAGCGCAACAACAATTGAGACCTGCTGCATCGCAAGTTCAGCATCGAGTGAGACTTTAGCGGCGACAAGAACCGATCCATCAGATACCTGAAACTGTTCAATTCGAATGACATGATGAATGTCGTTGATTTCGAGCAGCGCCTTTTCTAGACGGTCAAGACCACCAGTGACGGGCTCTAATCTGTCTTGCACACTCATGCCGAATAGCTCCATTCCTGCTGACAATCTATCTGTTTGTTCTCTTTATCTTAGAATGAGTGCATGCCAATAGAGTCAAAATCACCAGAATCATTGACCGGACATTCAGATTCCCCCGGCGATGCCACCCCAAATCTGCCAGCAATTTCAATTCTTGGACTGGGTTCAATGGGTGGATCCATTCTTTCAGGGCTCCGATCACCCGACGTGCATACGCATGGCCCGATTCGGATCACCACCTCCTCGGCGGCAAGTGCGAAGCGCTTTGCAGACGCGACAGATGTGTCAGCAGAATCGCTCGAGGAGAATGCGGACGCAAACCGTGCCGTAGTACGTGGAGCACAGGTCATACTGCTCGCCGTAAAGCCGTGGATGATTCTTGACGTGATTCGTGAAGTTGCGGCCGACCTTGAACCGGGCTCAATTGTGGTGAGTGTCGCCGCGGGTATCACCCTCGATTCAATGACCGAGCTCTTGCCGAACAATGTGACGGCAATCCGTGCCATGCCAAATACGCCGTCACTCATTGGGCTCGGAGTGACCGGTGTTGCCGCAACCCCGCAGGCCACCGAGGAAGCAGTCACCGTCGCGCGTGACGTCTTTGCAACGGTCGGCGAAGTACTGGTCGTACCGGAATCACAGATTGATGCGCTGTCTGCCGTGTCAGGGTCAGGTCCAGCATATGTCTACTGGTTTACCGAGCAGCTCACGAGTGCCGCAGAACGCCTCGGCTTTACGCACGACCAAGCGAAGCTCCTTGCCGAGAACACCGTTATTGGGGCAGCAAACCTCATGAAAACTTCCGACGAGGAACCCGCTCAGCTTCGTCGTAACGTAACCAGCCCGAACGGCACTACTGAACAGGCGATTAACGTGTTTCTGGGCAGCGATTTTGCTACTGTCGCAGACGAAGCGCTCGCCGCAGCTGTGCGACGGTCCCAGGAGCTCGCTGACGGAAACTAACCACCCGATCTAGCCCATGGCAGCGAACCGTTCAACATGCGAGTTCGTGCCGGAGACGATGATCAGGTCATGTCCGGTCACTACAGTGTCAGGCGTCGCATAGGTAAAGGGCTGCCCGGGTGGTTTCACACCTACTACTGTCACACGGTGTCGGGTGCGCACACCCGATTCCGACAGCGGAACGCCCTGGATGGACCGCGGCGGATACATTTTGGCGAGCACAAAATCATCAGCGAATTCAATAAAGTCCAGCATTGACCCGTTGACGAGGTGTGCCACGCGCTCCCCCGCCTCGCGTTCGGGGTAAATGACGTGATTGACGCCAATGCGTTCCAAGATTTTTCCGTGTGACGCAGAGATGGCTTTCGCCCAAATCTGCGGGATTCCAATATCGACGAGGTTTGCAGCAACGAGCACGCTTGATTCGATCGACGAACCGACAGCCACGACCGCGACCTCAAAGTCTGCGGCACCGATCTGTTTCAGCGCTTCAATAGATCGGCCGTCTGCCTGCACCACGTGGGTGACACGTTCAGACCATTTCTGCACTAGGACTGGGTCGGTGTCAACGGCCAGCACTTCACGGTCGAGCCGATCAAGTTGCCCTGCAGTTGCGGCACCAAACCGTCCAAGTCCCACCACCAGCACGGGAGCATCATGTTGAATATCAACCAACGATCGGCCTTTCTTCGGGATATCTGAACAAACGCGAACGGCTCGACGCTGCGACCGCTGCTGCGAGGGTGACGGTGCCCACACGGCCCGCCCAAACTGTGGCGGCAAGGACAATTTTACCCGCCGTCGGTAATTCTTCGGTGAGCCCGGTGCTCAACCCGCAGGTCGCAAAACCAGAAATCACTTCAAACAGCACTCGATCGAGTGGTTCGCCGGTCAGGTGGGTCAAAATAATGGTTGCTGTCGCGACGATCGTGGCACCCCAAATCACAACCGAAACGGCGACCCGCATGAGCTCGAAGGGGATCCTCCGGCCAAACGCTTGAATATCTGAGTAGCCTCGCGCTTCGGAGTATGCCGCTAAGAACAGTACCGCCAGTGTTGTGACTTTCACGCCACCGGCGGTTGAGGCCGAACCTCCGCCAACAAACATGAGCATGTCGAGGACCAGATGAGTTGAGCCCTGCATGTCTGCGGGGTCAATGATCGCGAATCCACCCGACCGGGTCATCATCGACGTGTACCCGGCATGTAGAACGGTGTCCCAAAACCCTTGAGATCCGAGCGTATTCGGGTTGTCCCATTCGAGACCAGCGATCGCGATCCAGCCGGCAATCAGCAGAATGATGGTGGTGGTCAACGTAAGTTTTGCATGCAGTCCGAGACGTTTGTGCGCCTTCCAACCGCCGCCAAGCACGTATCGCCACAGCGCATACAGCACGGGAAAACCGATCGACCCTAAAAACACACCGATAGACATGATGCCAAGCATGTATGGCCCACCGAAGAATGCGTCGAGACCGTTTTCGAGCGGCACAAACCCGGTATTTGTGAACGACGCTGAAGCGAGGTAGAGGCTATAGCCCAGTGCTTTCCAGAACGAATACCCTTCAACCAGCAACCGTGGCAACATCAACACGGTGAGTGCAAGCTCGAGCACAATCGTGCTCCCGGCAATCATGCCGAGGAGTCCGCGCATGTCGCCAAGCTTGACTGCATCGCTATCGCCACCGGTGGCCTTCGCTGCTTGCATCGGATTGGAGTCCCCCGCTGCAAGCAGTCGCTGTTTGAGTCCTAAACGTCGACTAACGGTTAGCCCGAGAATACTCGCGAGTGAGAGCACACCGATTGCACCGATTTGCATACCCAACACGATCACCACGTCGCCAAAGACGCTCCAGTGTGTGGCCATGTCAAGCGTTGACAGTCCGGTCACACAGATCGCCGATACTGCAGTGAACAACGCGTCAATCATCGGCGTCGGGGTGCCATCAGCTGACGATATTGGGAGGGCAAGCAGCGTCATCCACACGAAAATCAGCAGTGTAAACACGAGAATCGCGAACCGAGCCGGTACCGAATTCATTGCGCGGCGAAGGTGACTCGCTTGCTGCCGTCGCATGTTAGCTCTGGGCTTCACCGTGACTTCCTTACGTACCGTCGGTAAAAACGACCAGTATTCTTACCGATTTTGCGACCGTTCACTGTGAATTCGCGGTCGCGCGCCTGTTATCGTACACACATTACGGGGTAGCCTGGGTATATGCCCGACATTTTCCAGGTTATTTCAGACTCCACGCGACGCGACCTTCTTACCGCGTTGCTCGAAGAGCGCGAAAGCACCGGTGAGATGAGTGTGTCCGACCTGGTGGCGCAGCTCGAGGTGAGCCAGCCAACAGTGTCCAAGCATTTGAAAGTGCTGCGAGACGCTGAACTCGTGACAGTGCGCGAAGACGGACAACACCGCTTCTATTCGCTGAACACTGAACCACTCACCATGGTCGAAGATTTTCTCATGCAGTTCTTGACGGACAATATTGATGCAGAAGTAACGGTGGAATATGTTTCCGCGCAAGGCGAAGTGTTAGACCCTGACGGTGAGGTCGTACCCGAAAGTGCACGCGCAGTCGCCGAGTCAGTGGGCCGTGCCGCACATCAGGTCAAACAGCTCGTTGCACGCTTCAAAATAGGAAGCTGAGCCGATTCCTGGATATACGCCAAGCATTCAGGTTCGCGCTGAAACAATGATCGCTGTAAGATAAATGTTTTGTGGGCCTCTGTCACCGTGAGGCCAACTATCTACACGTGAGGTAAACATGGGTTCAGTTATCAAAAAGCGTCGCAAGCGCATGTCAAAGAAGAAGCACCGCAAACTGTTGCGTCGGACACGTCACCAACGTCGTAACAAGAAGTAGTTGCGAGTGCCAGCGTCGGGCAATGCCCGACGCTGAGCTATTTCTACCCCGAATTAACTGCCGCGTCACGGCCGAGAGAAATTGAGCCATGGATCCCGTTCAACTCACGCTGATTACTCAGGTCGACTGTTCACTGTGCGATGCTGCACGTCCAGTCATTGAGCGGGTTCGCGAAGCCGCAGAAGGTCGGTTCGAACTCGAATACTCCGAACTCAATCTGCAGCATCATCCCGAACTCGTAGAAAAATACTCCGAGTATGTTCCGGTCGTGTTGGTCGACGGAAAACAGCACGCATCATTCACTGTGCGTGAAGACAAACTCGCTCACGCAATCGTTGCCGCTGTCGACGAACGCAAACGCAACGACGGACACAAAAAGAAGCCAGGCTTCATGCAGCGACTGCGTGATCGAGCCACCGGAAACAACTAGTCACGACGCTCCGCAAAAAACTGCCGCAACAGCTCCGCTGCCTCATCTTGACGCACACCGGCAGCAACAGTCGGCGTCGGGTACGGTAGACGACCGTCCCGCAGAATGTCATACACACTCCCAACTGCACCAGTTTTTTCTTCCCACGCACCAAACACCACATGTGGCACATGCGTCGCAAGGATTGCGCCCGCACACATCACACACGGTTCAAGCGTCACCACGAGAGTGCAGTCGGCGAGATGCTTCTCACCGAGCCACTGTTGAGCCTCACGCAGCGCAGCGATTTCCGCATGCCCCGCCGGGTCAAGCTCTTGTTCGCGCATATTTCGCCCGCGCCCAATCACCTCACCTGCCCGGTCAAGCACTACCGCACCGACTGGCACTTCACCACATCGGGCGGCTTCCCGGGCAAGCTCAAGCGCGTTCCCCATCGCCTCCAACTCTTCGCTAGACGCAGGAATCAACGAGTCTGCTCGATCCACACCCTTCATAACGAGTAGTTTGTCACGCAGAACTTTAAAAGTGCGTCGCACCCGCGCATCACACACCGTAGAATGACCCCTATGCGCACTTTCGTAGCCGAACATCCGCTCATCACTCATAAGCTCACTGTTTTGCGGGACCGGAACACGCCACAACCCATCTTCAAGCAACTCATCGAAGAGATCATGACACTGCTGGCGTATGAAGCAACACGCGAGGTCCGAGTGAGTCCGCTCGAGATTGAAACCCCCGTGACAAGCACCACAGGAGTGCGTCTGACTGAGCCACGGCCGCTCGTGGTACCGATCCTTCGTGCGGGGCTTGGCATGCTCGAAGGCATGATGCGTCTAGTTCCGACAGCTGAAGTTGGTTTTTTGGGGATGGCTCGAGACGAATCGACCCATTTACCGGTGACCTATGCTGAACGGCTCCCCCACGACCTGAAAGGTCGTCAGTGCTTCGTTCTTGACCCGATGCTCGCCACGGGCGGATCGCTCGCAGCAGCGATTGATTTCTTATTCGAGCGTGGCGCCGACGATGTCACGGCTATTTGCGTACTCGGCACCCCTGAAGGGGTTGAGAAGATTCAAGAGATCGCCGGCAATTCACGAAAACTCACACTCGTGCTGGGTGCCCTCGACGACGGCCTCACCCCGGAAGCGTTCATTACTCCCGGCCTCGGCGACGCAGGCGATCGTCTCTACGGCACCGCGGAATAACGACAAAAACGCCGGTCCGCGGGGCATGTCACGATCTGTAACTTGACAAAGGGTCTGACTTCCATTTTACTTATGCGTATGACAAACATTACGAGCATCCTGTCGGTCCGTGAGGTGACTTCAGGAGTATCCAGCATGATGATGTGCTGCCGTAGTGTGTCGCGCTGCCGAATGTGCGCCTAATAAGTGATTCGAGCCCGGACAGCTCATGTCCTCCCCGCACCGCAGTTGATTCTCAACCGGTGACGATCTCAAGAATCTGACGCTCCAGCTGCAGATTCCAACATCACAGCCGTACTTCACGGCACACCAGGTGCGAGCCATACAGCCGCACCGCGCACAACGCGCATCTCACGAAAGAATTTGCAACATCATGACTACCACCACCGCAACCCAGTCACACACCACCGCAGCAAGCCGTCACGTTCCGGAAGGTTCCGAAGTTCGAGGCTTCGGTCTCTACGTCGGCGTTGACGAGGCCCTGCTCGCCCAGGACGGCACCGACCTCGGTCAAATCGTCACCGCGCTGAAAGAACGTCTGGCCGAGCTGGCCCCGAGCGCAGAAAGCTACGCAACGGTCGCGCTTGCACCGGCAGGCCTGGGAGGCCGCAACATTGACATTGCGCGCTTCGCGCTCGCCGAGCCCGCTGCTCGCGCTCGCCGGCACCAGCAGGAAGACGCAGCCAATGACCGTGCTGCAAGCGGTGTAACCGTTGATTTGACACGCAAGCGCGTCCTGCTCGACAACATCGCGACGCCGTTGACGTTCCGCGAATTTGAACTTCTGCAGTTTTTCGTCTTGCGTGAAGGTCAGAACATTTCACGCGAAGACATTATTGAAACACTGTGGTCTGACGCTGACGGTGAAGAGATCCCCAACGCGCGCACAATCGACGTGCACATTCGACGCTTGCGTGTGAAGCTTGCTCAATACCAGGACATTATTCGCACGGTTCGCGGTGTCGGGTACCGTTTTGATCGTCACGCGGACGTCCGTATCGTGCAGGGTGCGACTCGCAGCCCTGACCACTTCTAGCAACGTTTCGACACATCAGCTGCGGTCTGACCGTCGTGTCATCTACGATGTAGTGACACAGTCCCTATTTGAAGGAGCCAACGATCATGACGACCCTTCCACCGAATGGCGCTGCCGGAGGACCGGGCGAGCCTGGTCAGCCGGGTCAGCCGGGCGGTCCCGCCGGCCAGCAGCCATACGCTCAACAGCCTGCTGACCCGTTTTCAATGGTGCAGCTGAACTACTGGCTTTCAGTGTTCTTCGTTTGGATACCCGCGCTCATCTTTTACTTGGTTGAACGCGGTAAAAATCCGCAAGCCGACCTGTACCATCGCGAGAACTTGAACTTTGCGCTTACCCGCACCGCAGTCATCGTTGCGGGCAGCCTGCTCGGGTTTATTCCGTTCTTGGGCGCTCTGCTCGCAGTGCTGGTGTGGATCGCATCCCTCGTACTGTTTATCTTCCACATTATTGCGGCAGCGAAGCTGAACGACACGTACCGTGGCGGACAGAAGCCGGGATTCGTTTTCAATCTTCCGTTCTTGAAATAATCCACTCCGATGAGCTGAGGCTGTCGCGCGTTACTCACCGAGATCTCGGTGAAACGCTGCGACAGCTTCTGCTTGTTCACGCGCTTCCTTTGCTGCACGTTTAGCTTCTTTTGCCTCGTGTCGGTGCTGACGCCAGGTGCGGTAGCGATGCCACCACGCCTTCACTCGGATGCGCAGCCACCCCAGTAATCTGCGTGCCCAATGGAATTCAGACCCCAAAATAGCAAGACCTAAGAAAATGGTGAGCCAGCCGGGCCCGGGCAGCACGAGCATGGCAATGCCGGCAAGAATAATGAGACTTGCGAACACTGCAAGAACAGTTCGGTAGAGCACACTAAGCCAGCGACGACTGTGCACCCACCCGCGCCATCGCTCCATTCCACGGCCAAACTTCTTCGCTAACCGTTCAATGACCGCCATGTCTTCACGTGTCGGGTCATGGTACGCGTCGGCTTGCACCGTCACCACGGGTCTGGCAGGAGTGTCGTCCTGGTTTGAATCCGGACGCTCGCGTAGAGCTACCCCACCGGACGCCAGTGTCTCTGAGGCGTTCGTGTCGGTGGGTTCAACCGGATCTTGCATATTTTCATGGTACGCAGACAGCACTTTTCGTGCCACTTTTTTGAGCCCACTCGCAGGTGAAGATCAGCGTATGTGCACCTGCGCTAGCGGCTGGGAAGGTTCATGCATACGCTGGGAATGTGAATGCACCAGTGCTCTCCCCGCTCAAAACCGTTTTTCGTTCCGGCCGTACACGTAGTTTGCAGTGGCGTCGGTCACAGTTGGCTGCGCTGCAACATATGCTGCTTGCCCACCGTAAGCAGTGGCAGCAAGCGCTCGCTGCTGACCTTGGCAAGTCAGCCTTTGATGCCTGGAACACCGAAATATCGCAGGTCACTGCCGAGATTTCGCACACACGTAAGCATCTCAAATCGTGGCTGAAAAGCGATCGCGCTAAAACCCCGCTCGCACTCCAGCCGGCCTCGTCCCGAGTGCGTCATGATCCCTTAGGGACTGTCCTCATCATCGCGCCCTGGAACTACCCGCTGCAGTTAATGCTGTCGCCTCTTGTGGGCGCGATCGCTGGCGGGAATTGTGTGGTGCTCAAACCCAGTGAAGTATCCACACACGTGGAGGCGTTACTCGAGGAGCTGGTACCGCAGTATCTTGACCCACACGCGATTCAGGTCATCACCGGCGGTGCCACCACGGTGAACGCGCTGATCGATGAGAAACCTGACAAAGTCTTTTTCACCGGCTCCAGTCAGGTAGGGGCTCTCATAGCGCAACGGTGTGCGAGTCTGCTCGTCCCAGTCACGCTGGAGCTTGGCGGAAAGTCGCCAGCCTATGTGCATCACGATGCGAATCTCACGCGCGCGGCGCAACGTATTGTGTGGGGCAAATTCTTAAACGCGGGCCAGACCTGTATCGCCCCCGACCACGTATATGTACACCGAAAGGTCGCAAATCGTTTCGTCAGAGCAGTCGAACGCGAGATACGAAAACAGTTCGGCAAAAATCCACGAAAGTCGAAGAATTTTGGGCGCATGATTACGACAAAGCACGCCCAACGGGTTGCCGACCTCATCAGTGAAGACCTCGGCACCGAGATCCGTTCGGGGGCAGATGTCGATCTTGAAGCACGGTACATCGAACCAACTGTGCTCTACCCTGCCACAGACGCACACCCGTCAATGCAGAAGGAAATTTTCGGTCCGGTGCTGCCGATCGTCCCTGTCGATGCCCCCGCGACAGCGATCAAGCGTATTCTGAAGCGCCCGAAACCACTCGCACTTTACCTCTTCACTCATAAGAAACGCATACACCGACAGTTCCTGAACGGTGTCCCGTCAGGCGGCGTCGCACTGAACGCAACCGTGATTCATGTATCGTCACCACATATTCCATTTGGTGGCGTGGACGACAGCGGTATTGGCAACTATCACGGCAAATGGTCCTTCCGCGCATTCACGCATGAACGAGCTATTGTCAATAAACCGAACTGTCCCAACACGCTCGCGTTCATTACCCCGCCGGTCAATCCTCTCGTAAGGAAACTGGTTACTAGCACACTCCTACCGGGCGGTCGCGTCCCAAAAAAAGACCTGCGCCGTGCCCAGAAACTTCAAAAGAAATAGGTCAACATGTCTGACGAGGTGGTGCTTGACTTAGAAGGATCAGACACAAGCGGTGAAACAAACTCCGCCAGATTCGCACGACTGAACCACGCAACTGCGCACCTTGACGCTCCTTTCGCGGTGCTTGATCTCAATGGATTCACTGCAAACTTGCACGACCTGCAGCGTCGTGCACGGGGTGTCCCTATTCGTGTCGCAAGTAAATCGATTCGCAGTGTTGAGGTCCTTCGCGCAGTGCTCGCACAGCCCGGTTTTCACGGTGTGCTGGCATATACCCTGCCCGAGGCGATCCATCTGGTCAGAAGCGGAGTCGCGAATGATGTCGTCGTTGCTTACCCGACTGCGCACCGTAGTGCACTCATCGAGCTCGCCCAAGACGAAGACTTACTGCGCACCATCACCCTCATGGTTGATCATCCTCAGCAGCTCGATCTCATTGGTGAGGTAATCGGTGAAAACACTGGCACCCCGCACAACAGTGATAGCTCCCCGGTTCGAATGTGTCTCGACTTTGACTGCTCGTATCGTGTCGGAGGGGTACATATTGGGGTGCGAAGATCCGCGATCCACACCCCTGAACAGGCTGAAGCCGCGGCCCGTGTGATCATGTCACGGCCACATTTTAAACTCGTGGGGCTGATGGGCTACGAAGCACAAATCGCGGGCGTCACAGATGACAGTCCTGCAATCAGCGCGATGAAAGCCCTGTCGATACCCGAAATCGCAGCACGGCGTGATGCCGCCGTTCGGTCGGTATCACGAGTGACCCCGCTCGAGTTTGTGAATGGCGGAGGCACCGGGTCAATCGAATCAACTCGTGCCGACACTGCTGTCACGGAGATCGCCGCAGGCTCAGGACTCTATGGACCACACCTGTTTGACCGATACCGGCAGTTCACCCCCGCCCCCGCCGTCATGTTTACGCTTGACGTGACCCGTCACCCGGCCTCGAAGATCGCGACCGTGCTGGGTGGTGGGTGGATCGCCTCGGGTGCGTCCGGGAAGGACCGTGCCCCGGAGCCCGTATGGCCTCCCGGGTTATCGCTCACCGCAACTGAGGGCGCAGGAGAAGTGCAGACACCGCTCAAGTGTGCACAGTCCGTTCCCCGTATTGGTGATCGTGTCTGGTTTCGACATACGAAATCTGGCGAGGTTGCCGAACACGTGAATGAGATGATGGTGGTGCGGGGCGACAGTGTGGTCGCCCCGGTTGCAACCTACCGGGGAGAGGGGCTCGCGTTCTTATGAAACTTATGCCGCGCAATGGCGCGCGACAGCCACGTCGATGGCGCAACTGGTCAGGCAATCACAGGGTCACACCGCAAGAAGTCGTGCACGTGACATCCACTTCTGACATAGAGCATGCGGTTGCACGAGCTACACGTGCACGCACAACACTTCGCCCGGTCGGTTCCGGTCACAGTTTTTCGGGCATTGCGGTCGCACCGAACATGCAACTGGAGCTTTCAGACTTCACTGGCATCACCGCAATCGATCGCAAACGCAAACGCAAACGAGTCACGGTGCGTTCCGGCACCAAACTGTGGCAGATCCCTCGCCTCATTGCACCGCTCGGGCTTGCTATGCAGAACCTTGGCGATATCAACCGTCAGTCAATATTGGGCGCAATATCAACCAGTACGCACGGCACAGGGCTGCAATTCGGCGGCCTCGGTTCACAGGTTGTGGGGCTCACCATTGTGACCGGGAACGGTAGTACGCTCACAGTTGATGAGTCAGACCCGGCACTGCTTGATGCGCTCCGAGTGAGTCTGGGCGCGTACGGTGTGGTCACCGAGGTGATGCTGCAGTTAGTGGATGATTTCGATCTGCACACCGTTGAAACGCTGACGCCACTGGACGACGTACTCAACAACTGGCGTGCCCTGTCTGAAGAATACGATCATTTTGAATATTTCTGGTTCGGGCATGCTGATCGGGTCATTACGAAACGTTCAAACCGTGTCGCCCCAAATGAGCTTCCCCGCACCCCTGGTGGCACAGTGAGCGAGTTCGTGTCAGACGAAGTCATCGGCAACGCCGCGTTTGCTGCAATCTGCCAGGCGGGCAAGTTCATGCCAGCAGCAGTTCCCGCGCTCAACCGCATCTCGACCGTGGGGTGGGGCGAAAGCGCTCGGGTGAAGCACTGGTCTGACGGTTTCGCGTCACCACGCCGGGTCCGGTTTTATGAATCCGAGTTTGCCGTGCCGTTCGATGCGGTGCCTGATGTGATAGCCGAATTGCGTGACCTGTTTCGGGGCCGTGGCGAGCATATTACGTTCCCCATCGAGGTCCGGTCAGCCGCCGCAGATTCTGCGTGGCTGGCTACGAACCACGGCCGGGAAACAGGCTATGTTGCCGTGCACCAACATATTGGGAGCGACTATCGCGACTATTTTTCCCGTGCACAAACTATTTTTGCAAAGTATGCAGGCCGACCTCACTGGGGAAAAATGCATCCGTTCACTGCCAAAGACCTTGCGGGACGATATCCGTACTGGGATGAATCGCTCACGTTACGCAATGAGTTTGATCCGAACCGAATCTTCGCGAACGACTACTTGCGTCAAGTGTTTGGTGACTAACCCAGTGCGGCTTCGATTTCGGGCTTGCACTGCGTATATCCCTGCGCGCCTGCACTCTCACATGCGAATGCGGCAAGAACGGTCCCCCATTCGGATGCGGTGACAAGATTCTTTCCTGCAGCTAGTGCTGCTGCAAGTGCCCCCACAAACGCATCCCCTGCTCCGGTGGTGTCAACCACACGTACATTGCGTGCGGGAATGTGGTGCTCTTCAGAGTTCGTGGCGACTTGTGCGCCAGCTTCACCCAGTGTGGCAATGACATCACAACCAAACGTGTCCTGCAGGGCCGTTGCGGCGCTCTGGGCGGCAATGTCAGCCCCATGTAACGCGACCGCTTCGGTTTCATTCACGACGAGCAGGTCGACATGTTCGAGCAGTTCAGTCACGGTCGTTGCCGGCGCCGCATTCAAGATAGTTGTTGCCCCAACGCTGCGCGCAATTTTGAGGCCGGCAGCAACTGTTGCGAGCGGAATTTCAAGCTGGCACACGAGCACATCGTCGCTGCTGATGTCAGCAAGCCGTTCCGCGAGCGTGTCTGCTCGATTGTCGCTGTTTGCCCCAGGGTTTACGATGATCGCGTTCTCTCCGGAACGGTCGAGTTGAATCGTTGCTATCCCAGTCGGGCTTGTGTGATGCTGTTCAAGTCTGTCGAGTGACAGTCGTGATTCGTTTCGAAGGGCGGCAAGCAGCGTGTCAGCAGCAGCGTCTGTTCCAATGCTGCCGAGAAAGCGTGTGTTTGCCCCGCTCCGTGCGGCCGCGACTGCCTGATTGAGCCCTTTTCCTCCGGGAGAGGTACTCGAACCGTTTGCGAGGATCGTCTCGCCCGGTTGCACAATGTGTGGCACGGTCAAGAACTGATCAAGATTGGCGCTGCCGAGAACAAATACGCGACTCATCATCCACTCCTACCTCAGTGTAGAAAACCCCGGAACTTCGTTGATGTTTCGCGGAAGTTCCGGGGCTATTCTGGCGGAGACGGAGGGATTTGAACCCTCGGCCCGGGATAAACCGGGCACTTCATTAGCAGTGAAGCCTGTTCGGCCGCTCCAGCACGTCTCCTTGCGTGAAACACGCCTGTTCAACTATACACGCAACAGTACGTTGAAACGAAAACGCACGCTGCGATTAATAGTTTGTGCGCCCCGCAGAACAGGTCTCAGCGGAAGCCCGCTGTCCGGTCACATTTTCGGGAAGGGTGCTCTGGTCAGTGCCGTCTTCGGTACCGTCTTCGGAGCCCTCTTCGGTGGTGCCATCGTCGACGCCGTCGTCAGGCGTGGCGTTTTCTTCGGGCTCAGGGGTCTGTTCCGTTGCGACGTCTTCCCCGTTATCTGCCGGTTCACCATCTTCGGTCGCCACAGCAGAACCTGTTCCGGCGAGTTCAAACGGCTGATCATTGAGAACTTTCTCCATCAGCAGGTCACCCGCATAGGTGTCAGGTACGAGACGTGACGTTTCGTACGGGTGTTCAGCCGCAGGATATTGAACAAACGTGATCTGGTCGAGGTTAATGTCACGCAGTGTTGCGGCAACAGCCTGCATGAAATTCACCGAAGCCATGTTGCTCGACAGTGTCATGTTTTCAATAGCAGCTTTCGCAAGGCCATACACTTTGACCGGGTCAGCAAGCGTCGAACCGTCTTGAACTTTACGCATCAACGCCGAGAGGAATACCTGCTGGTTACTGATGCGGCTTGTGTCACCGCCGTCGCCAACCCCGTGACGGGTACGCAAAAACTGTAGGGCGTCTTTTCCAACGAGCGTGACATCACCCGCGGGTAAATCAAGGTCGGTTTTCGGGTCGTAGATGGGTTCTGCAAGACAGACATCAACGCCGCCTACAGCGTTTGACATATTGATCACGCCATCAAAGGTGATCATGCCAGCGTAGGGAATGTCAGCGCCGGTGAGTTCTTCGATCGTGTCAACGACACACGGCAGCCCATAGCCGAGCGTGCTGTTGAGTTGCTGCTCACTCATCGCTGAATAGTAGTTCTCTTCACCGTTTGGTCCGGGACAGCTCGGGATAGGGAGCATGAGATCTCTGGGGAAACTCACAACCGTGGCGCTCTTGTGGTCTTCGGAAACGTGCATCATCATTGTGACGTCGTTCAGTTCGCCTTCTTCGCCATCGTCGATGCTCGAATCTTTACGGCTATCTGAACCGACCACGAGAACATTGAACGCGCCTTCGATTTGTTTCGAACCGAGCGCAAGGTCGGGGCCACCGTCAAGTTCGATCGTGGTGAGTTGATTACTGAGGTCCCATACCGCGTAAGCCGCAACAGCGATACCACTGATTGCGACCGCAAGCAGCATACTGAATAGCACTTTGAGGCCGTTGCGCAGGCTACTTGAGCGATGAAGCTTGCCGTGCCGCGTCGTCATATTTCGCGCAGCGCGACGTCCCGCTTTCGCGCCACGTGGTGTTGCCACTCATGCCCCTCTCGCGCAACTAATCACAGCAATGCAAACATAAGATACCTGTACAAGCTGAAATCTTTGCACTTTTTGACTGAAAATCACACGATCCACCCTGAATTCTTTTGGCGACGCTCGCACAAACACGTCCAATTTGGTCCCAGGATCACACCTTTCAGACCTCAGTTGGTAAGATTGACGCTCGTGCCGGGCGGAACAGTGCCCGACGTCTTTGATCAACAAGCCATTCCGGCCCAACCCGCACGAAACTTTCGATACATGAACGAACTGCCGTACACCGCTCACACCAGACGCGAAGGCTGGGGCATCGGTCGAGCATATGGCAAGACCATTCTGATCGGTGAGCATTCTGTGGTTCACGGGGCTCCTGCAATCGCCGTCCCACTGTACGACTTGGGTGTTGAAGCGACGATTGATACTGCAGAGCCGGGCTTCCTCGACTCAGATATTTATACTGGGCCGATTTCACGTGCGCCGAAACGGCTTGGCCCGCCCCTAGCAGCTCTGCAGCATGCTACAGAGCATTTCGGTATCGATATCAACCAGATTCGACTCCGCGTACGCAGCACAATTCCATACGAGCGCGGCCTCGGTTCAAGCGCGGCTGTCGCTACCGCTATCACTCGCGCTTGCGCAAGCTTCGTGAACGAATCACTCAGCAAACAAGAACTGTTCGAACTCGTGCAAGCGGCAGAACGTGTCGCTCACGGCACTCCATCCGGTCTCGACGCACACACTGTGTCGGCATCATCGGCACTCAGATTTCACAACGGCGTGGTCACCCCGCTCGAGGTTTCCCGTGCGTTCACCCTGGTGATTGCCGACACCGGCAAACCTGGTCGAACGTCACTCGCAGTCTCACATGTACGCGACCTACTCGAACAAGAGCCGGTACGCGTCAGAGCAGCTATCGACCACCTCGCAACGCTGACCAGTCAGGTCCAGACTGCGCTTGCCGAAGGTGACACGAACTCGCTCGGCGAAGCGATGAATGCCGCGCATGAAACGCTGGCAACCCTTGAAGTAAGTGCGCCTGAACTCGATCATCTTGTGCGGGTTGCACGTGATGCCGGAGCGGTCGGGGCTAAAATGACCGGAGGTGGCATGGGAGGCTGCGTTATTGCGTTGGTTCCTAATTCAGAAGTCGCCTACAGTGTGGCAACCCGATTACGAACCTCAGGGGCATCTCGCGCCTGGATTTCAAGCCTCGCCTCGGTAACTACCGGGTCGGTGCCGATAAAGGAGATTAGGTGACAGCAGCAACTGCCCGCGCCTACCCGAATATTGCCCTCGTAAAATACTGGGGCAAGCGCGATGAGCAACTTATGCTCCCCGCTGCTGGCAGCTTGTCAATGACGCTGGATGCCTACCCGACCACCACCGAAGTGGCACTTGCAGATGCCGCCACCGACATCTTCACCCTGAACGGCGAAACGATCACCGCAGCCACTGATAGTGCGCTGCGTGTTCAACATTTCCTTGATCTTGTGCGTGAGCGCGCAGGGTCCGCGAGCCGCGCAATTGTTACGTCCACGAACGAGGCTCCCACCGCGGCTGGTCTTGCCTCTTCTGCTTCCGGCTTCGCTGCGCTCGCGTGCGCGGCCGCACAAGCTTATGGCCTCGACTTTGACACCGCGGAACTATCACGATTAGCACGCAGAGGGTCTGGCTCAGCCAGCAGGTCAGTTATCTCACGGTTCGCGATCTGGCACGCAGGGGACGACGACGCGTCATCATTTGCCGAAGAAATCACCGCGCCAGATATGCGCATGATTGTCTGTAAAATTGACGGCGCAAAAAAGAAGGTTTCAAGCCGCGACGGCATGCAGCTCACCGCGCAAACCTCGCCGTTTTATTCCGATTGGGTGAGCTCAACTGAAGATATATTGGTGCGTGCACAGCAGGCGTGTGCTGCAGATGACTTCACGACTCTCGGTGAACTGACCGAACTGCACGCATACCGGATGCATGCAGTCATTCAGTCAAGCGAGCCACCGGTGCGTTATCTCGCTCCTGCCTCATATGCGGCATTTGATCGGGTGGCGCAACTGCGTGAAGACGGGGTTGAAACTTACGCCACCGCAGATGCGGGCCCCAACGTTGTTGCGATCGCCCGCCCAAATGATGCCGGCAGTGTCGCTGAGGGCTTACGCGAATTCGGTGATGTGCAAGTAGTTGCGCCTGGACCTGGCGCTCAGCTACTTCCCGGTAAGGTCGTTTCGTGATTAAAGCGAGCTCACCCGGAAAGCTCTACATCGCTGGAGAGTATGCGGTTGTCGAACCTGGACAACCCGCGGTTCTTGTTGCCGTCGACCGGTATCTGTCGGTCGAACTCACCGAATCAAGCAATGTCGGCAAAGTGTTTTCCCCCGAGTACGGACACTTGCCGATGGTGTGGAAACGTTCTGCCCGCAGCGGCCTGGTGACGCTCGAACATCACCCGTACGACTTTGTTGCCGCCGCGATCAGCACTGTTGAACAATACCGAGAAGTACTCGGCCGTAAACCTCGCTATTTTGACTTGCGTATCGAGTCGCAACTTGATGATTCGAACGGTCAGAAGTTTGGGCTCGGGTCATCTGGCGCTGTTGTTGTCGCAACGATTGCTGCGTTGAACAAGTTCTACAGTCTTAGCCTAACCAAGGCGCAGCGTTACCAGCTTGCAATGCTTGCGACGATTCAGGTGTCACCAAAAGCCAGCGGCGGCGACGTGGCTGCGAGCACATTTGGTGGGTGGATCGCGTATCGTTCACCGGACCGCACGTTACTCGCCGACTCCCTTGCGGAGCATGGTGTTGCCGCAACACTCGAATCTGACGTGTGGACAGGCTGCTCGATTGAAGCGTTACCAACCCCAACAACTGTGGATTTGCTGGTTGGCTGGACCGGGTCCCCCGCCTCAACTGACGCGCTGGTTGATCATGTGCAGCATCGACGTCCCGATGTGAATCTCGACTATTCTGATTTTGTGGTGTCGAGTCGTGACTGTGTTGAACGACTTATTGAATCACTGCATCAAAAAACGAGTCATGTGACGCTGCAGTCGATTCGAGAGGCACGGACTCTTTTGCGTGCGCTCGGCAACTCTGCCGGTCTCAATATTGAAACTGAGAAGCTGACCCGGCTGTGCGATATTGCCGAGAACCATGGCGCTGCAGCGAAACCCAGTGGCGCTGGCGGAGGTGACTGTGGCATTGTAGTCGCAGACGCGACAGGCAATCATCACGAACTGTTGACGGAATGGGAACAGCATCAAGTCCAACGCTTAAGCGTTGATGTGCATCCCGGCGAAGAGGAAAGCGTTGTCTTCTGAATTGAGTGCAAACCGTAAAGACGATCACATTCGTCTCGCGATGGAGCAACAAAACGACGCACCCGAGCATCAAGATTTTGATGACGTTGAGTTCATTCACCATGCATTAAGCGGCGTCAATATTGACGAGGTATCGCTTCCAGTCACCGTTGGCAACATGCTGTGGAAGCAGCCCTTCTATATCAACGCGATGACCGGTGGGACCGAAACTGCCGCACGAGTCAACGCGGCGCTGGCAGAAGCTGCCGCACATACCGGGACCACAGTCTCATCGGGTTCTGTAAGCATCGCACTCGATAACCCTGAACTTGCGAATACATTCCGCGTGCTGCGCACCGCGAACCCGAACGGTACCGTAATTGCAAACATCGGTGCTGGCAGGTCCATCGACGATGCGAAGCGTGCCATCGATCTGCTCGAAGCTGACGCATTGCAGGTGCACCTGAACGCGGTGCAAGAAACGGTGATGCCCGAAGGCAGCCGTAACTTTGGTGACTGGCGAGCCATTCTTGAAGAGATAGTACACGGCCTCGATGTGCCAATCATCGTCAAAGAAGTCGGGTTCGGCATCAGCCGACGCACACTCGAACAGTTGCGGGACATCGGCGTCGAAATCGCCGATGTGAGTGGCTCAGGCGGCACAAACTTTGCACGTATTGAAGGCGCACGGCGAGACGACGGTTTCGACGACTTGACTCATTTTGGCCAGTCAGCTGTCGCGTGCCTGCTTGATGCCCCGGAATTCCCCACATTGCTGGCTTCAGGAGGCGTCCGCTCGCCCATCGATGCAGTCCGCTCGCTTGCGCTCGGCGCGAAGGCCGTCGGTATTGCGGGTCGCGTGCTGCGGGTCGCAATTAACGGGGACAGCACCGAAGTCGTCAAGCACCTAGAATGGTGGCAGGCACGTATCGCTGAACTGTGCGCGCTTCTGGGGGCAACGACTCCTGCGGCTCTGGGTCGCAGCGATTTGCTGCTTCGCGGTCACGTGCGTGAATTTTGCGAATTGCGCGGAATTGATGCCGCAGCTTACTCGCGCCGATCACGATAAACACGATGCCAAATGGCACCGGGAGACACGAGAAGGAGACCGTTCGGGTGGACGAATCGACTCTGGTCACCGAGATTCCAACGCAATGGGTGGGACCCATGCGTATCACCGGGAACGTCATCAACGAAGAAATCTCAGTTCCGTTAGCAACCTATGAGACGCCTCTGTGGCCATCAGTTGGTCGCGGAGCGAGCATCTCACGCATGCTTGATGATGGCATACGGGTGACCGTTATTGACGAACGAATGACTCGGTCAACACTCTTTATTGCCCGTGACTCTGCTCACGCCGCGGCAGCAGCCGCGCAAATCCACGCCCGTTTCGAAGAGCTCCAAGACACCGTGCGCTCATCAAGCCGGTTCGCGAAGCTCATCGAAGTGCACGACGAAATAGTTGGTAATCTACTTTTCACTCGTTTCGCGTTCACCACCGGTGACGCGTCCGGCCATAATATGGCCACGGCGGCAGCAGAAAACCTCATGATGAAGATCATGTCGTGGGGCCTCGATCTTGAATACGGTTCAATCTCTGGCAACTTGTGTATTGACAAGAAGCCCAGCGCTATCAATGGCATTCTCGGTCGAGGGAAGAACGTCAATGCCGATATTTTGCTCCCGCACAGCGTTGTCGAAAAGCGGCTGCGCACCACCTCGGCAGAACTGACCGATTTGTCGACGCGAAAAAACCTTGTAGGTTCCACGCTTGCCGGCTCGCTCCGTTCGGCGAATGCGCACTACGCCAACATGCTGTTAGGGATTTACCTGGCAACCGGCCAGGATGCCGCAAACATTGTTGAGGGCTCCCAAGGCATCACCTATGCCGAAAATCGCGACGAGGGACTCTACTTCTCGTGTTCGATTCCGAACCTGATTGTTGGCACTGTCGGGAACGGGAAACATTTGCCGCACGTTGAACACAATCTGCAGCGTATTGGCTGCCGTGAAGACCGCGAGCCCGGAGCAAACGGGCGTCGTCTTGCCGCGCTCACAGCAGCTACAGTATTGTGCGGAGAGTTGTCACTCTTGGGAGCGCAGACGAACCCGAGTGAGCTGATGGCAACCCACGTTGCGATGGAACGCCGCGACCGAAACAAGAACGGAAAAACAGACGCATGAGCTTGGGCATTATCGATTTGGAAATGGCGACCACCCATTTCGCAGTTGAGTTGGACACGCTTGCAGAAGCAAACGATGTTGATCCGAACAAGTATCGTTATGGCCTGCGTCAGGACCAATTTGGTATGCCTGCGCTTGATGAAGATCCGATCAGTATGGGCGCAACTGCCGCAGCCCGGTTGCTTGAACGCACCGGTACCGACGGTATTCGCACGCTTCTGTTCGCGACAGAATCTGGTGTTGACCAGTCCAAGGCTGCAGGGATGTTCGTGCAGGATCTGCTGGACCTCCCCACAAATATGCGCATTCTTGAAACGAAACAGGCCTGCTATGCCGGCACCGCATCGCTTCAAGTGGCACTGGGCATCGTTGCTCGTCACCCCCAAGAGCGAGTATTGGTCATCATGAGCGATATCGCGAGATATGCGGTGAATACCGCGGGAGAACCCACGCAGGGCGCCGGTGCAATCGCGATGTTGATCGGTGCAGATCCTGAACTGATCGAGGTGGAACCCACGTCAGGCGTGTGGTCAGCACATATTAATGATTTTTGGCGCCCGAACGACCTTTCCACTCCGCTCGTAGATGGGGCGCTTTCACTTGATGCGTACCTGGGGACACTCACCGGTTCCTGGGATGACTACGCTGCTCAGGGAGGCGCAGCCGCGTCAGAGATTGACCGGTATGTGCATCATCAGCCGTTCACGAAAATGTCGGTGAAGGCGTACCGTCGTTTTGCTGAACACATTGGCACAGAGCTTGATGAAACCCTGCTCGAACCGAGCCTCGGGTACACCCCACACATTGGAAACTCGTACACCGCTTCACTGTACGTGGGGCTTACGTCTCTGCTCCACTACGATAATGAACTCGACGGCAAACGGGTCGGCTTGTTTAGCTATGGTTCGGGTGCCGCGGGCGAGTTCTTCACTGTCAAGGTACTGCCCGGCTACCGGGACCGAGTGAACGGTGAGCGTATTCAGCGTGAGCTTGCGGAGCGTCCCCGCCTGAGCTTCGAAGATTACCGTGCCCTGCATGCAGCACAAGAGCGCGGCAGTCGTGAAAACTTCGACAATCCGTACACAACGACCGCGCCATATCGTTTCGCTGGTGTTCGTGACGGTGCGCGCGTCTACGAGGCAACGCCCACTCCAAAGTAGTCACCGGTTAAGGTAACGACGGCACACCGCGATACGCTCACACAGACATAGGTGAACCCCCTCCTGGCTTCAGTGAGGGGGGTTCATTGCTGACGGGTTACTGGACGTTGAAGTAGAACTTGGCTCCCGCCATGGTCGGTGAAACCGCTAAGACACCGTCAGCGGCCGTATCAGCTGGAATTTGTAAAGCCTTGTTTCCGGTCACGCTCGCGAAATTATAGGTAGCAGAAAGGTTTGTCATCATATACACCGTGCGATCAGGCGGAGCTTCATCGAATAAATTCTTGAGCATAAGCTCATCAGTGACGTTCAGATCCACACTATTAATCGTGACGAGCCAGTCACCATGTTCAATTCACTTCACACCGTGCCCTCGCTTGTAACACCTACGCTAGACCTCGGCTACTATCTCTATTATTTATATCCCAGACCCCACGGTGACGGTAGTTCCGGAACCGTCAGCTCAATGATTTGGGGAGCTGAGGCCCGACAAGCATTTTCCAACTCTTGACGGAGCTCCGACGCGGATTTCGCGGTTACCGCGTCTATATCAAATGCTTCCGCGAGTTTCACAAAGTTCGGGTTTGTCAGATCCGAAGCGATTTCTCGCCCACCGTATTGACTCTTTTGTATACGTCGAACATTCCCGTAGTGTCCATCGTTAACAATCAAAGTAATGAGGTTCGGTCTGTAGCGAGCTACGGTTGAGAGTTCTTCCATCGTCCAGGAGAAGCCGCCGTCGCCAATAATTACTAGGACTGGGCCTGAATCAGCTAGGGCTGCTCCGATTCCTGTTGCAAAACTATAGCCCAGCGTACCTTGATACCCCGGCCATAGAAAAGCATTTTGGCTTTCTACAGGGTATGTGAAACTCGCGCAATAACCGAGCTGTGTGTAGTCAGCGACTATGGTTCCTGATTGCGGAAAAACCTCCTGAATGACCTGCAAGTATTGAATAGTTTCTTGGGCTTCATGCTCTTTCGCACTGACCGACCGACGTGCAGCTGACAGGCGGTTCGCCTGTGAATCACCGCGCTCCACGCTTTCCAGTTCGCTAAGGCCGATTCGCATATATTCTTCCCAGTCGACAAGTATCTGCGCGCCGTGCAAACCGAGCCGTTCTGAGAGACTGACATCCGTGTTAATTAGTATCACCTCGCTGGAGTCGCTGGCGAGGGCTTGAGCTTCAGCGTCAACGAACCGGGTACCGATTCCAATAATTAGGTCTGCATCCTTCTGGAGACTTTCAAATCCGGACCTTTCAAACACGAGTGGGTGGCTGGCGGGCACGCTTCCTTTCCCGTTGTCGGTAACGACTGCGCACAGTTGAAGGTGTTCGATAAATTTGGTCGCAATTTCAGGAGACCTTGCATACCGCAGACCACCGCCAAGAATAACCACTGGATTCTTGGCCTTCGAAATACGTTCAAGAGACGCTTTGATTTCATCAAAGCCCGCCTGTTGAACGAGAGATGACGTTTCGGCATGAGCCATTGCTTCAACGGGCTTTCCTGCATCTTTCGCGGGAAGTCTCAAGACGTCTGCCGGTATTTCGAGCACTGCAGGACCTGGATTACTCTCAAGGTACTGGAAAGCTGCCCGCACAGACTCAGCAACTTCGTCTGGATCTTTGATGCTGTATGACCATCTGGAAAGGCGTTGGATGATCCCGAGCTGGTCAGGTAGCTCATGCAACGCCCCTCGACCAAGTCCAACCAAATCTGAGGAGATCTGACCCACGATGAGTAACACTTTTGACCCGCACGCGTATGCAGTCGCGAGGCCTGCGGTAGAGTTCAAGAAACCTGGGCCTGGAACCACTATCCCCACACCGGGACGATGTGACCTTCGACTGTACCCGTCTGCCATATACGTGACAGCCTGCTCATGACGAGCAGTGACAAGGCTAATTTCTTCCCCGTTACGGTAAAGCGCATCAAAAACTGGATCAAGTTGGATGCCTGGAAGCCCAAAAATCTTATCGACACCTTCAACTACGAGAGCCTCGACAAGAGCATCCCCACCGGTCGTGACAATAGAACTTTGTTGACTCATTTCCCCTCTTTGCCCCCACTAGTCCAGTTCAAATGGGCTGTAGCTCGCTGGCACATGTGTATCCACGCTTCGGTCCGCCCAATCGTAGCGCTGCCAGTTTTCCCACACCCGTTCGGAAACCTTCTGCAGGTCCGCAAGGTCTTGAGACTCGTCTAAACCGTTTACCATTCCGTCTTGATAAACAGGCTTGCCAGAGATAATCGTCTGTTCAATATCTTGAGCTTCCGCATAATAAATAATATTTCGAATGGGGTCTCGTAGCGGCGCTGTAAAAATTGAGTCCGGTTTCCAAAAGACCATATCGGCCTTGGCTCCCGGCGCGAGTCGCCCTAGATCATCGCGCCCCAAACTCTCAGCCGCCCGAACTGTGAGAGCATTGAACATTTCACGCGCCTCACCAACGTCTGATCGCTTCTCGAGAATCTTTGTAATGATCGACGCCCACCTTGCGGAAAGCAGGATCGACTGAGTTGTGGTGTCCGTACCGAGTGTGACAGGCACACCACGTCGACCGTATTCTGCAAAAGTTTCCATCGCGATTCCGTTGCGTCCAAACACCCACGGGTTGTAGACAACACCAGTTCCCGATCGTGCGAGAATACCGAGATCATCACCGTGAAAATTGGTCCAGCTCGTCCCTGTAAGAAACAGGCCATGTCCAATTAGTGTGTTAGGACCCAGAAGTCCGACACGATCTAACCATTCCACCGGTGTCAGTCCGTGTCGACGGGTCATCTCATGGAATTCTGAGTACGACTGGGCCGCATGAATCTGAATTTTAAAGCCTTCTTCTTCCGAAGCTTGCTTGGTTGCACGTAGTAATCTTTCCGAGCACGTATCTACCTGGGACGGGTTAAGGAACCCGGTCACCAAGTCCTTATGGTCGGGGTTCTTGTATCGACGAGCGAATTCAAGACCGCGATTAAAGTCAGCAAAACCATCATCCTCTGCCCAGTCATATTGAACCGTTAGACCGTCATCAGTGAACCAGCGTCCAGAGCGGTACGCCTCTGCAATATATGCTCGGAGCCCAACTTTTTTGCACAGCTCAGCGATGTAATCGCTCTCTATACCCATCTGCATGACTGTTGTCGCGCCCGTACGAATATGCTCCGCCACTGAAATGCGTGCGCATACGTGCGCGTCTTCGGTCGAGAGAGCTTGGGACCTCGGAGGCAGGATCTCGATGAGGTTCGTAGACCAGAACTGGCGCTTGTCCATATCTTCTGCGAGGCCCTTGTCCACCGGTGACTCATTCATGTGACAATGAAGAGAAATAAACCCTGGCGCAATAATTGAACTTGTCTCAATAATCTCAGCACTTGGAACCTGCCCCCGTCGACCGACATGAACAATAGTGTCCCCGTCAATTACAATCGCCCCATTTTCGAGAACACGATGTTCTCCGTCTTGAAATCCAATGATCCAAGGGGCTTGGTACTCAATTACTTTATTCATGCTTCTCGCTCCTTAATAATTTTGGAAATCCAAACTGCTCCAATAACCACAAGGACACAAAGTCCCACAAGAATGAGGACCGGGCCGATAACGCCTCCATGGGTGACTGCGAGCAATGCCGCTCCACCTGTAGGGAGCAAGCCGCCAAATAGAATCGCTGCAATTTGATATGCCAGCGAAATACCTGTGTACCGGGTAACCGGGTCGAATGCTCGACTCAAAAAGTCGGGTATACACACCCAAGCTCCCGCTCCAATTGTCTGAGTGAGGATCAACATAATTGAGATGAGGACATAGTTTCCAGTTAACGTCATCAGGAAGTGAGGAGCAGCGAAAACTCCGGCGAGCACAGCAGAAAGAATCACAATATTTCGAGGACCGACCCGGTCACCCCACATTGCGACCAGTGGGAAGGTCACAAAGCTTGAGGCCGCAGCAATGGTCTGCGCCAATAGAATCGGCGCACTATCAAGCTCAACTTGTTGGGTTGCGTACGAAAGAAACAGCGTGCCGGTAACATAGAAGCCGCCGATACCATGCGCAACCAAGAAGACGCCGGCAATAACCGATTTCCATTCCTTCTTAAATACTGCAACAAACGGAAGTTTCTTTTGCTGTTGTTTTTGGATCGCTTTTTGGAAGACTGGTGATTCTTCTAGCCGGAGTCTCAGAATGAGCCCCACAATGACCAAAACGCCTGAGAACAAGAACGGTACACGCCAAGCCCAGTCGATAAGGATCTGATCTCCCCCGAGCCCGACCAGGGCAAACATTCCTGACGACATTACTGTCCCCGCTGGTGATCCCATCTGTGTAAAGGCGCCGAAAAAGTTTGCTCGCCCTTTTGGCGCACTTTCAGTAGAAATGAGAGCTGCGCCACCCCACTCGCCACCAATCGCAAAGCCTTGAATAAGTCGCAGACAAACGAGTATCAGCGGAGCTGCGAGACCAATACTTGCATAGCTCGGAACAAATCCAATTGCGAATGTCGCACCACCCATGATGAGGAGTGACCAGATCAAAGTTTGCTTTCGACCGATCGTGTCACCAAAGTGACCGAACACGATTGCCCCTAGTGGACGTGCGAGGAATCCAACGCCGAAGATTGCAAATGACGCCATCGTCCCGATAAATGGGTTCTCATTTTCTGGGAAGAAAATAGTGCCAAACACCAGGGCTGAAGCTGTTGCGTAAACATAAAAGTCATAGAACTCAAGGGAAGTCCCAACCATCGCGCCGACAGCTGCACGGCGCGCTCTCTTGTTATCTGTTGTTACTAAGTTTTCGGAATCTACTTTGTCATTCATCCTCTATCACCTTTGAATCAAGAATTAAAACTACGCAGTTCGAACAGAATACATGCTTCCTCAAAAATTAGGAAGTGATTTTGGGCAAGAAAATTTTTGGATAAACTTGAGCACCAGAATTACGCTGAAAGCAACGAGATCATTTCGTCAAAATGATCGGCCATCAGCTTTTTCGCGAGGTTCGCGTCTCGCGCTTGCAACGCTTCCCAAATGCGCCGATGGCTGTCCTGAGAAGCGGTTCGCTTTCCCGACATACGAGCACTTGCAACCAGCATCGGCTCTAAACGCCCCATCTCAGGAATAAGAGTCTGAGCAACCAGGCGGAAAGTTGGGCTGTGCGTCGCCTCACAAAGGTACAAATGGAAATTGATTGCATCTGATGAAAAGTCAGATCCCTCTTCAGCGTGTTCATCGTATGCACGAATTGTTTCTTCGATTCGAGTGATATCTTCATCCTCTGCTCGCTCAACGGCCAGAGGAATCGCCGCAGCTTCGATTCCTTTACGCAAAATAAGCAGATCCACCAGATCGCTCATTGAAGTATCTTCAAACAGTTGGCTCACTGCATTGTCACGCGCCTGCAACCAGACTTGGCTCTTAACAAACAGGCGTGCCCCATCCGCGACTAATCGTCCAGCGCGTCCCTTGGCGTAAGTAAATGAGGCTCGATCTAACGCCTGCAAATACCTCGTCGCTGACGCTTGGCTGCGATCAAAGCCAGACGCCTTCAGTATTCTTTGCGCTACAGCGGCGCCGACGGGCTTAGTTCGCTCACAAATGTTCAACGCAAGGACTCTCTCCTCTGGAAGCAACTTATTCCAGTTTGCGAGATAGTCCACTTTCAATTTGTTTCCAATCTCATGTCATTCCGCCAGCGCTTCAGACTAAACGGATGGACCAAAAGTATGCTGCCTAGATTGAGCATAAGCCTATCCCGACGACACTCTCATACCTTTCAGCGCTTGATAACGACTTCAAAACTTTCGATTTGGCACAAGCGGACTCTCGCGTTAAGGAAGTTGATGCGTTCGCCGGTCACCGTCGGTAAGTTTGTCGACATGGTGAACTTGCCGAAGGTATCTCCTGACGTCGAAGATCTGACTCTGTCAGAAGTTGACCGATGTCAGCTGATCGGCTGGGCCAAGAAGTGCGTCATTCGCCTTCTCCCTATCTTTGAACAGCATCGTCCCGGCGACGACCGGCTCAAAACCGCGCTCGACGAGATTGAACAATTCCAGCTCGGGAGGTTGCGCCCGTATGTGTACCCGGCCGGATGGTGAACGAAGAAATTTCTTTCTGTACGATGCCCGAGCACGTTCGGCGTCCGTATTCCCGCCTGTGGGTCCGCAGAGTACGCAGCGGTCGATTTAGTCGGGGTGACAACAGGAACATTACCTCGTATGGTCGGTGGCATGCAGGTCGATACGAGAAATAGGAACAAAAACATATTGCTCTATTGATTGGTTTTACGTTCGCTGGTTGTGTGCTCGCATACGTTCTGGCTTATGTTGTCGGCCCGTTACTCGTCATGACCGGTGGCGGGCAGAACCTCACTCAAATTAAGTATGGTCACGGGCTCGCGACAACCGGGCTCTGGGTACCGTGTCTTATCGGAGTGGTGTGCGTGTTCCCAGCGATACGTCGCAGCTGGCGCTGGTGGAGCGTCCCAGCCTTCACCGTGAGTGCTGTCGTCGTGTTGTGGATTGCGGGAAGCATCCTGATGAACATCGGGTTATGAGACCGCTTAAATAAAATAGCCTCCGACTACTGGGCGACAAGCACCTGGTCGGAGGTTATTTCTTCAACGCGGAGAGTAAGGGATTCGAACCCTTGAGGCTTTCGCCTGCTGGTTTTCAAGACCAGTTCCTTCGGCCACTCGGACAACTCTCCAAGAGAAGAGCTTACGGGTTTTTCAGCCCAATGTGAAATTGAAGAGCGAACTTTTTCTAGTCCTGCAGCAGCGGGTGCCACCGCTTGAGCGCTGTCAGCAGCCCCTTCTCTTCAACGCTCCCGGTAACCCATGTGGCGAGCTTCTTGACCTGGTCGGTTGCTTGACCCATGACGACAGCGGCACCGTGCTTGCCAGCCCAACGCAACATCTCACTGTCGTTGTCGCCGTCGCCAGCCGCAAAAACGTTCGTGCGCGGAATTCGCAGCTGTCCATTGACTCGTTCGAGCGCGCTTGCTTTCGTGATTCCGTCAGGGGCGAGGTCAAGCCACGCGGTATGGCCAATCGCGTAGGTGACGCTTGTAATACCGATGCGTTCAACAATTTTGAGAAAGTCTTCGAGTGCTTGCCCCGGGGACGCTACAACCACGCGTGAAGCTTGAATGCCGAGCAACTTGTCAAATTCAACGTGACGTTGATTATGTGGCAGCGCCGTATCGGGAATAAAGTCAGTGTGCCAAATTTTGCCGTACCCGTCTTCAACTGCGTAACGCGCGTCAACCAGATGCGGTCGAATCTTGTTGAGCACCTCAGTAGTATCAAATGTTTCAATGAATTCACGACGGTATGACCGACCGGCAAGGGGGTCTCGTTTGAGCACTATCGCACCGTTCGCGCAGATAACCCAGGTGGGACGAATCTTCAGCAGTTCAACAATGGCGAGCGCTGCATCCACCGAACGGCCAGTTGCGACAACAACTTCGGTACCGGGGTCACGGTCAAGCCGTTGCACTGCTTCTTTGACTTCTGGGTCGACGGTTTCATCATGAAACAGCACAGTTCCGTCGAGGTCGAGAGCGACCAGGCGTTTTTCCGTCAATGACTACCCTTCTGGGGTGAGTACACTTAACCCACCCATATATGGCTGCAATGCTTCGGGGACACGCACGCTGCCGTCGGCTTGTTGATGTGTTTCGAGAAGCGCAACGATCCACCGAGTGGTTGCAAGGGTACCGTTCAGAGTCGCGACCGGTGCTGTCTTTCCAGAGTCGGTCCGGTAGCGCGTCTGGAGTCGTCGCGCCTGATAGGTGGTGCAGTTACTCGTTGAGGTGAGCTCTCGATAAGTATCTTGTGTCGGGATCCACGCCTCAATATCAAATTTTCGTGCTGCGCTTGAGCCCAGGTCGCCTGTGGCAACGTCGATCACGCGATAGGTCAGGCCGAGCGCCTGCAGCATTTCTTCCTGCCAAGCGACAAGCCGCTCATGCTCTGCTTCGGCGTCGTCCGGATGCGCATAGACGAACATTTCAAGCTTATTAAACTGATGGACACGTAGAATTCCGCGGGTATCTTTGCCGTGCGAACCGGCTTCTTTGCGATAACACGTAGACCAGCCCGCGTAGCGAATCGGACCAGCTTCCAGGTCAAGGATTTCGTCAGAGTGGTACCCGGCGAGCGCAACCTCGCTCGTGCCGGTCAGGAAGAGGTCGTCGTCGTCCAGGTGGTACACCTCGTCTGCGTGTTCCCCTAAGAAACCGGTTCCGCGCATAATGTCTGGCTTCACCAGTGTCGGAGTGATCATCGGCGTGAAGCCTGTGTCGATTGCGCGTTGCAGTGCCATGTTCATGAGAGCGAGTTCGAGGCGGGCACCTACTCCGCGCAGGAAATAAAACCGTGCGCCAGAGACCTTTGCACCACGTTGCATATCGATTGCGCCGAGCAGTTCGCCTATTTCAAGATGGTCGCGTGCGGCAAATTCAAACGTGGGAACTTCCCCCACGGTTCGCAGTGTCACAAAGTCTTCTTCGCCGCCGGACGGTACCCCATCGATAATGACGTTTTCGATACGCATTGCCGCATTCTTAGCGATTTCTTCAGCGGCGTTGGCTTCCGCGTTTGCGTCTTTCACTCGGCCCGCGAGCTCTTTTGCCTGCGCAATCAACGCGGGCTTGTCTTCTTTCGCGGCGGTTTTGACCCGTGCACTCAACTGGTTTTGTTCAGCACGCAGCGCTTCAAAGAAGCTGAGCGCTTCACGCCAGGATTCGTCAGCAGCAACCGCCGCATCAACAGTATTTTCGTCGTTTCCACGAGCACGCTGAGATTCTTTGAGCAGTTCTGGCTGGGTGCGCAGCAAATTCAAGTCAATCACAACCGCAAGTCTATCTGGCAGCACTGACATTATGCATCGCTGTGCTCGTGCCCTTCGGCACGACACGTGTGAATAAAGTCGCCAAACATTCGGCGGTTGAGCAGCCACGACTCGGTACATTAGTGTCATGATCACTGACCGTCCGCACGCAGCCGTCGTGTACCACCCGTTGAAAACCAACGTGGACGCGTTGGCTGATGCGGTGACCTATCACGAAGGCGCTGAAGGGTTCGCACCCACGAAATGGTACAAAACCGACGCGGATGACGCGGGTGCCGCGGCAACGCAGCGTGCCATCGACGATGGTGCTGCGGTGGTGTTGGCATCGGGTGGTGATGGAACAATGCGTGCGGTCGCCGAAGTGTTACGCGGTTCAGGGGTTCCGCTTGCGATTATTCCGCAGGGCACAGGTAACCTCCTCGCCCGAAATATTGGTCTGCCCCTGAATGATGTTGACGAGCAGGTTGAGGCCGCTTTTGCGGGTCGTCATTTCAAGATCGATCTGGGTGTTGCTGACATTACTCGCGATGATGGAACGGTCGATTCGAAAGTGTTCCTGGTCTTGGCGGGTATGGGCATCGACGCGCGCGTGATTTCGGCAACGAACCAGAAACTCAAGAAACGTGTGGGCTGGCTCGCGTACGTTGACGCGGGTCTGCGCACGGTTGTGCGCGAACGTCCGCTGCGCATTAATTTCACGCTTGATGATGGTGGATCGAAGTCGTTACGTGTGTTCACCGTCATGATGGGCAACTGCGGGCTTCTGCCAGGCGGAGTGCTGCTCATTCCTGACGCAAAAATGGATGACGGCAAGCTTGACCTGGTTGCTCTGAAACCGTTGCGCCGGCTCGGGCCGTTCTCATGGCTGCGCATTATTAACAAGATCGGTTGGGAGAACGGTGTGCTGCGGCGTTCGCGTGCGGGCCGGCGCGTTATCGACCTAGTGAACGATGCGAAGAGCGTGACGTATCGTCAGGTTGAAAAAATGAGCCTGCAGGTGGAGAAACCTGAAGCAGTGCAGCTTGATGGTGATGATTTTGGTGAGGCTGTCGCAGTCAGTGGCCACGTCGATCCGGGTGCGCTGACACTCAAGGTGATGCCGCATTGGACACCGAAGCTCTGGTAAGCCGAGGAGTCTAGCCGTCTTCTCCGGTAACGATTTCACGAAGCCAATCGCGTGCATCACGAAATGCGGTGTCGTCCATTTCGGGACGTGTCACCGGCTCGATCTTGTCGGCACGCGGATATGACCCTAAAAAGATCACTTTCGGGCTGAACCGTTTGAGCCCGAGGAGCGCATCTGCCACCCGTTCATCTTTGGCATGCCCTTCCGCGTCAATGACAAAACGGTATCGTCCCATCCGGTCACCGATGGGACGAGAAGCGATCAAGGTCAGGTTGACGCCACGGGTCGCAAACTGCTCGAGCAGTTCAAGCAACGCACCCGACCGGTCTTCTGGCAGTTCAGCAATCAACGAGGTTTTATCGTGACCGCTGGGCTCGCCCACCGCCTGCCGTGTGCTGACCAGCACGAAGCGAGTGACGGCATGCTCGTTTGCCGCAACATGGTCCGCGTGCACTTCAACGTCATAATGGTCGGTAATGGACGGCGGCGCGATCGCTGCATCTATATTCGAGACTTCATCAAAGAGATCAGCCACTGATTGCACATTAGATGCCGCCTGCATATGCACGTGACCGGGCAAATGTTTGTCGAGCCACTGTTGGCACTGAGCGTAGGCAACCGGGTGGGCGCCAATAACGCTCACCTCGTCAAGTGATACCCCTGGTCTGGTAACGAGAACAAAATCTACAGGGACCAGATATTCGCCGATAATCTGCAGGTTTGGCAGTGTCGCAAGCGCATCTTGTGCAACTGTCACCCCGCCATCGATCGAGTTTTCGATGGCGATCATTGCGGCGTCACTTTCGCCCGCTACGACGCTTTGCAGCGCTTCGCCGACATTTGCGACGGCGTTCCACTCTTGACCTTCAGCTTCAGGGACTTGTTTGAGAGCTGCTTCGGTAAATGTCCCGGCGGGTCCGAGATAACTGTATCGGCGCGTCATAGCCTCTATCTTATGGGTCAGTGTCGTGTCTCTCCGATTATTCGCCGAGTGCACTGCCCAAGATCTCAACTGCGGCCTGCTGCACAAGTGCCAGATGGTCTTCGCCACGGAACGACTCTGCGTACACCTTCATAACCGCCTCAGTACCCGAGGGTCGAATCGCACACCACGCACTTTCTGACCGCAATACCAAACCACCAATCGCTGCGCCGTTGCCGGGCGCGTGGGTGAGGACTTCGACGATTGGCTCGCCCGCAAGTTCAGTCGCAGCAACATCGTCGGGTGACAGTTTGGCGAGTTTCGCTTTCTGCTCAGTTGTTGCGGGCGAATCGGTGCGTGCGTACGCGGGTTCACCAAACTGTTCAGTCAGTTCGACATAGCGTTCGCTAGGTGATTTACCGGTAACTGCCCACATTTCAGCGGCAAGCAGTGCCAACAGGATGCCGTCCTTATCAGTGCTCCAGGCGGTTCCGTCAAAGCGCACAAATGAGGCTCCTGCGCTCTCCTCGCCACCAAATACGGTGCCGCCATCAAGCAATCCAGACACAAACCATTTAAATCCGACCGGCACTTCAAATAGCTCTCGTCCATGGGATGCCACAACGCGATCGATCATTCGTGAAGAGACGATCGTCTTTCCAATTTTCGCATCGGTTGGCCAGTCAGGACGATGCGTGAGCAGGTAGTCAATGGCGACGGCAAGAAAATGGTTCGGATTCATGAGCCCACCGTCGCGAGTCACAATGCCGTGACGGTCAGCATCAGCGTCATTCCCGGTGACCAGATCAAACTGGTCACGGTATTCAAGAACACCCGCCATCGCGTGGGCTGACGATGGATCCATACGAATTTTACCGTCCCAGTCAAGCGTCATAAACGCCCACTGCGGGTCAATACCGGGCCCGACCACGGTCAGATCAATGTCGTATCTGTCCTGTATCGCGGACCAATAGTTTTGGCTTGCACCGCCGAGCGGATGCGCGGCAATACGTAGATCAGATTCACGAATTGCTTCAAAATTAATAACGTCTGCGAGGTCTTCGACATAGTCCCCCAGGAAATCAAAGTGCGACACTGAAGGACCACCGTCTTGTGGAATTTCTGCACGTGATTCGAGAAGCTCGTTCGCACGCTTCGCGATCCACCCAGTCGCATCAACGTCGGCCGGGCCGCCATGGGTCGGATTGTATTTAATACCACCGTCTCGAGGCGGATTATGGCTTGGCGTAATAATCACACCGTCGGCAAGATTTTCTTCACGGTCCCTGTTATGCACGAGAATCGCGTGGCTGAGGGACGGTGTCGGCACATATTCGTCATCATTCGTCGCCGGTACCTGCACGTCCACTCCCGCGGCTGTGAGTACGGCGCGGGCGGTGCGCTCAGCTGGTTGAGACAAGGGGTGCGTGTCTGCCCCGAGAAACAGTGGCCCGGTCACGCCCTGCTCGGCACGATATTCAGCGACCGCAAGCGAGACTGCCGCGATGTGGGCTTCGTTGAATGCTCCGTCTAACGATGACCCTCGGTGCCCTGAAGTGCCGAAGACCACGCGCTGTTCTGGCACGGTCGGGTCAGGCTTGATGTCATAGTAGGCGGCTATAAGTTCGTCAACATTGACGAGATCTTCCGGTCTGGCCGGGGTTCCTGCGCGTTCGCTCATACCTATCAGTCTGGCACCAACTCGCCACAATTTCACCCAACACGGCTTCGCTAAGATATTGGTAGAGGAGAAAGCGGGCGTTAATGACCGAAGTAAATCGTGATCGTTTCGAATGCTGGTTGACAGACATGGACGGGGTGCTCGTTCATGAAGACCGCGCCATTGCTGGTGCTGCTGAACTGTTGGATCATTGGCGCGACACCAATCAGCAGTATCTCGTGCTCACCAATAACTCGATCTTTACTGCGCGTGATTTAAGCGCTCGTCTCAGCGCAACCGGCATTAACGTACCCGAGGATCGTATTTGGACGAGTGCACTGGCAACAGCTGCATTCTTAAAAGCTCAAAACCCGGGCGGCACCGTGTTCGCACTTGGCGAGGCCGGGCTATTGACCGCGCTCTATGAAGCCGGGTTTGTGATGACCGAGTCTGACCCTGATTTTGTGGTCGTAGGAGAAACCCGAAACTACAGTTTTAACGCCCTCACAAAAGCGATCCGTCTTATTAATAAGGGCGCACGATTTATTACAACGAACCCAGACGCGACCGGTCCGAGCCCCGACGGGCCGCTGCCCGCCACGGGTGCAATTAACGCACTCATCACGAAAGCAACCGGGAAAGAACCCTACGTTGTCGGCAAACCCAACCCGATGATGTTTCGGTCTGCCCTCAATCAGATTGGTGCGCACTCTGAAAACACGGTCATGATCGGTGATCGCATGGATACAGACATTGTTGCTGGCATGGAAGCGGGGCTCCACACCGTTCTCGTTCGCACCGGCATTTCTGACGATGCCGAAATCGAACGGTATCCGTTTCGTCCGAGTGAAATTGTTGACTCGGTCGCTGACTTACTCCCCTAGTCGCGCTGTTGGCGTTTGGCAGAGATTCGTTTCTGCAGCAATTGCCCGAACACGAACACTAGGTAGAGCGAAAACAGTACGTTTCCAACAAACGGGTCGATAATACCGGCGAGAATCGTTGCGAACGGTATCGCCACACACGCTGCCAGCCCGACCATGGCTGATGCACGAAGATCCACATTCCGTCGTATCAGGTTGCCGACTGTGCCCGACACGGAACCTGGAATCATCATAGCCAGTGAGGTGCCTTTCGCAATCAAGTCGCTCGCTCCGAAGAAGAACATGAGCACCGGCACTACGACTACCCCGCCGCCGACACCGAGCAGCCCGGACAGGATTCCCGTTGCAAACCCCGTCAACGCGAGAAAACTAATCGACCAGAAAGTGAGCACCACCTCTGAGTCACGGTGCGGAACAATAAACCAGAGGCTGACAATCACGATCAGCAGGAATCCCATGAATCCGATCTGCAGCACATCTCGTGACACGCGAGACAGGAGCCACGAACCAACCTGTGCACCCACAACCATTCCTGCTGCCAGACACAGTGCGGCAACCCAGTCAATATTGCCCTGCACGCCATAACTGACGGTGCCGACGATCGCGGTTGGCAAAATCGCCGCAACTGATGTGCCAGCCGCAATTCGATGGTCCATCCCGACCCAGAACAGCAAGAGCGGAACAATAATCGTGCCGCCGCCAACACCGAAGAGTCCCGACATGACACCGGCCGCGAGACCGATGCACAGGAATTTAATCGGTGAACGACTACTGCGGGTCAAGACCGAGATCTTCGAGTCCGATTGCGAAACGGTAGTCGTAGCCCGCGTTTTCGATACGTTCTTTAGCTGGAGCTTGACGGTCGACTACGACCGCGACCGCCGCAATTTCTGCACCAACTTTTTTGAGCGCTTCAATGGCTTGGAGCGGGGATCCGCCCGTGGTGGAGGTGTCTTCAACCACAACGACACGTTTGCCGTCAAGGTCGGGGCCTTCTACTTGGCGTCCACGACCGTGATCTTTAGGTTCTTTTCGGACGACGAACGAGTCGTACACTTTGCCACGCGCAACACCCTGGTGCATGATCGCTGACGCGATCGGGTCGGCTCCCATAGTGAGCCCGCCAACAGCGACGACTCCGTCAATATCACCAATCAGGTCAAGCATGACCTGACCGATCAGCGGTGCTGCTCGGTGGTCAAGACTGAGTTTTCGAAGATCGATATAGTACGTCGCCTTTTTGCCACTGGTGAGGGTGAAGTCACCGTGGAATACGGCCTCATTCGTGATCAGTTCAATGAGTTGAGTGCGTGCGGAAGTCATGCAATCGAGTCTAGTCGTTCGTCTGCGATCAATCTTTACTCACCGGGGACGGCAATAATGGATGCGTGGCGATTATTTCTTTGACTGACTTGTTTGCGTGCGGCAAAGTCGCAGTGCTGACGGGCGCGGGTATCAGCACCGACTCGGGAATCCCCGATTATCGTGGCGCGGGCACTCCGCCCCGCACGCCGATGAACATTAACCAGTTCACGGGGGACGAAAATTATCGTCGCCGATTTTGGGCAGGTGCACGAATTGGCGCTTTGCGCGCGTCCAAAGTGGAACCGAACACGGGTCACCGTGCGCTCGCAAAGCTTGAACAGCTCGGGTTCACAACCGGGGTGATTACACAAAATGTGGATAATCTGCATCGAGAAGCCGGCTCTACTCGGGTCACTGAGCTGCATGGAAACGGCTCACTCATTCGCTGTGTGGTGTGCGGTTCGCACGAATCACGCACCAGTGTTTTGGCACGATTTGATGAGTTGAACCCTGGATATGCTCGGGCGCAGCGTCACGCTGAAATTGCGCCCGATGGTGATGCGATCGTCACCGATCATGAACACATCGACGTACCGTCATGCTCGGTGTGCGACGGGGTACTTCGGCCTGACGTGATTTATTTTGGCGAGACCGTGCCACCGCAGGTGTTCCAAACCGCGGAAGCACAGGTGGCAGACGCTGAGGCGTTGCTCTGCGTGGGTACGTCACTCGCAGTGAACACGGGTGTTCGTTTAGTGCATCGTGCCGAGCAGCGAAATCTACCGATCGCGGTGGTGAACCGTGGCCCGACGGCCGCAGACCGCCGGGCACACCTGCGCATCGAGGGTGGCACGAGTGAAACCCTCGATGCGCTGTGTCAGCAGCTCGCGCCGGATGTTTCTTAGAGGACGCTCTTCAAGAACCCTTGCGTTCTCGGGCTTTGCGGGTTTGAGATGATCTGCTCGGGGTCGCCTGATTCAACCACGACACCGTCATCCATAAACACCAGATTGTCGGCAACGCTTCGAGCGAAGCCGATCTCGTGCGTCACCACGACCATCGTGGTGCCCGACTCTGCGAGTTTTCGCATCACCTCAAGTACGTCGCCCACAAGTTCCGGGTCAAGCGCACTTGTTGGTTCGTCAAACAGCATGATTTTCGGTTTCATCGCGAGCGCTCGAGCGATGGCAACACGCTGCTGTTGTCCGCCTGAAAGCTGCGCCGGGTAGTGGTTCGCCCACTCGGCAAGGCCCACTTCTTCGAGCAGCTGCTTCGCTTCATTGCGCACTTGACTCCTCGGACGGTGAGCAACCCCGACTGGCGCTTCCATTATGTTGCCAAGCGCCGTCTTGTGTGGGAACAGGTTGAACCGCTGAAATACCATGCCAATTTTGCGGCGTTGCTTGGCCACTTCCCGCGGATGCAGTTCGTGGAGCGCATCGTTCTTTTCGCGGTAACCAACAAGGTCACCATCAACCACTATTTTTCCGCCGTTAATTGACTCGAGGTGGTTGATGCAGCGCAGCAGCGTTGACTTCCCGGAACCTGATGGGCCCAACAGACAGGTCACTTCTCCCGCATGAATATCCATATCGATGCCTTTGAGCACTTCAAGCGGGCCGAATCGTTTTCGCACGCCTCGCAATTGCACCAGAGCATTGTCATCTAACGCAGAGGTGACGGATGCATTCTCAACAGGTTGTTGATCAGACATTGCTTCGTCCCTTTCGTTTACGCTCGCGCTGAATTTGAATACTTCCTGTGTATTCTTTGGCTTTCTCAATCAGCGTTTGCGGCTGGTTCTTCGTCGCACCCTTACCGAAGTGACGTTCGAGGTAGTGCTGCGGTACGGACAGGACCGAAACGATCGCGAGGTACCAAATGCTGACCACGATCAAAAGTTCGACCTGACGCAGGTTTTGCGCCGAAATCTGTGTTGCTTGGGTGTAGAGCTCAAGCACAGCAATCAGCGACAGCAGTGACGTGTTCTTAATCATTGAAATGAGTTGGTTACCCATTGGCGGGATAATCACACGCATCGCCTGCGGCAACAGAATGTGCATGAAGCTGTAGCCGGGGCTCATACCGAGTGAGGCCGCAGCTTCTCGTTGACCCTCGTCTACGGAGAGCATGCCTGAACGCACGATCTCTGACGAATACGCTGCCTCGTTCAGTGTCAACGCGATAATACCGGCGACGAGAGCGTTAATCAGAGAGTTTGTGGGTGCTTGAAAGAAGATAATGTCGGTGAACGGGATACCGATCGTGATGTATTCAAAGATCAGCCCGAAGTAACCCCAAATAACGATCTGCACAAGCAGTGGAGTCCCTCGAAAGCCCCACACATATACCGCAGCCACAACGACGAGAACCGGGTTACCCGACATTCTCATCGCTGCAACGATCACTGCAAGTATGGCAGCGCAGGACATTGAGATCAGGGTGATCAGAAGCGTGAGCTGTACACCCGAAAGGATTCGAGAGTTGAACATGAACTCGCCGATAGTGGCAAAGTCAATGTTCTTGTTCGTTGCAATCGCTTGCACGAAGGCGGCGAGGAGGACCAGCACAACGATTGCGCTGACCCACCTCCCGGGTCGACGCAGAGGTTTGATAATGTTGTCAAACTCTCTGCTCGGTGCCGTCGTAGTAGCCATGATTATTTTTACTCAGTTGCGGCGTTGACGAGCGCTTCGTCAATGGCGAGTGAACCCATATCGTGCTCGTCAAGAATTTTCTGGTAGACGCCCTCATCGATGAGATCTTGCATCGCCATCTGGAGTGCGTCTGTCAGTTCAGTACGATCTTTCAACAGACCGAAGCCGGTGTACACGGGGTTGAAGCCCTGTGGATTCTCGGGGTCTTCAACGAGTTCAAAATGTTCACCGTCGCCTGCTGTTGCGGCTGTGTATGCGGCCACAGGAGCGTCAACAATGTATGCCTGTGCACGGCCAGCACGCACGGCAGTCTGTGAATCCTGGGCGACAGGCAGGGCCTGCACATCAATCGGATCATCACCGTTTGCTTCACACTCGTCAGAGAGTTCGTACAACAGTTCAGCCTGAACAGTTGATTTCTGGGTTGAGGCACTCAGTCCGCAAAGGTCAGTGAGCGTCTTCACACCTTCAGGGTTGCCTTTGGCAACCACGATGGCAAAACCAGCATGAATTTCTTCAACGAAGTTCAGTGTTTCTTGGCGTTCCTTTGAGTCATTCATGCCCATCATGATGATGTCGTGACGGTCAGACTGCAGTGACGGAATGACTGACTCGAACGGCTGGTGGTTGACCTCGAAGTCAATGCCGAGTTTTTGACTCAATGCGGTCGTCATGTCGACGTCGACCCCGATGAGTTCGTCTTTGTCGTTGTATTCAACAAATGGTGGGTATGGAACACCCATGGCGACGCGAATTGCGCCCCGTTCAGTAACGTCGTCAGGCAACAGTGCCTTCGCTTCTTCGTTCACTTCGGTACTGAAATCGGTGGTGACAGCCAGCGGCAGTCCACCCGGCACAACTTCTGCCGAGTCTGCGTCATCTGACTCGTCCACTACGGCATCTTCGCCAAGTGCACCACAGGCTGTAAAGAACAACAGCCCGGCGGTTACGGCGGCGAGCGCTGTGAGGTTTCTCTTGAGTTTCATTGGTATTTCCTTCAGCTATTCGCTTGTTTACGTGGTTGGGTTTCGGGTTGGAAAATGCGTCACTGCATAACTTCCTCTCCACGCGGTTTGCGTTCGTACATGTGGGGAGAAAGCAGGTCATCATACGTTTGGCGTCGTACCACAACACGCGCCTTGCCCTGTGAGCAGAAGACTACGGCAGGGTGGAGGGCGCCATTGTAATTATTGACGAAGGTGTATCCGTAGGCACCGGTCGCAGCCAGGACGAGAGTGTCGCCGAGTTGAGGCTGTTGCAATTGCGCTCGATCAACGAGCAGGTCACCCGATTCGCACTGTCGTCCAACGATTTGCGCCTCAGTGTCTTGTGCGGCGGTGACCCGATCTGCGACGAGTCCGGTGAATTTTTCGTTTGTCAGGGTGATATTCATCTGGTCAGACATGCCGCCATCAACTGCGACGAACGTGTGGGCCGTGTGTTTCACGTTACGCACGCGGTAGGCAGTGATTCCTGCGCGGGCAACGAGGGAGCGTCCCGGTTCAATCAACAGTTCGGCATGCTTCGGGAGCTGTTCATTGGCAACGGCTGTGATTGCGTCGAGATAGTTTTCGACATCCGGGGCGTCGTCTTCGTCTGAATAGTTCACGCCCAGTCCGCCACCAATGTTGTAGACCTCACAGTCTGGGAAGAGCGAGAGCACATGGACGGAGTCTGCGAAGGGTTGTAGTTCGTGGATCTGGGAGCCAATGTGCAGGTGAATACCTGACACGTGAATCGTGGGGTGTTGGGCAAGCTCCTTAATCATCTTCACGACTTCTGTGGCGGGCAAACCGAACTTTGATTCCGCACCTCCGGTTTGGATTGACGGGTGCGTATTCGTCAAAATGTTGGGAACGACTCGAATGAGAATGTTTTGTACGTTTTGTTCGTGCAGCGCGGTAGCCTGCTCGATGAGCGCGATGTCGTTCCAATTGTCGACCACGATAAGTCCAACACCGTGTTGAATTGAGAGCGCGATTTCGTCGGCACCTTTTGCGTTGCCGTGTAGCAGAATGCGCCGCGGGTCCACTCCCGCAGCAAGAGCTAACCGGAGCTCTCCTTCACCCACAACATCCACCGAGAGACCTTCTTCGGCTGCGAGCGCATAGGCAGCAACGCTCGGGAATGCTTTGGATGCGAAACACACGCGTGAATTTGGCCATCGTTCGGCGAGGCCTGTTTGGTAGCGTCGCATCGTCTCGCGCAGACCATCTTCGTCATAAATATAGAGCGGCGTGTGAAACCGGTCCGCGAGGTCGCGCACGTTGCAGCCGCCAACGGTGAGACCGCCGTCCACGTCCACGTCAGAGTACACAGGCAGGAGGCGCTTGAGTCCCTGTGGAAGTACATGCGTCGTCATCACTGCGGCACCCTTTCGTCTTCGTTGACGAGGATCGTAATTACGAACCGCTGTTGCGGATCGCTAGTCTCCACCCTAGAGGAGACACTTCCGCATAAACTTGTCGATTTCGCTAATCTTTAGGTATGGGTTTATCGAAATCAATAATTGAAAGTGAATTGACGCTGGAATACGGTCTTCACCTGTCGCAGATCGTTGAACGCCTCAATGAGAAGGATGTTCGCCTGATTCATCCCCGCACCACCCCCACAAGCCAGGTCCAAGCCATCGATATCTATGACCCCGCAACCGAAAACTTTGGTGGGGAGGGGGTGCTCCTGTGCCTCATTTCTGCGGGAGCCATGCGCCGGTCAGAGCTTGAGACGGCGGTGCGCCGTGCTGCCGCGCATCACTGCGCGGGCATCGTCGTTAAATCTGATGTCACACCGCTTCCCAAAGACGGCAGCATTACGGCTGAACGGCTTGCTGCCGAAGTCGGGCTGCCCATGCTGGTGATCGCGCCTCACATTAACTGGCGCGAATTTGATGCGCTCATCACTCAATCTCTTGGTGAAAACGCGCGAACACTGTTTCTTGAACCCAACGCAGACGACAAACTTTATGCGGTTGCTAACTCGATCGCACGCGTATTTGGTGGCTCCGTCGCGATCGAAGACCACCAGCGGACGATCCTGGCGCACTCTTCTGTGCAAGACCAGGTCATTGATGAACTGCGCACCACCGGGATTTTGTTTCGCCGAGCAGGCGATGCTCCGGTAAATGAGCTGCGATATCGGACTGTTTTGGCGGCCGAAGACGTTGAATGCTTCACCCCGTATCGCTCCTATTTACCGCGTGCGGCGATCGCGATCAGAGCCGGTGCTATCCCCCTCGGTACGATCTGGGCGCTTGACCCTCACGGTGACGGAGAATCGGTGTCAGAAGAGAAACGTCACGCCCTGCGTGAGGGTGCCGCGCTCGCTGCCAGCATTCTGCTCGAATCATGGAGTTCACCGGGCCGCGACAGTTCAGAACGCGAAACCGCGTTCAAACGTCTTCTGTCAGGCGTCGGAAACGAATCTGACGCTGAAACTCTCGCTGCTACAGCACCGTCCGCGTATGTTATCGCAGTGGTGTCGGTGCCAAAGGGCGAACGGCTTCCCGTTCGGCGAACCGAGATTCGCAACGCGCTGTCACGTCACCTGTCGGCGCATCTTGACGACGTACTGGTGACCTCTGAAGGCGCAGAAGTTATTGCTTACTGCCCCAGTCACGCACTCGAATCGATTCGTGACAAAACGCTCGATGCGCTGGGTGAACTGAGCCCCGTCACCGCAGTGGGTGCGCGCGCTGGCCTGTCTGACCCATATTCCCGTCTACGGCAGATGACACACGCACTCGCTGAGGCGCGATCGGTGCTTGCGAACACACACGACCCGGTCACAGTCGGCACAGTCAGCCGGGTACGTCCGCAACTCTTTATCGATATGTGCCGTGAACAGTTCGAGCTCGACGACCGGCTCGTGCTACCTGAGATTCGTGAACTGGTCGAACATGATGAGGTTGCCGCTGACACGCTCGAAAGATGGTTTGAATCGGCCGGCAATGTCGCCCAGATTGCGCAGCGCTTACACGTCCATGAACAGACAGTGCGGTACCGGCTGCGCAAAATTCAAACACGGCTTGGCAACAAATTTGCCTCACCCGATTTCATGCTGGTGGCATGGGCACAAATCCGCACCCTCCGTGAACAACGAGGCCGCTCACCACGATAAGACATCACGACTCAGAAGGGCTATGCCGTTCCAAAAATTCGAACACTTGCGCCTGATCCACCCCGGTGAATGTTCCGGTTGGCATCGCTGCAAGCAGCGATGAATTCAGCCGCGCACTCGGCCAGGCAACGCCTTCCCACCGTTTGCGTAAATCGGCGTGCGGTTCACGGCAGCACGACCGGTCTGGGCAGTGCGAGACGATGCGACGCTGAGTGTCGCGACCACGGAACCACTTCGTGTCAGAAAAACGTGTACCGACACTGATCGAAAAGTCGCCTGCGCTGTCACGTTCAACGCGTGAGGTGCACCAGTATGTGCCACCCGGTTTATCAGTGTATTGATAATAGGGACTCATACGGTCTTCGGTCGCAAACACCTGATTCGCACTCCAATACCGACAAATCACCTGGCCCTCAACGGTGCCGATCAGGTCGGTCGGAAATTGCACACCATCGTTTTGGTACGCCTTCAAAATGACACCACTTGAGTGGACCTTCACAAAGTGCAACGGAATACCTAAATGTTTCGTTGCCAGGTTCGAAAAACGATGCGCAGCAATCTCATAACTGACCGAATACCAGTCACGCACATCTTCAACCGCTAGATTGTGGGCAGCTTTCGCTTCTCGCAGCGCTTCAACTGCTGGTTTTTCAGGAATCATGAGCGCACCGGCCAAATAGTTCGTTTCCACTCGTTGCCGCAGCAGATCGCCATAATCTTTTGGCTCCGGTTTACCGAGCACCGCGGCAGCAAGAGCCTGCAACACTGCGGACCTTGGGTCAACTCCGGGCGGTGTGACCGGCATATAAATACGCTTGCTCTGTTTATCGGTAATACTGCGCGTTGAACCGGGCAAATCAGACACGAAATGCAGCGTGAAACCCAGGTGCGCTGCCAGGTCAAGGACCGTCCGCTGTGTGAGCGGCCCACGCGTGTGATTAATACCGGACAAGAGCGAGTGCGCGATTTCTTCAAGTTCAGGATAGTAATTGCCGCGCTCACTTTGTTCACGGCGCAGCACAGCGTTCGCGCGTCTGGCTTCTTCTGGCGTTGCAGCTCGTTCTTCATGCACGCGCTCGAGTTCTTGGTGGAGCTGCAGAATAGTTCGCATTGCGGCGTCACTGAGCGACTTACGCACCGGCAGGTCAGGCAAGTCAAGACTTTGGTAGAGCTTACTGTGTTGGGCCCTCGCGAAATCCACTTCAAGGGCCGCACGACCAGTGAGTGGCTCAGCCTGCATCAAATCATTCGGTGTCACGTCCAAGATTTCGGCGATGCGTGCCAGTTCGGCAACTTTGAGGTCTCGCTTTCCGTTTTCAATCACGGAGACCTGCGACGGCGCCCGGCCTAACAGTTCAGCGAACTGCGTCACCGAGTAACCCCGATCTTTGCGTAGCTGTCTTATGCGTTGCGCAATAGTGAACACGTCCTGCTGGCTCATTGCACCACAGTAACCCAAATAATTTCGAATGTCAGAAATATCGCATTATTTCTGACAAGAATCTTGAACTATTGCGGTTGTTTTTGGCTCAGAGTTGTTTTAACCACAACAAAGGAGTGAAAAATGAATCCCACTTTTCGACCAGGAGACCAGAGCACTACAGCTAGCGAGCTGCAGTTTGAATGGGACAACAACCCTCGCTGGGCCGGGGTTCGTCGCGACTACACCCCCGAAGATGTGCTCGCCCTCCGCGGCCCTGTTCTCGAAGAACGCACCCTTGCCAAGCGCGGTGCCGAAATCTTGTGGGACATGATCCAAGACAATCGAAAAAACCCGGACGAATGGGTCCGTGCCCTCGGTGCACTCACTGGTAACCAAGCCGTGCAGCAGGTACGCGCTGGACTTAAAGCAATTTATCTTTCAGGGTGGCAGGTTGCTGCAGACGCAAACCTTTCGGGCCAGACCTACCCAGACCAGTCGCTCTATCCGGCGAACTCGGTGCCAGCAGTGGTGAAACGCATCAACAACGCTCTCAAGCGTGCCGCCCAGATCGAATACGCCGACACCGGCAATACATCCCGAGACTGGATGGCACCCGTCGTCGCCGACGCCGAAGCCGGTTTCGGAGGTCCGCTAAACGCTTATGAGCTCATGCTCAACATGATCGAGGCGGGCGCAGCAGGCGTGCACTGGGAAGATCAGCTTGCGAGCGAAAAGAAGTGCGGTCACATGGGCGGCAAAGTATTGATTCCTACGAGCCAGCACGTGCGCACCTTAAACGCCGCCCGCCTCGCAGCAGACGTTGCCGACACCCCCACGATTGTTATCGCCCGCACCGATGCGCTCGCCGCCACCCTGCTCACGAGTGACGTGGACGAACGCGACCAGCGTTTCTGCACAGGCGAGCGTACTCAAGAAGGCTTCTATGAGGTGCAGAACGGAATCGAACCAGTCATCTCACGCGGCCTCGCCTACGCTGAATATGCGGATCTGCTGTGGGTTGAGTCAAGCATTCCCGACCTGGACCTTGCTCGACGCTTTGCCGAAAGAATCCACCAAGACTTTCCCGATCAGCAGCTCGCATACAACTGCTCCCCCAGTTTCAACTGGAAGAGCCACCTCGACGACGACACCATTGCGAAGTTTCAACGCGAACTATCCGCAATGGGATATGCATTCCAGTTCATCACGCTTGCCGGGTTCCACTCCCTCAACTACGGCATGTTCGACCTGGCTAGCAAGTACCGCGACGATCAGATGTCGGCGTATGTGGAACTCCAAGAAGCCGAGTTCGCGTCAGCATCACGCGGCTTTACGGCGCATAAACATCAAGCAGAAGTTGGCACTGGCTACTTCGACCGCGTGGCCACCGCGTTGAACCCCAATAGCAAAACTCTCGCGTTGAGCGGTTCGACCGAATCAGAACAGTTTTAACCTCAACCAGAATTACCGGAGCACATCATGAGTACCACAACCGAGTTGATCGCCCTAGCTGATCCTCGTTTCCCGACCGAGCTTGCAGATTTCGATCCACAAGAGCCAGACACAAACCGCGCCAACACCGGCACGGTCACCCCTATTGCACATTGCGGTGAACGTTACGAACAGATTTTGTCACCCGCAGCACTCGAATTTCTTGCCGCAATGCATGACCGCTTCGCGGGCACCCGTTTCAAACTGTTGCGCGCACGTTCGGCTCGACGTGCCGAGCTCGCGACAGGCACCCGCATGAACTTTCTGGCAGAAACTCGCCAGATTCGTGACGACGACAGCTGGTCCGTTGCTGGCGCAGGCCCGGGACTGCACGATCGTCGCGTCGAGATTACCGGGCCAACCGATCGCAAAATGACCGTGAACGCTCTGAACTCGGGTGCGAACGTGTGGCTGGCAGACCACGAAGACGCGCTCGCACCGACGTGGGAAAACCTGGTTCAGGGGCAGTTGAACCTTTTCGACGCGATCCGCCGAAATATTGACTTCACCTCCCCCGAAGGCAAAGAATACCGTCTGGGTGATACCACCCCAACAATTGTGTTTCGTCCACGCGGCTGGCATCTGCCAGAATCCCATGTCCGGTACGAGACTGCCAGCGGCCAGCGCATCGCTGTATCAGGCGGCATGTTCGATGCAGGACTGTACCTGTTCCACAACGCGCACGAACTTATTTCCCAAGGCAGCGGGCCATACCTGTACCTTCCAAAAATCGAAAACCATCTCGAGGCTCGTCTGTGGAACGAGATTTTCACGTTCACTGAACAGTATTTGGGTCTCGCATACGGCACGATCCGAGCCACCGTACTGATCGAAACGGTGACCGCGGCGTTCGAAATGGAAGAGATTCTGTATGAGCTGCGTGATCACTGTGCGGGCCTGAATGCAGGACGCTGGGACTACCTGTTCAGTCTTATCAAAAATATTGGCGGGCGCAGCCGTAAGAATCTGCTCCCCGACCGCGGTCAGATCACGATGACCGTGCCGTTCATGCGTGCCTACACCGAGCTACTCGTGAGCACCTGTCACAAGCGAGGGGCTTACGCAATCGGCGGTATGAGCGCCTTCATTCCGAACCGTCATGACCCTGAAGTGACTGAACGCGCGTTCGCACAGGTCGCAGCAGATAAACGTCGCGAAGCAAACGACGGGTTCGACGGTTCATGGGTTGCCCACCCTGATCTGGTGCCAATTGCACGAAAGGAGTTTGAACCGTTTACCGGTGCACGCGGCAACCAGCTCAATCGCTTGCGTGACGATGTCGACGTGACTGCTGAAGATCTGCTCACGCTCGATGTTCCCGACCGCACAATCACCTGCGCAGGGGTAAAGCAAAACATTTCCGTGTCGCTTCGCTATCTCTCTGCTTGGTTGCACGGCAACGGTGCCGCAGCGATCGACAACCTGATGGAAGACGCCGCAACAGCTGAGATTAGCCGGTCACAGTTGTGGCAGTGGATCAATCAGGGTGCGGTGACAGAAGATGGTATTCCGGTAGTAAAAGAGCGCGTCGAGTACGCGATCGACCGTGAAGCCCGGCAACTGGCCGATGCGGGGCACCCGCATATTGATGCTTGTGCCCTGCTCCTCAAAGATGCGGTGCTCGGTGACGAATTCCCGTCATTTCTCACCTTGCCCGCCTACCATGATTACCTCGCACGGTAGCTGCTTGCGGAGGGCGAAGCGCTACTGCGCTTGGCCCTCCGTTTCGGGTACGTGTAAACGAAGCAAATCTTCGTAGGTCTCGCGCCGAACCGCGGTTTTTGCTTCACCATCTTTCACCAACACGACAGCTGGCCGTAGCGCACCGTTGTAGTTATTGGTGAGTGTGTATGAATACGCGCCGGTCACAGCAACGGCGACCAGATCGTCAACGTTCATCTCGGGCAGATCGGCACCATCAACCAGCAAGTCTCCTGATTCGCATTGGCGCCCCACAAGCTTCGCGGTGCGAGTGGTTTCATCGTGTAAACGGCTCACCGCATACGCCTCATAACGCTGACCGGTAAGTGCAATATCGAGTTGATCGGCCATGCCACCATCCACGGCAACAAAATATGCACCGGTATCCTTCACCGAAACGACGCGGTACAGCGAGATTCCAGCGCGGGCTACGAGCGCTCTGCCCGGTTCAATAATGATCCTGGCGTCATGAGGCAAATACTGTCTCGCTGATGCCACGATGGTGTCAAGATACTCGTCCACTGTGGGCGCCTCTTCTGCATAGGTGTACTTCACACCCAGGCCGCCGCCCACATCGTACGTATCAAACCGCCCCACTGCCGCGATGCGTTCGACCGCTTCACCAAACTGCGCGGCGTCAAGAATTTGAGACCCGATATGCAAATGAATGCCCCGCACCCGCAGCAGAGGATTTGCACGCATCATCTCAAGCGCGGCAGCAGCTTGGCCGAGTGGCAGCCCAAACTTGGATGAGTCGCCGCCGGTAGCTTGTGACGCGTGCGTCTTTGCTTCGACTCCGGGAATCACCCGCAACAGCACGTCAATCTGCCGGGTTACGTACCGTTCAAGGCGGCGAATCTCATCGAAATTATCGACGATGATGGTGCCAACTCCGGCAGCTACAGCCATCTGAATTTCGGCATCAGTTTTCGCATTGCCATGTAAAAACATGCGCGCAGGGTCGACCCCTGCGGCGAGTGCGAGCTGAATTTCGCCAGCTCCAGCGACATCAATCGAGAGTCCTTCTTCGGCGGCAATTCGATACACCGCGACGATTGGAAGTGATTTTGATGCGAAAAGTACTTCGGAGTTCGGGTAGCGAGAGCGTAGTCCTTCCGAGAAGCGACGCATCTGTCGTCGAAGACCGGTCTCGTCAATGACGTGCAGCGGCGTGCCGTAGGTTTCTGCCAGTTGTCGAACTGAAACACCACCGATGGTGAGTTCGCCAGCAGCATTCACTGCGGACTCTTCTGGCAGAATAGCCCACATTGAATTCGTCATAATTGTTAGACCCCGTTATCTGTGTCCCGTGACACGCGAAGCATTTCTTCGCGAGGTACAAGTTTGATTCGAGCGCGCTTCTCACCTTCGCCAAGCGCCATTTCATGCGCATCCAAGCGATGCCAGCCGTCCAGGTCCGTGTATTCGACGCCCCGGTCATGCAGCAGGGTGTTCACCGATTCTGGGTCAGTGTCTTCGGGGTGCCACGAAACGCCCGCATCGTAGTCTTCGAGCAGGTTGGTGATTGTTTCGTTCGCGTCGGACTTGGTTGCACCAATCAGTCCGACCGGGCCGCGTTTGATCCACCCCGTCGCATATACGCCAGGAATCTGTTCGCCGCCCTGTTGCACACGACCACCATCATTCGGAATCACACCGTGACTGTCGTCAAACGGGATCTCTTCAAGTTCTGTCCCGAAGTACCCAACTGCACGGTAGAGCGCTTGCATCGGTACGACTTCATACTCGTCAGTGTCGACAATGCCGCCGGCACCATCTGGGCGGGTGCGCTGAATCTTGAGTCCTGACACACGGCCGCTTTCGCTCAACACTTCAACCGGTTTTGACCAAAAGTGCAGGTGGAGTCGACGTGACGCAGTGTGCTCACCGCCGCGCCACTTGTTCATAATGCGTGTCAACACCAAAATCTGCTTATTTTTCTGCGAGATTTCGTCAAGGTAGTCATCAGAGATTTCAAAGTCACGCTCGTCTAACACCATGTCGACGTCACGAACCTCACCGAGTTCACGCAACTCAAGCGGAGTGAACTTCACCTGTTGGGGACCGCGGCGCCCAAAAATGTGGACGTCTTCGACCGGATTCTTTTTCAGGCCTGCATACACATTGTCAGGAATCTCGGTTTCGAGCAGATCATCGGCGTGTTTAATAAGCATGCGCGACACGTCAAGGGCTACGTTTCCGTTACCAATCACACCGATCTGTTTCGCCTCGAGTGGCCACGTGCGCGCAACGTCAGGGTGACCGTCAAACCAGTTCACGAAATCGGCAGCACCGTATGAACCTTCGGTGTCGATTCCTTCAATGTTGAGCTGTGCGTCACGAATCGCCCCTGTAGCGAAAATGACGGCATGATATTTGCTTTTCAGGTCATCCAGGGTGATGTCACGCCCGTAGCGGACGTTTCCGAAGTAGCGAATGTCGCCACGATCGAGCACGTCACGCAGGGCATTAATGATGCCTTTGATACGCGGATGGTCCGGGGCGACGCCATAACGAACGAGACCGTACGGGGCCGGGAGGTGTTCGAAAAGATCAATCGAGATTCCCCTGTCGGCCTTCACCAGCAAATCTGACGCATAGATTCCTGCAGGACCGGCTCCAACGACCGCAACACGCAACCCGTTACCCCTCTCGTTCAACAATGGTCAGCGCAAGCTCCTCCAATGCCTTCCGGACTGGCCCGGCAGGTAAATCATCAAGCCAGTTGATGGCACGTTGAGCTGCCTGTTGTGCTTCAGCTTCCGCTTCCGCTGTCACTTCGTGGTTTCGAAGCGACTCTACTTCAGCATCCATAATGCTCGGGTCGGCGCCATCGGCAACCTGAGCTACTCCGTCTTGAATGCGGGCAAGCAGCGCCGCATCATCAGTGTTTGTTTCTGCGCGGCGCTTCAGCAGCAACAGGGGCAGCGTATCAACGCCGGCCCGAAGATCGGTCCCTGCGCGCTTACCGGTGACCTTCTTCGACGGAGATAAATCAATCACATCGTCAATGAGCTGAAACGCGAGCCCGATCTCTTCACCGTACTGTGTGACAGGTTCTAGATATTCACGCGGCGCATCAGACACGAGAATACCCATGCGTGCTGCGCACGCAATGAGCGCCCCGGTCTTATCGGCGAGCACACGTAGATAGTGCTCGATCGGATCTTCTCCATCGGGTACTCCGACCGTTTCGTGAAGCTGCCCGAGGCATAGTCGTTCGAAGGTGCGAGCTTGCAGCAAGATCGCTTCTTCACCGATGCCTGACACGAGCGTTGATGCGCGCGAGAACAGCAGATCACCCGCAAGAATCGCTACTGAGTTGCCCCATACAACATGCGCGGCGTCAACGCCGCGGCGCAGGCTTGCCTCATCCATAACATCGTCGTGGTAGAGCGAAGCCAAGTGCGTCAGCTCGATTGCCTGTGCGACCTGTTTCACTTTTTCGGTGGGTCCGTTACCGAGTTCACTGACCAGAATGGTTAACAGTGGCCGCACGCGTTTGCCACCGGCTTCAGCTAAATAGCGTGCGGGTGCATTTGCAACCGGTGACGCAAACTTCAACTGTTCAAGCAGTTCGGCTTCGACTTCAGCAAGCTGAGCTTCAAGCTTTTTCGCACGACGACGTTCGGCGGCGCCCTGGAACAGACGCTGTGGTAGCGCCTGAGTTGCCGTCTCTACGGTAATGGGGTTCTTCATGCGTCTCCTGCTGAAACAAATCCTCGGTGCAGCGCCGCAATACCTGCGCTGAGGTTACGGTAACCGACGTGAGTCAAACCAGCACGCTGCATCATTTGCGCCAGTGCCTGTTGGTCTGGCCATTCTTCGATCGATTCGTTGAGGTACTCATAGGCTTCACGTGATCCACCAATCAGACCAGCAATACGCGGCAAAACATGACGCGTATAGAGTGTATATGCGGCCCGCAGCGGCCACATCGGGCGTGAAAATTCGCACACCACAACACGGCCACCGGGCTTTACCACGCGGGCCATTTCTTGTAGCGCAGCCGTGACGTCGTTCACGTTGCGCAACCCATACGAGATCGTTGCCGCATCAAAACTATTGTCTTCAAACGGCAGGTCAGTCGCATCGGCCCAGACAAAATCAATAAGCGGATTATCTGCGCGGCGCCTGCGGCCCACATCAAGCATGCCCTCAGAAAAATCAGCCGCGGTCACATGCGCGCCACGTTTCGTGAACGTGGCGCTAGAGGTTCCGGTACCCGCTGCAAGATCGAGAATATGTTGCCCCGGTTGCGGGTCAACCGCCTGAACCGTCGCGATACGCCACAGTCGGTCAATACCGAAAGTGAGCACGTCGTTGGTGAGGTCGTACCGCTGTGAGATGGAATCAAACATGCGTGAGACCTCGTTAGCGCGTTTTGTCGCAGGATCAGCCCGAGTCACCCTTCTATGTTATCCGTTCTATCCTGTGGAGATTGTTTGGATAAACTACTCGGAGTGAACATCCTGCCTAAACTAACGGTCGTCACACGCGAGCTACCTGAACGCGTAGACCTTGTGAGCTACGCCGACCCCGAAAATCCAATGTTGTGGATGCGCGATTCGCGCGGCTGTGTCGGCTTTGGTGAAGTGTTACGTCTCCATGCCACGGGGGTGGATCGCTCCGCGCAGCTGATCAACCAGTGGCGACAGGTGGCAAGCGCAGCGACTGTTGATGATGCGGTGCAGTTACCGGGCTCAGGTCTGATCTCGTTTGGCACGATCGCCTTTGCGGACGACAGCGCGCAAGAAAGCGTATTAATCGTGCCACGCACGCTGGTGCATCGTCACGATGACACCTGGTTTTTGACCGAGATTTCAACCGATGCAGCATTAGATGACCCTTCACGTACGGAGTTTCTTCGCACAGCAACCGCTGAACATCGACCCCGGCTGCTGCCCGATGTGGCGCCGGTAACACAGTGGCCGGGTGTGACGATTGACCCGGTGCTCTCACCTGAACGTGCGGAAGAATACCGGCAGGCCGTCGCAACGCTCACCGAACGAATTGATCGTGGCGAGGCAGAAAAGGTGGTGCTAGCACGTCCGGTGTCAGCCCCGCTGCCTGAAGCGACTGACCTGCGAGTACCGCTGGGCCGCCTCGCCGAACGCTATGTCAACTGTTGGACGTTCGCGATCGACGGCATGCTCGGTGCGACCCCAGAAACTCTGATTCGTCAGATTGGCGAGACGGCAACGGCGCTCGTGCTTGCGGGAACGGCTCCTCGACATTTGGATGACCCGGTCGCTGATGATGCGTCGAGACGGTTTCTTGAAACCGCGACGCATATTGACGAAGAACACCGGTTCGCCGCTGAAAGCGTGATCGATACGCTTGCCCCGCTCGTCGCAGATCTTGAGACCAGCACCGAACCCCTCGTGATTCGCCTGCCGAATGTGTGGCACCGTGCAACCAAGCTTGCCGCGCACACGCACCCGGGTACGTTCTCGCTTGAACTGGTTGCGGCAATGCACCCGACCGCGGCTATTGCGGGCACCCCAACGAACGTCGCGATCGATATGATCCGTGAGCTTGAACCGGTTGACCGCGGTCGGTATTCCGGCGCTGTCGGGTGGATCGACGCCGCAGGCAACGGTGAATGGGCGATCGCGCTGCGTTGCGCACAAATTCGGCCCGGCACCCTCACGGCCTGGGCTGGTGGCGGCATCGTATCGGGGTCTGACCCGGAAACAGAACTCGAAGAAACCCTTTCGAAGTTCCAACCAATTGTTGAAGCGTTCGAGTAATTAGTTTTCTTCGGTGTCGAGCGGTACTTCGATTATTGTGGGCCCAGACACTTGTGCGGTGAAGATTTGCTCAAACTCGCCGCGTGTTGGTGCCAGGTGGTATTCCCACCCGTATGCTTCGGCGAGCGCTGCAATGTTCACATGGTGCGGCGTGATCATGACCCGTTCGAAGTCTTCAGGGTTCGCGGTCTGCTGCACTTCAAGGTCCCGAAATATGGTGCCGCCCCGGTCGTTCCCCACAATGATCTGAATCCGTGGGCGCTCGTTACCTAGCTGCAGTGCGCCGACGTCATGTAAAAAAGCGAGGTCGCCTACGATAACCCGGGTGACTCCTGCCGCGAGTGACGGTTCGTCGGCGTTCTGCTGCGCGAGCGCCACCCCGGTCGCGGTTGAAATAGTGCCGTCGATTCCCGCAAGTCCGCGGTTAGCGGTCACTTTCACGGGTCGCGGGTGTGCGACCCTGTCAAGCACACGAACGAGACGTGATGCGGCGAGCACGAGGCGGTCATGTGGCCAGCTTGACCGCCACACGGTGTCGACCAGCAGTTCGCGGGTGACTGGTTCCCGCTTCACCGCAACTTCGGCACGTGCATACGCGTTGCGTTCTTTGTAGCCGGTGGCGGTTGCCGCTTCTAAATCGGGGGTGTGGACAGTTGATCGTTCGTTGCGCAACTGCCGGTCTGGCACGATCCACGAACCTAGCCAGGCGTGTGCGGTCTTACGGTTGTAGCGTGCGCCAATTTCGGCGTGTGAGACAAGGGAGGCATTCCGGCCCGGGTCATACGGGTCAAGCCCGGACTCGTCAACGACGATCACGTCAAGGTCTGCCCGCTGCAGCAAACGGTTCACGGTTCGAGTCAACGTGGGGTGCCCAAACACGATCACGCGTTCAATCTGATCACCGAGTTCAGCGATCAGCGTTTCGTACCCCATAATGGCTTCGCGACCGTAGCGTGCACCGCTGACTACTTCCGCAAGAAGCGGCACCCCAGCTTCGTGCGCAAACGCTTCTGCGCGTCGGCCAGCTCCCGCACCGGCAATGATCACAGTGCGTTTCGTGTCAGAGAGCGAAAACACTGATCCGCGGGCGTCTTCATGCGCTGACCCTGATGCTTCTGGCTTCTCGTGCGAGTATTGCTTGATGAGTTCAGCGAGACGCGAGTCTCCTCCTGAAAGTGGGTCACGCAGCTGAACGTTGATTTGCGTCGGGCCGTCAGCAACTCGGGTCGCAGCACGTGCGGCTGTGCTGACGTCACTGTCTGTCGCTTCTGGTGCGAGGCTAAAGCTTTCGCGTGTGAACCGGTCAAAAAGGCCAGCTTGGTGAGCGGTCTGGTTTGCGCGAATTCCGTGCAGCTCTGGTGGACGATCAGCCGTCACCACGATGAGGGGCATGCGTGATGCGTCCGCTTCCATCACTGCCGGTGTGAGGTTTGCTACCGCGGTGCCACTGGTCACAATGACGGCAACAGGTGCACCGGTTTCGTGAGTGATACCAAGGGCGAGAAACCCTGCCTGGCGTTCGTCGGTGCGCACATGTACACGTGCCGCATCGAGATGCTCAGCGTGTGCTGCTGCCAGTGCCAGAGCCTGCGAGCGTGACCCGGGACAGACGACGATATCGTGCACGCCCGAGGTGAGGAGTGTCGAAATGAGCTGCTCTGCGACGCGAGTCGCGGGAACAGCGGTCATTGATTTCCGTCTTCGCCGGGGAACACCTCGTCATCAAGCTCCCGCAGTCGCTTTTCGAGGTCTGCAACACGGTTGTCGACGTCACGCTGTGACATGTTCGGTTCGTCCGGAACCGGAGGCTGCGGCTTACCTCGACCGATCGTGAACCACAAGATTGCGCCGATCAGCGGAAGCATGACAATAATGACGATCCACACGGGTTTGCTCAGTCCGCGTGCTCGAGATGCGTCAGCCATTGCTGCGTCAACGAGCCCGAAGAGCGTAAAAGCAACCGCTACGATTACTCCAATTATCAATACACGGGCCATACCTTCATATTACCTTGACCAACCCGGGCAACACGTGAAAGGAGTCGTCAGCTTCAGCGAGTAGACTATTGGGGTGAGCGCAAAACAGGCATGGATTTGGTACACGGTCCTGCGTATTCTTTTCTTCGCGGTACCTTTTGCTCTCTTGCTGTGGCTTTTGCCCGGTGATTTCACGCAGGGCATCACCTGGACGGTCCTGTTTGCCGCGGTGTGCGCCGCCCTCATTTCACTGTCACTATCAGTCTTACTGCTGTCGAAACTTCGTGACCGTGCTGCAATGAGTTTTCAGCAGTGGCGCCAAAAAGATCGCACCAGCGATGACGAGTTCGAAGACGACGCGATCGACCACGCCTAGAACGCGAAACCTATCCCCATGAGCACGCCGTAGGCAAGGGCCGCGAGGCTCGTGAGCTGCAGGACCAGAATCAGTTCTTTGGGTGTCTTCGCCAACAGCATAATGAGCATTGCCGGCACGACTAAGAACAGGACAAAGAAGACGAGCACCAGTCCCGGGTTAAAAATCACGTACACCGCTGGGACTAGGAACGGGAACAGCACGCACAGACAGTAGAGGATGCGAGAGGCACGGTCACCGATTTTGACCGATAATGTGTGCTTCCCCGATTTTTTATCGGTCGGGATATCTCGCACATTGTTAGCGATCAAGACCGCAACTGCGAAGAGCCCGACGCCGGCGGACACCCACCACACTTCTTGAATAACAATGTCTGACTGCAGCCAGTAGGTTCCTGCTGTGGCAACCACGCCAAAGAAGATGAAGACCATGACTTCGCCGAGTCCCATATATCCGTATGGCTTTTTGCCACCCGTGTAAAACCACGCCGCAACGATTGCGAGCAATCCAGCGAGTAAAAACCACCAGCGGCCGCTGACAAGCACCACGGCGAGCCCGCTTAGCGCGGCAAAACCGAAACATACGAGTGCCATCGTGAGCACTTTTTTCGGATTGACTGCGCCCGAACCGGTCAGCCGAGCAGGCCCAACACGAAATTTATCGGTGCCGCGAACCCCATCAGAGTAGTCGTTCGCATAGTTGACTCCGACTTGTAGAAACAGCGCAACCGCGAGCGCGAGCAGCGTCAATGTCCACGAAAATCGTTGAGTCATGTGCGCCAGGCCGGCACCGGCGATGACAGGCGCGACGGCAAGCGGGAGTGTACGCAGACGTGCGCCTGAGACCCAGTCCGCGAAAGTGGGTGAGTTCAAGAATTCTCCAATATGTGTGAAGCAGCAGCCCGGTCGGGTTTACCGCCTGAAAGTCGCGGAATATCGGCCACGACCTGCACGCGCTCAGGCACTGCTGCGGGACCAAGTTCACTGCGAACTCGAGCCCGCACTTCATCAAAGTTACGGTCTGTCGTGTTCACCAGAACCGGACGCTGTCCCCATTCTGGGTGTTCCACACCGACAGCGATTGTATGTTCCCAGCCTGAAATGAGTGCTGTGACGCGTTCAATTTCATCGAGGGAAACGTTCACACCGCCAGACACGATCACACGGTCAATTCTGCCCGTCACCGTCAACATTCCTCCCAGCAGTGATCCACTATCGCCAGTTCGATACCAGCGCGTACCGTCGTCGACAATAAATCGGTCACTCGTGAGTGCTTCATCACCGACATAACCGAGCGCAAGCGTAGAACCGGCGAGCTGCACCTCGCCGTCCCGAATACGAACCCGGGTGTCACCAATTTCGACACCGTCATACACGCAGCCACCAGCAGTTTCACTTGCACCATAGCTGCGTCGCACTTCAAGCCCCAGGTCGTACGCACGTTGTCGCAGGTCGAGTGAGAGGGCTCCCCCGCCGACCAAAATCGCTGAAAATTCGCGCGCAATCTTACGTGCAAGTGGGTCGTTCTCGGCCACTTCAATCAACCGCGCCAGCTGCACGGGTACGAGCGAAACATACCTGCGCTCATGAGACATGCGCTCTGCACAGTCAAGTAGCCTCGAAACCTCGAAACTTTCCTGGGGCAGGACAACCGGCGTCGTTTCAGCAACAATACCGCGCACCAGCGTTTGCACGCCCGAAATCAGATGCAGCGGCAGCGCAACTAACCACTGCCCCGGACCGCCGAGCATCTCATGGGTGGCTTCAGCGCTCGCACGTAACGCTGACTTTGAAAGCGCAACAGATTTCGGGGTGCCAGTCGAGCCACTCGTGCGGATCACGAGTGAGGTTCCGTCGGGAAGCTCAGCGTCTCGCAGAGCGACAATGTTGGGGTCATTGACTCGTTCGGGAGCGACCGGCAACGTGGGCCGATCATCATTTAATGCGGCACGCAGCCACACCGGATCATCGCTGGGAATGACGCAGAGGTTCATGCTTGGTGCCCTTAGAAGTGGTACGGGAACGCGGACCAATCAGGGTCGCGTTTTTCGAGGAAGGAGTCACGGCCTTCAACCGCTTCGTCGGTGCCGTAAGCTAAGCGTGTGGCTTCGCCAGCAAAGAGCTGCTGCCCGACCAGTCCGTCGTCGACCGCGTTGAATGCGTATTTGAGCATCCGTATTGCGGTGGGTGATTTGCCAAGAATTTCACGCGCCCATTCGATGCCAGTTTTTTCGAGATCTTCGTGGGCAACGATCTCGTTGACCACACCCATCTCGTATGCGCGTTCGGCCGAATATTCACGGGCGAGGAAGAACACTTCGCGCGCACGCTTCTGTCCGATTTGCCGTGCAAAGTATGCGCTGCCGTACCCGGCGTCAAACGAACCCACATCGGCGTCAGTTTGTTTGAATTTTGCGTGTTCGCGTGAAGCAATCGACAGGTCGCACACCACGTTCAGGGAGTGGCCACCTCCGGCTGCCCAGCCCGGCACCAGGGCGATCACCACCTTCGGCATAAACCGAATGAGCCGCTGCACTTCGAGAATATGCAGACGTCCCGCACGGGCGGTGTCTGCGGAATCTGCAGTGTCTGTGGACGCGTATTGGTATCCGCTACGTCCACGAATGCGTTGATCTCCTCCTGAACAGAATGCCCAACCGCCGTCTTTTTCGCTCGGACCGTTGCCCGTGAGCAGTACGACACCAATTTTTGGGTTCACACGTGCCCGCTCGAGCGCATCGTACAGTTCGTCAACGGTTTGTGGCCGAAATGCGTTGCGCACTTCAGGCCGGTCTAACGCAATGCGGGCAATTGTGCCGTCTTTGCTGATGTGTGACGTGATGTCTGCGTAAACCCCCGGCGCGACATCCCACTCTTGGGGATCAAAAAACTCAGAAACCTTCATGCTTCTAGCCTACGGGACTGAGATACTAGTGACGTGTTCCCACCTTTGGAAGATCTTCTCGAAACTCTGCGTGTGGTTGCGATTCCCACACGCACGAAGTTTCGCGGGGTTGAGGTGCGCGAGGCTGCACTGTTTGAAGGCCCGGAGGGGTGGACGGAGTTTTCACCCTTCCCTGAATATGACGATGACGAGGCGAGCGCTTGGCTACGGGCGGCGATAAGTTACGGATGGGAGCCGCTGCCGCCGCTATTATGTGATTCGATCGCGGTGAACGCGACCGTCCCGGCTGTTGCTGCATCTGAGGTTGCGCAGGTGCTTGCACGTTTCGACCGCTGCGACGCGGTAAAAGTGAAAGTGGCAGAGCACGGTCAGGCACTCAGTGATGATCTCGCACGGCTGGAAGAAGTGCGTCGGCTCGCACCTGACGCACTGCTGCGAGTTGACGCAAACGGCGCATGGAGTGTCAATGCTGCGCTGACAGCACTGCAAGCGTTCGCAAAGTTTGACTTACAGTATGCCGAACAACCCTGCCGATCCATCGCAGAGCTAGCTGAAGTGCGTGAGCGCCTGGCTGATGCGGACATCGCTGTTCCTATTGCTGCCGATGAGAGTGTGCGTAAAGAATCAGATCCACTTCGGGTGGCACGGTCTGGGGCCGCCGATGTGTTGATTGTGAAGGCACAGCCGCTGGGCGGGATTCACCGGGCGCGAGAGATTGTGCTTGAAGCAGGGCTTCCGGTTGTGGTTTCAAGCGCGCTCGACACGTCAGTTGGTATCTCAATGGGGGCACATTTGGCTGCAACCCTTCCGAATTTGGCGGGACCGTGTGGGCTCGGCACGGTCAGCCTCCTTACCGGAGACGTGACCCCGCAATCATTGCGTCCCGAAAACGGCCATATTCCTGTTCAACGCGTTCCAGTGGTCGATTCTGGTTTTGAAATCGCTTCCGACTGGTGGCGTGAACGTATAACCAGGTGTTACTTAAATCTGACGCGCTCGTGACGCGAGCAGGCCCGCAACAATCATGATCACCTGGCCGCCCGCTAAGAGCACGAGTGAAGCCGTCCATCTACCCGTAGCGTCATAAAAGGCTCCGAACACAATCGGGACAATGCCCGCGAGTAAATAGCCGACGGCCTGTGACATTCCAGAAAGTCTTGCCGTCTGTTCGTGATTCTTCGCTCGCAACCCCATCAGCGAGATTGCCATCACAATGAATGCGCCCGCCGAGAGCCCACCCAGCAAGATCCACACCAGTGACCATGCGGGCAGGAGCAGCATTCCTAGAACTGACACGAGCCCCATCGGGGCCATCACCGACATTGGTTTGACCTGGCTGTGTCGTGACCTGGCAAAAAATGCGCCGCCGACGAGACTGCCGACCACCCCGGCAAGTTGGAACAGTCCCTGGTGTAAACCCGCCTGCTCGGCTGAGACACCCAGCGTGGTTTCGAGCGCGGGATACCAAGTAATGATGGTGTAAAACAGGGTCGATTGGAGTCCCATGAAAATCGAGACCTGCCAGCCGATCGCGGTCTTCCACGGATTTTTGCCCCGCACCGGAATCGACCCGGTGTCAGTGAGTTCGATTCGCTGCGGTGCAGGATGCATGACCCGAGGCCAGAACACCGCAAGCGACAGGACTGCTAGTGCCGCAGTCATGCCGAATGCGAAGCGCCACCCACCGGGTGCAACACCCGCAACCGGGACCGCAAAGGCCGCGGCAATACCCGCCATAACCGACTGCGTCACCTGATACCAGCTAGTCACCTGAGAAATACGTAGCGGCACATCACGTCGCACCAGCGCCGGAAGCAGCACGTTCAACACTGCGACTCCCGCACCCAGCAGCACCGTGCCAGCCCATATGCCACCAGTTATTGATCGTAGAACGATACCGGTAGCCACCACAATGAGTGCTAGAGCGAGAGAACGTTCTAGCCCAATCTTGCGTGAAATCGCGGGCGCGATAGGTGATACCGCAGCAAAACACAGGACCGGGATAGTGACGAGGCTCGAGGCGGCCACAGCGGACAGGTCAGTTGTCTCTTGGACTTGAGGCACGAGCGGCCCAACAACAGTGAGCGCAGCTCGCAGGTTCGTCGCAATGAGGAGAATTCCGAGGATGGCGATGCCACTACGCATTCCTCGTGAGTCACTCAAGCGGCAGATCCTTTCTTAGTCAACAAAAATAGAGCTTTATGAACCAGCAGGTTTCGCCGCCGGCGTGCTGGGCGTATAGACAAACTCTTTCGCTTCAGCGTTTTCAACCCGGTCTGTTGGTATGCCCGTAATGTGATCGAGCATATACCGAATAAAGGACCCGTGGCTGACGATAATCAGGTGGTCATTCGCGTGGAGTTCATACAGGTCGTCGAGCGCGATGAGTCCGCGAGCCACGACTTCTTCAGGCCGTTCAGCCTCCCCCACAAACTGTTTACGGTCTCTCACGAAAGCACCTTCGCCGTCACCATAGGACCGTTCAACCAAACCGGCATGTGTATGCGGGGCTGGCAACCCGAGCACGTCAGCGATAATCTCGGCGGTCTCAACGGTTCGCCCGAGCGGTGACGCCCAAACTGCATCCCAGCGTTGCCCCTGAAGCTGCTGGGCAGCCACGCGGGCCTGCTGTCTCCCAACATCATTCAGGTCAATATCGGTTCGCCCCTGTAATCGACCGGCAGCATTCCAATCCGTTTCGCCGTGACGCACAAATGTCCACATAAGTCACGAGTCTAGTCTTGAACAAGTCACCAGTGACACAGGTCAGTCGACGAGCTTTCGCCCACGCTGTTCAGGCATAGTAAATGCGGCGACTGCTGCAACGGCGAAGGCTATTGCAAACATCGTGAACACGGCGATTGGCTCCTGCGCGCCTGCCACGAGTGGCACTAGTGATGGGGCAATAATTGACGCGATGCGACCGAACCCTGCCGCAGCGCCGGTGCCGGTTCCACGAAGCTTCGTCGGATACAGCTCCGGCCCTATCGCGTACAGCGCACCCCACGCACCTAGGTTAAAGAACGACAAGAAACAGCCCGCGGTGATGATTGCTGGGACCGAGTCGGCAAGTCCGTACCCCGCTGCCGAAAGCGCTGAACCGGCTAAAAATATACTCAGTGTAAAACGACGACCGAGCACTTCGATCAGCCATGCTGAGGCTGCATAGCCAGGAATTTGAGCGAGCGTAATGATGAGCGTAAACGAGAACGACTGCACCAGGTTGTAACCCGCGGCCACCAGCAAGCTCGGTATCCAAATAAATGCGCCATAGTACGAGAAATTGATACAGAACCAGACGGTCCACAACGCAATGGTCCGGCCACGCAAGCTCTTTGACCAGAGATGTTCACGACTCGTTGATAACTCAGCATCCGCACTCTGTCGAGGTTCATCACCTGAGGCCTCAGCGACCGCATTCGCGCGCACAGGCGCTTCCACACCTGAGGCCCGCTCAAACTCACGTACTGCGCGCTCTGCTTCGTCATAGCGGCCCCGAGACTCAAGAAACCGCACAGACTCAGGAAGCCTCAGCCGCACATAAATTGCGTATAGGGCTGGCACCATACCGATTGCGAGCGCCCAACGCCATCCATTTTCGCCCGCACCCACAACGTAGCGACCAATAAGCGCGGCAGCGATCCACCCCAGGGCCCAAAACGCTTCAAGCCACACCACGATGCGCCCTCGGATTCTTCGTGGCGCATATTCTGACACCAGAGTGGACGCGACCGGCAGCTCAGCACCAAGTCCGAGTCCAATAAAGAATCTCAAGATCATGAGCGTGCCGATGCCCAGTGCGAGCGCACTGGCCCCGGTCGCTACCCCGTAGATCACGAGTGTGAGTGCGAATACCTGTCGCCGGCCAATACGGTCGGCAATAATTCCACCGACTGACGCGCCGATCGCCATGCCCACAAATCCGATTGATGCGAGAAGCCCGGCTTCTTCGCTGGTGGCAAAACCCTGCCCGACGAGTGCGGCAATGACGAATGAAATCATGCCGACATCCATCGCATCGAGCGCCCACCCGATTCCGGAACCGAAGAGTAGTTTGCTGTGCTTTTTATTGAATGTGAGTGAATCGAGTCTGTCTGAGCGTGACACCATACGCATTAATCTATGGCAGGTCGAGCGCCACCTCAACTTTGTGACAGTTCCAGTAATTGTTAATTGTTTTCTGCGGGTTACGGTGCCTGATCCTCGGTGAGAAGACCATGCATTGCGGCAAGTGTCAGAGCTTCTTCACGGGTGGAGACTTCAAGCTTTTGATACACCGACCGGAGTTGAGATTTCACGGTGTTCACGCTCAAGAACAAAGCTTGTGCTGCGAGCACGTTGGTGCCGTGCACTGCAATGGCGCGCAGAGTTCGCATTTCGGATTGAGACAGCGAATATATTTTTGGGGTGTCGTCAGGCTCATCATCTGTTTCGAGCTCAGGCACATATCTGAGCAAGTTTCGCCGTTGCGAGGCTGGAATAACACGCAGTGGAAGGCGTAAGCGCTTGGGAGTCATCATCCGGGCTGCGGATCGCATTGTGCTCTCTGCGCGCTTGCCATCACCACCAAGTTCGAAGAGATATGCGAGAAACACCGTGGCCTCAGCTACTTGCCGGGTGCTGCCTCGACCGTCTGCGAGAAATTTGGAGACGACTGACATTGCAATTAACGGATTGCCAGCTTGCATCGCTTCATAGGCGTCGAAGATCGTGCCAGTAGATTGCCTCAGTTTGGCCTTGTGTCCCAGGTGCCAGCGCAGCCTCGCCTGTTCCTCCTGCAACTGTTGGAGAAGCGACTTGACTGTGCCGAAACGTCCGAGCCTCTCTTTCATTTTTTGCTCAAGAAATGTCAGTGCCGGAGCCGCACCATAAGTCGCCTCAACGATCCAGGTTCTTGTCAATGTAAGGTACGGCCAGTGTTCAATCGTCGATTCATGAGGTTCCATCGCATCAAGTTGCTTTTGTGCACCCTCGTAATCCCGTTGCTTCAGCAGCGTCAAAGCGTAAGCAATTCTGTACCCTGCGCCTGTATAACTACTTTGCCAGCCGACTGGCAGCTCCCAGCGTTTACACTGTTCGACCCATTTGCTTGGGTCTTCGCCCCGCCACGCCGTGCTGAGCGCAAGTAACGCTTTGGCATGTCCGACGCTTCCACTGTCGTAGCCATGACTATTCTCGACGAAACGTTCAAGTACCGCTTCGGCCTCGTTCCAGCGTCCCGCGTAAATGAGTGTGACAGGAATTTGTGTACGTGTTAATGAAAAAAGTCCCTGGCCCCCGCACAATTGATTGTCGGGCAATCCTTCAAAAGTCTCTAGCGCTTTCTCAGCCATCTCGAGTGCAAGTCGTTCGTTGCCGATCAGTCGCGCGACACCCATGCGCACAGTCTGCGCTACCAAGCCGTCGACTCCCGGCAATTTCGTTTGCTCAATAAGCTTTCGTCCAGCCAATGCTTTGAAACCAGCAATGACCATTTTGACCCGCCCTTTTGGATTTGCATACTCACTCAACAATGCAAACGCAGCAAGTAGCGGATACTCTTCACGCACTCGGCTTGGAAATTGCGAGAATCGATATGAAGGGCCATCAATATAGTGGATTGGAAGCAGCTTTTCAAACAGGATCTGCGCAAGCAACCCCCAGTCCTCACCTTGAATAGCTGCGCTGACTGCAGTTCTTGGTCGGACGTCCATCAGGGCAGCGGCAGCACGCGAATAAGCTTGTTTCCTGACTTCAGCGGGTACGTCGCGTACCATCCGTTTACTCAGTTCATCTTTGATCGCGTCGTGGTGCCGGTACCATCGGACTCTGTTTTCATCTTCCCAAAAACGAAGACTCACCTCTGCCGCTGTATTGAGCACACCCTGCACATATTCGTTTGATTTTTCGAGCACGACAGATAAAACATCAACGTTTATTTCGTCAAACATCGCTACTACGTACAGAACCTGCACTTCTTCAGCCGCGAGTTTCTTTACGAGGTTACCCACGTAGCTTTTCGCGAAACTGTTTCTCCACAGATGCGTTGAGCCGTGCCGCGACTCCGTGCGCTGTATTACTCCAGCGTGAACGGCAATCGGCCAGCCTGCGCTTTCTGACTGTACGGTCGAAACGGTGTGCTCGATTTGATCTTTGGTTAGTAAGGGGGCTCTGCGGCTAACAAGTTCAGCAGTTTCCGACGGTGTAAACGCAAGCTCATCTTCATCTATCACACGCACCGGGGTACTCATACGAGCATCAAGTGACTCAAATGCAGAAAGCATGACTCGGGTCGTCAGGATGACTCGTAAATACGGAGTGTTCGCCACAGCCGAATGGAGCACCTGAAGCGCCGATAGCGAGCGTGCATGATGTAAATCATCGAGAACGAGCGTGAGCGGACGTCCGATCTCACTAAACGCTGCAAAAATCAGTTCGTCAGTGATCGTTGAACCACCGCCCCGGACAGTCTGTTCCGCGATAGACCCAAATCGCGAAATGGTACCGACAGCAGTCAGAACCTGTTCCCAAAAATCATCATTAGATTCCACGACCGGAGCAACACGGCACCAAACAACTTCGGAGTCGTTTAAGGCTGCCGCTATCTGCGCAGCCGCAACAGTCTTTCCTGCACCTGCCCCGCCACGTACTACGATAACCGGCGGGTTCGACTCACTTTTTCTAAGTCGCGGCCGGTCAATATCTTGGCATCGCAGTTGTTCAAGAAAATGCCTTTTCACCAAATACTCCCACACCTTAAGTATGCAGGATTCCCAAGCGCGCCCTAAGGGATTCGAACCCCTGGCCTTCTGATCCGTAGTCAGACGCTCTATCCAGCTGAGCTAAGGGCGCACGTTGATCGTTCAACCTGACTAACTGTAGCGGATTTTTTCCTACATGAGAAATCCAACACTAGTTTCAAGCAGAATTCAACGGTTTTACGCCTTGTTACCAGCGGGACTCAGGCGTGCAATTATGCGTCGGTCTCATCGTGGAAGTGCGAGATACGTTTCGCTTTCACTAGTGCGCGTGCTCCGGAGACGGCCTCGTTCAGGTCAGACACGACGTAGGTTTCGTCTGATTCGAGCACCCCGGTCGAACGCGCAACCCTTTCGTGTTCTTTGGGCAACCCTTTCACAAAAACGGTAATTCCCTGTTTTTCGAGCACCGTAACCAGTTCGGCGAGAACCCGCCCGCCTGAGGAATCGAGCATTCTCAATTGAGACAGGCGCAAAATCACGACATCAATATCGCGGGTCCCCTCGAGGACCGACAGCACACGGTCGCCGAGCCCGAAGAACAACGCCCCACGGAAACGCAGGAGCGCAATATGGTTGTCTCCTGCTTCGCGCGGTCCGGGGAGCGAGTCACGGGTGATTTCGGATGCGCGAGACATCGACCGAATCGCAAACAGCGCGGTAACGGCCACCCCAATTACGACTGCAAAAATCAAGTCGAACGTCACGGTAACAATCGCCGTGGTCATGAAGATGATGGCATCAGCACGTGACACCCGAAGGACGCGTCTGGCAGATTTGTAGTCGATCATGTTGATAGACGTCATCACGAGCACTCCGGCGAGTGCCACGAGCGGTATGCGACCGATTACACCCGATGCCGTATACACGACAACTGCAAGGAATCCTGCGTGCACGATGGAGGCCATGCGTGTGCGGGCTCCAGATCGTACGTTCACCGCTGTTCGCGCGATTGCTCCGGTAGCGGGCATACCGCCGAAAAGCCCCGAAGCGATTCCTGCGAGCCCCTGCCCCACGAGTTCTCGGTCACCGTCGTAGGGCCCGGCACCGTCCATTCCGGATGCCACCCGGGCAGAAAGCAATGATTCGATTGCGGTCAGCGCAGCCACGGCGAATGCGGGTATTATGAGCGACCCCAGCACCGCGATGTCTACCGCTGGCAGCGATGGTGCCGGCAATGATGACGGAAGCTCACCGATGCGGGCAACAGGCGCTGCGGTCACTTCAACGAGAACGGTGACGATAATGATCGCAATAATTGACCCGGGGATCATGGGGTGAATGCGTCGCGCAACCAGCATAATGATGACGGTAAGTCCTGCCGCAGCGACCGCCCAGAGCACGCCTGGTGAAGAGACTGTGGCGAATGATTGCACTGTTGCGATGAGGGTGTTCGTAGATTTTCCTGCTGTTGTGCCCAGTACTGCGGGAACCTGTTGCAGAAAGATAATCACTGCGATGCCAGCCGTAAAACCTTCAATCACCGGCCACGGAATAAACGAAACGGTCCGTCCGAGCCGCAGCACTCCGGCGACCACCACAATAATGCCGCCCATAATGGCAACGATCGGAAGCGCGAGCATGCCGTGAGTGACCGCAATGGGAAGCAAAATCACGACCATTGCACCGGTTGGGCCCGACACTTGCACGTTTGAGCCACCAAATACTGCGGCGACAAACCCTGCAATCACTGCGGTCACTAAGCCCATTTCTGGACTCGCGCCTGACGAGATCGCAAATGCGAGTGCCAGCGGCAGCGCAACAATACCGACTGTGATACCAGCAACTAGGTCTCGACCCCAGTTGCGCGGCAGGAGCCGGTAGTCGGCCCGAGAAGGTAATAAGTTTCGTAACCGTCCGGTTTGAGTCTTAGTCAATAGATACCTCAGTTTTCGAATGCTGCAGCACCCACGAATACATGGATACTGCGGCTGCTGCTGACGCGTTTATTGAACGGGTTGAACCGTATTGCGTGATCTCAACGACTGCATCTGCTGCGTCAATTGCTTCATCAGTCAGTCCCGGTCCTTCTTGCCCAAACACCATGACACAGCGCTCTGGCCATTCAAATGTTTCCATTGGCACACAGCCGGGAACATTATCAATCGCAATAATCGGAATGCCTTCCGCTCGCGCCCATTCGGCGAGATCCGCAATATTTTCGCGATGCACGACATGCTGATAGCGATCAGTGACCATCGCTCCGCGTTTGTTCCAACGCCGTCGTCCCACGATGTGCACAGTGTCTGCAGCGAAGGCATTCGCGCTGCGCACAATTGACCCGATGTTCATATCGTGCTGCCAGTTTTCGATCGCGACATGAAAGGTGTGCCGCGTTTGATCAATGTCGGCGACGATGGCTTCCATTTTCCAGTACCGATATCGGTCAACTACATTTCTGCTGTCACCGTTTTCGAGCAGTTCCGGGTCATAAAAGTCTTCGGTGGGCCATTCGCCTTGCCACGGGCCAACGCCGAAGGTGGATCGTTCGGGGTGCGGGTTATTTTCAGTCACCCCCTCATTGTCTCACTATGCGGGTGGCGCACCGAGAACCGCACCTCGCCTGACGACGCAGGTAGCCCGGTTCAGGAATGGTTCTTCCTGAGCCGGGCTCTCTCGTGCTGGCTACAGTTCGACGGATTCTATCTTCAGCGCATCACCGTCGTCGGTAACATCGGCACGCACGGCGTCGCCGTCACGGATGTCGCCTGCAAGGAGCGCACGTGCGAGTCGGTCATCAATTTCACGTTGCATCAATCGACGCAGCGGGCGTGCACCATAGATCGGGTCGTACCCGCGTGCGGCGAGCCACGATCGGGCGGCGGGTGTGACGCCAACGGTCAAGCGACGCTCACTGAGCCGGTCTTGTAGATGATCAATCGAGTATTCGACGATTTGTGCCAGGTTCTCTTCGGTGAGCGGGTGGAAGATCACCATCTCGTCGAGTCGGTTCACAAATTCAGGTTTGAAGGCCCGTCGCACCGTTTCACGGACGGCGTCTTCTTTGTCTTTCCAGATCATGTCCGGATCGATCAAGTACTGACTTCCCAGGTTTGAGGTCAAGATCAAGATGACATTCTTGAAGTCGACGGTTCTTCCTTGGCCATCGGTGAGCCGTCCATCGTCAAGAACTTGGAGGAGCACGTCAAACACTTCCGAGTGGGCTTTCTCGATCTCATCGAGCAGCACAACTGAGTAGGGTCTGCGGCGCACTGCTTCAGTGAGTTGTCCGCCTTGTTCATAGCCGATGTACCCGGGCGGGGCCCCGACCAGTCGCGACACTGAGTGTTTTTCTCCGTACTCCGACATGTCGATGCGCACCATCGCATGTTCGTCGTTGAAGAGGAAGTCTGCGAGCGACTTGGCTAATTCGGTCTTACCAACGCCGGTCGGTCCGAGGAACAGGAACGACCCGGTCGGCCGGTTCGGGTCAGCAATACCTGCCCGTGTGCGTCGAACGGCGTCAGACACAGCGCGCACCGCTTCATCTTGCCCGACCAATCGTTTCCCGAGCTCGGCTTCAAGCGCGAGTAGTTTCTCGGTTTCGCCTTGCAGTAGCTTTCCAACTGGAATACCGGTCCATGCTGCCACAACTGCGGCAATGTCTTCGTCGGTGACTTGTTCATTCACCATGCGGTCTTCACCGGTGTTTTCAGCGTGTTCGGCTTCGCGGAGTTCTTTTTCAATTACTGGGATCTCGCCGTAGAGGAGTTTCGATGCTTGCTCGAGGTTTCCTTCACGCTGGGCGCGGTCGGCACGCATACGCAGTTCGTCGAGTTGACCGCGGAGGTCGCCGACGCGGTTGAGGCCAGCACGTTCTTGTTCCCATCGAGTCTCAAGACCGTCGAGCTCGTTTTGACGCTCGCTGAGTTGGTCGCGTAACGCGATGAGACGTTCTTTTGACGCTTCGTCTTTTTCTTTTTTCAGCGCGAGCTCTTCAAGTTTGAGCCGGTCGACAATGCGACGCAGTTCATCGATCTCGTTTGGCGCTGAGTCAATTTCCATGCGGAGCCGGCTTGCGGCTTCATCAATCAGGTCAATTGCTTTATCGGGTAGTTGTCGTGAGGTGATGTAGCGGTTGGACAGCGCAGCGGCCGCTACAAGTGACGAGTCTGAAATGGTGACTTTGTGGTGCGCTTCATACCGCTCTTTCAGGCCACGCAAGATCGCGATCGTGTCTTCAACACTGGGCTCTCCCACATATACCTGCTGGAAGCGCCGTTCGAGTGCGGCATCTTTCTCAATGTATTCACGATATTCATTGAGCGTGGTGGCACCAATCAATCGGAGTTCGCCACGCGCAAGCATCGGTTTCAACATTTGCGAGGCTGCGACGGATGATTCGCCGCCGCCGGCTCCCATGAGTACGTGCAGTTCGTCAATAAAGGTAATGATATTGCCGTCTGACTCTTTAATTTCTTGCAGAACGGCTTTCATGCGTTCTTCAAATTCGCCGCGGTATTTTGCGCCGGCAATAATGGCTGAAATGTCGAGCGAAATGAGCTCTTTGTCTTTGAGTGATTCTGCAACGTCACCGGCGACAATGCGTTGCGCGAGCCCTTCCGCGACTGCGGTTTTCCCGACTCCTGGTTCTCCAATGAGCACGGGGTTGTTTTTCGTGCGTCGTGTCAGTACCTGACTGACACGACGAATCTCTTGGTCACGTCCAATGACCGGGTCGAGCTTTCCCTGTCGAGCGACTTCGGTGAGGTTAATCCCGAATTGTTCAAGGGCGCTCTGTTGTTCTTCGGCCTGCTGCTGTTGCATCCGGCGCCTCCTTTGTACTGAGTAGCGAGGTGGGTTCACGCACCTCACCTCAAACTTGAGCTTAACTGACTCAAGTTTACCACTTTCTTACAAACTTGAGCGAACCCGACTCAAGTCACGGGGAATACTCAGATATGAACATTGGACCTCTCGTACGCAGTAAACTGGTCGGATTACCACTTCAGAGGAGCTAGAGCCATATGTCACGTATCGCACTCGTACGCCAACCCAGTTCACTGCTGGATGACGGCATTGTCGACAACATCGAAAAGGTTTCGGTCGACCTTGATGTGGCTCGAGCGCAATGGCGGGGCTACGTCAGCGCCCTCAAAGATGCTGGCTGGCGAACGATCGAAGTCGAGGCAGCCGACGACTGCCCCGATTCTGTCTTTATAGAAGACACTGTCGTCATGTTCAAAAACGTCGCGGTCATCAGTCGCCCTGGCGCCGATAGCCGCAAACCTGAAACCGCAGGCACCCGCAAGGTGCTCGAAGATCTGGGTTGCCCGATCGTAGAAATTCAAGCACCCGGCACTCTCGACGGTGGTGACATTCTAAAAATTGGCAACACGGTCTATGTGGGTCGCGGCGGCCGAACGAACGCCGAAGGCATACGCCAGCTGCGCAAATACCTCACCCCGCTTGGCGCCACGGTCGTGACAGTTCCGGTCAATAAAGTGCTCCATCTCAAGACCGCGGTCACCGCTCTGCCAGACGGTACCGTGATCGGGTTCGCAGACTATGTCGACAACACCGACATGTTCGAACGATTTCTCCCGGTTCCCGAGGCACACGGTGCGGCAGTTGTGTGCTTGAGCGAGACACACATGCTGATTTCCGCATCTGCCCCGAAGACTGCGGAAATGATTCGCGATCTCGGGTACGACGTCACCGAAGTCGCAATTTCGGAATATGAAAAGCTCGAGGGTTGCCCCACGTGCCTTTCCGTTCGTGTCCGCGCACTGATCTAGGACTCACCAGTCACCCAACAAGAGCGAGTGAAGGACCCCGGGTCACCTCACTCGCTCTTGTTATGGCACTTATTCACTCGCGTGCGGGTCCTTGTCATACGTCACCCACGCGGTCTTCGTCGAGATTTTGTCATATACCTTTCGTGCGGCTTCATTGTCTTCCGCGGTAATCCAACGCACGAGATTTGCGCCTTCATCAACCGCAATTTCTGAGACTTTGTCAATGATCGCAGTTGCAGCACCGTGTCCGCGCGCTGCCTCCGAAGTGAACAAGTCATCGAGCCAAATTCCCGCGCCGCCGACAACTGGGCGAGCAAACGCGCGATAGTGGCCAATGCCCACCACGACCCCGTCAAGCTCGGCCACGACGCCGCGCACCTCATGCCAGGGATCAGTCAACCAACCCCAGACTTCTTCGACTACGGCTGGGTCATCTGGCTTCTCGTAGAACGCTCGGTACCCCTCGAAGAGTTTCCCCCAGGCCTCACGGTCGCTGGCTTCCACGTCACGTACTGTCACTGCCATGTCTACCTCCGATGTCGATACTGTCGTTTCTCTCAGGCTACTCCTGCCACTCAGGAAACAAATGGTTGGTCTCAAAATTCTATTTGCACTGACTGGTCAGTTTGATTAACATATGTGGTGTGCAGTTATTCATTCACGACCTCACCCTCCCCGGGCACGCAATTCCTCTTGCCTCAAACATTTCGTTCGAAGCAAGAGCCGGTGAGCTCACATGTATTGCGATGCCGTCCCCGGCTGCGGCAACTGCGCTCAGTCTTACGTTGAGCGCACATTTACGCGCTTCCTCAGGGACGATTACCTGTTCCGATGGCCACGCCCTCACCGGCCGTGCGGTCATCGTCGACAGTCCTGGGGTCAACGAGCTTGAAGACATGCGTCAGGCCGCGGCATATGCGCGTGAACTTTTGGCTTACCAACCAGGCCCTTCCCCGCGCAACTTTTTTACACGTCACCGCCTCACATCACTCACCCAAAGAAATGCTCAATTGGGTCGTAAACCCCTCGGCATTGACCTCTCAGTGCGGCAACGCATACGCCTGATGTGCGCAATTACTGAAGCCGACCGCACCGCAGAAATCGTCGTCTTCGATACGCCTTACCGAAACTGCATTTCCCAGCAGGACCGTGAGGACGTGACACACGAACTTCAACAACTCGCCTCGACTGGCCGCATTGTGATTGCGGTGACGCACGAGGTTTCTGAGGAGCTTTACCAATGACAGTATTTCGCAGCACCGCCGCAGAAATCGGTCGCTTCATTCGACGCCCGTTTCCACTCCTGGTCATGTTTGTGCTGATGTGCATCCCACTGCTGTACTCAGGCCTGTACTTAACGTCCAACTGGGATCCTTATGGGTCTGTGGATCGCGTCCCAGCGGCGCTTGTTATGAACGACCGCGGCACTGACGACCCCGACGAACACTACGGGCGAGATCTCGCAGATGAGCTCATCGACGCGGACTCTTTCGACTGGAAAGAAACCCCAACCGCTCATGAGGCACGCGAGCAGGTTCAGTCCGGACAGCGTGCATTCGCCCTCGTTATCGGCCCCAATTTTTCACAGGACCTCACCTCACCTGAAGCCGCGCTCACCGCGGACGGTGAGGCACAGGCCGCGCAGCTCACGTTCATCACGAACGATGCAAACAATTACATTCTGAGCAATATCGTGAGCACCGCTTCGACCGAGATTCGTGACACGCTCGCTCACGAGGTTGGTGAGACCACCGCTGATTCACTGCTCACAAACCTCAACACCATTGGTGACAGTCTTGATGAAGCGGCAGACGGAGCGTCCGAACTCCATAACGGCGCGAGCCAGCTCACTTCAAGCCTAGGCGAATTTTCAGATGGTGTCGCCACCCTATCGGACGGCTTGACCCAGATCAGTGACGGCGCACAGTCACTCGCGAATGCCGAAGACCAACTGGTTTCCGGGCAAAAAACTGCCGCGACAGCTATCGGGACACTCAACGGCGGCGCACAGCGACTCAATTCGTCAGTGCACGAGCTCGATACCGGCGCCCAATCCCTCGCATCAGGCAGCCACCTGCTCTCCGATGGCGCAGTAGAGCTCGCAGCGGGCACGGACCGTCTCGTCGACGGCGCAGGCGAGTTAGATGCCGGCGCACACGAAATATCTGCAGGGCTCAGCGAACTCAACACGAAGCTCGAGACGTCTCCCCTGCCCGAAGCCGCCGCAGGCCTCACACAAACGTGCGAAGACATACACTCCATCGCACAGAACGTCGACACTGAAGAAACTCTCGATCAGATCAATCAGCTTATTTCTGATGCGGCAGCAGAAGGACGCGACACCACCGCGCTCGAAAACCTGCGAGATCTGGTAACCCAGCTCCAAGACTCTTCCTGCATCACCGACGGGGTCAGCGAAGGTGCCGCCGAAATATCACAGCTTCTCGGCGGCGTTTCGCAGCTGAATGATGGTGCCAAGACACTCGCAGAAGGCACGGCCACCCTCGAGACGCAGAGCAAGAACTTGCACGAAGGAGCCAGCACCCTCCGGGAGAAAACTACCGAACTCACCGCCGGAGCCGACACCCTCGCACGAGGAACCTCCGCCCTCTCGTCAGGAGCCAGAAAACTCTCGCATGGTACTGCCGAACTCGAATCGGGTTCGAACCGATTACTTGATGGTCAACAGCAAGCCGCGCAAGGTGCACACGATCTCAGCACCGCAGCAACCACCGCCGCCGAGGGTGGATCCACCCTCTCAAATGCCGCGGGACAGCTCGAATCCGGGTCTCACAAGCTCGAGACCGGAAGCAGCACCCTGGCAAGCGAGTTAGCGTCGGGCGCTGACGAAATACCGTCACTGTCTGACGGCAAAAAGACCGATGTGTCGCAGGTCATGTCGAATCCCGTCGAGACGAAAGACGCATCACTCGCTGAGGCAGGCACCTACGGCGAAGGGATGGCACCCTTCTTCACCGTGCTGTCACTATGGATCGGTGTGCTCATTCTGGGACAGTTCCTGCACCCGCTCAATACGCGCGCGCTTGCGTCCAACACGTCAAGCTTTAAAATCGCACTCGGCTCATGGCTTCCCTACGCTTTACTCGGTCTAGCCCAGTCAGTGTTCGTGTGGATCGCCCTGCGATTCGGACTCGACTATGAGATGGCGCATCCGATCGCGCTGCTTGGCTTGTTTATGCTTACCGCGCTCGTCTTTTCTGCGCTTGTACACGGCCTAATTGCACTGCTTGGCGCACCAGGAAAGCTCATCGCCCTCGTACTTCTTATTTTACAGTTGGTGACCGCGGGAGGCATGATGCCGGTCGAAACTCTGCCGGGCGGCTTCAAAATGCTGCATTCGATACTCCCGATGGGTTACGCTCTGACCGGAGTACGTAGGCTCAGTTTCGGTGTTGCCGAACAGTCCGTGTGGTCACTCGCAGCCATTCTCGTGGGTTTCCTCATCATCGGACTCATACTGAGCTACATCGGTGCGCGCCGCAGCCGCACCTGGAAACTCAAAGACCTCCAGCCTGAGATTGCGATCTAAACAGTGAAACACGATATGCCTATTCGCCGACGCCCCGTCCGCACTGAACAGACCAAAGCAAAACTGTTTCGTGCCGCGATGGAAATCATGAGCCAAAAAGGCCCGACAGCCACCACCGTTGATGAGGTTGCGGCGAAAGCCGGTGTGGCCAAAGGGAGCGTCTACTACAACTTTGGTTCAAAACGGTCCATGGTCGATAGTCTCCTGCGTTACGGCGTTGATCAAATGCTTGATCGGGTGGATCAGCTCACAGACGATATCCCCGTACACGACCTGATCGTGCGAAGCGTACGTGCGGCGCTCGAGTTTCTTGAAGAGACGCCCGGTTTCGCGCGTCTCGCGCTCGCAGAGATGTGGCGACCCAGCACCGGAGCATCCCCCATCATGGTCGAACAGCGCGGCCGGCTCCTTGGCCGGCTCACCGAGCTCACGACCGCTCTGATTGCCGAACATGAACCAGCGTCGAAACCCGACGCTGAGTCTCTCGCTGTCGCACTATTTGGGGCCACTTTTATGCTCACGATGGAACGTGAATTGGACCGCTCTCCGCGAAGCCTCGACATGTCAATGTCTGCGATTGAAGCGTTACTTGAAAGCTTCGCTTAGTGAGCAGCTGCGTCAGTCGATTCTTTCGGGTGCGTAAAACCTAACACGATGCCTGGGTGTGTGAAGCGCCAGCCGAAACCGGGGTCGGCGATTGTGCCTGCGGGCACGACCGAGACGTGACGTTTGCCGGCTGGGTCGCTGATTGTCACTGTTCCGACTTTACCGCCGGAGTACCCACCGGTGATCTCATCAACTTCGGTGGTCATTTTTGCCTGTTCGTCAGGCAGCAATGAACTCGACCTGTTCTTCTCGTTTGTGGTGACAAGATCCACGCGCTGACCATCCCAGGTCACCACATGTCCGACTGTGGTTTTGGGTTCAAGCAGTGTCTGCCAGTCAGTCGTCGCACGCGCAGCGTCCAACAGGTCACGAGTTCGTTCGTTTCGTTCAGACACCTCATCTGACACGAGTGCAACCGCGATCATTGTGAAGGTACGATCGTCGCGCACTTGTTCAGCTGCGGCAAGCAGGTTGTATCCGACAGATTCGGTCATACCAGTTTTCACGCCGATCGCATTGCCCTTTCGAACTAGCGTGTTCGTATTTTCTATTTCCCCGATTTCTGGAATTTCGGCTGTCGCATCATCGATCACGTCCGACAGGAACGGGTCATTCACAGCGATCGCGCCGAGTTTCAGCAGGTCACCAACTGTTGACGTGTTGCGTTCATCGAGTCCGCTCGGCTCATACACGATCGTGTCATTCATGCCGTTCGCTTTCAGCCACGCGTTTGCTTCTTTTACGTACGTGGCATTGTCACCAAACACCCATGTTGCGTACGAGAGCGCGTAGTTGTTTGCTGAGGTCAGCAGAATCAGGTCAAACAGTTGCCGAGTGGTGAGCTCTTGCCCGGGAATCGCGTCCTCCCAGGTCCCATTTTGCGCCCACACGTCCTGCAGTAAATTCACGTCTTCTTCGGTGACGGTATAGGTGGCGCCGTCGGTGCCGGCCTCCACCGGCTGCTTCTCTAACCCGGCAAGCGCAGTCACTACTTTCGTGATGCTCGCCATCGGAATTTTTTCATCCGTCGACTTCCACTGCTGCGTGATTTTGCCATCCTCGGCCCAAGCAACAGCCTGTGGTTTCCCCGTCTGAGCGACAGCAGCGGTGATTAGTTCATCGCTGCCAGCCGCTGCAGCGGTTGCTTCACTGGTGAGTTCTGGCTGCAAGTGGGGAAGCGGAGTCACTCCCACAACGAGCGTGTACAGCAACAACAGCAGTACTGGCACAGTGATAGTGGTGACGAGGCGGCCGCGCCTCGTGAGTCGAAATTGGGACTGGGGCACGTATCGATCGTAGTCGACTTTTCCCGAGGGGCGATCTTTCACATAGACTGAATTGTTTGGTGTCGTAGAGAGAGTGGGGTGCGTCCGATGACTCGGAGGCAGATTTGGTTCGCGCTTCTCGCGCTCGCGCTCGGCGGTTTCGGTATCGGCGCGACTGAGTTTGCATCAATGGGGTTACTCCCTGAAATCACTCGCGACCTCCTCCCCAACCTATATGCCATCCACCCTGATCAAGCCTTGGGGAAAAGCAGCCTCTTGATCACCTCATACGCGGTGGGCGTGGTGCTGGGTGCGCCGCTTTTAGCCGTGCTGACGGCCAAGATCTCATACCGCGCTGCGCTCGTTGGTTTTGCTGCAAGCTTCACAGTGTTCACCGTTGTGAGCGCGCTCGCACCAACGTTTGAAATCGCGCTGATTGCACGTTTTCTTGCTGCAGTCCCCCACGGCGCCTATTTTGGGGTCACGCCAATTGTTGCCGCGACCATTATGGGCCCCGGTAAACGCGGGCAAGGTGTAGCCATCGTCTTGTCGGGGTTAACCGTCGCGAACCTGCTGGGCGTGCCGGTCGTGACGGCCCTGGGTCAAGTGATGAGTTGGCGCATCGCTTTTCTCGCGATCGCTGGTATTTTTGCGGCCGCAACTCTCGCGATCTTTTTCACTCTTCCGCCAGAGAAAGACCATGCGGTTCGCTCTCCTCGTGCGGAGCTCAAGATTTTCCGTCGCTCCAAAGTGTGGATGCTCGCAATCTTTGCATCGATCGCCTTGACCGGGTATTTCGCGCTGTACAGCTACGTCTCACCGATGGTGACCGAACTCGCTGGCTTACCGTTGACCTGGGTGGCATGGGTGCTTGCAGCGATCGGTCTCGGCATGACCATCGGCAACCTCGTTGGCGGCCGACTCGCTGACCTCAACACGACACTTGTCTTACTGATTGGTCTTCCCAGTTATGCGATCGCGTTTGTGTCTTCGTCGCTGCTGCCATCCATTCAGGTACTGCTGATGGATGCAGCGCATGGGGCTCCTGCCCTAGGCGGCGCCATCGTGCACTCAGCATTCAATATCGGTAACGCACTCGGCGCTGCACTCGGCGGCAGTGTCGTAGCCCTGGGGCTAGGTTTCAGGTCGCCCACGTTCGTCGCTGCAGTCACCACGCTCATCGCATTTGTGATGTTCGTGGTGATGCGTCGACGTGCAGGTTACAAGAAGGCTGCGTAAGCGGGCAGATCGAGCTGGCCGGTTCCGGACACCCCGATCAAAATCTTTTCGCCAGTCTCAGCTGTTTTCGCATGTTCAAGGGCCGCTGCAATGCCGTGTGTTGATTCCGGCGCAGGCAGCACCCCTTCGCTACGTGCAAAGAACAGCCCTGCCTGGAAGGTATCTTCTTGGGACACTGCGATCGGGTCCATGTAGCCGAGGTTCACGGCGTGACTGACCAGAGGTGCCATACCGTGGTAGCGCAATCCTCCGGCGTGAATCGGGTCAGGAACAAAGTCACGACCGAGCGTGTGCATTTTCAGCAGCGGCGTGAGCCCCGCAACGTCACCGTTGTCGTACCGGTACTCGCCCTGTGTCAGTGACGGGCACGCTTCAGGCTCTGCCGCAACTACACGAAGTTTCGACCCGTCACGAAGCGCCTTGCCGATAGCAGGGAAGGCTAGGCCGCCCAGGTTTGAACCGCCGCCCGCACAGCCGAAGATAATGTCCGGCCCACCACCAGCGAGTTCCTGCATCTGGTCGAGCGCTTCAATGCCGATCACACTCTGGTGCAGGGTGACATGGTTCAGTACGCTCCCGAGCGTGTAGTGGGTGTGTGGATCTTCTACCGCAGCTTCAACAGCTTCCGCGATTGCCATTCCAAGGCTGCCAGTCGTATTGGGGTCTTTTTGCAACAGTTCACGCCCAACTGCGGTGAGGTTTGAGGGCGATGACACACAGGTTGCGCCATAACTTTCCATCAACATGCGACGGTACGGTTTTGACTCGAATGAGGCGCGCACCTGCCACACTTCAGCCTTCAACCCGAACATTGCTGCAGCCATGGCGAGCGCAGAACCCCACTGTCCAGCACCGGTTTCAGTTGTCAGGCGAGTAATTCCTTCGCGGGCATTGTAATAGGCCTGCGGAATCGCCGAGTTCGCTTTGTGTGACCCGATCGGGTTGTTGCCTTCAAACTTGAAGTAGATTTCCGCGTGCGTTCCCAGTGCGCGTTCGAGCCGAACCGCCCGTCGCAGCGGCGCCGGGCGATAGGTTGCGTACACTTCACGAACAACTTCGGGAATTTCAATTTCTCGTTCGGTGGAAACTTCCTGTTCGATCAGGCCCATAGGAAACAGCGGGGCGAGGTCATCAGGTGTCAAAGGCTCTCGCGTTTGCGGGTTCAGCGCAGGAGGGCAAGGTTCTGGCAGGTCGGCCTGAATGTTGTACCAGTGGGTTGGCACATTTGCAGGAATCTCTACACCCGTAGGCTCCAGCGTGACATGTGTGGGCAATGAGTCAGGCAGCTTCATTGTTGCGCTCCTAGAAGTCGAAGGTTTCATTCATCATCCCGATGATTTCTCACGCGCGCAAGAGCCCATCCTGAACCACATCCGGTTCAGGCCAGATCTTCTCAGACTGAGCCCGAGCGTGCTCATGCGATCTAACTCACTCGTGAGGGGCTCCAATAGGTTGGCACCGCATCGTCATCGCCAAAGATTTGCTCAGCAATTGCTCGGCCTGCTTCGCTTGCCATCTTGAAACCAATGCCCGAGAAACCCGTAGCTATGAACTGCCGTTCGGTTCCCGGCAATCGACCAACGAAAGCTCTGTTATCGCTGCTGTAGAGGTCGGAATACACTCCGATTCGGGCAATACTTGGATTGAGTCCGGGGAGGAACTGCCGAATAGTTTCTTCGGTTTCCAACTTCTCAGCCTGCGAGAGCGTGTGCATTGCTCCGCGAACTTCGTCAACGGGCTTCGATCGGTCATCGAGTGTTGCTTTGACCATGTAGTCGTCAATCGATGGCGCACCATACATCGACATTTTGCCCAAAATATGTACAAATATAGGGAATTGGTCTGGACGGAAGTGTTCCGGACTACTCGTGTTCATCAAAAACCACGTTAGAAAGATTCGCCGTATGTGTGTTTCAGTCCGAATACTCTCTGGGAGCAAATGTTGTGAACCTGCACCGGCAGCAATGAGAACTTTGTCGGCTGTCCAGCTGTTGTTGCCAGAAATGAGTTTTACGCCGTTGCGGGTTTCTTCGATTGCGTCGATCGGCGCATGTGTCTGCACTCGTGCACCGTTCGATTCTGCTACGTCTACTGCAGCCGCTACTGCTTCATGCGTTTTCAAGAACCCCGCTGAGGGTTCAAAGATCCCAGCTTCTCCATCTTCAAGACGGTGTTGGGGGAAGCGCTCCTGAATTTCAGATTTACTTAACTGTTCGTGCTCAATCCCACCTCGGCGTATCGACCTGAGTAGATCAGGAAGGTAATCTCCGTCTGGATCGCCAAGGTAGAGGCCGCCACATTTGTTGAATATGGACTTACCGCTTTCCTCTTCTAGACTCAGCCAACCCTTTCTCGCATTCTGAAGCATCGAATGGTATTCAGTTGTACCGCGGGAGGACACCCTGAACAGCCTGCTGTCGCCACCAACCGCTGACTCTGCGTGACCAGGGGTTTCTGCCTCGAAGGCGACAACTGAGTCGGTCTTCTTGCTGGCCTGCCAGAAAGCCATACTTCCGATAGTTCCGCAGCCGATTACAGCCAGAGCAGCATCATTCATTGAGGAAACCCTTTCAAGGAACCGTTTCGTGCGCGCTTCGCGCGGATGGTCAAAAATTAGGTGGGCGGAGCCGTGAGCAGCGCAAAAACCTGTCCTGCACTGTTCTGTATAAACTCACGTTCAATCTTTGCAGACCGATATATCCGATCATAGCGAAATCACTGGGTCCGAACAGTGGTAGTGAGTGCCTTTACTCGCCCGGCAACGTTCATCACCATCGCAGCTGCGGTGAGCGTCCATGCAAGTAATGCCACCCAGAACCAAGCCTCACCAAAGTAGCCAACGATAGGCAGATCTACTGCACGATCGAGGTACATACCTGCGACCGCAATCATTCCAAACGGGAAGACCATACTCCAGAGTGATGATTCATACGAGAGGGGCACCGACCGGAAAAAATGTCGCCATATCCCGACCGCAAGCAGCGCGGGGATGAGCCACGCAGCGAATGCCCAGAGAATCACCGACGTGCCGGCGATGACTCCCCGAGTTGCATCGATGACTGGTGCCGCGTCCATTTCAACAATACGAGCACCTGCAACGACTGAAATGGCGAGCGCCCCCATCGCAACCCAATACGTTGGGTCAAAGTCTTCTGGATTGAGCGGGTACATCATGAGCCTCAGCATGACGCATATTCCACACAGCCCGTACAGGAACAGCCCCACCGACCAGCTGATCACAGCAATAATGGCGAGCGCGCTATTCATACTGGGGACGAATGGTTGAAGATCTGCCGCGACAACGGCGACCGATTGGCTGGCGACCGCCCAAATAAACCAACTGCCGTGAGCACGATCGAGCATCGGTCGATGCTCGTTTCTGAGAACCGCAACCCATGGAATTGCATAGCCAAGCACGATCCAGACTGGGAGCGAAACCACAAGAAGGACGCAGGCGATCAGCACCTGACCGTTACCGACAAGTGCAGCAGCGATCACATTCGTTGCTGCGACGAAGGTGAAGAACCCAAATGCCCGTAGGGGGTTCGTGAAGTCTGTAGTCATCGCTGTGCGGTGAGACACAAATCGCCAAACATTCAAAACGATCAGCACCACGTAGCCGATGATCGCAAGGGTTAAGAGAATTGTCGCGAGGGTCTCGTAGTTACGCAGATGAGCCCCAACTGACACAATCCCTGTTGCCATAACGAACGCGAAATATCCGGGCGTGAGTACCCGCACGCTCAAAGCCGCTTGTGCTTCGTCACGGGTGTCGACCCTGCGTTTTTCACGCATAGGTTTGTTCACCGCCTTGCCGTCGCTTTCTCCGTACGTGTATCTCGAGCTACTAATCTACTCGCTACATGAGTCAGGCCGTGAGTTGTTTGCTCTCTGTTTCTCCTACGACCGTGCCGTCGCTGGTTTCACGGCCGGTCTTCTTCCAGGACGTATTATTCGTGAGATGACGAACCAATGCCGCAGCTACGACGGGGAACACAATCTACGAGTACAACGCGTATGGGATCGGCAGAATCAGATTCGGGGTAATCCAGTAGCTGCGTTTCGATTGGGCGAGTTGGAAAAAGCGCATGATTATCTAGTAAAGGGCCATCGGGCACAGAGCCAACCTGGGCGCTATTAGTGATGAGGTTTCCTAGCCGACCACCAGAACGACTCTCGGAATGTTCAGACCTTAACCTTGCTTGGTTCACCGCTCTAAGACTAGTTATACCAAAGCCCCGGGCTCGCAAAAGTGCGGGCCCGGGGCTTAAACAGGTGTTCAGGGAACTTTCTAATGATGGTCCTTAGAAGTCCCAGTCTTCGTCTTCGGTGACTTCTGCCTTGCCAATAACGTATGACGAGCCTGAACCACTGAAGAAGTCGTGGTTCTCGTCGGCGTTTGGTGACAGTGACGACAGGATAGCCGGGTTCACGTCGGTGACGTCCTTCGGGAACATGGGCTCGTAGCCGAGGTTCATGAGCGCCTTATTGGCGTTGTAGTGCAAGAACTTCTTCACGTCTTCGGTAAGACCGAGCGGATCGTAGAGGTCTTGCGTGTACTTCACCTCGTTCTCGTAGAGTTCGTACAGCAGCGAATACGTGTAGTCCTTGAGCTCTTCCTGACGCTCAGGTGACTCCGTAGCCATGTTCTGCTGATACTTATAGCCGATGTAGTACCCGTGCACGGCCTCGTCACGAATAATGAGGCGAATCAGGTCGGCCGTGTTGGTGAGCTTTGCCCGGCTCGACCAGTACATCGGCGCATAGAAGCCCGAATAGAACAGGAACGATTCGAGCAGCGTTGATGCTACTTTTCGTTTCTGTGCGTCATCACCGTGGTAGTAGTCCACGATGATCTGCGCCTTCTTCTGCAGGTATTCGTTCTCAGTTGACCAGCGGAAGGCATCTTCGATTTCTGGTGTGGAGCACAGGGTCGAGAAGATCGACGAGTAGCTCTTTGCATGCACCGATTCCATGAACGCGATGTTGGTGTACACGGCTTCTTCGTGCGGGGTGAGCGCATCGGGAATGAGTGAAACCGCACCGATGGTGCCCTGGATCGTGTCGAGCAGGGTGAGCCCCGTGAACACGCGCATGGTCATCAGTTTTTCATCTTCGGTGAGCGTTGCCCACGACTGGACGTCGTTTGACAGCGGCACCTTTTCGGGGAGCCAGAAGTTGTTGACCAAACGGTTCCATACTTCGACGTCTTTTTCGTCTTCGATCTTGTTCCAGTTGATCGCCTGGACGTAGTCGACGAGCTTCAATTTCTCAGACGGTGTCATGATTCCTCTACTGCTGGTTTGTGAGCCCGTACCGGGCTCCAGTTCTGTCTATGACGAGATCCACACCCCATGATAGTTACCGGGTGTGGATCTCGAAACGGGCTACAGCATGCAGCTGACGCAGCCCTCAACTTCGGTTCCTTCAAGTGCAAGCTGGCGCAGACGGATGTAGTAAATCGTCTTGATGCCCTTGCGCCATGCGTAGATCTGGGCACGGTTCACATCACGCGTAGTGGCTGTGTCCTTGAAGAACAGGGTCAGTGACAGACCCTGGTCGACGTGCTGAGTTGCCGCAGCATAAGTGTCGATGATCTTTTCAGGACCGATCTCGTACGCATCCTCGTAGTATTCAAGGTTGTCGTTGTTGAGGAACGGTGCCGGGTAGTACACACGACCGAGGCGACCCTCTTTACGAATCTCAATCTTTGATGCGATCGGGTGGATCGATGAGGTTGAGTTGTTGATGTATGAGATCGAACCGGTTGGCGGCACAGCCTGCAAGTTCTGGTTGTAGATACCGTGCTCTTGCACTCGTGCTTTCAGCTCAAGCCAGTCTTCCTGCGTCGGAATGTGAACGTTTGCCTCTGCGAACAGTTCACGCACGCGCGCAGTGGCTGATTCCCAGGCTTCTTCGGTGTACTTATCGAAGAATTCACCTGAGGCATACTTCGAGTCTTCAAACCCTTCAAACGCGGTTCCGCGTTCTTTCGCAATCGTGTTCGACGCAGCCAGTACGTGGAACAGGATCGTGTAGAAGTAGATGTTGGTGAAATCGATGCCTTCTTCGCTACCGTAGTGAATTCGTTCACGTGCGAGGTAGCCGTGCAGGTTCATCTGGCCGAGGCCGATCGCATGGGTCCGGTCGTTTCCGTCTTCAATCGAACGCACTGACGAGATATGACTCATGTCACTGACTGCGGTGAGCGCGCGAATCGCCGATTCAACACTGCCGGCGAAGTTGTCGCCGTCCATCATCTTGGCGATGTTCATGGAGCCAAGGTTGCAGCTGATGTCTTTACCGATTTGGTCGTAGCTGAGGTCAGCGTTGTACGTGGTCGGGGTGTTGACCTGCAGAATTTCGGAGCACAGGTTCGACATGTTGATGCGGCCCTTGATCGGGTTCGCTTTGTTCACGGTGTCTTCGAACACGATGTACGGGTAGCCCGATTCGAACTGGATCTCTGCGACTGTCTGGAAGAACTGGCGTGCGTTGATCTTCGTTTTCGAGATGCGTGCGTCGTCAACCATCTCGTAATACTTCTCGGTGATGGGCACCTCGGAGAACGGCATGCCGTACACACGCTCGACATCGTATGGCGAGAAGAGGTACATGTCTTCGCCACGCTTGGCTAGTTCGAAGGTGATGTCTGGCACCACGACACCGAGTGACAGCGTCTTAATGCGGATCTTTTCGTCCGCGTTTTCACGCTTGGTGTCAAGGAATCGCAGAATGTCAGGGTGGTGTGCCGAAAGGTAGACCGCACCGGCGCCCTGACGTGCGCCGAGCTGGTTTGCGTAGCTGAAGCTGTCTTCGAGCAGCTTCATGACCGGGATCACACCTGAAGACTGGTTTTCAATCTTCTTAATGGGTGCACCCACTTCACGAAGGTTCGACAGCAGCAGCGCAACACCGCCGCCACGCTTGGACAGTTGAAGTGAGGAGTTCACCGCACGGGCAATTGATTCCATGTTGTCTTCGATGCGCAGCAGGAAGCATGACACGAATTCACCGCGCTGAGCTTTACCAGCGTTCAGGAACGTTGGGGTTGCCGGCTGGAATCGGCCAGAGATGATCTCTTCGACGTATTCCTTCGCACGAGCCTGGTCGCCCTGTGCGAGCGCGACGGCCACCATGACTACACGGTCTTCGAAACGTTCGAGGTACCGGCCACCGTCAAACGTCTTGAGCGCGTATGAGGTGAAGAACTTAAAGGCGCCGAGGAACGTCGGGAACCGGAACTTCAGGCTGTAGGCGTAGTCGGTGAGTTCTTCGATGTAGCCTTCGGGGTACTGTTCGAGAGTTTCTTTCTCGTAGTACTCGTTATCGACCAGGTAGCGCAGGCGCTCATCGAAGTTGTGGAAGAAGACCGTGTTCTGGTTCACGTGCTGCAGGAAGTACTGACGAGCTGCTTCGCGATCCTTGTCGAACTGGATCTTGCCATCTTCGTCGTACAGATTCAGCATGGCATTGAGTGAGTGATAGTCCATATCGCTCACCTTTGAAGAATCGTGTCCGGCCTCGATCACTGTTGTTTCCAAAACTTTTCCAATCCTTCTTTCACTGCATGGACATCGTCTTCGGTGCCGAAGACTTCAAAACGGTAGAGGTGGGGAACCTTGCATTTGTAGGCGATGATGTCGCCTGCGAGCCCGAACGCATCGCCAAAGTTTGTGTTTCCGGCGGCAATCACACCCCGAATCAGACTGCGATTATGCTCGCAGTTCAGAAACTTGATGACTTGTTTCGGTACGGCTCTTGTGCTGGGACCGCCGCCGTAGGTCGGGACGATCAATACATAAGGTTCATCAACTTCAAGAAATTCTTCTTTCGGAAAGAGCGGAATGCGTTGAGCGGGAATGCCGAGTTTTTCGACAAATCGATGCGTATTACCCGAGACGCTCGAGAAATACACCAGATTGCTCACACTCATCACCCTCCGTTCTTAGCGAGAATCTTTTTGAGGTTGTGGGGGTTTCGTACGAATTGTTTCTGCACGAAACGCTCCCCTATTTACTGTTCTCAGTAGGTCAGTAACCGCGTGAGCGGTTCAGTAAACAGGGAAGCGGATGCCAAACACGGAGCGTCGTTGCTCCCGATTCGGCACAGACTTCGTGTTAGACCAAACGTCCTGCGAGTTCGTCGATTTTGTCGGGACGGAAGCCTGACCAGTGGTCCTCTTCGGTCACCACGACAGGTGCCTGCAGGTAGCCGAGCTCTTTGACGGCTTCAAGCGCTGATTCGTCTTGTGACAGGTCGAGCACGTTGTACTCAATGCCTTTGCTATCGAGAGCTCGATAGGTTGCGTTGCACTGTACGCAGGATGGCTTGGTGTAGACCGTGATTGCCATATTTACGCCCTTCTTCTTCATTTCGTATTTTCACTCAAAATCACTACATATAGTGAACCACATTCAACTCGACCACAAGATGATGTAGTTACACCAGTGTCATTATCCCCTCGAATTCCACCATCCGGAGGGGCACGTTGGGGACAACTTTTCCCATAATTACGCGCTTCTTGAATAGTTGTCCACATATCCCCAAGCGAAAAACTTTTTTGATCCCACATATGGCCTCGGCGTGTCGCATCAACCACTACATCTAGGGAAAAGTCGTAATTTTTGCCCCGGATTCGACGCCGACCAGGTATAACCGCAGATCGCACCAAAATAGTGTGTATATACCCCGGGTAGAAATACCCCTGGTGCCAACATCTGAGGTTTAGAAGCATGGATGCATGACCGTTCCGACTTCGCTTCGCGCTGCCGTCTCTGTCGGGCGGCGCATTAAAGAACGCAGAAGTGAACTCGCGATCAGTCAAGATGACCTGGCGCACCTGACTCAAATCAACGTCAGCAATATTGGCAAGATCGAACGCGGTCAAGGCAATCCCCGGCTCGACAGCCTGGTGCGTATTGCGGTCGCACTCGAAATCTCTGTTTCGAACCTCACGCAGTACGTCACCAAGAATGATGTGCCGCACGTCGAGAACCAACTGACAGTCCGGCAGTTGAAAGAGGCACGCAGGCAGGCGCGCGACGGGAAGAGCTAGCCGCCAAGCGAGTCTCAGATACGCTAACTGGGCGGAAACGGCCATAAGAGCTCCCTCTCCAGCTGGTCAACCCAGCGCACCACCCACATCGCATCAGGTTCGGTGACAGCGCCCGCGAACGACTCTGCGTCGCCCCATATCTGCAGCCGCTCCCCCGGTTTCACCAACGCCGGCAGCGTGAGTGCTAACTGCGTACCGCCGCACAGCACGAGCCGCACCCTGCGCAGTGGTTCAGCACCGATATTGGTGAGCGCACGCACGCGAAAATGACGGTCGCGTTCCACCTGCCACGGCACCGGCACTGCTTCCGCCACCGGCGCGGGCTTGCTGACCTGTTGCGTGTCAAGCGTGCGCTCTTGCCCTGCAGAGTCGCGACGTCTACGTCCGCGGGAAAGCCTGGCTTGGAGTCGAATGAGTGTCATATCGGCAGGCTAGATGCCACCACCGACATTTATTGACGCACTACACGTGATGGTATGGACGCCCGCCAGCAATCTCGGCAGCGCGGTACATCTGCTCAGTGAGAATCAAACGCACAAGTTGATGAGGAAACACCAGCTGGGACAGACTCCACACCACATTTGCGCGGGCGCGCACCCGGTCATCCACGCCATACGCCCCGCCGATCACCAGAGTCACCGACCGAGACTCATCGAACGCCTCTTGCAAGACTCGGGCAATACCCGGTGAGGAGAACTCGTTTCCACGCTCATCGAGCACGATGACCCAGTCATCCCCGAGCTTGTCGAGAATTCGGTCGGACTCTTCTGCACGAGCCTGCTCGAGTTCTCGTGATGAGTGTTTGAGCAACTGCCAGTCCAATTTCCAAGGCCCGCGCAAGCGCTTGTCGTACCGGGTAATCCCTTCAGATACCCAGGACTCGTGTTTCTTGCCGACCGCAAGGACCCGTACTGACACGATCCACACTCCCCATTCTCACTACCTGACTGGTTGACAGTATTAGACTAACCGGGTGATGAGCGAAGAAAACGACACCCCTTTTATTCGCGGCTTTGCCTCGGACAATTACGCGGGCGCACACGCTGAAGTTCTTGAAGCGTTGACCGCAGCAAACGTCGGCCATGTTGGCGCGTATGGTGAGGACCCGATCACGGCACAGTTCGGCCAGACAGTGAAACGCCTCTTTGGTGCACAAGCTGAGACATACCCAGTGTTTAACGGCACCGGCGCAAACGTTGTGAGCCTCGCAGCAATGCTCCCAAGATGGGGTGCCGTCGTCTGCACCGAAACCGCACACATTCACGTTGATGAAGGCGGCGCACCCGAAAAAGCCTCCGGGGTAAAGCTCCTGACTTGTGCAACAGTGAACGGCAAACTCACTCCAGCTGATGTGGAGAGTGTCGTGTGGGCTGCCGGCGATCAGCATCGTGCGCAGCCACTGGCAGTGTCACTCGCCCAGTCGACCGAACTTGGCACGACCTACACAGTCGACGAGTTGCGTGACATTTCTCGCGTTGCGCACGAGAACAACATGTTGCTCCATATTGACGGTTCACGCCTGGCGAATGCCGCTGTGCATCTTCACTGTGAGCTGCGAGAGATCTCTACTGAGATCGGTGCCGACATCGTGAGCCTCGGTGGTACCAAGAACGGACTGATCGGGGCTGAAGCGATTGTGGTGCTGAACCCGGACCTGGTGCACGGTCTCGACTTTTTGCGTAAGCATCACATGCAGCTTGCCTCAAAAATGCGGTTCATTTCAGCACAGTTGCAAGCCCTCTATGGCACTGACCTGTGGCGGCGTTCCGCCGAGCACAGTAACGCGATGGCGACTCGACTACGCGTCGGCCTCGATCAGATCAAGGCCGACGGCGCTGCCGGTGTCTCGGTCACCCAAGCAACCGAATCAAACGGTGTGTTTGCGACGTTACCGCCCGAGGTCGCAGCTCACGCCCGCACCGGTTACCATTTTTATGATTGGCCGGTGGGGGTGAACGAGGTCCGACTCATGTGCAGCTTCGACACCACCGAGGCTGATGTTGATGGTCTACTCGCGCTCATTCGTGAGGCGAGTTTTTCTGCGTGATCGCTGACGCACCCTCTTATTTGAGCTGCAGTGCTGCCTTGGCAGACACCCGTTGTGAGAAGTACACGGGAATCAGCGAGAGCAGAATAATTACCGTCGCAACCACGTTCACCTGGTTGGCTTCGTTTGGTCGACCCATCTGATTCATAAACCAGATCGGTAGCGTGTCGACGCCCGGAGGCGCCGTGAAGATCGTCACATATACTTCGTCAAACGACAGGGCGAAGGCAAGCAAGCCGCCGGCGATGAATGCGCTGCGGAACTGCGGGAACGTCACCAGCCGGAAGGTCTTGCCGATGCCTGCGCCGAGATCCATCGATGCTTCTTCAAGATTGGGATTCATCCGACGCAGACGGGCAATCACATTGTTGAATACCATCACAACACAAAACGTTGCGTGCGCAATAATCAGGCCCGCATACCCGACTTTGATGCCCATAGGGTCAAGTACCTGGTAGAACGTGTTCGACAGCGCCACACCGGTAACCACACCCGGGAGGGTGATCGGCAGCACGATCATCAGGTTGACGGATTCACGGCCGAAGAATTTGAACCGCTGCAGCGCAAATGCGGAAAGCGTGCCCAGCAGCAGCGCAATGACCGTGGCACAGCACGCAACGATCACGGAATGCATGACGGCCTGATGCACAGCGGGGTTTCCGAGCGCTTTGCCCCACCAATCCAGTGAGAAGTTCGTGACGGGCCAGCTCGCAACACGGCTTGCATTGAACGAGTTGGTGACAATCACGATCAGGGGAACATAGGTTGATAGGAGCACCACAACCGTGATCACCGAGATCGTGATTTTGGTGCCTCGACTCAAGTGCAACATGGTGTCCTCTTAAATATTTTCTAGCGCGCCGGTCTTGCGAACTGCCAGCAAGTAGGTCACGACGATAACGATGGGCACCACCGAGAACGCTGCGGCGACTGGTGGGTTCAGGTTGATGTTTGAGGCGATGATCGTGCCAATCATTTGGGTGGATCCACCCACAAACTTGGCGGCGAGATAGTCGCCGAGGCTCAGTGAGAACGTGAAGATGGACCCGGCGATCAAGGCAGGCTTCAACAGCGGCAGCACAATGGACCCAATGGTGCGGACTCCCCGCGCTCCCAGGTCGCTTGACGCATCGAAAAGGTTGTCTGATACCTGACTTACGGCCGTATACACGGGGATCGCCATATATGGAAACCAGAGGTATACGAGCGCCACAATGGTGACGAAGACACCGTAGCCGGGACTGTGAACGCCGAGCCAGCCAAACATCGAGTTGATGAATCCGGTTTCTGAGAAGACAATTCGAATGGACAGGATCTTCACGAGGTATCCAGCCCAAAGCGGCAGCGTTACCATAACGACGAGCGCGGAACGCTGCCACAGCGGCGCGATTTTCGCCATATAAATGGCCAGCGGTACCGCGAAGACCGCACAAATCACGGTGACTGCTGCAGCAATTCCGAGTGTTCGCAGTGCGGCAGCGAGGTACGCGGGCACCGTCACGATACTGACAAAGTTATCGAGCGTGAACCCGGGTTTCACCTTAGAGGTGAACGGATCGGTGTACCAAAATGCGGTGATCAGCATCAGGACGATGGCGAGAATGTAGACGCCAACGAGCCACGTCATCGGGAGCGTAAGCAGCGCAGCAAGTCGCCCCTTAGGGTGACGGTACAGCGCCGATGAGATCGGCTTGGGTTTCGCGTTGAATCGGGTCTGTGTAGTCACAGACGCCTCCTTCGGTTACAAGCTCACCTGAGCGAGCATTTATACGCTGAGTTGAATAGTTGGGGGGGCAGTGCCGGCGCAAGACTCGGGGTGCCTAGCGCCGGCACTCCTGGTGGGGCAAGGTGTCGATTAGCCCTTCACCGTCATCCACGCGTCAGTCCACTGTTGGAAGTTCGTGCAGGTGACATCGGTGCGCCCGTCAATGCACTGTTCAATCGGAGTGGTCCAGAACCATACTTTTTCGAAGTATGCTTCGTCAGTCGCGTTGAACTGATCGCAGTGTTCTTTCGCTTCGTCGTTCAGGTCACAGAACGCAGCGTTCGCCGGAGCCATACCGAAGTTCATGGCAATAGCACCGTTCACTTCAGCACCTGAGGTGTAGTCCATCCACTGGTATGCACAGTTGGGATTTTTAGCGTCAGTGGCGAGCATCCAGGCATCCGACCAGCCGGTTGACCCTTCTTCGGGCAGCACTGCCTCGAGCTTGTCGTTCTCAGACAGTTTCTTCAAGACTTCCCATGAAGTACCCACAACCACATCGCCACCGTTAAACGCAGTGATCTGTGCGGTTGGGTCGCTCCAGTAGTCACCAATATTTTGGTTCTGGGTTTTCAACAGATCGACTGCTGCGGCGAGCTGGTCTTCGTCAAGCGCATACGGATTCTGAATGCCGAGGTCGGGTTCGTGTTCCATCAGGTAGAGCGCAGCATCTGCGATGTAGATTGGCGCATCGTAAGCAATAATGTCACCCGCGTATGGGGTATCTTCTTCCCACACGACGTCCCAGCTCGTGGGCGCGTCTTTCACGACGTCAGTGTTGTACTGCAAGATGTTTGCACCGCGACCGATCGGCACACCGTAGGACTGGCCGTTCAGTGTGTCATACAGCTGACCTTTCATGCCCTCTACAATGTCGTCACCGAAGTTTTCGATGAGCTCCATATTGAGCGGCTGGACGTCACCGCCAACGATCAAGCGCAGGCTCGCATCGCCGGACGCTGAGACCAGGTCGTAGTTGCCAGTGCGCATAAGTTGCACCATTTCGTCTGAGGTTCCCGCAATTTTACGGTTCACCGTGCAGCCGGTCTCTGCTTCGAATTCGTCGCTCCACTCGGGCTCAACGAAACCTGACCAGGCAACAATGTTGACTTGGTCTTCATTTTCGCCGAGTTCTTCGATCATCGGAACGTCGGGCACATCAATTTCGAGGCCACCGTCGGCGGCGCCGCCGCCTCCGGAGCAGCCAGCGACTGCCAGGCCCACAGCTGCGGCGAGCGCAACCGGTGCCAAAACCTTTTTGAATCTCATCATGACTCCTTTGTGTGATGGTGAATTGTGCCGAAGTGGTGTGAGTTGGTGCCCACTCAGGCGGGACATACGTGTTTATTGGGCTACAGGGATTTCAGTTGCGTGATCGGCGAAAAACTCCAGTCGTACTCGGGAGCCACGGTGTGTGGATTTCTCAATAGTTGGGCGTTGTGAATTTTGCACTTGCGCGATGAATCGCACACCGAGGTCAGTGTCGACGAGGTAGCGGGTGCTGGGCCCGGCATAGACCCGTTCAGCGACGGTGCCTTCGAGTGAAATTCGCCCGCTGACCGTGTCTGGCGTGTGTGCATCGGCAAGGGTGACGCGTTCGGGGCGCAGACTGTGTTTATTCGATTTGCCGAAAAGTTTTTCTGACGCATCGGCAGAGATGACGTTTGTCACGCCGAGGAACTGCGCGACGAATTCTGTTTCAGGGAATTCGTATACTTCCCACGGGCTCCCGATCTGTTCAATTTTGCCCTCGTTGAAGACCGCGACGCGGTCTGAGAGTGTCAGGGCTTCTTCTTGATCGTGCGTAACGAAAATGAAGGTAATGCCCACTTCGCGCTGAATTTGTTTGAGTTCGACCTGCATTTGTTCACGAAGCTGCTTGTCTAGTGCGCCGAGTGGTTCGTCAAGCAGCAGCACTTTTGGACGCAGAATGAGTGCACGGGCCAGCGCAATACGTTGGCGCTGGCCGCCTGACAGCTGTGACGGGCGTCGTGCGGCAAGGTGCGAGAGGCGAACCTGTTCGAGCGATTCGCCAACAAGCTGGTTTCGTTTGGCTTTGGCGATTCCTTGCACTTTTAGCCCGTACGCGACGTTTTCTGCGATGGTCATGTGCGGGAAGAGCGCGTAGTCCTGGAACACCGTATTCACTTCGCGATCGAACGGTGGCAGGTTGGTGACGTTCACGCCTTGCAGTGAGACTTCGCCTTCGGTGACGGTCTCAAAACCGGCGATCATTCGCAATACCGTGGTTTTCCCTGAACCTGAGGGGCCAAGCATCGAGAAAAACTCGCCTTCACGAATGTGTAGATCAAGTTCTTTGACTGCGGTGAAGTCACCAAAGCGTTTGGTGACCTGAGTGAGTTCAACCGCGTTCTCCGCGGTTTCGAGCATCTGTGTGTGCTGCTCGTTCTTGCGAGTGCGGCTCTGGTGGTAACCGGCGCCGTCCAATTCAAGATCTGAAACTGGATTGCTCATTGCAAAGCTCCTCAAAAAACAACTTCATTGTCGAAACATTTAACATAGTAGCTTAAATCAATAGAACATGGAACAATCAAAGTTAGAATCCAACTACGACGGGGTCTTCAAGACCGGTACAGTCGTAAACAAACTGATCCACACACTGTTCGCATCTCCGCGGAGGACGCATATGCCCAATGACGTTGCTCGTACGGCCTCTGCCGCCCATGCGTCCAGCAGGCTGCGCAATGCTGCATTTGCCCCGATCGGCGAGGAAGGTCGAGCCGAGCTGGTAGCAACGCGCCTGATTCAGACCATTACTTCTGGTGCGTACGTCCAGGGTGAAAAACTGCCGTCAGAGCAAGAACTTTCAGAGCTGCTCGGTGTAGCAATCATCACGATTCGCGATGCGCTGTCAAACCTCAGAATGCGCGGCTACATTGCCACCAAACGCGGACGCAATGGCGGTAGTTTCGTGCGCGCATCACACGCTGAGATCATTCAGCTGAACTCTCGAAGCCTCGCCGCGATGCCGCGTATTGAGCTCGCAGATCTGGGCGTGCACTACGAAGTCATTTCAATCGCATGCGCCGAATACGCGTGCCGGCGAGCCACTCCGGACGAACTCGCAGCAGTGCTTGATGTGCTCGAGTCGCTCAGAGATCTCCCCGCCGGGGCCTGGCGACGACAAATTACGGACGTGCAGCTCGAACTTGCTGCGCTCAGCCAGTCAGTCCGACTCACAAACGAACACATTCGCGTGCACACCGAGTGCATTCCTCTACTGAGCCTGCAAGATGGCGACGAAGAAAAACGTGAAGAAACACACAACAGCCTGGTTGAAAAAGCTCATGCAATCCAGGCCGGTGACGAACACCAAGCCCGCGAAATCGTGAAGCAAGACGTACGAGCCTCGATTCGTTGGCTCGTCGCTTACCGTGCACAGCTTCTTGAAGACGAGAAGTTCCAAACAAACACACCAACATCAGGGCAGTTGCCCGGACATATATCAGCGCATCTCTCAGCGTAGCGAGGTCACAAGAACAATGAATACCGCCGAAACACATGACCGGCTCACAGCCGGCATCACCGTGATCGACGACTTCTTCGATCAGGTCTTCGCCCCGTTAAAAGAGTGGATCCCGAAGCTCGCGGAAGAAATTAGTGAACAGCTCGACCGAACCGGAAAAATGACCGGCGCTCAGCTTACTCATCTCGTTGAACAGGATTCTAAAGAGCTAGTCTCGAGCACCGAATACCTGGTCTATGGAGCAGGTTTTTGCGGCAGTGACTATGTGGTGAGCACCGGCAATCCACTCGCGTGGTGGCAAGGGCCCGAGCTACGGTTACTCGCGTCATCTACGTTTGGCCCGGGCCAGGCAGAAATCGATCTTTCCCGGCTCGAATGGTATCGAGTGCCCCGCTCAACCCACAAAGCTCATGTCGCTGGACCATTCGTGGACTACCTGTGTTCCAACGAGGTCACGGTGACACTCAGCTACCCGCTCATTATTCGCGACCATTTCGCGGGCGTCGCATGCGCAGACCTGCTGGTCACAACGCTCGAAAAGACACTTCAGCCACGGCTCGATTTACCGAAGCAATCGGCGTTACTCAATACCAGCGGTCGAATCGTTTTGGCGAGCGACTTTGACGGTGAACCCGGCGATCGCCACATCGCTGCGTCCCTCTCGGATGAAGAAGCTGCTGCACAGGGGTTCTGCGTGGCCAGATCGACCCGCTTTCCCTACATGCTGGTGACGCAGATTGCAGTCCAGGTAGCCGCGTAACCACCTATTCACTAAACTTTGCGGGGTCTTGCACACCCTCAAGGTTCAGAGCCGCCATAATTCCCGCCGCATGCTGGGTCGTCAGCACTATCCGCACGAAATCACTAAATTGTTCGCCATTCGCTGCGACGCTTGGAGCATCATCTGCGCGCTTTTCGAGATCAAGAATCAATGATTCTTTCCCATTTTTTGTAAGCAGAAAATCACGCCCTCCCAGGTGTCGCCACACCCCGGCAGCTCGCCTGCCTGGAATATGCGTTCCCCGAGAGTACACGCCCCGCATAAACACCCACGGGTCATCAGTAATGACGGCCTGGCGGATGCTCGATCGATCCAGCACCACGTTCTGGCGTTGAAAGGTCGCCAGTTTTTCTGCAGGGGTCAACTGAATAACTACTCGATCTTGATAAATCTCGGTGCGCGCCATGTCTAATATCTTGCACCCGAATGCATGCCGTTGCACACATGAGTTGTTCAGAATGAGTCAATCCCGCTCTGAGAGCGGCAACACCCATACAAACTTTCGCAAAGAACGCGAACTAGTCCATAAGGTCTGCAGGGTCGAGCGCGTCTCTCACGGTCCGCGCGAGTTCAGCAGAAAGTTCTTTCGGAGCTTCTGTGCCCGAACGCAACCCCAAATGTTCTGCGTCTGCCAGGGTTGCGTCGCTGATGCAGGCCAAAATAAGTTCTTTTGGTCGGTCCGTGAATTGTTCCGCAACAACTCGCGCAACCTGCGGTGAAGACACAATAATGGCGTCAATATGGCCGCTCTCAATATCTTCACGAACGTGCACTGATGCGGGAACGCCAACCGTACGGTACGCAACCACCTGCGTCACTTCATGCCCGCGTTCAATTAACCCCTGTGTGAGCACCGGTTTTGCGACGTCAGATCGAAGGGTCAAAACCTTCTGCACGTGGCCATCATTGATTTCTGGCCACACATCAAGCAGACCCGCTGCAGTGTTTCCGGTTGAACCCGAAGGGGTGCGAGCAACCACATAGTCTGCGTCAACAAACGCCTGATAGGTTGTTTCACCCACTACAGCGACTTGGGTACGATCGGCAATCACCACATTGTGGTGCGCAAGAACATCAACAATGATCGCGTTTGTCGCGGTCATCCAGTCAAAATAGCCATCTTGCAGCTTTTGGAGTGCTTCGCGAAGCTTTTCTTCTTCACTTGTTGTAGCAAAGTCGATCAGCGGGGAAACCACAGGGGTGCCGCCAGCGCTTCGAACAGCCTTGGCGACGACTGAACCCCAACTCCCGCCGCGCGGTACGAGAATTCTCAGTCCGCTCAGCGGTCCATGTTCGTTGGTCATAAACTCCACTCGCCTGTATACAATAAAGCAGCCGCGCACGCCAAATATCCGGCTGCGCTGGCTGCATTGCACAACACGTGCTAGTTAACCCATTCTTACCCTCTTCGCGCCTGAGCGCAAATAACGATTCGACAGTAGATCGTTACTTCACGGGTTTGAAGAAGGTTTTGCAGCCTCTGCGCGGTCCGTCCTGGCTAATCTTGCAGTCGACGAGTCACCGCAAGTGCGACTCCTGCAACTGCGGCCCCCACTGCAAGGCTCACGCCTACAACTCCGGCTGCGAACGCCAACGGATTACGTCGCTGCTCACGAGCGAGCTTCCGCTTACCTCGAGAAACTGCGGCATCCACACGCGCAGGGTAGTCGAGTCGTTCGGACAGCAGTTCAAGCGTTTCGCGCAGCTCTGAACGGGCCTGTTTGGCGGCCTGTCGGCTTTCAATGCTCATCGCCAGTTTCCTTTCTGACCGGGTTGCGGCATCATCTGGTCAGTGGTGTGCTTCACGTCCTTCGCTGCGGAGAAGTCATCTTCCACGCGGCTAATCGTGTCGCTGGGCACAGGTGAGCCTCGTTTCACGAGCGCGAGGCCGATCAGCGCAAGTATCAGAATAAACAGCAGCCCGCCGCCTGAGATAACGAGCGCTGAAAGCCAGACTGGCCAGACGGTTGCGAGGCCAGCAACCGCGGCCGTAAGCAGTGTCGCGATCACCCAGAAGAGGATAATGAGGGCGACCACAAACAGCACAATCCCGATAACAAGGTTGCGTACCCTGCCGGAGATTTCATCTTTCGCGTTCTCGATTTCTGCTTTCGCGAGAGTGGCAATCTGGCCAGGCAGTCGTGTCAGCAGCTGCAGGGTATTGGGGCGTTTGTCCCGTGCCATGATTTAGCTCTCTTTCTGCGAAGAATTTCCTGAAGAGTTTGCAGACTTCTGGCTCGAAGACTTCTTCGCGGATGAGCGACCTGACGAGATAACTGAGCCTACTTTGTCTGCCACGAAGTCACGCGCATCGTCGAAGCGGGCCTCGGCAAAATCCTGCACGTATTCAACACCGCTCTGCACGCTGTCGGCTTCCCACACGTTTGATGCAACACGTTTGATCTGGTTGTAGCGGTTGCGCCCTGCGCGAGAGCCCAGGACGTAGCCTGCAGCGAATCCAACTACGAGAGCAAGTTTGCCCTTCATGAGTTCTCCAAACCTTGTAAATTTTGGGAAAACATTCAATGTTCATTCCCGTGGAGGTATGTAGTGCGTGTTCCAGCCTATCGCCCAGGACCAATATTTCATATGTCTGACTTGGAAAGGCCACGCGAGTACTCAGGTTTCCGGGGCTTGACGTGCCCTCGCACCTGTCACAGTAAAATCACTTTTGGTGGCGTGGCCGATCAGTGTTCCGCAATGCCCGTGAGTTCGCGCCGCAATTGAACTGCACGACTGTGGGCGTGGACGAGTGCGTCGCTCAGGTTGTCGCCGTGCCAGAGTGCACCGGTGATGCTGAGGGTCCAATTGTGTTGTTCGGCTTGAGCTAAAATTCGTGACGCGTTGGCACGATCCTGCGCTTGTGTGAACGGTGCGGCCGTCACGCGCTCCGTCCAATCCGTGTTCGGCAACGGTTCTGCTCCTGCAGCCGTCAGCGCCGCCACACGTGCCGCCTCGCTCACATGAGTATTAGCGTGTACGGGGAACCGCAGTTCGGCAATCGCGTCAGCATCGGCCGCTTCAGAAGTGAGTGCGCGGGTGATGCTGAGGCTGCTGTCAGGCCCAGACGCATCGACGACCTGTATGACTGCCCGCTGATGCGAAGCTCCACAGGCTGCGTCGTCGCTATCTGGCGCTTCGAGTTTGGCGTGCCAGAATTCGTTAGAGGTGGTCGAGGTCACCGGAATTGACCAGCTGGATCGCAAAAGCGGCGGCGCTGGTTCACCGGGAACCGTAATACGTGTGCCCGCACGTTCGTGTGCGCTGGAGTTACGGTCGGCAACTACAACGCGAGAGGTGACGACGCGACCATCTTCAAGCACGGTCTGCCACTGGGGTTCGTGTTGCGCTGAAGGGTTGTCGTCGCTGTGCTCGGTATAGGTAATCTCTGCTGCGTCTGCCTGAATCACGGTCGCGTTGAAAAGTTCCAGTTTTTCAATCGCTGCAGTACGCACGGCGTGCCATCCGGCAGGCGCGTCCACGCTACGCTCGTGGTCAGCCCAACGTTCCGTCAGCGCCAGCACCGCACCACTCAGTGCCCCGGCACGTGTGAGTGCTTCGTTGAGTCCGGGGGCTGCAACCGCAGTTTCGATTTCGTCAAGCGGCGCACCAAAACGAGTCAGGAGAAATGGGCGAAGTAGCTTCTGAGCAGTTTTCTTACCCATCCGGGACTGCACAAGTTTCCAGATGCTCGGCTGTTTGCCGACACTGAGCACCGGCGCGATTCGATCCAGGTAGGCTCTGAAGGCGGTTCCACTGCCGAGCAGAGCACTGGTTTCAGAGTTCAGCGGAACGCCGGGAATGCCCAGCAGTTCTGGTCGCGATATTTCTCGAATCTTGCCGTCATGACCGGCGATGAAGTTTCGCGGTTGCGGCAGTGTCCGTGCAGCGAGTCGTGGGTCTTCAGGCACGTCATCACTCACGGGTTTTGCCACCCGATCAATGAACGCTGCAACGTGTGCGTTCGGGTCAGGGACTGCCCCGATTGGCCAATCGGGTGATGACTGGTCGGCCAGCACCACGACTGCAAGTCCGACTTCTGCAAAGTCGAGCGCGGATTGGCACGCAGTGGGTGAATCACCGACGACCACAACGTCGACACCGAGTTCCCGAGTCTGGCGTACGTCACTCAACGGGGTTCACCGCTGCCCGGGTACTGCTGCGGTGGAACCGGCGGCTGCGGCGGCACTTGCAGCTGTGGA
>JBQDFP010000002.1:33073-159054 GCA_052085365.1 Canibacter sp. | reverse complement strand
GCCCGGGTACTGCTGCGGTGGAACCGGCGGCTGCGGCGGCACTTGCAGCTGTGGAACCTGCGGCTGCACCGGCACGAGGTCAATGCGGGTGCGTGCCCAACGTCCCTGTCGTTGCCCCCTACGGAACATGAGTTCGATAACCAGCACAAAGAAGCCGAGCCCGAGCAACGACGAAATGACATCGCCGGGTCCCGCACCTTCAACAGTTTGGCTGGTTTCGCCGGTAATACCAGAGGCCATAAAGCCGAACGCAATGTAGTTATTGAGCGTGTGTACCGCGATAGCAGCCTCGAGACCACCGGTGCGCCAGGTGAGGTACGCGGCAACAACTCCCATGACGCCAACGCTGAGCATGCCCCAAATATCGTAAATATGCGCCACTGCGAACAGCACAGAGGTCAGCAAGATCGCAATGATCGGACTTTTGATCCACGCACCTAAGACCTGCATGAGTCCGCCCCGGAAGACGTACTCTTCTGCCGCAGCTTGGAAGGGCACGAGCAGCAACACCAGCACAAACGAAATGATCGCGGCATTGAGGTCAAAGTTTTCCGGCATGCTGATGGCCTCATCACTGCCGTTCGAGAACAGCATGCCCAAACCGATTCCAACGAGGTTCATGACAATCAGCGCGAGCAGGGCCCAGCCAACCGAGCGGAATAAGAGTCCCCACCTGATACGCAGCGCAACTGACCAGCCACGACCCCAAGGGCGAATACCGATGCTCAGTTGAGCAAGCCACAGCGCCGGAATCATAACAATGATTGAGATCAGACCGATTGCGATCGAAATCGGATTCTGGGTATCGAGTGATGCCAGAGTCTCGAACGCAATGTCAGGGTTCTCAATAACCTCGGGATTTGTGGTAGTCAGAACGACGACCGCAATGATGCCGACTATGAAACTCAACGTCAGGTAGTATGCCCCCGCGATGAGAATCATCACGAGCGGCTTCCACCACCGATAGTTCTTGATACCGCGCAGCAAACGATGGTATTCGAGCGGCTCAGTTTCGCGCATCTGTACTGGCACCTGCACCATCTGCCAGGCGTACATTGGTTGGCCGGGCTCTTGCGGCACCTGCGCTCCGGGCTGCGGCGCCTGCTGCGGGACCTGCTGATGCGGCGCCGGTTGCGGCGGCAGGTAACCCCCGGTCGGCGGCTGCGTATTGTGCTCGTTCGAACGGGGGATCTGCTGGTCGCTCATTAGGCGTTACGCTCCACGAAGTTTGTTTGCGAGTAGGCCGAATAGTTCATCACGCGGGATACGTTCCTGTTTCATCGTGTCACGATCGCGCACGGTCACCGCGTTGTCGTCGAGTGAATCAAAATCGACGGTCACACAGAATGGGGTGCCGATCTCGTCTTGGCGACGATATCTGCGACCAATCGCACCTGAATCATCAAATTCGACGTTCCACTGGTCACGCAGCTCGTCAGCAATCTCGCGCGCCATCGGTGACAGTTTCTCGTTGCGGCTCAGCGGCAGCACGGCAACTTTTACCGGCGCGAGTCTTGGGTCAAGAGCCAACATCGTGCGGACGTCGGTGCCGCCCTTCGCGTTCGGCACCTCTTCTTCTCGGTACGAATCAACCAGAAACGCCATCAACGAGCGGGTTAAACCGGCCGCCGGTTCAACGACGTACGGGGTCCACCGTTCGTTCTTCGTCTGGTCGAAGTAGCTGAGGTCTTTACCCGATTTTTCAGAGTGAGTGGTCAGGTCAAAATCAGTACGGTTCGCAATACCTTCGAGTTCGCCCCATTCGCCGCCTGTAAAGCCGAACTTGTACTCAATGTCAACAGTGCGCTTGGCATAGTGCGAAAGCTTTTCTTGTGGGTGTTCGAAGAATCGCAGATTTTCTGCGTCGATGCCCAGGTCCGTGTACCAGTTGAGGCGTTCCTGCATCCAATACTCGTGCCAGTCTTCGTCACTGCCGGGCTCAACGAAGAACTCCATCTCCATCTGCTCGAACTCTCGCGTACGGAAGATAAAGTTGCCCGGCGTAATCTCATTACGGAAGCTTTTCCCGATCTGCGCAATACCAAACGGCGGTTTCATGCGCGCAGATTGGAGGACGTTCGCAAAGTTCACGAAGATGCCCTGAGCGGTTTCGGGACGCAAATAGTGCAGGCCGGCGGCGTCATCCACCGGTCCCAAGAAAGTTTTGAGCAGGCCCGAAAATGAACGAGGTTCGGTCCATTCGCCGCGGGTGCCACAGTTGGTGCAGACAATTTCACTCATGCCCTCAGCTGGACGACCCTTTTTGTCCTCGAAAGCCTCAAGCAGATGGTCTTCACGGTACCGTTTGTGGCACGAGGTGCATTCAATGAGTGGATCAGTGAACACGTCGACGTGGCCCGACGCTTCCCACACAGTACGCGGCAAAATAACGCTCGAGTCAATGCCTACAACATCGGCACGCTTTTGCACCATCGTGCGCCACCACTGTCGCTTAATGTTGTCTTTCAACGCGGTGCCAAGCGGGCCATAGTCCCATGCAGAGCGAGATCCGCCATAAATTTCACCCGCCTGGAAGACAAAGCCTCGCTGTTTGGCGAGCGCGATTACTTTTTCTAGACGGGACTGTGAAGCCATGGGTTCTTTACTCTCCAAGGTGCAAGCGGGGATCTTGGTCATTTGCTGCGTGTGAGCACAGGGTGAATACACACTCGACTCATACCGACTGAACTTACGCAGTACATCAGCATTCTAGTCTGAATTGTCCCAACATATGCTGGGCAACCAGTCAGCCGCGTACAGGATCACTTTTCTTCATAATCAGCGTCGCAGCGTGCATTTTTCATCGATCGATGTTTAGCATGGGTAGGTGTCCTTCGTTAAATTTCGCCCTGCCCTGCTTCTTGGACTCGCGACTGTGCTCACGCTCAGCACCGTTGGATGCGCCGAAGAACCGAACGCTACTGCCGACAGCAAAGCAGCTAGTGACACATCGATTACAACGAAGTCTCACGATCTAACAAAGCAGCCCGGCGAAAGCTTGTCAGCAAAAAAGAAGCCTGAAAAACCCAAACCTAAACCTGAAAAGGCTGAGAAACCGGCAAATAACGTGGACGATGCGAATTCGTACCAGGTTGTGGTCAATAAGCGCCGCGCGTTGAACCCGCAGGACTACGCGCCCGGTGATCTCGTGTACCCCGATGTGCCGAATGTGAACGGTCAGCCGATGCGTGCCGAAGCGGGCGCCGCACTTGAGAAAATGCTGGCTGCAGCCTCTGCTGCCGGTGTCGGTGACGGTGTCATTCAAAGTGGCTACCGTGATTATGAAACTCAGGTCATTATTTACAACCGGATCGTTGGTGAGCTCGGGCAGGCGGGTGCTGATGAAACCAGCGCGCGGCCGGGTCATTCAGAGCATCAGACCGGACTCACGGTCGATGTTGACGACCAAACCGGCTGCGTCCTTGCGGCATGCTTCGGTGAGACTCCCATGGGGACCTGGCTCGTGGATCATGCCTGGGAGTACGGATTTATTTTGCGTTACCCCGCCGACAAGACTGCTGTCACCGGGTACGAGTATGAACCCTGGCACTTCCGGTACGTGCAAACCCCGGTTGCGAAGGACATGCATCAAAAGGGAATCACCACGCTCGAGGAGTACTACGGCCTCGGACCGGCACCCGACTACGACGGGTAATTATTTGCGCAGAGATTCAACCTCAACGAATTCGACCGTCTCGGTTTCACTCGGGTTGTAAATCTCGTGTTCACTGCCGCGACTGCGTGTGTAGCTCTTCCCCGGGTGCATCTCTGAGATGAACTCTTCTCCGTCCTTGGGTCGCACAACCATGGGGGTGGGACGAAGCGGAATCGCAACATATTCGTATTCGTGCACGTGCATCGGAATCGTTTCGTGAGGCCCGACCAGCCATTTAGTCACGCGAAAAACGTCATTCTCGATTTGGACTTCGCTCGTTGCTTCTTTCATGATCCACCTGTCACTGGTTTTGTCATCACTGCGTTCATCACTACGTTGTTATGGTTCAATCACAACATTTTCGAAGGGCTCGCCCTGTTTCAAATGTTCAATCTGACGGTGAATAAGCGCTTTGACTCGGGGAAGCATCGCCGTCGAGTCTCCGCCAACATGCGGAGTGATCAACACATTCTCGATGCTCCACAGTGGGTGGTCTTTTGGCAGCGGTTCTGGGGTCATCACATCTAACGCGGCCCGCAGGCGACCCGAGCGGGTTTCTGCGACCAGGGCGTCCTGATCGATGACTTTGCCGCGCGCAACATTCACCACAAGCGCGTCATCCGGCAACAGTGCCAGCTTGTCAGCGTCAACCAAGTGGTGCGTGTGGTCAGTTAACGGCACGGTAATCACTAAGATCTCGGTTTTCGGCAGAATCTTGTCGAGTTCGTCAATGCCGTGCACCCGGGTTTCTTCACCGAACGGCGCAATTTCGTCACGTGCGGTTGAAGCAACTCGAGTAACGAGTGTTTCGAAACCCTGCAGCCGTGCATCGACAGCACGACCAACACCGCCGTAGCCGACAATAGTCACGTTCCGGTCAGCAAGGCTCGGTCGCGAGTTGCCGAACCAAGTACATGCTGAGCCGGCCCGAATAAACCCGTCTATGCCGCGCTGACCGGCAAGCATAAGCCCGAGCGCAAGCTCTGCGGTCGAGGTCTCGTGGACTGTTTTCGCGTTCGCGACCGTATGCCCGGCTGGTAAATACTTCGACACCGGGTCGTATCCGATCGACTGCCACTGCACCAGTTTCGTGCTGACAGACTCGAGATTCTTTAAACTGCGTGCACCGCCCCAATACGGTGGCACCACAATATCGATGTGTTTTTCTGGGGCGGGGGTTTTCAGGTCCCAAGCTACGAAACGGACCCCTGCGACCTCACCGAGTGCCTCCAGCAGAGGCTGGTCCGCAATCGACACAACAATCTCACTCATAGTTCGTAGTCTAGGGTGAAAACTGTAGAGTTTGCAGGTGTAGCAGGAAGCACAATATATGCCAGAGCAGGGCCCAGTAGTCATCGGTGACGCACTCATTGACGAGATGCGTTCAGAAACTCACACGTCTGAAGCGGTCGGCGGTGCGGCCCTGAACGTGGCGACCGGACTGGCACGTTTGGGACACCCTGCAACGCTGCTCGCGATGATCGGTGAGGATGAACCGGGCCAAGAGATTCGCAGGTATCTCGACCATTATGGTGTTCGCTGCGTTTCGAGCCCATCCAGGTTCGGCACGTCTCGTGCTGTGAGCATTCGCCACCGGGGTGAACCCACGTATGAGTTCAACCAGGCGGCACAGCATCGTGAAATTGCATTCACGGATGCACGAGCTGAAGCGGTGCAAGATGCTGACGCAATTGTGGTGTCGTGTTTCCCGTTCGACAACGCCCAGCAGTCGTCTGATTTGCTGCAGCTTACGACCGCGAACGAGAAGCGGCTGTACATCGTTGACCCGAATGCGCGACCGACCATGATTGCTTCACGCGACAGGTTTGCGCAGGAATTTTTGAGGCACGTGCCGCACGTTGATGTGGTGAAATTAAGCGACGAAGATGCTGAATATTTGTTTGGCACGGATGCGGCAACGGGCGCGAACCTGTTGGTGGATCAGGGTGCGAACGCAGTGATAGCAACCTATGGCGCGAATGGTGCTGAGGTTGTTACGTCCACATTTCGTGTCGCGACGCCGATCGCTGACCTTCCCGGCCCAATTATTGATTCTATGGGCGGCGGCGATGCGACCCTCGCGACAGTGGTCGCTCGAATCTGGCGTGACGGCCTGCCTGATTCGGCAGACGCCTGGGAACATATTTTGCAGGAAGCTATGCTGAACGCCGGCGCAACCTGCAGAGTCGCTGGGGCGCTGCTCCACACGCCGCTGGAACTCACTCGGTCAGACGAGTCGCACGAATCGAACGCGCGCTAACCGCTGATACCGAGCAGGGAACGCAGGTCTTGCACCGCGACTCGCACCGCAGCTTTCGCGTTCACGAGTGTTTTCGGTGACTCTTCTGGACGGTTTAAGAACCCGTGAATCGTGCCACCCTGAATATGCTCATACACGGTGACTCCCGAGTCTCGCAGTTGCTGTGCGAACTGTTCGCCTGAGGCCCGCAGTTCGTCTGCTTCTGCGTTCACGATGATAGTTGTCGGCAGTTTTGACAGCTGTCGCGCCTGCAGTTCACCGATCACGACGGGCGTGGTCGGGAACTCTGAGATTTCGTCGACTTCGGCGTACGGCATGTCACTGACCTGCCGGGTTTGAGCAGAACGAATCTGTTCAATCAACGCCGTGATTTCAGCAAGCGACGCCGATGCTTCACCTGCGGCCGCGGTGCGCGGCAAGGAACCGGTTGCGGTGGTCACTGCCGTATGGGAGGTTTCAGTCTCGGCAGCGGCTGCTTCAACACTGCCTGACTCTAGGGTGCTTGAGTCAGAGCTGCTTGAGTCTGACCCATCCGGTGACAGCTGCGGGGTCGGAGCACCGGTCGAGACTTCGTCTGATTCGTCCGAGTCCTGTGACACATCTCGCGCAAGCCCCGCGGTTTCGCTTAAAGGAATCGAATCCGACGGGGTCTGAGTACGGCCGGCTGCTTCAACTGCCAGGTTATTTCCCGTGGTCGGTACCTGTTCGGTGCGGGGCCCGCCAATAAATTTCAGGTCCTCATCTGCTGACGGCGAGAACTCCTCGGCGAGGTAATACCGGTACATTTCAGCAATACGCTCCGCAGAGAACCTACGTATCTCGGGCAGATCGGTCACGATTTGAGCAATCGCCGCATTCGGGCGTTGTTTGCGGTGCAGGGTCGGGTACATCATGATGACACCGCTTGAGGGCCCTGCGATTCCTGCTTCAGCTACTGCCGCCTGAATAATTGCGGCTTCGGCAGCCAGGTTCGCACCGGCGCTCGCGCCACCAACCAAGATGGCTCCGCCATAACGTGATTCAACCCAACGCAGCACCGCGGCCACATCGTTCGCCGGCGCAGGCGCTTTCACGGTGTCAGAAGCGAGCGCATAGTCAACCGCGATCACACGAACTCCGTGACCGGCGAACTGGTGCGCTACCCAGTCTGATTCTGGCCAATCCAAATCGCCGCGCATGAAGGATCCACCATGAGCCCAAATCAGTGTCGCCCATGGTTCACCGCTCGGTTTCGTTAAAGCACCAGACGGTGCAATCTGTGGCTCATAGAGACGAACCGGTACCTGTTCAGACCCGAGACGGTTGGGACGGTCAGCCGTTGCTTTCAGCGCAGCCTGACGCATGGACGCGGGCGCGATCGATCGATGAGCAGGCCCGGGTACAAACATGTCGATGACACGGGTCTCTGTCGGCGTAGTTGAATCGATCACAGTCTTCTGTTCGCAGGGGATAAATGATGACGGACGCGACCGGTTCAGCACGGGGTGGCCCGAATTCAGCCGCACGTATGTAATAGTACGCCTGCCGTTCACGTTCTTTCAGCTTGCCGCCCCGTGACCGAACAAATGGAATCACCAGCAACACGCGACACAATACAAATATGCATTTTTCAAGCAGCACCTTCACGTACATGGACGCCGAACAAGTGAGGGTTTTTGTGCGTGCCTGGGAGCCAGAAAAACCAGTAGCAGCGATCCAAATTGCACACGGCATTGGCGAACATTCCGGACGATATGACGTGTTTGCACGAGAACTCGCTGCAAATGGCTTCGCGGTCTACGCCAACGATCATCGCGGACACGGCGAAACTGGACGCACCCAGTGGAACGGTGACCTGTCGAAACTCGGCAAACTGGGTCCGGGAGGACTCCGCGCAGCAGAAGCGACAGTCGCCCAGTTGACGGGCATTATTCGTGACCGCAATCCGGGCCTGCGTGTGGGTTTATTTGCGCACTCCTGGGGGTCGCTCATGGCGCAGCGCATGATGCAGCGCGAACCACACTTGTGGAATGCAGTGATCTTGAGCGGTTCTGCGTTTCGGACGTTCCGGTTTATGGAATCAGGGCCACTCAACAACCGTTGGAAGGCACCTGGTGCGAGCGGTTTTGAATGGTTGAGCAGCGATACTTCCGTGGGTGAAAAGTTTCTCAGTGATGAGTTGAACTTCGGGGCAAACATTTTGAAACTGTTTGGCCCAGCCGATGCAACCCGCCTGTTAGGTACCCCGAAACGCGGACTCGACCCTGATGTGCCGGTGCTCATTATTGGTGGCGGGGATGATCCACTCTCAAAATCCGACGGTATTGAACGGCTCGCAAAAGCGTATCGACACGCTGGCGTGCGTAGCGTGCAGCTACGGGTGTGGCCCGGCTCCCGTCACGAACTGCTCAACGAACCCGTGCGAGACGAGGTTGTACAGCTGGTCACGACTTGGTTTGCAGATCGACTCACTGACCATTCGCTCGAGCCAGAATAGTCCGGCGTTCTGGCCTGGGTGGCAACCCGCGGCTCTGGCTACACTGGATGTATGAATTACCACGGCGAATATAAGGTTCCCGGCGGCAAACTCGTAGTGGTCGATTTTGCGGTTGCTGACCAAAGCTTTAGTGATGTGCAGCTTTCGGGTGATTTCTTTCTCGAGCCGGACTCAGCGCTGGGTGAAATCAACCGTGCCGTGATCGGTCTGCCCGCGGACAGCACAATTACTGACATCGCAGCAGCGATTCGTGAAGCCCTCGATGATGATGTGGCGATGCTTGGCCTAACGCCGGAATCGGTGGGTGTTGCGATCAGGAGAGGGCTTACGGGTGCGGCACACTGGCGTGACTACGAGTGGGAAATTGTTGCCGAGGACCCCGTCGCACCCCGGCTCAATGCCGCGCTCGACGAAGTGCTAACGAACGCAGTTGGTGAGGGCACCCGCAAACCGACACTGCGTATTTGGGCATGGGATGAACCGGCAGTGTTCATTGGAAGCTTTCAGTCGTTGAAAAACGAGGTCGATGAGGCTGGGGCGGCCCGACACAATACGCAAATTGTGCGCCGTATTTCTGGCGGGGGCGCCATGTATATGGTTCCCGAAAACTCGATCACCTACGCACTCTATGTGCCTGAAAGCCTTGTCCGCGGTATGAGTTTTCAAGATAGTTATGCCTTCCTTGACGAGTGGGTGATTGAAGCACTGCAGTCGCTCGGTATTGATGCAAGCTATGTACCGCTGAATGACATTACGAGCCCGGGTGGAAAAATTGGTGGCGCAGCACAAAAGCGTCTCGGTTCTGGCGCGGTACTGCACCACGTCACCATCGCGTACGACATGAATAGTGACATCATGACTGAGGTGCTGCGTATCGGGCGTGAAAAGCTCAGCGATAAGGGAATTGCGAGCGCGAAGAAACGGGTCGATCCACTCAAGACGCAAACAGGTATGAGCCGACAAGAGATTGTGGATCGAATGGTTGCGGTGTTCAAACAACGTCACGGCGGAACCGAAGGGCATATCACGCAGGACGAGTGGGCCACGGCTGAAGATCTTGTTGAGACTAAATTTTCGACCGATGAGTGGATCAAGCGAGTCCCCTAATGACGCTCAGAAAGTAGGCGCACAGTGACATATCCCGTTTCAGGTCAACAGGTCCACTTACGCAGCGGTGTATTGCGTGCCAGCATCGCCACTATTGGCGCTTCGCTGCGAGAACTCACCGCAGCTGGCCGGCCGCTTATTGTGCCGTTTGATGCCGACGAAATACGTCCGTCACATCGCGGTGCGACAGTCGCGCCGTGGCCAAACCGTATTGTTGACGGGTCATATTCGTGGGCGGGTAAATCACACCAGCTGCCGCTCAATGAAGTCGCACGCGGGCACGCGATTCACGGCTTAACATCGTGGCTGAACTTTGAAATCGTTTCACACAGCGATTCAGTGGCAGAGCTATCGGCGGTAATTGAACCACAGCCGGGCTACCCCTGGAGGCTGCGCATCGACACGACGTTCACCCTGGATGGCGAGGGTCTCACTCAGGAGGTGCTTGCGACCAATCTGTCCGGCGAAACTGTGCCGTACGGCCTCTGCCCACACCCCTATCTGATTGCAGGGTCTGGGCGCGCTGATGACTGGACGCTTACGCTGCCGGCAGGCAAGGTGCTCACCGTGTCTGAGCCCCGGTTGATTCCCGAATCGTTACAGCCGGTGGAACACGACGCTGCCCGCTTCGACTTTCGAACGGCACGAAAAATTGGTGATGTGAAGCTTGATCACGCATTCACCGAGCTCACCCGAGACGAACACGAACGCGCGGCGGTACAGCTTATGGCCGACGACGGTTCGGGTGTCACGATGAGTTGGGGCGAAGAACTCGGATGGGTGCAGATCTACACCGCTGACAATGCTCGCGATACCCCTGCGCATATTGCCAGCCACCGTGCTGGGGTTGCCGTTGAGCCCATGTCGTGCGCGCCTGACGCATTTCATGCAGGTGCCGAAGCGGGCCTTGTAGCGCTTGCTTCCGGTGCAACGCACACCGCATCATGGACGATCGCCCCGGTGACGACACACCAGAACGAAAAGAAACACTAAGCGAACAGTTGCGCACAATACCGAACATAGATTATCGTCGAGGTAGATAGTGATCGCGAGGGTAGCTGTATGTCTCAATCAGAGTCGACGTCACGGGTCACCCGTGCGCGCCTCGCTGACGGTCGAGACCTGATCTATTTTGACGAACCAGGCAGCCCAGAGCGCCAACCATCAGCAGATCTACGCGAACTCCCCGAGCGCCCCGCAACCGCCGAGATGCGCTGGGATGCGCTCAGCGGTGAATGGATCAGTATCGCAACGAAGCGACAAAATCGAACATTCCTTCCGCCGAAAGAACTTGATCCACTCGCACCGCAGTGCGAATCAAACCCGAGCGAAATTCCTGACGACTACCAAGTCGCCGTGTTTGAAAACCGAACACCATCATTTGGCCCGGACCTCCTAGACCACAGCACTGACTCGTCAGCAGCCATTACAAAACCCACCAGCATTCGAGCTGCGCGCCCGGCAATTGGCCGCTGTGAAGTGGTGTGCTTTAGTCCGGAATCTGAAGGGTCATTCTCGACACAAACACCCCAGCGCGCACGCGTCATTATTGATGCATGGGCCGAGCGAACAGCTGAACTGCAACAGCTCCCCGGAATTGAACAGGTGTTTCCGTTCGAGAACCGCGGCACCGATATTGGGGTGACGCTCGGGCATCCACACGGCCAAATCTATGGGTACCCGTATGTGCCCCCGACCATGCAGCGAATCTGCACCCGCGTCGACGAATACGGCCCCACCCTCTTTGCCGACATCCTCGCGTCCGAGCGTGGCGGCGAGCGCGAAATTCTATCGGGCGAGTACTTCACCGCGTATGTTCCGTACGCAGCGCGTTGGCCTGTCGAGATACATCTCATGCCACATCGGCAGATTCCTGACTTAAGCGAAACGACGTCCGCTGAGCGCGACGAGCTGTCGATCATGACACTGCGACTCACGCGAGCACTTGATGCGCTCTATGGCACGGAGTTGCCATATATAGCTGCCTGGATGCAGGCACCGGTGCATTCGCATCACGACACCGTTCGCCTCCACTGGCGCATTACGAGTCCACGTCGTTCGGCTACGAAGCTGAAGTTTTTGGCTGGCAGCGAATCTGCGATGGGTGGGTGGATCAGCGATGTCGCCCCCGAGACAAGTGCGGCACAACTGCGTGACGCGCTCACTCGCATCACTCCGGTAACTGTTGAAACGGCTGACACGGTGACACAGTTTCAGCACGCGTACGGTGACGATCCCGATGGGGTGTGGAGCGCGCCTGGCCGAGTGAACCTCATCGGTGAACATGTTGACTACAACGGTGGCGCGGCGCTGCCACTCGCGATTGATCGACGTACGCGTATTGCGATGAAATTGCGCAGGGACCGTACTATTCGTCTCACGAGTTCGTTCAGCGACGAAAGCATTCAGGTGTCCCTTGACGACGTGCTCACAACCGGCACGATCGACGGCTGGTCGGCCTATGTTTTGGGAGTCGCTCGGATCCTCTCTGAGCAGGTGCGCGAGGACCGGCTCATCGGTTTTGATGCGGTGATCACCAGCACCATCCCGGTTGGGGTGGGCGTCTCAAGTTCACATGCGCTCGAATGCGCCGCTGCCCTTGCCCTGGTAGATCTGTGGGGAGTCAACGCGAGCAGACAAGACCTCATCGAGTTGACCCATCGTGTCGAACACGAAGTGGTGGGCTCTCCCACCGGCACGCTTGATCAGTCAGCGATCTTGTTAGGATCACGTGATCACGGGGTGCTTCTCGAGTTTGACGGGCACACTCCGCCACGCAGTATTCCGCTCAGGTTCACAGAAGCCGGACTTGAACTGCTGGTGATTGATTCCATGCAGCGACACTCTCACGCAACAGGTGACTATCGAGTGCGTCGTGAAGAATGCACAGAAGCCGCACGCCTGCTTGGTGTGACGAAACTCGGCGAGCTCTCCCCCACAGACCTACCTGCGATAGATGCGCGTCCGGACGGTCTTACTGAACCGCTGTTTCGCAGGGCACGCCATATCGTCACTGACAGCGCACGCACACACGAAGTCGCGAAACTCTTAGACGATGGTCGGCCAGAGGAGATCGGCCCGCTATTAACCGCTGGGCACTATAGTCAACGTGATGATTTTCAGAACTCCACCCCCGCGATCGATGCTGCTGTCGAGGCAGCGATTGGTGCCGGTGCGCTCGGCGCACGTATGACCGGAGGCGGGTTTGGCGGTGCTGCTGTCGCACTGATTCGTGTCAGCGACGTAGATCGCATCGCTGCCGCAGTAAAAGAGCAGGTCGTCGCTGCTGGCCACCCCGAGCCAGAAATGTTCCCAGTGGTTGCTGACCGAGGCGCTGCCCGCGACCGCTAAGCGTTATGGCTAGTTCTGTGGCGGCCAGGTCGACCCGGCAGTTGCCACGAGAGCACGTATGTCTGCATCATCCTCGGCAATCAGAGTAAACTCGCCGAACTCGTACGGTACAACCCATGCTTCGCCGGCAGTAACCTGCACCGCAGGGTGCTCGCTTTCACGGTCAACACTTTCAAGCAGGCCTGATCCACCTTCAATCACCACAACTGAGTAGCAGGCTGTGCCGGCACTGACGCGGTCACCGTGCGCGGCGTAAAGCTCACGCAGCACGAAGAAGTCATCCGCTTCAGTGGCATACAGTGACTGCGACCCGGTGTCCGTTAGTCGCGCATTGTGTGTGGTGATGCGGCCCAGTTCAGCCTGGCTCGTCGCACGGTGGGAGACCGCGCCCATCGCCTGATCAAAACCAAGATCAAGGTGTGATTCGTCACGGCTAGAAGTCGTAACTGACCACTCCAGCAGAATCGAGAAGTCCGTGGGTTCTTGCACTTCGAGCACGAACACGCCCGCACCAATTGCGTGCACTGTCCCTGCAGGAACAAACACGCCTATGCCTGGTTTCGCTTCGATACGGTTCATGCGAGTCAGCAGCCATTCGCTGTCTTGCTCGTCACGCTTGCTTGCAAGCTCTTCCGGGTCAACATCGTCGCACCATCCGACGTACACCGCGCTTCCCGGTTCTGCCGCAAGCACGTACCACGCCTCTGACTTGCCGTACGGGCAGTCGAGGTGGCTCGCGGCGAACTGACGGTCCGGGTGCACATGCACCGGTAGCCGCTGCGCTGCATCAAGCAGTTTTACAAGCACGCCAACATCACTGCCGGTATGTTTCTGCCCAGTCCAAGCGGTCGAGTTTGCGGCGACGGCATCGCGTAAGAACGTCCCGTCTTCAAGAACCGACTGACCTGTCACCTCGTCATCAAAGCGGGCAACGGTCGATCCGATCCATTCTTCTGGCTGGTGGTCATTCTCCAGGGTGATGTGCCTTAACTTCGCAATGTTCGCGCCACCCCGGTAGTAGTGAGAAATGGGACGCGCGGGAAGACGCTGGGGTTGTGCGCGCATCAAGTTAGCCCTTCACCGAACCGGACATGAGACCGGCAATGAAGTAGCGCGACAGAATGATGTACACGAGCACAGTCGGCAGTGACGCGAGAAGCGCACCCGACATTGAAACTCCGTAGTTCGTGAGCAGTGCCCCGTTAGCGAGGTTATTCAATGCGAGCGTCACCGGCCCGTTTACCGGGGTTGCGAAGAACACTGCAAACAGGAAGTCGTTCCATGCGGATGTGAACTGCCAGATGATCACCACAACAAAGCCGGGAATCGCGATCGGGAGCGCCACGCTCCAGAAGGTGCGCAGCATGCCAGCCCCATCGACTCGTGCGGATTCCATCAGCTCGTGTGGAACACTTTCGAAATAGTTTCTAAAAATTAGTGTCGTGATCGGCAAACCGTATGCGACGTGCAGCACGATCAGTGACGGAACACCGTTGGGAACCCCGATATCGAGCATGAGATTCACGAGCGGAATAATCACGGCCTGGTACGGCAGGAACATACCGAACAGAATCAGCGTAAAGACAATGTCAGCGCCGGGGAAGCGCCATCTGGAGAGCACGAACCCGTTCAAGCAGCCGAGAATCGATGACAGAATTGTTGCCGGAATCACCATGCTGAGTGTGCGTCCGAGTGACGGAGCAAGTGCTTGCCAAGCTTGCTGCCAGTTTTCGGTCGTCCACGTGGTGGGCAGCGACCAGGCGTTGTCTGCCGTTGCATCGCCGAGGCCTTTAAAGCTTGTCACGAAGAGGACATATGCGGGAATGAGAACAAAAATGAGTCCAACGAGCAGCAGTGCGTAGCGAACTCCGCGATTGAAGGTTTTCTTTCTCGCGTTGCCAACGCTCGGCTCAGGAACAGTTTTACCGTTTGTGATGAGTGCTGCTGTTTCAGTCATGCTTTACGCTCCCGGTGCTGCTGGATCAGATAGGGGACGATGAGCACGGCGACAATCACAAGCAGGATTGTGCCGACTGCTGCAGCATTCGCGTAGTCGAAGCTCGACTTGAACACGTACATATCGACCGCGGGAATCTTGGTTTGGTAGTTCGATGCTTTCGAGATCGACATAATCAAGTCGAATGATTTGAGCGACATGTGACCGATGATCACGAGCGCGCTCATTACGACGGGGGTGAGTTCTGGGAAGATCACGTGGCGGTATACCTGCCATTCGCTCGCGCCGTCGACACGCGCTGCCTCACGCAGTTCGTCAGGAATCCCGCGGAAGCCCGCAAGGAAGAGCGCCATCACATATCCGGAGAGCTGCCAGACTGCGGGAAGTGCGATTGCGGCGATACCGAAGGTGATGTTGTTCCACCACGGGTTTTGCAGGAAGTCCAGGCCCACCATTTGGAACAATCGGTTGAGACCGCTTGCTTGCTCGCCTTGGTTCGAGTTCAGCAGCCAACGCCAGACAACACCCGAGGCAACGAATGATACCGCCATCGGGAAGAGATACACGGTCTGGAAAATGCCGCCGCCCTTAATGGGGCGTTCAAGCAGCCAGGCCCAAATAAAGCCGACGATCATTGCGCCTGCGAGGAATACGACCGTAAACAGCACCAGGTTGATCAGCGAGTGCTGGAACGCTTTGTCGGTAAACAGGTTGATGTAGTTCTCAAAACCAACGAACTTACTCGGCTGGACCCCGGTTGCTTGGGCTGCATTGTGGTTGTCTGTCATCGACGTCCAGAAGTTCTGGCCAATCAGAACATAGACAAACAGCCCCACCAAAATCAGTGAGGGCGCAACCATCAGCAGCGGTGCTGTGTATTTTCGCATGCAAATTCCTTCGCAGTGACCCCTCAAGACCCCACCGGTGTTTCGATGGGGTCTTGAGGCGTGGTATTTATTCGGTGTACTGCTCTGCTGCGTCAGCCAAAGCGGTCTGGTACGCGTCGACGTCAATTGCACCAGAGGTGAACTGGCTGGTTGAGTCAGAGATTGCGTTCAACCATGCGACAGAGGTTGCCGCACCGTGAGCGATTGAGGGAGCAATCTTGTCTTCAGCAAATGACTTCAGCGCGGTCTGCTGGTATTCCGGGAACTGAGAGTTGTCAGTATCTGTACGAGCAGGGATCGAACCCTTCGCGAGGTTAAACGCTTCCTGGCCCTCAATCGAGCTAATCGTGTCGAGCCAAGCCTTTGAACCGTCTACGTTGCCGGCACCAACTGGCAGGGTGAACGAGTCAGCAAGGAATCCGAAGATTTTGTCGTCGTTACCGGGAGCCTGTGGAACCTCGAAGTAGGTGAAGTCTTCACCGTCTTTCTGGTCTGCCTGCTGGAAGGCTGCAACTGCCCAGTCGCCCATAACGTTGTATGCGGCATTGCCGTCAATCACCATCTGGGTAGCTTCTGGCCAGTCCAAACCGTCTCGGTCCTGGTTGGTGTAACTCATGAGCTTCTCGAAGTTCTGGAGGCCTTTCTTCACGTCAGCGCCGTTCCAGTCGGTTGTCCCGTCGAAGAGACCGTTGTAGCCATCAGCTCCGAGTTCTGACATGAGCACTGCTTCAAGCAGGTTCACTTGGGTCCACACCTGACCGACAGACAGTGGGGTCAGGCCTGCAGCCTGTACTTTGTCGAGCTGATCGATCCACTCATCAAAGTCTGCAGGCTGGGTGCTCGCGTCGATGCCAGCATCTTCAAGCACGTGCGAGTTTGCCCACACCACGTTTGAACGGTGAATGTTTGAGGGAACCGAGTAGATCTTTCCGTCAACTGTCAGAAGATCAACGAGGTCTGAGGGGAAGGCGTCGTTCAGGCCATACTCTTCGTAGAGATCTGACACGTCTTCAAGCTGTCCCGCTGAGATATAGTCAGCGAGCTCAGCACCGGCGTGTGCCTGGAATGAGTCTGGCGGATTATCAGTCTGCAGACGGCTCTGCAGGAGGTCCTTCGCGGCTGAACCAGCGCCACCAGCGACTGAACCGTTCACGAAGGTGAACTCTGAGTGCTGCTCGGCAAAGACGTCTTCGAGCGCCTCGAGACCAGCTTTCTCTGAGCCTTGTGCCCACCAGGTGAACACTTCGACGTCTTTCGCCGAATCACCGCTTCCGCCGTCACCCGAGCTTCCGCTTGAGCAACCAACCAGCGCGGCGACCGACAGCATCGCAACACCGATGCCAAGTAGTTTTTTACGGGCTACCATCACTTCTCCTTTGAAAATGGAGGCCTGCAGTCAGTACGTTCCAGACTCGGCCACACTGGAATTGTGCCACATTTACGTGCCTTTCGGGTTGAAAGTGTTCGATATTGTTACTTTATCGCGACATGGACAGTGCGACGATCGGTATGTCATACGCAGAAATTCTGGGTTTCACCAGGGCTTTTTACCGTCCACACCGACAATAAAAAGTCGAGTCAGTTCGTCACCAAATTTGGCAGATTGCCGGTCCGACTACGCTTGCGCGATCAGAACTTCGACGCCCGCTTCACGCATTGCTTCACGTGCACTCTTTGGCAGCGCGTCGTCACTGACCAAAACATCCAGATCAGATAGTTCGGCAAACGTGGTGAGACCAACCACGCCCCACTTATCTGCATCGGCGAGCACAATGCTGCGCTTTGCCTGCGCGAGAAGCACACGATTCACCTGCGCTTCATGAAGGTTCGGCGTTGTAAATCCAACCTCGATATCGAGACCGTGCGTGCCAAGCACCACCGTGTCCAAGTGCAGGTGCTCCAGCGCGCTCAGCGCGATCGGTCCGACGAGCGCCTGAGAACGAGTTGTTTCGCCGCCGGTGAGAATAACGCGGGCATTGCTGGCGTTCCAAAACACTTGCGCAACAGGAACCGAGTTCGTAGCAATCGTAAGGTCTGAAGTTTTTACAAGTTCTTGGGCAAATGCGAGAGCTGTGGTGCCCGAGCCAATTCCTACCACTTCGCCGGGGTGGATCTGCGCTGCTGCGAGAATTGCAATAGCCCGTTTAGCTTCGGGGTTCTGCAGTCCTTTCACGCTTGGCAACGGTTCTTCCGCCACGTGACCGCCGCGTAAACGGGCGCCGCCGTGAATGCGTTCGAGTGCTCCCTCTTCAGCGAGAATATTAATGTCGCGACGAACCGTCATCAGCGAAACATTGAGGGCTTCCGCCAGGTCACGCACTCGTACCGTGCCCCGGTCCTGCACCGCTAAAAGAATTCGTTCACGGCGGTCTGGACCCAAGTCGGTTGCGTTCATGCGTACATATTACGTTCAAGTGCTCACAAACGCACAATATTGCACATCAAAGCGATGGTTTCAGTGCCGATACCCACCGGGGCATTATTTCGGTTCGCGCAGAATCGACGTCATCTTTTTGCCTCGTGCAACCTCGTCGACGAGTTTGTCTAGATAACGAACCTGCTGCATGAGTGGATCTTCAATCTCTTCGACTCGATGCCCGCAGATTACACCTGTAATGAGTGCCGCATTCGGGTTCCAGGCCGGTGCCTGCGCAAAGAACGTACGTACATCGTCGTCACCCTCCAGCACCTGCTGCAGCAGTTCTGGAGAGTACCCGGTGAGCCATTCGATCACCGTCTGTAGCTCTTCTTCGGTGTGATCCTTACGTTCAACTTTCGCTACGTACGCAGGGTACAAGTCAGCAAACCTCATCGAAAAGATCTTGTGCGTCATGCGCTTATTCTAAGTCAAACGTACCTTTCGTAAACGCGATCCACAGTAGGGCCCGATCGGTTGGCGACTCCAGCGATACCTCAAGAATCGACTCTGCTTTCTTTAGTCGCGCCTGCAGCGTTTGACGATGTACCCCAGCCAATACAGCGGCACGTTCGATCACTCCGTTGCACATGAGAAATGCATGTAACGCAGTCAATGCTCGCTGAGCCTCATTATTCGATACATTGCTCATTTGCCTGTGCCAGGCATCAAACACTGGCATCGTCACACCAAGAAGCTCCGCCTCCCTCATTACTGCGGTCCCACGTGTCTCCGTGAACGTCGTCACCCGATTAAGCCGCGATTTTCCCTCGTCGACTTGTTGGGCTTGTAGAGCTTGAGCATAGAGCTGAACTATCTTGCTCGGATCGCCAACTTCACTGATTCCAGCACGCCACCCATCAAGCTGCCTTTCGAACATCGTAAAGAAGCGTTGCATAATCGATTTTGCAAATTCAACATCTTTCGCGTCAACGACGATGCCTATTCCTCGACTAGTTCTCGTCATGAGTGTCGAGTAACCCGCGCGGGATACCCGCGAGTCGCGGGCTAGGAACGCACGTAAATTATCCTCGACGTCAGGCTCATGGTTGAAGAGTTCAGATTCAGCTGACTCTGTAGCCAAACACACCATTACACATGTGTTCGATCCTGGTATGAACAGTGGAAGTATGTCTTCGACGCTCTTCATTTCCTCATCCAACACCGCGCTCAAGATGCGTTCCCCGACAGCGTCTTCGATCCGGTGGTCTGACTCCTGTGCAGGAGAGAGATCTAAGAAAGCGGCGATGGTGCCGATGATTCCTTGTTCAAGTGGGGTATATCTTTCCTTCCTCACCACGGCGATCGGGACGCCTGCGGTACGAGCGATATGCACGAACACATCACCCTGTGAGGAAGTACTGCTCGCATGTTGCGACGCGATATGGTGAGAGATTTCTCGTGAAAGAATTTCTTCTTGCTGCGGATCTAGGACTAATTTTCTGTGGTCCGTGTATTCAAATCCATCAGGATTTCGCCAATACACCGTCGCATTAAGTTCTCTGGCAAGCGCTTCTAGTGTGTCACGCTGGGTGCCTTGCGAAAGCTTGGAATGGGCCAGCCGCTGTTGCGCATTAATCATTCGTTGAACTTGCGCAAACTGAGCTTCAGTATGGTGTTGGCGCACAAATTCTGCAATAGCAATATACGGTGTGGTTAACGGAACTCGCAGTATCGGAATCTCGTATTGTTTCGCACGTTGAACCCATTCGCTTGGAACATCTTTATCGCCGACCCCTACTCCGAAACCGACGCCCGATACGCCTGCGTTCGCTAATGTGCGAAAGAACTCGTCTATTTCTGCGCTGGACCGATCCACCAGCCCCGTTGTCAACAGGAATACTTTTTCTCTCAGCCAGGGAGTCGGGTCGTGAATTTCAGCGACGTGCACGATTGAAATTGTTCGGGCCAGGTGTTCGTGACCGACTGCGCAGTCAAGCTCAAACGATGTCTCGTCGATGAGATCTGCAAGCGTAAGTGCCATAAATCACCAAATTAGTGGAATGTACTCCATAAATCCATAGTTTTGGTGATTGTTTGAGCTTTCTTGTGCCGTCAGGATTGACGTCAGTGAGAAACCCGAGGAAGGAACATTCGATGTCAGCACGGTCATTCGAAATCATCGGCGCACCCTACGATGGTGCTTCCACACTGGGGTACCCGGGGTCACGATACGCTCCGGCTCGCATTAGACAACAGCTCGAATGGATCACCCAACGAGTCGAAAACGGTCAGGTTTTCTCCCTAACGACCGGTTCGCTGCTTCCTGCGCCACAATTACATGACGGCGGTGACGCTCACATCGTTGCCCACGACCTCAAAGCAACCCTCGCAAACACGAGCGAGCGACTCGTAAACAGTATTCACAACGGTCACGTTCCTATCCTGCTTGGCGGAGACGATTGTTTTCTCTATGCCGGCACCCAAGGCCTGCATGATGCAACAGATGGTATCGTCGCAGTGATTCATTTCGACGCTCACCTCGATGTGATGGATCAAAACGAACAGCAGGGCACCCACAGCCAATCAAGCGGCATGCGGCGCTCCCTCGAACTTGAACGCGCAAGCGCTGATCACAGCATTCAGATTGGACTGCGTCACTTCAATTTTCCGTCCTCGTTTGAATACCTCAACAACTCTGGGCTCGCCCGAATCACCGCGCAAGAAGCCTCGCACATGGGTCCGCAGGCGGTCGCACAAAAAGTTCTCGACCGTATTCATGGCGCAGACTTTGTTCATTTCTCATTCGATATTGACGCGATTGACCCAGCACACGCACCGGGTGCAGGTGCCCTCGAACCCGGAGGTATTACCTCGCAGGATGCTATCGAAATCGTCTCGACTCTCGCGCCTTACTGCGACTCATTTGCTATCACCGAGGTGAATCCAATGACCGATCACCAGGATATGACTGCAACGCTCGCGGCATACCTGGGCTACTACTTCGCAGTGTTCGGTCAAGAACACCGCACCAACTAGACCATCTCGACTCAACCACAACACAAAGGAGTGCACGGTGTCAGATCAACATGGAACGACATCCGCTCAGCTAGCAACCGGCAATATTAATATTGTTCGCAAGAAGGAACTGGGTCGCGCAGTCCGGGGCACGTTCGTCGGAAACGTTATGGAATGGTACGACGTTGGCGTGTTCGGCTATCTACTGGTGGTTCTTGGACCTGTCTTTTTACCCGAAGCAAGCGAAGCAACCCAGATCATTTTCATGCTGGGCACATTCGCAAGTACCTACCTCTTCCGCCCACTGGGTGGCCTCTTCTTTGGCTGGCTCAGCGACAAAATCGGGCGCAAGCGCGTCCTATTCTTAACGCTGACTCTCGTTGCAGTAGCGACTTTCATGATTGGCCTCCTTCCTGGGTACGCAACAATTGGGGTGAGCGCCGCGGTGTTGCTGGTGTCTCTGAAGGTTCTGCAAGGCTTTTCTGCGGGAGGCGAATTCACCGGCGCTCTTACCTTTATTACTGAATCTGCTCCAGACAGAAAACGAGGATTCTACGCAGCATTTCTAGACGGCGGCAGTTATCTCGGGTTTGTTCTCGGAGCTGCGGTCGTCACCGCTCTCCAGCTTGGATTTGGTCAACAGGCAATGATCGAAGGATTGTGGCGCGTTCCATTCTTGATCGCGGGTCCGTTAGGTTTCATTGCCGTGTACTTGCGCATGCGTGTGGAAGAAACTCCACACTTTAAGGCGATTGCAATTGAGAAGACCGGCACCGTGACCGAATCACTGAAAGTGAACCCATTGCGTGTGTTTGCTGAACAGTGGCGACCAATGATTCTGGTGATTCTGCTCGTTGCTGCGGCAAACAGTGCCGGCTATGCGTTCACGTCGTACATGCCGACGTACCTGTCTACTGTGCTCAAGCACGATGCCGTACAGAGCAACCTTTTCGCACTGCCGCTGATGCTACTCATGTCGTGCCTGATGCCGTTTGTCGGAATGCTCTCTGACCGCGTCGGCAGAAAACCCGTGCTGCTCGCCGCATCAATTTGGATCATAATACTGAGCTTTCCGGCATTCACACTCATGGCTTCTGCAAATGGCTGGTCGATTGTGTTCGGGCTTGCCCTCATTGGAATTCCGGTCGCATTGTATATGGGGACCCTCGCTTCAACGTACCCGGCGCTCTTTCCGACACAGGCGAGAAACACAAGCCTCGGTGTCTCGTACAATATCTCAATTGCATTGTTTGGTGGCACCGCACCGCTCGTTATCGACAGTCTGGTCCGATTCACCGGAAACCAAGCCGCGGCAGCGTTCTATCTGATGGGAATGTCCGTGGTTGGACTCATCACTATTTTCTTCCTTCCCGAAACTGCAAGACGTCCCCTTATGGGCGCTGAAGCCAACGTCGAGACTGTTGAAGAAGCACACGAGATACACATGAGAAACACTCAAAGTACTCCTGTCGTCTAGAGCATAGCTCTTCACACTGATCACTCCGGCTGATTCGATAGCCTCAACGGTAATACGTGACCCCAGAGGGAAGGAACGCAGCATGGCTTACCGAGTTCAAGGTGTAGTGGTTCGCGAAAAGAACGCCCCAGCAACTATCGAAACCGTGATTGTGCCTGATCCGGGCCCCGGCGAAGCCGTCGTTGACATCATCACTTGTGGCGTGTGCCATACCGATCTGCATTACCAACAGGGTGGCATTAACGATGAGTTCCCGTTCTTACTGGGTCATGAAGCGACCGGACGGGTTACTGCTGTTGGTGAAGGCGTGACAAACGTTGAGCCCGGTGATCGCGTAATTTTGAACTGGCGCGCGGTATGCGGCGAGTGTCGCGCCTGCGAGAAGGGCCAGCCTCAGTATTGTTTCGCAACACACAATGCGAAACAGAAGATGACCCTTGAAGATGGAACCGAGCTTGAGGCCGCACTCGGCATTGGCGCATTTATCGAGAAAACTCTGGTTGCTTCTGGTCAGTGCACGAAGATCGATGAGGACTCTGACGCCGCAGCGGTCGGTCTGCTCGGCTGCGGCATCATGGCAGGCATTGGTGCTGCCATTAACACGGGTGAGATTCAGCGCGGCGAATCAGTTGCGGTCATTGGCTGCGGTGGAGTGGGTTCAGCGGCGATTGCTGGTGCACAACTTGCGGGAGCAACGACGATCATCGCGGTCGATATTGATGATCGCAAGCTTGAACAAGCGAAGCAGTTTGGTGCGACGCACACGGTGAACTCCACGCAGGAAGACCCGGTCGAAAAGATTCGTGAGCTCACGGGAACGTTTGGCGCTGATGTAGTGATTGATGCCGTCGGTCGGCCAGAAACCTACCAGCAAGCGTTCTATGCAAGGGATCTTGCCGGACGAGTTGTGCTGGTGGGTGTGCCCACGCCAGAGATGACACTCGAGCTTCCGTTGCTCGATGTGTTTGGACGCGGTGGGGCGCTCAAGTCGTCCTGGTACGGCGATTGCCTGCCAAGTCGTGACTTCCAGATGTTGATTGATCAGTACAAGCTGGGGCGTCTTGACCTTGATGGATTTGTGAGCGAGCGGATCGCATTAACCGATGTCGAAGCCGCGTTCGCGAAGATGAGCGAGGGTACAGTGCTTCGCTCTGTTGTTGAACTGTAAGTCGAAAAGTGACTGTGAACTCTGGAGGATCAATGATTGAGAATTTGGTAACGAGCGGTACGTTTTCGCTTGATGGCGGCACCTGGGATGTTGACAATAATGTGTGGATCATCGGCGACAAGGACGAGGTGATCGTGATTGATCCTGCACATAATGCGCAAGAGGTAGCCCAGCAGGTGGGTGATCGTAAGACACTCGCGATCTTGTTGACGCACGGACATGATGACCACATTCGGGCAGCGTGTGAAACAGCTACGTTGCTGCAGGCTCCGATCTATTTGAATCCGGAAGATCGTATGCTGTGGGACGAAGTCTATGACGTTGCTCCAGATCATGAAATTGCTGACGGTGACACGTTCAGCGTGGCGGGTGTCACCCTTCGGGCAATCCATACACCGGGTCACTCCCCTGGCTCGACTTCGTTCTATGCCGAACGTCTCGGCACGGTGTTTACTGGCGATACGCTCTTCCAGGGTGGACCAGGCGCGACAGGCCGTTCATACAGTGATTTCCCGACGATTATCGAATCGATCAAGACCCACTTGTTTACACTTCCCGATGACACTGAGGTGTGCACGGGGCACGGCGACTCGACCTCAATTGGTGCCGAGAAGCCTCATCTCGATGAGTGGATCAAACGCGGCCACTGAGTTCGCGTCGATAAAAATTCTTTGGTGACATTCTTGACTCTTCCGTAACGTCAACTGCAAGAGTTGTTCTCGTGGATAAGTTCAGTGAACGTAACGACCGAGAGTGGTCAATTCGTGAGGTGGCGCAGTCAACCGGGCTGACCAGCCGGACATTGAGGCACTATGAAGACATTGGTCTTCTTGTTCCTTCGCGTACCGCTTCAAATGGTTACCGGTTTTATGGCGGTGCCGAACTGAAGCGCTTGTATCGCATTTTGTCGCTTCGTTCACTTGAACTTCCGCTTGCCACAACTCAGGCGACGCTTGATGACGAGGTTTCACTCGAAGCCGCGATCGAAGCACATTTACGGCTGCTCGAAGAACGGCATTCGCTGCTGGCGCAGCAAATCAGGGTCGTCAATCAGACGCTTAACACCGTGCGAAAGGGAAGTCAGATGTCTATTGAAGAGATTTTTCAGGGGTTCGATAATTCACAGTATGAACGTGAGGTACGCGAACGATGGGGTGATGATGCGTGGGAGCGTAGCAATGCGCGACGTGAACGTATGACGGTGGCCGAATGTCGGGCTGACGATTCACGAAGTCTCGATATTAATGCCGCGCTTCGAGAAGCCGCTGAGTCTGAGGTTGATCCTGAATCGAGCGAGTTTCAAAGTCTCGTTGCCAAACATTTTGACTGGGTGACCGACCACTGGGGTGGCCGAAAGCCGGACCGAAATTCGTACGATGGCCTGTCTCAAATGTATGTGACTGACCACCGTTTCGCAGCAACTTATGGTGGGCAGGCTAACGCTGAGCGAATCCGCGAAGCGATGGTGTTCTGGATCAACACCAACCTCGTCAATAACCCCGAAGGCTCCGCGACCTAGAACGGTCGGTCTTCGTCAGCGACAGGCGCCGCGTCCGGGTCGACTTGACCCCACGCCACGGATTTTTTCTTGGACACCGCTGACCGCTCACCATCTGGTTCAATAGTTGGGCTCGGAACTTCGGTATATTCTCTGCCTGACGGATCCGTCCATATGAGGATGCCTCCCGGTTTCTGTTTCACCGACCAGCGCGCGATATCGTGCAGGCCGGGATGCTTCAGCGTATGGTGCTTTCTACACAACAGGGCGAGGTTGTCTGTGCTGGTTGTTCCGCCTTTCGCCCAGTCATGTGTGTGATCGATATCGCATCTCGTCGGCGGTGTGAGGCATCCGGGGAATCTACAATGGCCATCACGAGCGGTCACGATTCGCCTGATTGCCGATGTTGGTACATAACTGTCGGTTGCAACACTTGTCCCGGTTTCATCGAGAAAGATTCGGTCCCAACTTTTCGCATCCGCGGCGAACCACCGAGCGATTTTGGCATCGATAATTCCATACCCTGCGAGATCTCCGTAACGTGTACCCGCAGGTTTCATTTCAGAGTCTCGAGTTTCACGACGGGTGTCGTCATTTTCACCGATCAGAGTGGTGACGGGAATGGTCACCTGTACTTTGCCGAGAATTTCTCGTCCGAAAGGAACGCCATTCTCTTCGATGCCACGTTCGGAGTTCGCCGCCAGTAGCAGCTCTGAAACCACATCTGCACGTGCTTCAGCAAGCGTTCTTGCATCCCGAACACTGTTGACTGCGATGTTCTGATCTGGGCTTTCAAACTCGAAGTCCGTGGTTTCCGTGTCAGCTGCGGACGTCTCGACGGTTGCATGTTTGGCCATTCGAGTAACTCGATCATAGGCTGCGAGCGCGATCGGTGCCGGGAGCAGGGCGCCAAGAATAGCCATGCCGTTTCCAGCGTCGCTCACCCACACTCGCCGCTGCCGACAGGCTTGTTCGTGCTGCAGCTCAACGGTTTCTGGCGCGAGAGCTGCAACGAGTTTCGGAAGCCTGCGCTTAAGGCGTCCAGCAGTGGTTCTTGTGGCGATCTTCACGGCTCGGTCAAAATAGTCGCTGCGCACTTCTTCCGGCAGGTGGGAGCCCTGGTCCGCGATGTGTTTGGCGTGTTGAAAAGACAGGTCTCCCGACGACATGAATTGTATGAGCTCAGGAAAGTGTTCGGATATTTCGTATGCAGCATTGAGTTGTGACCCTATGGTTTGATCACTGGTTCGGGTAGCGGCTGCTATTTGGTTTGCAGCCGATAGAAGCCCGGTGTGTGTTGTGTCAGCATCCACGCTCTGGTTCTCAAACGCGCGAGGAATACTGCCGAGCACTTGCGTTTGTGCGGCTTCAATCGTTCGAGCCGCACGTTCTAAACGAATAGCCCGCTCAGTCAGTTCGGTGATCTGGTTCGCAAGCGTGTATTCGATTGCGCCAAATGTTCCGGGCGTTGTTGACCCCACTTCACCGAGTGGAAGGTTCATAACGAGTGCGGTGACTTTTTCGAGCGCCTGCTGGAATCGCACCTCAAACTCTGAATCAGTAACTGAGGGTGGCTCGGGCTCTCGCCCGTGTTTTTGGCCGGGTTGGCGGCCAGGGTCTGGGGCGCTGCCAGAATCTTGGTTGGGTGGATGGTCGTAGGTCATGGGGCACCTGTCTCAATGGGACAATATTTATTGCGATCGAGGCTTCAAGGGTGCGTTGGCTCACAGGATATTGTGATCGCGGGCTCAGAACGGGTAAGTTCTGGCCAGTCTCATGCTTCAACTACTTCTTACGAACCAGGCTATGACGAACCACCGACATCACTGGGCCAGCATCGCACTTCGTCCATCGCAGTGACGGTGCGTCCCCCCTGCGTCATCCCCCACCGTCGGCCCACCAATACTATGGAACCAGGAGTGTTTTCCCAGTGGTTTCCCGCGCTTCAAGTGCACGGTGTGCCTCAGCAGCATCTTTCAACGCAGTTTCTTGTCCGATACGTAACTGCACGTCACCGTTCGCAAGCGCATCAGTGAGGTCACGATACCGCCACCGCCGTTCTTCAACTGTCTGCATAAAGTGTCCAAGTGACGGGCGCGTCACCGAAACTGAGCCAGCTTTGTTGAGCCGTTGCAGATCGAAATCGGGCACTTGCCCGCTCGCACCGCCGAACAGTGCCAACGTGCCGCGTACGGCAAGTGAATCAAGTGACCCGTCGAAGGTAGTTTTTCCGACCCCATCGTAAACGACCTGCACACCGAACCCTTCGGTTTCGTCCCGAACCTGTTGCACGAAGTCGTCATAGCTGAAGCTTGCTTCTGCGCCGGCAGCGCGGCTCAGGTCTCGTTTCTCAGGTGTCCCAGCTGTCGTAAATACTCGGACACCGCGCGATGCCAGAAGCTGAGTCAAAATAAGTCCGACACCACCAGCCCCGGCATGCACGAGAACCGCGTCACCTTTTTCTGGACGAGCGACAGAGTTCGCAAGATAGTGCGCGGTGCATCCCTGAAGTGGGATCGCTGCCGCATTTTTGAGACTCACTGAATCTGGAACGGCAGCTGCTTCCTCGGCAGAGACGATAAATTCCTCCGAGTACGTACCTTCAGCCGCGGCCGTCATTACACGGTCACCGACCGCGAAGTCGGTCACGCCTGCCGCAACCTCAGTAACTTCACCGGAACCTTCTCCACCGAGTAGAAACGGGTAGTCGACCGAGTACACACCTGAGCGCTGGTAGAGCTCAACAAAATTCAGTCCTGCGGCCGCAGTTCGTACCCGAATTTCACCATCATTGAGTGCCCGCGGAGTGTAGCTTTGCCACTCAAGCACTTCAGGTCCGCCCGCTTGTGTTGCGAAGATCGCATGTGTCTGTTCAGCCATATCCTCACGGTACATCTCTCAGCATAAAATCACGAGAGAGACTGAAACCTCAGGTATTATCTGCGGCTCTTTGCGGGTGCGTCTGCTCGTCGAGCACGTGATACCGCAAACACGATCAATGTCAGACCCAGCAACGCCCAACACACGAGCACGAAGGCTGCGAGACTCACTCCGGAGAGTTCGGTTGCGATCGATTGGAAGCCGTTGAAAGCGGTGCCCAGAGGAGTGAATTCCGCAATCGATTTCAACGCTCCAGGTACGGTCGACACCACGCCTGCCGCAAATGCGACCACAAGCATCACGAACGATATGAATCTGCCAAAGCCACCCATCAACGCGACAAGTCCTTGGTTTACAAGCGAGAATGAGACCCCGGCAAGCAGACTCACCAGCAAGAACTGAATGAACTGGGTTCCTGAATAGTCGAGCGCGAGCGGCAGAACGATACCGGCGATGAGCCCTTGAATTGCGCCGAGCACAAGCCCGGAAATTGAGCTTCGCATCGTAATCGAACCAACGCCCTTCGCCGCTTCACGGCTACGGCGCCACAGTGGCGCAATTAACGCGAAAGCTGCGAGGCCGCCGGCCCAGAGCGCAATAGAAGTGAACAGTGGAACGCCGCTATCGCGGAAGAGCTTATCGTTCTCGTTCTGTGCTTTTACGGGCGCAATTGCAGCCTCGGCCATTTTCTCGCGCCCACTATCAGAGTATGCCGGAACCTCGTTCGCACCCTCTGCAAGACCGTCAGAGAGCTCTCGTGCGCCGTCAGCTGTCTGTTTCGTGCCATCTGCGATGCCGTGTGCTCCTTCTGCGAGCTGCGGCACTTCATCAGCAAGCTGCTGCGTCCCGCTTGCAAGTTCGCCCGCACCAGAAGCCAAACCTCCTGTGCCTTCAGCTAGCCCTTGGGCGCCAGTTTGCAGCTCTGAACCTGCACCCGACAATTGACCTGCGCCCGCCGCAAGTTGCTGCGCACCTTCGGTGCTAGCGTGCAATCCGCCGGAGAGACTCGAAAGACCAGTCGCGAGTTCACGCCCGCCATCAGCACCCTGCTGAGCGCCGACCTTGAGGTTTTCGCCGCCCTCAATCAATCCATCAATCTGATTGCTGGCCTCAGCGGCTTGACCCAACAGCTCTTTAAGGCGTTCCTTCTGGTCATCGGGGAGGCTGCTTCCATCAATCTGGGCGTTTAAATCAGCGAGTTGCTCCTTGATTGGGGCGAGTGCATCGCCGATAGGCGCGGCAATGCCGTTCACGCCGTCCACATACCCAGCAATACCGTTAGCTAATTCTTGCTGACCGTCGGCTGCGGCCGATGCACCCTGCGCCGACTCGGCAAGACCAGCATCCAGCTGTGACAGGCCACCGGCCAATTCACCCACACCGGTTGCGACCCCGTCCACACCATCAACGTATTGCCCGATACCGCCGGCGAGTTCAGATGCGCCACCAGAAAGCTGGCCGGCACCTTCCGCAAGTTCACCCGCCCCCGACGCCAGTTGACCAGTTCCGTCAGCAAGCTGATCTGTGCCATCTGCGAGCTGATTCGCTCCGCTCGCAAGCTCGTCGCCGCCGTCAGCAAGCTGATCCGCACCCGAAGCAGCTTCACGCATGCCATCTCCGAGCTGGTTCATGCCAACAAAAATATTTTCAACGAAGGAAGTTCCTAGCGTTTCATTCAACACCTTCATTGCTGTCTCTGTCACAACCGCTGAAATTGCGCTATCGAGCAGTTTGCCGCGAGGACTCGTTTCAATATCGACATGAGCCTGCTCGAGCTCATCAGGTCCCTTCGAAACGGACGTTGCCGCTTTCGAAAAGTTTTCTGGAATGGTCACCACAGCGACATATTTGCCGTTTTCGATACCGTCTTCGGCGTCCTCTTCATCGGTGAGTTGCCACGAGAAGTTGTCATCGTCGGAACCGATCAATTCTCCAGCAAGTACGCGTCCAAGCGGCGTGAGCTGCCCGTCCACTTCTACTGGTTCGTCAAGATTCACGACAGCTGCAGTGACATCCTCGAGACGTTCCTGTGGGTTCCACAGTCCCCACAGAAACAAGCCCGCCACCGTAATCGGCACCAGGATGATGCCGAACAGGGTTCTCCAACTGACTGGTCTGCCGTTCCCGGCACGAGTGAAGAGGGGTTTCATAGGGTGACTCCTTCCACGCTGGCGTCAGCGCGATTGGATTCGTGAAAAGAGTACGAGTGGGAGTCCTGCTCGGCATGACTCATCTCTGGGACGGTGCGGATTCGGGTTCCCCCTGGAAGAATTCGCTCCGCGACTGCTTCGCTTCCGAGCACAACGAGCGTGAGTTCACTGAGATGACCGCGTTTCGCTTCGGTTGCTTGAGCCTCGAGCGCGGAACGTGCGGGCTGCAGCAGAGAATCATATTTTTCGGTGACCCCGCTGGCATCAATAACCAGAAGCTGCGGGTGATCTTCGAGCGCGTCTCGCAGTGTCTCGAGATCACAGACAGTCGCTCGACCACGGAGCGTGGCCGCTCGTTCGGGAATAAGCAGCCCAGTGACTTTCACCGTGCCAGTGTTCACCACACCTCGGCCAGTAAGCACACGAACCAGTGCGGCAGTCGAACCGGAATGAGGTTCAAGCAGCAGCGCTTCACCTGACGCGACTCGAATATCACCGATCTGGGCCGCACCAATCGCGAGTCCAGCAGTTGCGATCCGCGCGTCTGGCATATCGTTCGGCCACTCAGCGTGCTCAATTTCCCGAGTGATGCCTTCGCCCTCGACATCAAAATACGGCAGAATTTTGCTGAGCCAACGCGGCATCCACCACGCTTGACGACTTAGCAGCGCAAGCACTGCGGGCACGAGCGTCATGCGGACAATAAACGCGTCAACAAACACTCCGACAGCAAGCCCGACAGCGATCGTCTTAATGCTCATGTCTCCTTCGGGTACGAAGGCTGCAAACACCGCAAACATGATGATTGCGGCTGCCGTAACCACCCGGCCTGAACCCACAAACCCGCGATGAATTGCATCATGTGGATCAGCGCCGTGCACCACCTCTTCACGCATTCGTGAAACGAGGAAGACTTCGTAGTCCATCGCGAGACCAAACAGCACACCCATCAGAATGATCGGCATAAAACTCAAGACAGGTGCCTCAGCGGTCACGTTGAGCGCGTCTTTAAACCAGCCCCATTGGAACACTGCGACCACTGCACCAAACGCGGAGCCCACGGAGAGAAGATACCCAAGTGTCGCTTTAATAGGCACCCAAACGGAGCGGAACACCATAGCGAGCAGCAAAAGCGACAGACCGACAACCAAAATTGTGAACGGGAGGAGCGCTTCCATGAGCAGGTTCGAAACGTCAATACCGACCGCAGTAAACCCGGTTACGGCGAGACTCACACCGTACTCTTCTTCCCAGTCGGCGTTAGCTTCACGCAAATTTTCAACAAGCTGTTCGGTGCTAGCCGCATGCGGACCCTCTTCAGGCGTCACCTGGATAATGCCGGTGTCAGCACCCTGGTTCGGGGTAGCCAGTGGAACTTCCTTCACACCAGGAATCTGCTCGATTTCTTCTTTCAGGTCATCCATCAACCCCAGTGGGTCATCACTCGTAATGATTGAACCGGCAAGCAGGAGTGGACCATTCGCGCCATCACCGTAGTGTTCACCGACGAGTTCGTATGTGACACGCGCAGGGTCGTTCTCAGGCAAGGTGCTCGCATCAGGCAATGCAAGACGCAAGTCAAGCGCAGGCACCGACGCCACACCGAGAGCAACGAGGACGGTGAGAACAGTCAGGAGCGGTTTTGCTGTGGCAATTTTTACCCAGCGAGCAAAGAATCGGTCCGCGGCAGGAGCTTTGCGTTTAGCCTGTGTGCCCGGGGATCCGTCACCATTGGTGAGTGCCGTCTCCTGATTGGCAGCGGTCTCAGACTGCAATCGTTTACGTGCACGCTTCGGCAAGATTTTCATGCCAGCAAAGCTCAACACTGCAGGAGTTAATGTCAGCGCAATAATCACGGCGATCCCGACTGCGGCAGCTGCGGCAAGCCCGAGCGCCGTCAGGAACGGGATCTGCGCAACAAAGAGACCTGCGAGCGCGATGATGACGGTGAGACCGGCAAAGACCACTGCGGAACCAGAGGTGGCTGTTGCCCGCGCAATCGAGTCTTTCACAGGCATTCCGGCACGCAGCTGCTCCTGATGTCTGCTGACGATAAAGAGTGTGTAGTCGATACCAACAGCGAGCCCCAGCATAAGCGCCAGCATCGGGGTAACAGAGGTGAGTTCTATGAAGGCCGTCAGCGTCCAGATTCCAGCCATCGATACGCCAACGCCGAGCAGCGCAATGATGAGCGGCATACCGGCGGCAATCAACGATCCGAGAGTGAACAGCAGCACTATGAATGCGACCACTACGCCGACCGCTTCGGACGGACTCAGTCCGGGTACAGAGACGCTAAAGGCCGAGCCTCCGTACGACACCTGCGCACCCTCTGGAAGCGCATCTTGTAAATCTTTCACGCCATTTTTTACGCCGGCTTCTGCAGCCGCGGGAATCTGGTCGGTGGTGCCCTCCATTTGGACAGTCAGCAGGGCGGCGTTGCTGTCATCGCTGAGACCAGCCGGTACCTCTTCAGCAAAGGGGTACTGCACACCGCGCACACCGTCGGTGTCCTCGAGGTTTTCAGCAAGATTGATAATCGAGCTCTGATACGGGTCCTCTTCGACTGACTCGCCATCGGCTGCGACAACAATTATCTGTCCGCTCGAACCGCTCACTTCGGGAAAAGTTCGGCTTAGTGTGTCGAGCGCGTCTTGCGATTCGGTGCCGGGAATCTCGATCGCTCCGTTCGCACCCTGGCCCAAGAACGCCGCACCCGCGCCAAACACGCCCAGCACAGCGATCCAGAAAATAAGGACCAGTACGCGTGCCTTCGAGGCCCACTGACCCAGTGCGTATAGAGCTGTCGACATTATCTTCCCGCATACAGATTTGAGCACGAGTCAATGTGATTTCGACAGCAAGAAATAAACTCAACGGGCATCGAATCATGAGTCGGGTGACCGTCACACCGTTGCGGTGTCGAACATCAACGTCAATCGTGCATGAAACACTTTTCTCAGTTTAAGCGCACGAACTTGATATTCACTGCGCATATTCGCGCAGATCTACGTCTGTGTTCTGGCGAGTCGGCCGTATCTCTTTCGCGAGAATTCAGCCTATATTGGCGTTCTGGGCTGCCTGAATAACGTAGTTTTCACTGCTTCGCAAGCCACAGGCTCTCTCGAGCAATGAAATTTTGTAGGTTTCCTGCCAGTTCAGGTTTTGAAAACTAGTGGATCAGATTAAAGCGTTTCACGCACCGGAGGTACAAGTGTTGCAAACTCTTTCCAGATAGTTTCTCGGGTGTCACCCGCTGCCGTCGTTGCTGACGCCCAGTTGAGGGCCCCTGAAACTAGCGCGATCGGAAAGGCAGTTCCGCCAGTGGCCTGATACACCGCGCCCAGCAGCAGATGCAGTTCTTCGAGCGTCAGATACGCACCAAAAGGCACATCGATTCTACCCGGATCATCGCCGCGTTTCGGCAGTGTTTTGAGCTCGTTGATGACGCCTTCGGGCGCTGAGATCGTTGATTTCTGGTCAATTCCGATAGCTAACGAGATACCACTTTTCGCACCGTCTCGATACAGTTTTTTTGCGCTGCGCAGTTCCGATACGTGAGCCTATCGCTCGACCCGCTGTGGGGCGCTGGTCAGTGAGGTCCATACTGTATGCCATTATTTCGCCGCGGATTCCACCGTTGGAATACTCCTCCCCTTCAGCATTTGCATACAGGTAGGTCATCCGCTCGTACGGGAGCACCGTGTCACCAGTTACGAGTGATGTCGGACCAACGACGAACTGGGTTTCTCCGTCAGATGCGAGATATCGTTCTGCCGTGCGTTCGATTTTTGAGTTCGATAGTGCGACGAAGAACGGGAAGATCACGAACACTGCTCCCACACCGATGACGCCCCACAGCGATGCACGACCGTTCACAGCGAGTGGGATACCGACGCCAAAAATTACGGCCGCAAGGATGCAAAAAATGGTAAGAAGAGTTCGAGTTACTGAGCGGTGTGTTCGACGTGCAAGCTCCACACGCTCACGAGTGGTCGAAATAGTGAGCGCCCGTGCCCCGGAGTGCTGATTCATAGAAAAATCATATACTGCTTGAGCCACAAATAAGCTATCTTCAACCGGTTAGGATGGACTCGTGCTTCTTTCAGATCGTGATATTCGTGCCGGCCTCGAATCGGGTCGGATTGGCCTTGAACCGACCACTAGCGAAATGGTGCAGCCATCAAGTGTTGATGTGCGCCTTGACCGCTATTTTCGCCTCTTTGACAACCACAAATATGGAGTCATTGATCCATCACTTGACCAGCCAGATCTCACCAGGCTTATTGAGGTTGACCCTGACGAGGGATTTATTCTGCACCCAGGCGAGTTTGTGCTGGGCAGTTCCTACGAACAAGTGACACTGGCTGACGACCTTGCAGCACGTCTCGAAGGCAAGAGCTCCCTCGGCCGTCTTGGCTTACTCACACACTCAACCGCTGGTTTTATTGATCCCGGGTTCTCTGGTCACGTGACGCTCGAACTCTCAAACACGGCGACGCTACCGATCAAGCTGTGGCCGGGCATGAAGATCGGTCAGTTGTGTTTCTTTGAACTCAAGTCACCCGCCGAACGTCCGTATGGCCACGGCGCTACACACTCACGCTACTTCGGGCAGCGCGGTCCGACTGCTTCACGAGCATTCCAGAACTTCCATCGTGCTGACGTCCGTCAGACCGATGCCGGTGCGCCAGGCGAGTAGGAAAACAAACAAGCAGCTGCTCTGGTCATTATCGATGTCATGACTGGCCGCGCAGAAGATCACTCGTCTTCGAACGCGACGGCTCTCACGGGCGCCCCGTCTACGGCACCGAGTTTAAGTGGGAAGAACCCGAGACGAGCAGTTTCACCCAGTTGGTCCAGGCCTGTGAGGTTTTCAACGATAAGACCATCCCCTCCGAGCACAATTTCGTGTACGGGAAAATCAGCTGATGGTGTTGAGTCTGGACTCAACACATCGACCGCAAGCAGTCGCATACCCAATTGCCATAGCTGCGCCGCCGCTTCAGCGGAAAGATACGGATGGTCGAAGTACTCGTTCGACCCGAAGTGTTCGCTCCATCCCGTCGCAACCACCACAATTTGTGGCACACTCGTCAGCTGCTGGAGTCCCAGGTCAGTCGGTGTAATTGCTTGCTGAGCCTGAACTTTGGGGCGCAAAATTAAAGCTTCACCCTGAAGTTCACTGAGACCGATCTGATCGAGCGTGCGCCCTCCTGGGATTGTGTGAGCGGGAGCGTCAAGGTGAGTGCCGCTGTGTGACCCCATGGACACGTGCTGCACCAATACCGCATCATTCTCGATAGTCAGCGCGGGTCCAATGGTCACCTCGGGATCGCCCGGATAAATGGGCATCCCGCTATACAGTTCGTGGCTGAGATCAAACAAGGCCTATCCCTCCAAATGAACTACTCAGCGCCTGCAGCCCGTTCCCTCTCGACAAGATCACTCAAGTGCGCATGTGAGTCGTTTTGATACTTCGAGCGAGTTGGCAAACTCAACAACAGGTACAACACAAACGAAATCACGAATGCCGGAATTGTCGCGCCAATTGGGCTCGGCCAAATGTAGGTCAGCACATACGAAGCCACTGCACCCAAGATCCACACACCAACTGCTGCCCAGTTGATGCCATTCGAATACCAATACTTACCAAGACGTGCCCGCAAAATATCGGTGATGTAGGCACGACGTTTAATGATGTAATAGTCGACAATCATGATCGCGAACACGGGCACGAAGAATGCACCGATCGTCACCAGGAAGTCCGTGAAGTAGTTCAACAGTCCGAGCAGGGTCGAACCAAGAATCGAGATAATTCCGAGCACGAGAGCAGTTGGTAGGAACTTCAACTTCGAGTTTGGACGAGCATTGATCACTGAGGTCACCATGCCGTACACAACCATGGTGTTCGTTGCCATGACCGACAAGAAAATCACGATAGCGAGCGGAGTACCGAAACTTCCAACAATAACTCCCGGGTCGAATTCAATCGCTTCACCGCCCGACAGAATAACGAAACAGATCGCGACCAGGCCGAGTGACATTGAGAGCACGGTCGAAACCGTGTAGCCCACACCTGAACCGATCATGCTCGCCTTAGTGTTGCGAGCGTGACGGTTCAGATCAGCTGAGAGCACTGTCCACGAAATTGCGGTCGCGATAACAATGTCGAGCACCGTCATGGTGGTTAGTCCGATTGACCCGTCAACTTCAATAGCTTGGTATTCACCGAGCGAAAATGTCGAGAATGCCTTGAAGAAGACGTACGCCATGATCCCGAGGATAAGCAGCGCCATCCACGGTTCAACTCGCGCGATACCTTCGTGACCAAAAATTGCGAGGCACACCACAAGACTTTGGCACAGCACCGAGAACAAGATCGGACTCGAAAATCCGGTCAGTTCTGCAATCACGAAGTTGATCGTGACACCAGCAAGCATTGCCTGAACCCAGTTCCAGCCCATCAAAATGAGCACGTTTGCCGCGACAGGGAGCAGTGAACCACGCAGTCCGAATGCACCTCGACTTGCAGCCATAGTTGGCAGGCCAGTTCGTGTACCGATATTGCCAATGAGTGTCAGCACAATCATGCCGCCGACGGTGCCAATAACGATCATGCTGAATGCTGTTGAGAAACTGACGCCTGGAACAAACAGGGTTCCGGTCAGTAGCGTGGTCACCACGAGATTCGCGGCGAGCCAGATCATTCCCACGCGCCGAGTGCCGAGGGAGCCACGTACCGGCCCAGCATCATCACTATTTTCTTCTAGATGTGTTTCAAGTCTGCGATAAAGACTGCTCACTGAAAACTACTCCCCCGTTGGCGCTGATAGATGTTCGTGGATCGCGATGAGTGCATCACCAACAACCTTGAAGATGATCGACTCGCGTTCGACGTAACTTTCCTCAGCCCCCTTGACCGAAACGGTGGTATCCACCGTGTGCGAGAATACCGCACCGCCGGCAAATGTTTGGACCAACTGTTCACTAGAACGACAACTCACCACTTTCCAGCCGTCCTTAATCCACCCGTTCCAAAGGGTCTCGTATTCTTGACGCGAGTTCAGACGCGCGGGTTCCGGGTGAAAGATGAAACTCGCGTCTTCGGCAAAGCCGGCAAAGTACTGTTCCGTATTTGTCGTGCCAAAGGCTTCGACAATATCAGTGGCCGCGGCCAATACTTCCTCAAGCGATGGAACGCGTGTCTGCTCTGATGTCATGGGACGCCTTTCACTGCTCTACTCGTTATCGAGAATCCATGACGCTCGTGACTACTGATAGAGCGCCGGCAGGGGGCAGCCTCATTGTATCCCGATTAATAGTTCAGGGCTGGTCAGTGGCTGCCTGAAGACTCACGACAATGTCGACGCCCAGGAAGCTGAGCGATCAGCAAGACTTGGTTTTACGAAGCATTCAGCTCTGCGACTAGTCAGATGGTTTGCAGGTGCTAACCATCCGGGATAAGTTTTGCGAGAGTCTCGATCATATGGGTTGGCCGCAATTCCAACGGGAGGGCATCTACCTCTTGAGCGTTGGAGTCTCCCGTCAGCACCAGAGCTGAATCACACCCCGCGGCATGGGCCATTTGGATATCAGTCGCGAGACGGTCGCCCACCATCACTGCGTTCTCAGGATCCACCCCGATCTCTTGCAGCGCTACTTCAACCATCTCGGCGTTTGGCTTTCCGAAATGTCTGTCGAGTTCGGCCCCGCTCGCAGCGCTAATTGCAGCGACAATAGATCCAGTATCTGGTTCTCCGCTCCCGCCAGGCAACGGACAATAGACGTCAGGGTTTGTTGCCATCAAACGGACATCGTCCTTTCGCCATAAAGCTTGAAAGGCAACGGAGAGCTTCTCGTAGTTAAAGTTTCGGTCATATGAAGCAAGAACGATGTCAACTTCATTCGGATCCGAGCTTAAACGCATTCCATTATCTTTAAGCGCCTTCACTAACTCCGGCCCTGCAATTGGATATACAGTCTGGTCAGGCTCATGCTTTTTAAGCCAGTTCACCGATACTTCAAGAGTGTTAAAAACCTCGTGTTCGTCTGTCGCTAACCCAAGACTTGTAAGCTTTTCCGCATACTGTTCCGGGGAAAGTGACGGGTTGTTGGTCACATAACGAACGGGAATTTCACGCTCTCTAAGCTTGTCAATAAGCTGCTTCGCTCCATCGAGCAACTCAGAACCAAGGTAGATCGTGCCATCCATATCGAAGACATATGCTTCGTACCATGTCAGTCTCATACCGACTGGCCTCCTATTTTCCAAAAATCCCTCTGGATCATTAGCTCTGCAAGGCATGGCGCTACGAGGCAGGCGTTGGTAACGCTATGCCTTGAACTGGGTAAATTGGGCGCAACAAACTGCGCGCTGCGTCCTAAGGATTCAGAGCGTCTTACAGAGAGAACCAAATAAGGTTCAGGTCAACACCGCGACAAAAAATTCGTCTTTAGAATGTCGCGTCTAGTTCATCAGCTACTTTCCACACCGCCAGAGATCTTGTTTGCGACCTGTTGGAGCACGAGAACAAGCAGAATCAGAATGACTGATAGAGCGGAGGCCGTAAATAGCTCCCCTCGAGCAAGAGATTCAAAGATTCTAGTACTCATCGGTTTCCAACTTGCCGGGGCAAGCAGAATACTCAAGCTCGTTTCTTTCACAACGGTGCTGAATACAAGAACTCCGCCAGCCAGTAGTCCAGGGCGCAACAATGGGAAAATTATTGTCCACAGCGTCGTAAGTCGAGATGCTCCAAGACTCCCAGCAGCTTCCTCAACTTCAATACCAATCGCCTGCATCGTGCCCGAAACAGATCGAAGCATATACGGAAGTCGCCGGATAGAGTACGCGAATACGAGAAGCAGAGCAGTACCACTGAGAGCAAGAGGCCCCGCATTAAACGACAGAATGAGCGCAATACCAAGCGCAACTCCGGGCACAATCAACGGTAGGGTCGAAATGAAATCCAACCCACGTGCGTTATTTCTCCGCACGATATACGCAATAAACGCACCAAATATTACGGTCAGGAAGAGTGCCCCTGAGCTCAGAATTAGTGTGTTAGTGATGTTGTCTATTCCAGGGCCCAACACCAATTTATAGTGACGTAGCGTCCACTCGTTCGGCAAGATACTATCGCGCCAACGACGAGCAAACGATTGGAGTCCTACCGACAAGATGATCAGAGTCGGGATCAAGACAACGATCAGCGAATAAATTGTCAGTATGCGACACAGAATTGGGGAGTCGTTGAGTTCAATTCGTGAGCCTTTGGAAGTGAGAGTGCTGTAATCGCGCCCTTTTACCACCCAGCGCTGCAACATGAAAAAGATCACGACGATCGCAATCATGAGCATCACTAGGATTGAGGCTCCGCCCCAGTTGAAGAACCCTGAAACTTCACGATATGCCTGCACAACAACCAAGTTCAGCTTGGCAGGCGCCAATATTATTGCGGCGCCAAAGTCAGCGAAGGCGATTGCAAACACAAGAAGTGCTGCCGAAGCGATTCCTGGAATTGCCAAGGGCAATGTTGCCGTCAGAAATGACACAATTCCTTTCGCACCGAGGCTCTTCGACGCGTTCTCAATCGACCCATCAGCAACTCTAAAAGCAGCAACCATGGGCCAGAGAACGAAGGGGAACAGGAAAAATATCATTACAATGACAATCCCTGTCATCGAATAGACATTAAACGGCACACCCTCGCCTCCGAGTTTTTGCCACAACATTGTCGCCCAGCCCGATTTTCCAAACATAATAATCAGTCCGGCAGCTCCAACCATCGTTGGCACAACGACAGGCATCGTACACAAAACCGAAATCAGCTTCTTAAGTGGCATCTTCGTGCGAGCCAAGCCGTAAGCGATTGGCATCGAGATCACTGTTGTGATCGTCGCTACCAACAACGACAGTTTGAGGCTATTGATGGTTGCCGCGGAATACGCGGGTTTACTGAGCACATCCGTCACGTTGGACACACTGGATCCACCCAACGCTTGGAATAAATTCGATCGAAGTTCTGAGCTGAATATGGCACCGAGAATGTCTACTTGTTCGCCAGTGATTCCTACCAGAAGCAGCGAACCAAGCGGGAGAATCAGGAAAAGAAGAAAGAACAGCCACACGACAATGATCATCAGTGTGATCACGCCGTCCTTCTTCTTTTTCTTAGGTCCTTTCGACTTCGATTTATCTAAATTTTGAGGCGTTGAATCTAACGCTAATCCAGTCTCGGCAGTCATACTGCTCCAATACTCGTTGCCTTCAACAGATGAACACGTGACGGCGAAGCCTCTACAACGACTGTGGTTCCGGCTTCGTAAATCGTCCCGGGTCCCCCAAAGGTGTCTTCAGCTTCCAACTCCCCAAGTGGAGTCTTCACCAGATAGACAACTTCCCCACCTAAGTAAGTGGTCTGAATGATTTCCCCTTGGAATGCGTTTCTGTCACCGGCTTTTTCATGCTCTGGTTCTTGTCCACTTCTCGACCGAATACGGAGGTCCTCGGGACGAATCATGACGGTAACTTCGGTTGCATCTACTTCCACAGGGTCATCAGTGTGAACCTTTTCACCGTTGATATTTATGTAGCTAGCGTTGCCCTGAGAAGCTGTCGAAGGCACTCCCTGAAGAAGGTTAGATTTTCCGACGAACTTCGCTGCCCAAGCGTTTGCTGGCCGTTCATACAGCTCACTCGGTTCAGCGCACTGAATGATTTTTCCGTCTTTCATAAGCGCAACTCGGTCAGCCATACTCATGGCCTCTTCTTGATCATGAGTCACAAAAAGCGTCGTAATGCCCACTTCTCTTTGTATGTCTCGTATGACAGTTCGCATCTCATTACGCAGACCTGCGTCAAGATTCGAAAGTGGTTCGTCCATGAGAAGCAACGATGGGCGCTTCACTAGAGCACGAGCGAGGGCAACGCGTTGCTGCTGTCCACCTGAAAGCTCAGTAATCTTTCTACTTTCATAGCCGGTCAGGTGTACCTGTTCTAGTGCCTCTTCAACTCGCGCACTAATAGTTGCGTCACGTTCCGCTCTTCGACCGCTGAATAAGTTAGATATGGCGCGAAGTTTCTGTTTTCCCCGCAATTGCTCCATAATCAAGCCATATGCGACATTCCGGTACACGTTGTAGTGAGGGAACAGTGCATAGTTTTGGAACACCATACCCGTATTACGCTCAGCAGGATGACGTCCGAGTACAGATTTCCCGTCAACAAGGATGTCTCCACTGCTCGGTTCTTCGAACCCTGCGATACAACGCATTGTGGTGGTCTTCCCGCAGCCCGAAGGGCCGAGGAGAGAGAAAAACTCTCCCCGACCTACTTCGATATCGACGGAGTCAACTGCAGAAACATCACCAAACCGCTTTTCTAGGCGATCAAGTTTCAGAAACGGCTGCGGCTGACTTGCTTTCAGTTCTGGAGTCAATACTTCAGCATCCTTAGTTTGCATATCGATCATTCCACTCTGACCGCACGCGGTCATAGTTATCAGCAGTCCATTCGACATCCATTTCCATCGAATGGTCTACGATCTGGCTGACCTCGAGCGGGATCCCTACATCAACACCTTCTGTAGTGGTGGGCAGGTACTGCCAGTCAGCTCGAACTTGTGCACCCTCAGGGCTCAAGAACCAGTCCATAAACTTCTTAGCGCCTTCAGGGTTGGGGCCATCAGCAATAAGCGTGATCGGGTTCACAAGCACCGGAGTCTCTTCAGGAATAAAGAAACCGGTGGTCGCACCTTGCTGTTCTTCGAGCTGGTAAGGCATGAATTCAAATGCCACACCGAGATCTGCCTCACCCTGGGCAACTGCCTGCGTAGGCCCAGCTCCGGAGTCAGGTATAGCCTGAGCATTTTCTACGATCTTGTCAAAATATTCCCAGGCCTCATCTTCCCCAAAGGCCATCATCTGGCTCAGCACAAACAAGGTTGCCGTACCTGAGGCTGCCGGGTTAGGAAGCTGGAAGCGGTCTTTCCACTTATCATCCGCAAGTTCTTCCCAGGTCTGTGGCAGCTCACTTTCTTCGAACTCTTCAGTATCGTACGAGAGTCCCAGAGTAAAGACATCAGCACCGGTCCAGTACCAATCATCTTCATACATCTGGATAGGACCTTCGAACTGTTCCCAGTCCTGGGCAGGCTCCGGAGTGTACTCCGCCAGCAGCCCTTCATCCTTGGCAAATTCAAATGGAATCCAGCCGCCGCCGCCATACCAAATATCGCCTCGCGGATTCGATTTCTCTGCCTGAAGACGGTTCACAATGTCACCGGTTCCGCCATAAGTAACATTCACTTGACCGCCAACCTGCTCCTCAAATGCCCGGGCAATTTCCTCGGTCATGTCCGCAGTTTCCGGGGAGTAAAAGTTAATAGTTCCGATTTCATCGTCGGGGTTTCCGGTGCCGCCGCCGCTGCAGGCTGTCGCAAACAGTCCAGTCGCGACAATTGCTCCAACCGCGATTCCTCTTCGTACTGATTTGGCAGTCATTTCAAGCCCTTCTCATAAATTTTTCGTCATTGAAATTGTGATTGTTCGTTTTTCTTTCAGTTTCCAATAGGTCCTCCTCTACAGGTGAGGTAGATGTATTTTGATATTCACTACACTGTGAAGCGGAGTTTGCGCGATCAAAAAATCTACTCAGCCTGTGGTGTATTCACGCCTCACAAAACTGCCCACCTGTCTTTACGGCTGCTTGTGAATCCTTGCAACAGGCTCACCGTGTCACGATCACTGTGGACTTCTTCACAGTTCATTTCGAACTGTGAAAGTTTCATATATTCTGCTCGTTCCTCGTTGCAACGATGCTTGGTCCACCCCAATATCGGACTAATCAGGTCAATGATCTCCTCGACCGCATCCAGACCTTTTTCTTTGGTGACATTACTAATTCGAGTTCGGCGAGACATCACGTCGTCGAGATGGAGAACCATTTCGCTCTGTGCCGCGTATACAATTTCAGCTCGCAAATAATCTGGAGCATGCTCTAGCTGGTGCTGCAAGCTTTCGTCATCACGCATCAGCTCCAGAACCTCAGTGACGTTTGTCCCATACCGTTCGAGAAGGCTATCGCGGTGGAAACTACTGATTCCCAGTTGCTGAAGCTCCTCGTCGAGGTCTTCTTTTATCTCTTTGTAATTCAACGCGCCAGCTAACGGCAGGTTCCTCGTCACTGATGGGTGCTTTTGGATATTGTCTTCACCCAGCATGAAGTCAATCGCGTCCTCTGCCATTGGTCTGTAGGTCGTTAGTTTGCCCCCGGCAATGACAACGAAACCTGGAGCCGGTTCGGCAACCGTATGCTCACGCGAAATTTTTGTTGACGGTGCGCTCTTGGCGGGCTGAAGCAAAGGCCGCAACCCGGCAAAAACCCCTAAGACGTCACTCGTGGTGAGTTTCGATTTCAGTATCGAATTGGCTTGTTCGAGGATGTAATCAATATCGGCCGAGGTACCAACTGGATGTTGTAAATCGTGAGAGTAGGGTGTGTCTGTCGTGCCAATAAGCCAGTGACTGTTCCAAGGAATAATAAACAGCACTGATTTCTTAAGCTTGAGAATTATGCCTTTGTTTCCATCGATGCGTTCCCGAGGAACAGTAATGTGTACGCCTTTGGAAGCAAGTACTTTAAGTTTTTGGTCGCTCTCAACGAGTGCTTCTGTTTTCTCTGTCCACACTCCTGAAGCCGCAATTACAGTACGCGCTTGAATATATTTTGTATCATCAGTTTCGAGGTCCAGAACTTCAGCTCCTGAAACAGTGCCATTGGCGTCTTTCACCAGCTTTGTAACGCGTGCGCGACTTGCTGCAAGCGCCCCTTGTTGGACGGCCGTGCGAATGAGGGTAAAGACCAGTCGTGCGTCGTCTACCTTCGCATCCCAATACTCGATTGCTCCAACTGACGCACCAATCTGGATTCCTGGAAATGCATGTTGAAGCTTCGCCTGTGAATAATGTTTATGGAATGGGGTTGCTCGTTTTCCACGTCCAAGTGACGCAAGAGCGTCATACAGAGCGATCCCCATACCGACAACCAAACGGTCCACTATCCTACGTTTCAGCGGGTATAGGAATGGGACTTGTTTGACTAAGTTAGGTGCGATCGTCGTAAGCAGCAGTTCGCGTTCTTTCAGCGCTTCCCTTACCAAACTGAAATCAAGCATTTCGAGGTAGCGCAATCCACCGTGAATGAGTTTGGAAGATCTCGAAGATGTACCGGATGCCCAATCTTGAGCTTCAACAATTCCGGTTTTGAGACCACGAGAAGCGGCCTCAAGCGCAATACCGGCTCCGGTTATACCCCCGCCTACGACCAGCACGTCGAGGCTTGTCCCGTTTGACATCTGGTCCAATGCTGCTGCACGGGACTCCGGGGTGAGTGTTTCCAAACCAAGCTCTCCTAAACCCGCATCATTACGTATTTGGCTACAATCCTGTCGACCACAGAACGTATATGCAACAATGTTGCACATACGTGCACGTCCGGAAAGGAAACCATGTCTGACGTTCACCTCGCCTTCGAAGCGGCAACCATGTACTATCTTCAAAATGAAAAAATGGAGGTCATCGGTAAGAGTCTTGGGGTCTCCCGCTCAACAGTGTCAAGGCTCTTGAGCAACGCTCGAGAGCAAGGCATCGTAGATATCAAGGTTCGACGACCCGAACGATCGGGAAGTGATCTCGAACTTCAGCTCGATAAACTGTTCAATGTTCATTCGCGAGTGGTTCAAGTCCGGCAGCAGACTCACGAGCGTCGGCGGCTCGAGCAAGTGGCCACAGTCGCAGCTTCTCTACTCGACGATTCATTCTCTGACGGCATGACGCTCGGGATCGCCTGGGGAAGAACGGTTGCAGCGATAGTCGACAAGCTCCCCATGAGTCCGAAAATTAACAGTCGCATCGTCCCGCTGACGGGGTCAATTAACACTCGTGAGAGCGATCTTTCTTACGCAACTAGTCTCATTAGTAAGGCGGCCGAAGCTTTTGATTCTGAGAGCTACCAGCTGCCTATTCCCGCGTATTTTGATTTTCCAGAAACTCGTAATCTCATGTTTCAGGAACGCTCAGTGAAACACATTCTAGACATACACAAAAGTATCAACGTTGCAATTTTTGGAGTTGGATCTGTAGATTCCGAACTACCTTCTCGTACATATTCTGGTGGATACCTAGATGACAATGACATGGCAGAAATTCGCCGAGAAGGCGTAGTTGGAGACGTCTGCACCGTACTCATTCGTAGCGACGGCTCCTCTCACAATATTGCACTCAACCAACGCTCGAGTGGCCCATCTCCGCGAGAACTGCAAAGAATCCCCGTACGCGTTTGCGTTGCCGTTGGTGCGGGAAAATCAACCGCAATCATCGGCGCTCTACGTGCGGGAGTGGCGACGGATCTCATTATTGACGACATCACGGCTCGTGCCGTTATTGAAGAGCTCCCTAACTGACGTATGCTCCGACACAAACAGCTGTGACTCAGACAGGCGCTCCCCTCGCAAACTGACCGAAGTATCCCCTCGGTCATATCTGCCAGGTTGCCTTCCTGTCCAGTAACTCAATCCGCTATATAACCGGACAGTCTCTCTCGGTCAAAGGTGGTGCTCATTTCAATTAGATTTGATGAAAGCTCTTCACGGTAGCCCCTATTCTCGAATTTCGAGCTGTGGGACTGGGCGAGTGAAGAACCGTGTCGCGATCATCAAGATAATGACACCGAGCGCCATCCAGCTCAACCCGATCACAAAGGTGAGACTAGACAGGCTGGTCCAGAGCCAAATAGTGAGGCCAAATCCGATGAGCGGCAATATGAGCGCGTTAAGGATAGCTGCGCCCGACCGTTCTTTCTTGTCGATGAAGTAGTGCTTCACAACCGAAAGGTTCACAAACGAGAAGGCGATCAACGCGCCGAAGCTGATCATGCTTGAGAGAATGTCGAGGCTGATCCAAATTGCAATCAGTGAAAATACCGACACAATCAGCGTCGCCGAAACCGGAGTACCAAAGCGTTTGCTAAGTGTGCCGAGAAGTCGCTGAGGCAACACACCGTCACGTCCCATCGAGAACAGAATGCGTGACACTGATGCCTGTGACGTGAGCGCTGAACCCAGGGCGCCCGCTACGTAGCACGCAAGGAACATGGATGACAGCCATTGCCCGCCAATGTTCACCATGATTTCTGCTGCGGCAGTGTCAGGGTTGTTGAATGCCGTCGATGGGTGTGAATATTGCGCGAGGTACGAGACCAAAATAAAGATCAACCCGGCGATCACCGTCGTAAGAATAATCGCAAGCGGAACCGTTCGTTTCGGTTCTTTCGCTTCTTCGGCGAGAGTTGAGACTGAGTCAAAGCCCAAGAACGACAGACACAAAATCGCAGCACCTGCAAACACGGGACTTGCGCCCTCAACTGATCCGTCACCAGTAAATGGGGCAGCCGGGCTCACAGCTGTGCCAGAGACTCCAGCTTTGATCGCAAAGATCGCGAACACAACAATGAACACGACCTGCGCTGCAATAATGACGAAGTTGGTGCGCGCAATGCTGATAATGCCAATAATGTTCAAGAACGTGACAACTGCGATCGACGCGAGGATCCACACCCATTTTGGCACTGCCGGGAACGCTTCGTTCAGGTACAAACCGATCACAAGGTAGTTAATCATCGGCAAGAACAGGTAATCGAGTAGCAGCGTCCACCCGGTAAGAAAGCCGATTGCCCCACCGAAGCTCTGCTGGGTGTACACGTAGGCAGAACCAGCGTAGGGGTATGCCTGTGCCATGCGAGCATATGAGCGTGCGGTGAACACCATTGTGATCAGCGTCACAATGTACGCGTCAACAACGCGCCCACCAGTCAACTCGGTCACGATGCCGTATGTGGTGAAGACGGTGAGCGGCACCATGTACACCAGGCCAAAGAGGAACAGCGAGGGCACACCCAATACCCGTTTAAAGCGCCCCTCAGTAACCTGAGATGTGAGCTGGGTGGCCGGCGCGCTCAACGGCTGTTTACTCTTCTTTGCGTTCATGAGTCTATGCTTCCCCTATTTCACAGCGTTACCGCCAGATTCACTTATCGTGATCGTACACGACCCGGCCATCAACCACTGTTGCAACGATGTCAATATCGATTAACTCGTCTGGGCGTGCCGTAACCGGATCGGACGCCCAAACCGTGAGGTCAGCGACCGCACCTTCACCTATGAAACCTGCATCGCTTCGGCCGCGTGCTTCAGCCGGCCACTTCGTATACGCCAGAAGGGCTTCTTCACCAGTAAGTCGCTGCTCGGGTTCGAACACGTGAGCGTCGGGTTCGCCCGGAGTATGACGACCTCGAGCCCAAGCCATGCCAATTCGTGGATCGTATTGCGCGACCGGCCAGTCTGAACCGAGCACGACCCGGGTGCCCGTATTCATTACATCCCGCACCCGGTACCCGGTGTGTGCACGCTCTGCTAAACGGACAGCCCAGTTGTCGCTCAGGTCAGCTGCGCGCCACTGCATGTGCAGGGGCTGCATTGACGCAGTCACACCTGAATCAGTGATGGCTTCAATATCTTCATCAGCAAGCACTTCAAGGTGTTCGATCGAATGGAATGGGAGACCGCTTCGCTTAGGAAGTTCCGCATACACATCGAGGACCTGTTTAACCGCAAGATCACCTACTGCGTGGGTCGCGATTTGCATGCCAGCGTCGTGGTAGGCATGCACCACTTCTCGAAAACGGTTCCAGTCTGGCCAAAAACTTTCGGCACCGTCGTGGCAGGCGTCAACACGGTGCAACCAGGCAGTGCCCGTGTCGATGACGCCGTCGCTGAAGAGCTTGATGGCACTTGTTTGCCAGAGGTGTCCAGAGTCTTGATGCTGTTGAATGACTCGCGCAATGTGCGCATCATCGTCACCGACCGCGTGCCAGTGGTGTACTACGACCCGTTGATCAAGTTCGCCGCGTTCTTCGAGCACTCGCAACAGTTCAACAGTTTCGGGCCGCCCGTCCATAATGGCGCCGCCCACTAACCCGACTGCGGAAAAGCTACGAAACATGTCGCGAAGCGCCGCGACTTCTTCTTCATACGGTCGCGGTGGGATGTTATCAAAAACAAGTTTGTACGCGGTGGGTTCTCGTAGTTCACCCGTCATCGCACCGGTTTCATCGACAACAACTTCAGACAGGTCTGCAAAAGTGGGTGGATCAGTAACCCCTGCAGCATCGAGCGCTGCTTGATTTACGAGCCCGGTGTGTAGATCATAAAACATGGCTGCAAAGGGCCGCTCGTTCACGGCTTCATCAAACAGACTCCCCCGCACTGTGACAGATTCAAACGGTTCAAACTCGAGGTTCCATCCCAGCACCCATGCATCATCAGGGAGCGTTTCCGCGTATTCTGCGACAGCTTTCTGAAGCGCTTCGATAGATTCAAGACCGCCAAGATCAACCCCTCGGGTCACATCAGCTGCCCAGTGCGGATGGGTGTGTGAATCGAACAACCCTGGAGTGATGGTCGCCCCTGCGACATCCCGGACCGGAATTCCTCGGGCTTGCGCCTGTTCACGTATGTCGTGGTCGTTCCCGATTGAGGTAATCACACCACCTTCGATGCAGATCGCGGACGCGTCACCATCCTGCGCCGTATTGGTGCGAAGCCGTGCACCAACGAATGCCACATCCTGATTTCGTGCCATCACAAATACGGTCCTTTCCGTTTCTGCGGTGCCAACCCGCCCGCTTAGAGATTACGTGCAGCGTCGCGATCTGCCTGCTTACGCAGCATCTCGTTATACGCTTCAAGCTCGGTGTCGCCCAGCCTATCGGCAGCACGATCCTTCCGCCGCTGTTCTCGATCGTCACTGCGTGACCACTGGACTGCGACCACAAGAGTCAATGCGAGTGTCGGCAACTCGCCAATCCCCCACGCGATGCCGCCTCCGTCTTGCTGATCGAGTAGCGGGTTCGCACCCCAGGTGCGTCCCATTGCGCCAAACCAGTCTGCTGCGAGCAAGCCAGTTCCGCTCATGATTGTGACACCAAAGAAGGCATGCGCCGCCATCGTGGCCAACAGGGTCACCAGTCTGATTGGGTACCCCATGCGTTTCGGGACAGGGTCAACGCCAACCATAACGAGCGCGAACAAGTAGCCTGAGATTATAAAGTGCGCGATCATCCACTGGTGACCAACGTGTTCGGCCATCGCCCAACGCAGCACTGGTGTGAAGTAGAAGACCCAGAGGGACCCGGCAAAAATAACTGCAGCGACTACGGCGTTGGTGAGGAACTTCGAGAATGGTGTTTCGACAAGCCACATGATCCACTCGCGAACACCCCACGACCCGTCTTTACGTTTCTTCGCCACACGCAGGGCGAGGGTGACAGGCGCGCCAAGCACCATCAGTAACGGGATGCCCATCGTTAAGAGCATGTGCCCGAGCATGTGCAAGCTAAAGACATACTTCGAGTACGCGTTCAAGAACCCATTCGTGGTGTAAAACAGCACGAGCATACCGGTGAGCCAGGCGATGGTTCGGCCGACGGGCCATTTCACACCGCGCTTATGAAGCACCCACAAGCCGTACACATATACAGCGGTGCCGAGCGCTGCAATGAGTACCCACAACAGGTCAAATCTCCACAGTGTGAAGACCCGTTCGAAAACAAACTCTGGCGGGAGCGGGTCCCCCGTTAACCATTCAGCCGGTGGGATCGTACCGAGACCATCACGCGCAGGTTCAATCGGTTGCGGAGTCTCCGTGCGCCCTAGCGCGCCAGCGATTCCGTTTGCGAACCCCATCACGAGAAGTTCGCTCAGAAGAAACCAGAGAATGGCCCGTGTTCCGGATGGGCCTGAGTTTTTCATTTTTGGGATCAATTGCAGGCGCCACCAGGCACCAAAAATACCAAGCAGCACCACCGCAACAAACTTCAGGATAAGCAGGTGCCCATAACCGGTGTTGAAGAGGTCGCTGAGTGTTCTGATGCGCAGAAACCCTCCGACGATGCCAGAACTTGCCACGAAAATGAATGCGAACAGCGCGACTGTCGAATAGCGACTCACAATGTCTGAGAGCCTGGTGCGCGTCACCGTCGAAATCAATACCGCAACTGTCGCGAGACCACCGACCCATACCGCGGCACCGGCAATATGCAGAAACATTGCGTTGACGGCGAGGTCGTGACCGCTCGCACCTGCTGCATGGCCTTGGGCTGCGAGCGGCATAGTCGCCACCACAGCACCAATCAGTGGGAACACAGTGAGCTTTCGGGTGCGAATCGCGAAACACAAAACGGTCGTGACTGCAGCAATCGCGACCTCTGCGAGCCAGAGCCGTCCGAGATCAAGTTCGGTTGCGAACTGTGCGAGTGCTGCACCAAACTGCGCTTCGGTTGAAAATGCTTGGCCTGATGCGTCGATAAAACTGACGATAAGAGTGAGACCGGACGAGACCGTGAGCACTGCAGCGCCCGCAGCTGCGGTGTCCATAGCGCGGCCATATTCTGGTTTTTTTGTCGACAGGGCCCACATACACATAACGAGGGCACCAACCATCACAGCAAGCGAGAGGTTCACGAGGGTGCGTGACGCTGGAAGCAAAAAACGGACCAGGGCGCCCGGGTCGAGAAGCTCTCGTGGTGCGGCTGCACCACCGACTTCAAGACCGACAAAAAGAAAGAGTGCCGTTGCTGCAGCAAGCGCTAATAGCGCGGCTGGGGCAAATACACGAACGATCCGGGTCACCCCTCTAGCCTACGCGCTCTCGCGTGTGTGAGCTCACAGGGCTGCTGGAAGTTGGACGCGGAATGCAAAAACCCCGCTCCGTCAGTGGAGCGGGGTTTTTATGTGAAAGTAAAAGTTACTTCACAGCAGCCTTGAGCTTGCTACCAACTGAAACCTTCACGCGCTTGCCTGCAGGAATCTGGATGGTTGCGCCGGTCTGCGGGTTGCGGCCGGTGCGAGCTGCGGTGTCGACGGTCTCAAATGAGAGCCAACCAGGGATTGAAACCTTTTCACCTTTAGCAACGGTTTCTGAAACTGCCGAGAAGAGGCCGTCCAGAACGCTGCTGACAGCAGCCTGGCTCTGGCCAGTTTCGGCGGCAACTTTTGCTACGAGCTCAGTCTTGTTCAGCGACATGTGTTTTGTCCTTTCGGGGGTCCACACTCATGCGAGCCCCTGATCTTTACTTGGTTCTCCCCGGGTGGGGTCGATCAGGTCGATCGTTGGTAAATGTACCGCAATTCACCCTGAAGTTTGTTGATTTCTCGGCATTTTTCATAATTTCACCGCTTGATTTGAGCCATCGTGAGGTAATTTTCAGCTGAGAGGGGAATTCCGCGCACTTTCGCGGGTTTCGTCGAGAGTAGCGCGGACACTGAATTATGCGTCTGAAACAGATCTTTCGGCGGGTCCGTTGTATTCGGATAGCGGGCGAATCAACGCGTTGTCGTCGGCCTGCTCCATGAAGTGAGCGGTCCATCCGGACACGCGCGCTGCAATAAATAGTGGTGTGAAGGAAAGCGTGTCGAAGCCGATCAGGCTATACGCCGGACCTGACGGATAGTCGAGGTTTGGGAACAGGCCTTTGCGTTCGTAAAACTCACTTTCGAGCTTTTCGTACAGTTCGACGACGTCGGAACGCGATGCGTGTTCCGCGAGATCATCGAGCGCCGCTTTCATTGTGGGGACGCGTGAGTCCCCGTTCTTATAGACACGGTGCCCGAAGCCCATAATTTTGCGTTTTTCTTCGAGTGCTTTATCGAGCCATTGTTCAACGTTGTCTGGTGAACCGATTTCGTCAAAGATATGCAGCACTGCTTCGTTGGCACCGCCATGTAGTGGCCCCTTAAGAGCGCCGATCGCCCCGACAACTGCCGAGTAAATATCTGAGAGGGTGGATCCAATAACGCGCGCAGTAAACGTCGATGCATTAAATGAGTGCTCGGCGTACAAAATCATTGACTGGTTGAATGCCTGCACAACAACCTCGTCTGGTTCTTCACCGAAGGTCATCCAGAGGAAGTTGGCTGCGTAGTCAAGGTCGTCTCGGGGTTCGATTATGTCGAGCCCGTGGCGACGGCGCTGGCTGTAGGCAACAATTGCTGGCAGTGCCGCATAAAGTTGTACACTCTGTTGCAGGTTTTCTTCTGCAGTTCCGGCCGCGTCCATGACTGAGTCCAGGCCCGAGAGTTCGTTTGCACCGAGTACGCTGACCGCGGTTCTGACTTCGTCCATAGGGTGCGCTTCAACAGGAACCAGGTCGATGGCTTGTTTGACGTTGTCGTCGAGCGCACGATACTCACGTTCAGTTTTCTTGAGTTCTTGAAGCTGTTCGTTCGTGGGCAGTTCACCGTTCCACAGCAAGTAGGCAACTGCCTCGCATGACTGTGTTGCTGCGAGTTCTTGCACGGGATACCCGCGGTAGAGCAACGAGTTCGTTTCGGCGTTGACCTGCGAGATGGCCGTATAGTCAACGACCACACCGTCGAGTCCTTTTTTGACTTCAGCTTCAGCCATGTTTGTGCTCCTTATGATTTGTCGAGGATCATCGACATTTATGTGTGAAGGTTTCGCGCAGGCAAGGGTTGTGCCGTGGCAGAAACCACAGATTCGACTTTACGCGTCAAGAGTGAAATTAAACACACTGTTGTCGAACTGGTTATAGTCCGAATAATTGACGAGGTCATAGAGTTCTGACCGGTGCTGCATGTTTTCGAGCTGGCTCGTGAGATGGCCTTGGGTGCGGAGCGTATCGAGTGCTCGTTCTGCCGCCCCCATTGCCATTCGCAAGAGTGACACTGGCCAGATGACAAGGTTCACGCCCACGTCTGCCAGTTGTTTTGTCGTGAACAATTCACTCTTTCCGAACTCTGTCATATTCGCGAGTATCGGCACGTCCACGGCACGCCGCATAGCTTCAAACTCGTCAAGTGCAGTCATCGCCTCAGGGAAGATCGCGTCAGCACCGGCGTCAACGAGTGCTTTGGCACGGTCTGCGGCTGCGTCAAAACCTTCAACTGCTCGCATATCGGTGCGCGCCATGATGAGAAAGTTCTCGTCTCGTCGAGCAGACGCTGCTGCACGGATTCGTTGCACGGCGGTGTGTTCGTCAACCACGTTTTTCCCATCAAGATGACCACACCGTTTCGGATTGACTTGGTCTTCGATATGACAGCCAGCAAGTCCCGCGTTTTCGAGCGTCTGTACAGTGCGTGCCACATTCATGGGTTCACCAAAGCCGGTGTCGGCATCAACCAGCGCAGGCAGTTCAGTGACGCGCGCAATTTGTTCAGCCCTGGTGGCCACTTCAGTCAACGTGGTCAACCCAATGTCGGGAAGCCCGAGTTCGGCTGCGAGTACTGCACCTGAAATATACACTCCGTCGAAGCCTTTTCGTTCAATGAGCTTCGCGGACAGCGGGTTCATCGCGCCCGGCATTTGCTGCAGTTTCCCGGACTGCAGCGCCTCGCGAAACTGTTGCCGTTTCACGTGCGCCGGAGTTTTCGAGAACAGCATTAGAAGAGTCCCTCCGTTGGGGTCTGCAGGTCTAGCCGACCGGTCTTGGTCACAATGTTGAGTTCTCCGACTTCACTCGCCGTCAGCTCTGGCAGTCGTTCTACCAGCCCTAAGAAGCGTTCAATTTCAGATTCCTGCAGTATGGGTTCTGCCAACTGTCGGAATTTATGAATGTAGTTTTCTCGCACGAAGGGTCGTGCTCCCAGTGGATGTGCGTCCGCAACTGCGATTTCATCGGTGATCGTTTCGCCGTTTTGGAGGATGATTTCGACGCGACCGCCGAATGCTTTCTCGTCAGGGTCATCTGAATGGTAGCGTCTGGTCCATTCGGGGTCTTCTGCAGTCGTGATCTTGTGCCAGAGTTCGACCGTGTCTGCGCGTCCCGCACGTTCGGGAGTATACGAGTCAACATGGTGCCAGCCTCCGTCTTGCAGCGCTACGGCGAAGATGTACGGGATTGAGTGGTCGAGCGTTTCTCGTGATGCTGCCGGGTCATATTTTTGTGGATCATTAGCGCCAGACCCGATCACAAAATGCGTGTGATGGCTCGTGTGGAGCACAATCTTGGCAATGTTACCCGGGTCGGTAAGTTCGGGTCGTTCACTGTGCAGTTTTCGTGCGAGATCGATCCACGCCTGTGCTTGATATTCAGCGGAGTGTTCTTTCGTGTACGAGTCGAGAATGGCTCGTTTTGATTCGCCCGTGACCGGCAGCGGAACTTCGTAGTGTGCGTCGGGCCCATCCAGCAGCCACGCAATCACACCATCTTCGCCTTCATATATGGGTGACGGTGAGGTTTGTCCACGCATGGCACGGTCAACCGCTTCCACTGCCATCTTGCCTGCGAAGGCGGGAGCATGTGCTTTCCAGGTCGAGATTTCACCTTTCCGGCTTTGACGGGTTGCCGTGGTGGTGTGCAACGCTTGCGAGACTGCCTGGTACACGATTTCAGGGTTGAGCGCGAGGAGTGTGCCTATTCCGGCAGCCGCAGAGGGACCCAGGTGGGCAACATGGTCGATTTTGTGTTTATGCAGGCAGATTGCACGCACGAGATCCATTTGAATTTCGTATCCGGTAGCAATACCGCGTACCAGCGCTGCACCGTCCGCGCCAGTGTGCTGCGCGACCGCAAGAATAGGTGGAATGTTGTCACCCGGGTGTGAGTATTCGGCCGCGAGGAATGTGTCATGATAATCGAGTTCGCGCACGGCGACGCCATTTGCCCACGCAGCCCATTCGGGGCTGGTGGTTTCGGCTTCGAGGCCAAAGATTGTTGCCCCTGCGCCTCCGGTTGATGCGGGGTGTGTGAGCGCTTGTGCCCTGGCGGCAATGATGGGCGCTCGGTTGAGTGATGCTGCTGCGACAGCGGCGTTATCGATGATGCGGTTGATGATCATGCCGGTGACGTCTTCGTCTACCTCGACAGGGTCGGATGCAACTTCAGCGATCTTCCACGCTAACTGGTCGTCACGGGCAAGGTTCTCTTCGGAGCGGTATACGCGAACCGAATGCTTTTGCGTCATTGAAATCCCTTCAGTTACCTCTCCCACGTTATCTGAGTTTGCTCCCCATAACCGTGGCTTCACATCAAAACACCGTGGGCGGCATACCAGTGAAGTATGCCGCCCACGGTGTTACACGAGGTGCAGGAATGACGCCGTATTAGCTGTCCAGGTCTGCGAGCGCGTCGCCCAAGATCTGAAGCGCTTCGTCGACAAGCTCCTCTGAAATGTTGACTGCCGGGAGCAAACGCAGCACGTGACCGTCGCTGCCGCCAGGCAGCACGAGCAGACCACGCTTTGCGCAACCAGCGTGCAGCGCTTTGAATGCAGCGCCGTTCGGGGTGCCGTCTTCGTTCACCAGTTCGATGCCGTGCAGGGCGCCGAGGCCACGTACGTCACCAATAACGGGATGCTTTTGCTGCAGTTCTTTCAGGCCAGCCTGGATCTTTTCGCCGATCTTCTTGCCGTGTGCGAGCACTTCGTCGTCACGAAGCAGTTTGAAGACGTCGAGCGCTGCTGCACAGCCGACCGGGTTACCACTGAAGGTTCCCGAGAGTGAGCCGGCTGCCATTGCGTCCATAATTTCTTTGCGGCCGGTGACTGCCGACAGCGGGATGCCAGCGCCAATAGCTTTCGCCGTCACGACGAGGTCAGGCTCGAAACCGAAGTGCTCACTTGCGAACACGGTGCCGGTGCGGCCGAGGCCGGTCTGGATTTCGTCGGCAATTACGACGATGCCGTTTTCGCGAGCCCATTCCTGCAGCGTGCTCAAGAAGCCGTCTTCGGGAACGATAACGCCGCCTTCGCCCTGGATCGGTTCGATCAGGATGCAGGCGAGGTTTGATGCGCCCGAAATTTTCTCGAGGTAGGCGATTGCATCGCGCGCAGCGGTCTGACCGTCTTTGCCGTCACGGAACTTGTATGAGTTCTGTGCGCGGTAGATTTCACCCTGGCGTGGGCCTGCACCGCTTGAGTACGGCAGTGCCTTGTAGTTCAGCCCGAGGGTGAGGTTGGTGCGACCGTGGTATGCGTGGTCGACAACGGCGATACCGTTCCGGCCGGTGTATGAGCGTGCCACTTTGATAGCGTTTTCGATTGCTTCTGCGCCGGTTGAGCTGAGTGCAGTTTTCTTTTCAAAGTCGCCGGGTGCGAGCTGATCGAGTTCGCGGCACACCTGCACGTAGAGATCGTAGGGTGCGATCGTGAACAAAGTGTGGGTGAACTTGTCGATCTGAGCTTTCATCGATTCGTTACCGGTGCCGTGACCGAACGAGATGACGCCAATGCCTGAAGCAAAGTCAAGCAGTTCGTTGCCGTCTACGTCGGTGATGACGGAGCCGTCGGCGTGGTCAACGTAGACCGGCAGAGCGGGAGCCACAGCGTTAGCTACATACTGCAGCTTTTCGTCGTGGATCGCCTGCGACTTTGGTCCGGGAAGTTCAGTTTTAATGCGTGATGACATGTTGTTGAGTCTCCTACTGAGTATCGAGTGCTTAGTTCGTTTCGCGACGTGCGACGTTATAGAAACGAATCTCTTGGTATTCTTCGAGGCCTTCTTCGCTGCCTTCGCGGCCGAGACCTGATGCTTTTACGCCACCAAATGGTGCGTATGGGTTTGATGGGACACCGAGGTTGATGCCAACGAGGCCCGATTCGAGGGCGTCGGCAACGTTCAGGGCGCGGTCAATGTTTTCTGAGAACACGTAGCTTGCGAGACCGTATTCGGTGTCGTTCGATTTCTCGAGCACTTCTGCCTGGCTTGAGAAGCGGCTGATTGCAGCAACGGGACCGAATACTTCAGTGTTCGAGATGTCTGCGTCTGCAGGTACTTTGTCGAGCACAGTCGGTTCAAAGAAGTAGCCTTTGCCTTCTGGCGCTGACCCACCCGCGGTGAGTTCAGCACCACGATCGGTTGCATCTTTCACGAGGCCGGTGATGCGATCAACTGCGCGGCGATCCACGAGGGGGCCGAGGTCTACGCCGTCTGCGAGCGCATGACCGACAGTCGCGCTAGCCATTCTCTCTGAGAACGCTGCAACAAAGTCGTCGGCAATACCGTCCTGGACGTAGAAGCGGTTTGCTGCGATGCAAGACTGGCCACCGTTACGCATTTTTGCGAGGTATGCACCTTCTACGGCACGATCAAGATCTGCGTCGTCAAACACGATGAAGGGTGCGTTACCGCCGAGTTCCATTGATGATTTGATGACGTTTTTCGCAGCGAGCTCGAGCAGGGTTGAGCCCACACCAGTCGAACCGGTGAAGGACACCTTACGCACGCGAGGGTCGGTGAGCACCGCTTCGCTAAAGCCGCTCGAGTCTTTGGTTGTCACGACGCGCATGAGTTCACGGGGCACACCGGCTTCTGCCATGAGTTCCACGACGAGCAGTGTGGTGAGCGGGGTGAGGCTTGCGGGTTTGATGACTGACGCGCAGCCAGCGGCGAGCGCGGGTGCGATCTTGCGGGTGATCATCGCCATCGGGAAGTTCCACGGTGCGATCAGCACTGCAAGGCCGATAGGTGAACGCTTTGTGAGAATCGTTGAGCCGCCCGCAGGGTTGTCGCGGTAGCCGCCTGCCGGGTGCAGCAGTTCGTCAGCGTAGAGACGTACGTAGTCTGCTGCGTACTGGACTTCACCCTTGGCTTCTGCGAGAGTTTTGCCCATTTCACGCGAGATAATCAGCGCGAGTCGGTCTTTGTTTTCGATGAGCACAGCGTAAACGTTGTGGAGCACATCAGAACGATGACGCGGGGTGGTTTTCGCCCAGTCACGACCTGCTGTGTCGGCAATTCCGACCTGCTCCAGCGCGTAATGAGTGTCGTAGCTTGGCAGTACGGCAATGCGTTCTTCGGTTGACGGGTCCAGAATCTCGAACTCGTTCGTGCCTGGCTCGGCGTTCTTATAGTTCGGAAGCGTTGCCAGTGCGTCGTCGGAGGCACGCACTGTTTCAGTTGCCGCTGTGGTGATGCTCATGTGATCCTCTCGAAATGCTCGGGTGTCATGGGACGTGTGAGGCACACGCTTGAGCACCCTCGACCAAGATAAATAGTTTGTAGGACAACTTGAGAATATCAAGCTGTTTCAAATCTTACAAGCCGGCACCTTGGAAACACGAAATATCCGCACGGATTCAGTACAAATTCAGGATTCGGTAAGTAAACACACTGATCCAGGATTCGAAGTTTTGTAGTACAATCCTGCGGTAGATCATTTTTCTCACACTGACACAGATTATTACCCCACCATGTCGCAGATCGAACCAAGCGTAGAAAGCCGCGCAAGCACGGCTGAAAGCATTGCCGATGTATTGATGCAAGAGATCATTACAGGCAAGCTTACGGCTGGCCAGCGCCTGCCTGAAACAGCGCTCGCGAAGCGGCTCGGGTCGTCAAGAAATTCTGTGCGTGAAGCGATTCGGCTGCTTGAACAAAGTCGCCTGGTTACCTATGAGATGCACCGAGGTTCGGTTGTGTCGAAACCGAACGTGGCCGATCTTGATGACCTCTATCGCACGCGTCTGCACCTCGAGACGAGCGCACTGAACGATCCACCAGAAGATGAGCCCCTTGAAGGATTACGTGAGTCGTTTGAACGACTCGTAACGGCTGCAGACACTCACGATTCAAAACGTATTGTTGAAGCGGACCTCGAGTTTCATCAAGCCATTGTGGATCTTCTCGACAGCGAACGCATCAGCACCTTCTATAGTCTGCTGCGAAAAGAACTCGTGTTTTATCTCACTGTGCTTTCGCATGAAGATCAGGAGTTCCTCTACCCTGAGGGCCCAATTGTCGAGTCGCACGGTTCGATTTATGAGGCTGTCGCTTCAGGCAATCGCAATCTTGCGATCGGTTTGATTACTGAACATATTGAGCAAAATCACTGCCGCCTGCGTGAAATTCTGCAACGCGGTGAAGCAGCTGCTGCAAGCTAATCGTTCTGGATACGAACGTACCCGCCCTGCCTGATTCGGCTCAGGCAAAGCGGGCACGAAAGTTGTGTGCCTAGTCCCAGTAGTCAGGAAGTGACGATAGGTCTGGGATTTCGTGGTACGGCTGGTAGAAGTCACTGCCGTCGAAGCCGTAACGGTTCACCCAGATGCGGCGCACACCGTACTTCTTCGCTGGCATAATGTCGTATTCCCAGCCCTGCGCGACGTGAGTGATGAGGCTCGGGTCACGGTCGATTGTCTGGAACAGGTACTCAAACGCGCCCGGACGTGGCTTGTACCAACCTGCGTCTTCTGCCGTCAGCACGTAGTCGAAGTCAATACCAATAGTTTTCACATGGTACGGAATGAAGTCGCGGTCAGAGTTCGTGATAATTGCAAGTTCGACGCCCTTATCTTTGAGCTTCTGCAGTGCTTCAGGTACCTCGGGGAATACCGGGAAGTCTTTCGCCTGTTCAACAAGCTCGTCACCGAATTTGTCGTCCCACCGAGCACCGTGTAGCAGCATTGTCGTCTCGAGAGTTTCGCGCACGATGTTCTGGTAGCGACGGTATGGGCCCTCGGCGACTGCGTGGAATCGAATCACACGAAGGTTATCGAGGAACTCATCGTGGTTGATTCCGACCTCATCGAGACGCTCCTGCACAATTGGCAGTGCGAGCTTGTTGAGATCAAAGTCAATGAGGGTTCGGTAGCAATCGAATGTTGCGATCGGAGTGTTACTGCTCATCTTCTTTCCTTTGTTGTTGAGGTTATTGGTGTCGTGGGGTGGATCAGTTGGCACGTGTTCCGGCTGAAGCGACGACCGGGTTATGCGTGGTGGTACCAGTGAGCGGATCAGTGATTGAAAACACCGGTTCGGCATGGGTTAAGAAACTCAGGTCAAAACGAGGCGTATTTCCACGTGCGAGGTCTGCGCCGATCTCACCGAGTGCGGGCGCGAGCTTGAATCCGTGGCCCGAGAAACCGCTCAGCACGACCGTGTTGTGTTTACCGTCGGGGACGCGCATATATTCATGCATCGACCGCGTGTAGCTTTCGATATATGTTTCGAGTCGTACCGGATTCGGGTCGAGGCCCGGGAGCAGGTCGTTAATGATCCACGCAAATTTGTCGATTTCATCTTGCGCGCTTACGTGATCGAGCGAGCGAGGCACCGCGTCGGGGTCCCCGGTGACCGTGTGGTCGTTGAACCCGAGACCGAGTTTGACGAGTTGACCGTCCTCGTTAGGAATGCCGTAGCAGTACGATGGCGCAACGCGCATAAATGGCGGGAGTCCTTTGAGTGCGTGATCGTTCGCACCGGCGAACCAGAGCGAGGTAAGGCGTCTGGTGACTATCCAGTTGCGCAATTCGGGCACGAGCTTTGTTGTCCAGCCGCCGCAGGCGACGACCACACGATCGAAGTCCAACGCCTCCCCCGATTCAAGTGTCACGGTCACACCATCAGTCCGGTCATCAATCGCCGTCACTCGGGTGTGATCACGTACACTTGCTCCGTTTTCTTTTGCGCAGTTCACCGCAACCGCAATGCTGCGTTCTGGTGCGATCACCCCGCCACCCGTGTCCCATACAGCCAGATCATCATCTGCAATTGTGAACTGTGGGAAGCGGGTGCGTAGTTCGTGTGCTTCAAGCACCTCGTGCGGGAGGCCCCATTCGTCTCCCATGGTTCTTGCGTGAGCTAGCTGCAGATCGTGTTCTCCTCCGAGCAACAAGACCCCTTCAAGCTTGCGCAGCCTGCGCCCGCTATCGGTTTGTAGTCTGGACCAGAGTTCCTCTGAGCGTGCAATAAGCGGCATATACCCGCTGTTGGTAAGTTCCAGATTTCTGAAGAGTCGACCTTCTCCGCCTGCCCCGGCGAAGGGGTGGCCGATGAATCCACTCTCGAACCCGGTGACGTCGGTGTCGGGTGATTGGCTGAGTTGCCAGAGAACTTGTGAGCCGATGGCTCCGAGCCCGATGACCCCAATTTTCATGGTTATTCTCGTTTCGATGTCCGTTTTTTGGCAGAGCAAAGCTGGGCTATGGTCGCCGTATGAGTGAGCTGAAGTTGGTGAACTGCTAAGTCGAGGCTTTGAGTCGCTCCTCCACGTTTGACGCAATTCGTGATGAAGTTACGCAGATCACCGCGTAAATCACTCCCGCAAGGGCCAGCACATTGAAGTACTGGAATGTCATTGCACCGATTGAGAAAGCCTTCATGGTGAGCTCTCCCACTCCGATCGCATATGCTAGCGAGCTGGATTGGAACGCCATGATCAGCAATGACATGAGCGGTCCAATAATTGCTCGAAATGCTTGCGGCAGCACAATGTGGAAGAAACCTTTTGTTGGCGTGATACCGAGACTGGCGAAGGCTTCGCGCTGCCCCGCCCCAACGTGAAGAATACCCGCGCGGAACACTTCACTGGAGTATGCGGCCTGGTTGAGACCGTGCGCGATCACCATGGTGGTGAAACCCGTCAGGGTGATGCCGCTACTTGGCAGCCCATAGTAAAGCAGGTAGATCACCGCAAGGAGTGGAATACCCCGCAGAATTTCGATGAAGATAATGAATATCGTGCGGATTACGCGGTTCTTGTGCGTACTCAGCAGTCCGAAAACGAGCCCGAGTGGAAAACCTACGAGCGCGACAAATAACGTCAGCAGCAGAGATACGCCGAGTCCTTCAAGAAGCTGTGGGAACCATTCGGCCCAACGCTCGAAAATCATACGGTCACCACCTTCATACGGATTGCTTTATCAACCCACCGTGAGAAGTACGACAGTGGCGTACCCACCAGGAGGTACAGGGCTGCGGCCACGGAGAATACGATGACCGCAGACGACCCGCGTGAGACTTCAAGCTGTGCAATAAAGATCACATCGGCGACACCGATGATCGATGCCTTCGCACTGTCCTTCAAGAGGCTGACCGCATACGACGTTGACGGAGGCAGCGCCAGGTTAATGGCCTGAGGCGCCACCACTCGCCAAAACTGGTTTGACGGAGTGATTCCAAGTGCCATAGCGGCTTCGCGTTGTCCTTTGGCAACGTTTTCGATGCCAGCTCTAAAGTTCTCTGCGAGATATGCACTCGAGATGAGACTGAGCCCGATAAGCGCGGCAGGCAGCGGCTCAAGCGCGATGATAGGGCTGATGCCGTAATAAATGATCAGCAGCCACACCAACGGTGGGACACCACGGCAGATATCAATATAGACAATGACCGGCCACCGCAGAATTTTCAACTTCGAGGCTCGGGCAAGCGCGAGCGGAACCGCAACCACTGCACCGACTACGAACGAAACCACGGTCAAGACAATGGTGATGCCGAGCCCCGCACCAATCCCAGTAAAGAGGGTTCCGACACTCAGCCCATTCATCGGTTCAGCACCGCCTGCAGGAACGTCCGCGTGCGTTCCTCTTTCGGGCTTCCAAACAGCTGCGATGGAGGCCCTTCCTCGAGAATGCGCCCTTGGTCAAGCAGCAGCACTCGATCCGCAACTTTTTCAGCGAAGCGCATCTCGTGAGTGACCACAATCATGGTCATACCTGCGTCGGCGAGATCTCGCATGACGTTCAGTACTCCGTCAGCAATCTCTGGGTCAAGCGCGGAGGTTGGCTCATCAAACAGCATGATTTCAGGGTCGAGCGCGAGCGCTCGGGCGATTGCGATTCGCTGTTGCTGTCCGCCTGAACACTCAGAAGGCTTCGCCGAGGCTTTGTCGGGAAGACCCACCTGAGTGAGCAGCTTCATTGCGTACTCTTCCGCATCTTTTTTTGAGCGTTTCCCGTTCAGAGTTTGCGCGAGCACAATGTTCTGCAGGACACTCAAATGTGGAAACAGGTTAAAGCTCTGAAACACCATGCCGACTCGACGACGCAGGGTCACGAGTTCCTCAGTTGTGGGATTGAGCGGGTCGGTAAAGACTTCTTCCCCGTTGAGCGTGAGCCCACCATCCGTGGGGCGCTCAAGGTAGTTGAGACACCTGAGGAAGGTGCTCTTCCCGGCACCACTTGGCCCAATCAGGGCAATAACTTCACCGGCGTGAACTTTGAGCGAGATACCCTTCAGTACTTCGTTCTCACCGTACGTTTTCGTAATCTTGTTGGCGTCCAACAGGATCTTTGACTCGTGGTTCATATCCCACCTCCCTCGGCAGCTGTGAGTTAATTAGGATTCGTCGGAGTAAATGAACTGCGGGTCGAGTCCGTATTCCTCGAACTGCTCCTGCATTTCACCCGATTAGATGTAGTCCTCAATGACCAAGTTCACTGCATCACGCACATCAGTTTCGCCCTTCTTAATCAGGACGACAGCGAGCGCATCCTGCTGAGTGTGCGGGAGCTTGTCTGTCGTCTGCATCGTAGTAAGGCTGAGGTCTTTGTACTGGTCTTGGGTCAGTCGCCATGAGTTCGCGTGGTTGTTCACGATGCCGGCATCAATGCGTCCCGCCTTCACATCGTCAATCACTGCCACGTCAGATTGCAGTTCGACGACGTTGCTACCGAACACGTCTTTCAGCTGTTCATTCCAGAGGTATCCCTGTGGGGTGCCAATCTTTTTCCCTTCGAGTTCCTCCGGGGTATCCCAGTCTTCACCCTTGGTCACGATGCCCATGCGGCTTTCGTACATAGGTTCACTGACTTCAAAGAGCTCCCGCCGCTCATCGTTGACGGTCCAGTTACTCGATGACAGGTCCGCACGGTTATTCTGCAAACCTTCAATAGCGCCGGCGAATGAAGTCACCTGAGTGTCAAGCTCGAGGCACAGGTCCGCAGCAATCTTTTTCAGTAACTCGCCCTCGATTCCCGACGGTTCGCCGGTTTCGTTTGTGACGAATGGTGGGTGCTCAGCTACAACAGCCTTGAGCTTTCCTTCGCTAATGGTTTTCACGTCTGCGATAGGTTCACAGTTTTCATCAACGGTGGTTCCTCCGCCGCTGCCACTGCAGCCGGTCGCCACCAGAGCTGCGACTGCAGCTACGCTTACAAGGGAGAAGAGTCGCACGTTTTTACGTTGTGAAGACAGGATGGCCATTTGGTCCTCGATTCGGCTCGGATCGTCTTTGATACGCCACAAATTGGTAAAGCGTGTCCTAATACAACCAAATCAAATGCATCATGTCAAGGGTGACTTTTGATGAATTTGATTATTTAATTCAAACTATTTGGCGGAAACGTTCACATGAACACAAATATTTGGCAGAATACACTCATGGAACTCGACGATGTTGACCGGGATATTCTGACCGTTTTATATGGAGACGGTCGCGCATCCTGGCAGAAGGTTGCGGCCGAAATTGGCAGTTCAGTCAGCACTGTACGACGGCACTATGAGTCGCTCATTAACCGGGGCCTCATCCGGATCATAGGTCGAACCGACGTCTCGAAACTCGGTTACGGCCCGCCAGCGTTATTGAAATATCGGGGACGCGATGCACTGTCGCCTGAATTCCACGACCATCTCAAAAACCATCCCCATGTGCGCTATCTCGCAGCCACGGTGGGCTCCGCGCACTGCCTTGCAGAGGTTGTGCCCAAATCACTGCCGGACCTGAGGCAAATCATTTCAGACATTGGTGACCGTTTCAGTGTGAACTCTGAAGCATTCGTGGTCACTCACACTTATACGTCTGGACAAGACTGGCTGCCCGGCACAGCTTCTCGCATTATCGATACGCAAACCCGCACTGATCACATAGAGCTTTCCGTTGATGAACAACAGGTCATGAGCCGGCTACTTGAAAACGGCCGCACCTCGTTTTCGTCACTTGCAGCAGAGAGCAGCAGATCTGAAAACACCGTGAAGCGAATCGTGAACCGCCTTCTCGATGACGATATTGTGTCACTTCGCATTCTCGTCGAACCACAAGTACTCGGGTTCGAAGCCAAATTTTGGACGCTGCTTGAGGTTGAGCCGTCGAAAGTGCCTGAAGCTGCGAAAATTTTGGCAAATAACCCCGCAACAAAAACGCTTTGGGCGACCGCCGGCAATCGAAATCTCATTGGGCAGTTTGTGCTGCCCCGACACACTGACACCTTCGCGTTCATGACCGAAGTGCTTGGAGAGCTGCCCGGTGCACGCAGCGTCGAGACTCTGCTCGAATCAGATACCTACAAGCGGGTGTGGAACGTGGTTTCAGGAACGCGCTATCAGCGAGTTGCTGGACCCGACTGGCTGTTCCCAGCGTCCGGGCGAGCCTAGCTACTTACCGCCAGAAATTCGGACACACTGACCGGATTTTCAAGCGGTTCACCACGCAGCCAACGTTTCAAATTCTGAATAAACAACCGGGTGACGTCTTCTTGCCACGCCGCGTACACGGCGGACTGGTGCGGTGATACCGTCACATTTGGCATAGTCCAAAATGGGTGTTCATTCGGCAACGGTTCCACATCGAAGACATCAAGCGTGGCGTGAGTGATCCATTCACTCTCAAGCGCCTCTCGTAGTGCGGCTTCGTCGACCAGTGCTCCACGCCCGACATTCACAAAATGCGACGTGGGCTTCATGAGCCGCAGCTCCGGTCTACCTATCAGCCCGCGAGTTTCATTCGTAAGCGGAGCCGCAAGCACCACATCATCCGCTTCAGCAAGCAATGCGCCCAGCTCATCCATCCCGTGCACGAGCCCAAGTGGCGCGCCATCAACGCTGCGAGTATCTTGACGCCGCGTGCGGCCAACTATGCTGACCCGCATATCGACACGACGCAAGAGACGCGCGATCGCTACGCCGACGCCGCCGGCACCTATGACGACGACGTGACGGTCTCGAATCAACCCAACTGTGCGTTGTTGCCATCTTTTCTCAGCCTGGAACTGGTGCGCCTGCCGCAGCAGTTGGCTCTGGGCAAGAATGCTGCTGAGCACAAACTCCGCCATGGGGCGTTCAAAAACTCCGCGCGTATTGGACACCTGCGTCCCTGCGGCAGCCACCTCAGGGGTTGCTACCGCATTCACACCAATGCTATTCGTGTGGATCCATGCCAAACGCCCGGGCCCGTGCTCACGCACGAACGGGGTGTTCAAATCGCACACAAACATCACCTCGGCGCGCTCACGCGCTGAAAGATACTCCCCACTCGTGCGCACATAGATTGGTCTCGCGACCGCATCAAGCAGTTCAGCACCGTCAGGTTTTTGAGCATCCTCACCCAACGCGACCAATACGTTTGGCGTCATGAGGCGAGATGCTGGGACAGGAATGATTCAGCGGAGTCGAGATGGTCAGTCCACGCTGCGAGTGCCTCCGTCAGAGAGCCTGACTGCAGTAATTCAAAAAGCTCTTCATGCTCTCGAAAGAGCGGCGCTCCACCTGAATACTGTTCTTTCAAAACCGCAATCAACAGCCGTATTTCGGTTGCGATGCTCGCAAAAGATGCTGTTAACCGAGGTGAGCCGGTCGTCGCAACAACACTCGAATGGAAAGCGACATCCGCTTCAGCGATCCGGGTCCAGTCTTCATTCGCCAGATGCAGGGTGCGAAACCCTTCGAGCGCTTCGGCAATATTGTCAAGCGGCAACGCTTTCGCTTTAATTTCACGCACGGCATCAAGCTCGATGAGTACGCGAATACGGTATATGTCAGTGACTTCTTCAGGACGGAACGTGCGCACGCGTGCACTGTGCCCTGGGTGTCGCTCGAGCAGCCCCTCGCTCACCAACTGTTGCACCACAGCTCGCGCGGTCGGCCGTGCAATGCCGTACCGTGCAGCAATCTCAGTGTCTTTCAGCTCTTCGCCCGCTTGGAATTCACCAGCGAAGAGCCGTTCACGCAAACTGTTACTCGCCGCGTCAACGACGGACACAGTAACGAGCTGTTCTACATTGGCATCGGTCATGACTCATCTGCTCTATCTTCGACACCCGCATCGAGCGCAACCGCTAAGTGTTCGCTCGCTGCAAGCTCATCAACCTGCGAAATCTGCATCGCACAACTAAAGCCATCAGCCAGGACAAGCGCGTCAGATCCACCGGCTTCAAGCGCCGGAATGATCGAATGCTCCGCAACTTTCATAGACACGTCGAAATGTTCTGACTCAAAGCCGAAGTTCCCCGCAACCCCACAGCACGAAGATGATTCGGTCACATTCGACACCCCCCACGCGTTCAATACCTTGCGCTGAGACTGCGAACCGAACACGGCGTGTTCGTGACAGTGAGTCTGAACCACGGCGGACTCAGGCGGCTGCGTAGCCGGGCGCCAGCCCTTCGCCATTGCCTCATCGATGGCGAGACCAAAGGAACGCACACGCTTTGCAACACGTGTGGCTGCTTCACCGCCAACGAGCTTCGGCCCGTCGTCTCTGATTGCCGCAGCACAGCTGGGTTCGAGTACAACGATGTCACGGTCAGTGCCATCATCAAACTTCGAGATAAGGGAACCAAGTCGTTTTGCTGCGGCATCTCGCTGACCGGTGGATATCCAGGTCAAGCCACAGCAGGCGTCTTGCGTGCAGCCCACGGACTGGTCCGTGCTACGCAAGACTCGCGCCGCTGCTGGAATCACCTCAGGACGAAACGCTTTCGTGAAACTGTCGGCAAACAGCAGCACATCTGCTTCGCTCCGTTCAGCAAAGTTGGCTTCTTGCTGCCGCTTCTTCAGGTCACGGTTCGGGGCGAACTGCGGCAGCTTGCGGCGAGCGCTGATGCCCAGTTTGTCGGCAATCCACCGCAGCGGTTTGATGCGTGCACCAATGTTTGCGATCGCGCTCATGCGAGTAATCATGGGCAGCCACCTGGGGAGCCAACCGATGCTGTAGTGGGTGAATGGGCGGATCTTGCCACGGTAGTGATCTTGAATCAATTCAGATTTTGCTTCGGCAATATCCACGCCGGTTGGGCAATCTGTGGAGCACGCTTTACAAGACAGGCACAGGTCGAGCGCGTCACGTACTTCAGGTCGATCCCAGCCACCCTGGCTAGTGCCGTTGCTTCTGACGAGCTCTTGAAGCACTCGTGCCCGGCCGCGGGTCGAATCTTTTTCGTCTTTAGTTGCACGGTAGCTCGGGCACATGAATCCACCGGAAACTGACCGGCAGCGCCCCACACCGATGCACGCGTGTGCGTTCCCTACGAAGGTGCCGATGAGTTTACCGTGCCCTGAAGGGCCGCCTTCATGATCGGGTTCAGGGAGCCCTTCGAGGGCGAGTGAGTCGCTGTACGAATCTGGGTTGACCATGATGCCGGGGTTGAGCAAGTTTTTTGGGTCCCACACCTGTTTGAATCGGGCAAACAGGTGCATCATGTTGGGTGAGTACATGAGTTCGAGCAGTTCACTGCGGGCCCGGCCGTCACCGTGTTCGCCTGAGAGTGAACCGCCGTGTTCAACCACGATTTCTGCAGCCGACCGCATAAAGTTTGTAAAGTTCTCACGCCCGGCTTCGCTTCTGAGTTCAAAATCGACACGCATATGCATGCACCCGGCCCCAAAGTGACCGTACATTGAGGCGGTATAACCATGGCGTTCGATAAGTGGGAGCAAATCGGTCAGGTAGGCCGCAAGGTTTTCTGGTGCGACAGCCGAGTCCTCCCAGCCGGGCCAAGTTTGCACACCGTCCAGTCGTTTCGAGGAGAGACCGGCACCGTCCTCACGCACTTTCCAAAGTTTGGCTCGATCGGTCGGGTCGGTCACAATAATGTGATCGCGCATGCGGCCTTCGCCACGGAGCTTTTCGACCAGTTGTTCGCACTGCTCAGCTGCGGCCTCGATCGTGTCCGCCGAGAACTCGACGATGACGTACGCTTTACCTTCGGGCAGTGAGCTGACGCTCGCTTCACCTCTGCGGAACCGCATAATCTCAACAATGGATGCGTCAAGTCCTTCAATGGCACTCGGTGAGAACGAGAGGGTCGGCATCACGTCTTTCGCCGAATCGATCGTCGAGTCGTAACCGAAGCACACCAACGCGGTCGGCCCGGGTTTTTGCACGAGACCGACTTTTGCACGCGTAATGACCGCGCACGTGCCTTCGCTGCCCGCGAGTGCCTGAGCCACATTGAACCCGTTTTCGGGCAGCAAATGCCCGAGGTGGTAGCCCGAAACTTGGCGTGGAATCGTTTGAAGTTCCGTACGAAGGGCAGCGAGGTTATCTGCGGCGAGGTCCTCAAGGTCCTCACTGATCTGGCGTGCCCGGTCTACCGAGAACGTATCACTCTCGTCGATTGCACGTACAAATCCGGCGCCTGCACATAAGCGCGCACCATCGACAGTAATCAATTCAATTTCATGTACGTGGTGAGACATACGTCCGTACGCAACAGAGTGGTTGCCACATGCGTCGTTCCCGATTGATCCACCCACTGAAGCACGTGTGTGTGACGAAGGGTCTGGCGCAAAGGAGAGCTTCCCGTCTGTGACTCGTTCAACGTGGGTACGCAGTTCACTCAACACCACGCCCGCGTCAACCCACACGGACTGTTCCGTTTCATCAATATCGCCCACGCGGCCCATATTGCGGGACAGGTCAATGACGAGGCCCTCACCGATCGCATTGCCTGCCATTGAAGTACCGCCACCACGGAAAGTGACCGAAACGTCTGCACGGTCCGCGGCGCGCAACACATCGCAGATGTCTTCGGCACTGCGTGGAAAAAGCACCCCTGCCGGCCGCAGTCGATAGTTCGACGCGTCATACGAGTAGGCCTGCAGACGATGCTCGGAGGTATCAATATCGATGTTGTCGGTGTCTAAATAGTCACGTAAACGATCGACAGGGCTCTGTTTGGCCCCCACTGGTGCGGTTGTAGTCATGTCTCTACCGTATTACTCGTGCGGAATAAAGGTGTACTTGTACTCCAGGAATTCGTCAATTCCCAGCACTCCGCCTTCGCGCCCGAGTCCAGAAGCTTTGACGCCACCGAGCGGGGCCGCTGCATCAGAGATAATTCCCGAGTTAATCCCGACCATTCCCAGCTCGAGTTTTCGCGAGACACGCAGTGCTCGACCCAGGTTGTCGGTCATAATGTAACCAGCAAGACCATATTCGGTGTTGTTTGCAAGTGAAATCACGTCCGCTTCGTCACTGAAGGTCACAATCGGTGCAACGGGGCCGAAGATTTCTTCCCGCATGAGCCGAGATTCAGGCTGCACGTTTGTGAGGACCGTGGGTGGGTAGAATGATCCACGCACTTTCGGCAGGGTGCCTCCGATCGCAACCTGTGCGCCAATGGAGACCGCATTTTCGACGAGCTCTTGAATGCGTTCGCAACTTGCGTGGTCGATCATGGGCCCTATATTGGTGCCGGCCTCGAGACCGGCACCAACAGTTAGTGCTGCAAACTTTGCGACGAGCTTTTGTGTGAAATCGTCGGCAATACTTTCGTGCACAAAGATTCGGTTTGCCGCGGTGCAGGCTTCCCCCATATTGCGAAGTTTTGCTGCGAGCACTTCGGTCACGGCACGGTCAACATCCACGTCATCAAAAATAATAAAAGGCGCGTTCCCACCGAGTTCGAGCGAGGTGCGAATCATGTGCTCTGAGCACTGGTTGTGCAAGATACGGCCCACTTTGGTGGATCCCGTGAACGACAGGTGACGGATTGTCCCCGATGCAAGAAGCGGCGACGTGAGGTCACCGGGGTTGTTTGTTGTCAACACGTTTACAGTCCCGGCAGGCGCACCGGCTTCATGCAGGATGCTTGCAAACAGCAACATTGTCAGCGGTGTTGCTTCGGCGGGTTTTACAATGACGCCGCATCCGGTGGCAATGGCGGGCGCAATTTTTCGAGCCCCCATCGCGAGCGGAAAGTTCCACGGTGTGATGAGCAGTGAAGGTCCGACAGGTTCACGGCTGAGGAGAATCTGCCCACGACCACTAGGGCTTTCCGATTGCGTGCCCTGTAAGCGCACTCCTTCATGTGCGTACCATTCAAGGTAGCTTGCCGAATAGTCAACTTCACCGCGTGCTTCGTTGAATGGTTTTCCCATTTCAGCGGTCATTACTGCGGCGACTTCATCACGTCGTTCCAGCAGGAGTGTATGGGCTCGCAAAAGAATGTGTGCGCGCTCACGTGCGGGCATTGCTGCGAAGGATTCTTGCGCCCGCTCTACTGCAGCAAGCGCTTTCGCTCCGTCAGTGGCGGTCGCACTTGCTACCTCTGCAAGGAGTTCATCGGTTGCGGGGTTGAACACTTTGACGGGCTCGTCGCCATGACCTTGCTGCCATTCACCATCGATGAACAGTTCTGTCGGCACTCTACTGAGATCAACTTTGACCACGCTGTTATCCACCCCTCGTGTGCCCATCGGACACCGTCTTAAATTCATGCGTGGACTAACTGTATAACAGTTAGTCCATGTGACGCAATGATATGCCCGCAGACAGAAAAGCGGAGACCGGCGTGCTGCCGATCTCCGCTTTTCGATTTCTGATGACCTACTTGGCCAAGTAGCCACCCTCCACAGGTATGGATGATCCGGTGATATAGGAAGCTCCCGGTGACGCAAGGAACGTCACCGCTGCCGCTACATCTTCAGGTTCAGCAATTCGTCCGAGCGGGATCGCCGCCGCAACTTTCTGAGCTTCACCTTCCGGGTCGGGCAGCCCTTCAAGCCACTCTTGGTAGAGCGGCGTGCGGGTCATGCCCGGCGCAACCGAATTCACGCGAATATTGAACGGTGCAAGATCGATTGCAGCTGCCTTCGTAAAGGCATGCATCGCTCCCTTGCTTGCACTGTAAATACCCATCGTGGGGACACCAATGCTTGCCAGTCGTGAAGTGACGTTAATAATTGATCCACCTTCGCCCTGCTCACGCAGCTGGCGGGCAGCCGCAATGAGCAGGTTCATAGCACCAAAGGTGTTCGTTTCGAAGGTGTCACGAATCTCGTCTTCACCAACTTCAAGCAAGTCATTCGTATGGTCGATAGCTGCGTTGTTCACGAGCACATCGAGCCGACCAAACTCTTTGACGACTTGCTCTACAAGTGTCCCAGCCGCGCCTGATTGGGTCATGTTGGCTCGAAAGAACCGTGCACGATCACCAAGGCCAGCAACCACCTCGCGGCCGCGCTCGACAGAGCGACCGGAGACCGCGACGGTGAATCCCGCATCAGCAAGCTGTTGCGCGATCACCACCCCGATTCCACTCGTTGCTCCTGTGACAAGCGCAACTTTACGTTTGGTGGTTTCGGTCATTTAGCAGACTCCTCTTTCTTGATTTCTTCAGCGAGTTCAACGGCGCTCTTCTTCGGGTGAATCAGGATCGCGCCGGTAGCCAGACGCTGAGCGTCATCATCACCAGGCACAACATCTCCGCGAAGTGAACGACCCGCGGTTTCGTTGAAGGTCAGCACCGCGATAAGCGCGATAGCTGCCGCGATCGAAATGTAGAAGCCGGGAACCAGCGGGCTGCCAGTTGCCTGGATGAGCCACTCGTTGAACAGACCAGCAGGGCCGCCGAGCAATGAGGTCGCAACGTTGTACCCGAGTGCGAACCCTGCGTAGCGAACAGTTGTTGGGAACAGTGCCGGCAGCGTTGCTGAAATGTTTGACAGCAACATCACAAGCAACAGCCCGAAAATAGCAAGACCCAGAATCTGCAAGATCGCAATACCCGTGTTGAGCAGCATGACCGCGGGAACCGAGAACAGCAAGAAGCCTGTACATGCGATCAGCAGGATTGGTCGCCTGCCCACCCGGTCAGTCAGTGCACCCAGCGGCACGATAATCGCCATCATCGCAAACTGGATTCCGATGAGCATCCAACCTGATGTGGTCTGACTCAGTTCCAGCGTTTCATTCAGATACGTCGGCATATAGGTCAGCACAAGATAGAACGCTGAGTTAATCAGCACCACCAGGCCCATAATCTTGAGCAGCTGCTTCGGCTGCTTGGTGATCACAGCACCGAGCGTCTGCAAAGCGGAGGTCTTCGTGTCTTCCTTCTTCGCTTCGATGAAGGTTTCTGATTCTTCAAGTGAAGAACGCATCCACAGGCCAAGCAGACCCAGTGGCAGGCAGAGCCAGAATGGGATTCTCCAGCCCCATGACTCCATGAAGTCATCGCCAAGCAGAGCGAGCACGGTCACCACAATAGCCGCCATGTTGAAGCCCAGCAGAGTACCGAACTCCAGGAACGAACCCCAGAAGCCACGACGGTTATCAGGAGCGTGCTCAGCCATGTATACGGCAGCACCCGCGTATTCGCCACCTGCTGAGAAGCCCTGGATCATACGCAGTAAGTACAGAAGAATCGGCGCCCACCAGCCGATGACATCAAATGTCGGAAGAAGACCGATGCACGCGGTCGAGATTGAAATCATCAAAATGGTGAACACGAGCACCTTTTGACGACCGATGCGGTCACCGAGAGGTCCTAGAACTGCGCCACCAAGTGGACGAATCAGGAACGAAACCGCGAAACCAAACAGTGCAAAGACTGTTGCGTTTTCGGTCCCACCAAAGATCTGGTGGGAAAGGTAAATGGTCAGGTATCCGTAAATACCGTAGTCAAACCATTCCAGCGCGTTGCCGGCCATCGACCCCATCACCGAGCGTTTTACTGTCGCTCGCTGTATGGGGGTGAGGTCTATATCCCTCGTAATCGGCGCTAATTCAGTGTTATTACTCATATTATTCTTTTCTCCAATGGTCCTCGTTGATCATTGCTTCAGGGGGTAACGGTTTCGATTACTTCTGGTTGCCCGGGGGCAAGCTCTAGCACGATCGCGACATACGCGCGCGCAGCGAGATTGAGGTGGGTAATCTCGACGCGTTCGTCTGGTTGATGTGCTTCGTTGTTGATGTCACCCGGTCCGAGAATGATCGTAGGCGTATGGTGGTGACGCGCAATATACCCACCCTCGCATGCCGCTGTCCACCCGGTGACTTTTGCTCGGTGGCCCAGATCAGCCAACGCACGTTGTGCTGACTGGGTAAGCGGCTCATTACGATCTGTTAAGAAACCTGGCATGGTCATGTCGAGACGCCCGCCAATAACGAGGTCATCTGCGCCATGAATTCCAGAGTCCGTGATGTCTTTTCGTGCGGCGATCAATAGCTCGTCGAGTATGTATGTTGGGTTCTCTTCGGGCATCGTTCGACGGTCGACGGTGATCTCGCAGCGTCGCGGAACCATTGACGTACCGGTGCCACCGATAATGGTGCCCACGTTAAATGTTGGTGTGCCGAGCAGCTCGTCGGCTTCGCCCGCAATAAATTCGTTGTGCTTTTGTCGCACCACGTCTACTACTCGTGAGGCAGCATAAATTGCGCTAATGCCATCTTCAGGGTGCCCGGCGTGCGCTGATGCGCCGGTAATGTCGATGACGAAGTTCGCGGCGCCGCGGCAACCAATGACCACATCGAGGTCGGTGGGTTCTGCAACGACACACGCAACATATGGAGTGGGCTGCATATGGTCGAGCGCTACAAGCACACCCTGGGACCGGTCTTCTTCGTCAACGGTGACCAGCAGGTCAAGTCGGAGGTCTGGTCGAACATCATGCACTGCCGCCATCGCCGCTAATACCGAAGCCAGGCCACCTTTCATATCTGTGGAGCCACGCCCGATGATGGCACCATCAACGACGTGTGGGTCGAACGGGTACTGGGTCCAGCCTTCGCCTGCAGGCACGACGTCGCTGTGTCCGAGGAACAAAAACGCGGGCCCGGTTTTTGGACCGAGTGAAATAACCAGGTTGTCCCGCTCAGGGAACACTTCCTGTGCAACGGTGCGCGCACCAATCCGCCCAGCAATCTCTGCCAACACGGCAACAGTCTGGGCCTCAGTGCCGCCAGGGTTCTCCCCTGCGGCACGAATGAGCTCGCAGGTGTCAGTGACGAGTTGTTCGTCACTGATCGTTTCCTGCGCTGCCACAATCTGTTCGTTCAAAACTTCGCTCATACTTACTGCCCTGATTCCGCGACAGATTCCAGTGTTTTGGCGAGTCGTGCAACTCCTTCATCAATGTGTTCTGGTGAGGAAGTTGCAAAGCTCAGACGTAATTGGTTGCGCAGCGTACCGGTGGTGGTAAACGCAGGCCCGGGAATGTATGCAACGCCATCGGCAATTGCTTGATCGAAGATCTTCTCGGTGTCGACGTTCGCGTACTTACCTTGGAGGCTGAGCCAGGTGAAGAGACCGCCTTCGGGGTCGGTTGAGGTCGCGTTATCGCCGAGATGGGTCTGGATCGATGCGCGCATCGCGTCCTTACGCTCACGATAGATAGGGCGCAAGCGCTCCAGGTGGGTCGCCAGGTGACCCTGTTCTAGAAACTCAGCGATGGCCAGCTGAACGGGTACGTTCGAGCAGGTATCCATGGCCTGTTTCGCGTTTATTGCGAGGTCTCGAAGTTCAGGGTGCACGTCGATCCACCCCGTGCGCAGACCGGGTGCGATAACTTTCGAGAACGTGCGTACCTGGAATACGAGCGGGTGTTCTGGTGCAATCTCACCAAACGAAGGCACGTTTTCACCTGCAAACCGCAGGAGACCGTAGGGGTCATCGTCGATTATGGTGGCGTTCCAGCGCTCTGCAAGCTCAAGCAGCAGTTCGCGACGCTTCTTTGACAGGGTGACGCCTGATGGGTTTTGGAAGTTCGGAACCGTATAGATCGCGGTGGGGGTACGTCCGGCCTTTTCCACCATTTCAGGCAGCGCTTCAACGACCATACCGTCGTCGTCCACCGGAGCGCCGAGCAGTTCTGCGCCATAGCTCAGTGCCGTGGCGTTCCCGTTAGTGTAGGTCGGGCTTTCCACAACGACTAAGTCACCCGGATTCACCGTGAGTTTGAAAGCAAGGTCAAGTCCCTGCATCGCGCCGGTCGTGACCAGGAGGCGTTCATCGCGTGAAGGAGTGCCAAGCTCGTCGCTGATCTTTAAGATCTGGTCTCGGAGGACCTTTTCGCCCTCCGACGAGCCGTAATCGTAGCGACCGGTCGGTGCGGCAGCGAACGCATGATCAAGCTCGCTCATAGGAATGAGTGACTCGTCAGGTGCTCCCATCGCGAAACGCACAATATCGTGTGACTGCGCAGCCAGAATCGCGGTCGATGAGTCAATGATTGACCCAACAAGCTGTTCGGTGCGGTTCGCAAATCGGGGTTGTTTCATAGTCAATCTATACCTCCTTCACGAAGAGCTCGCGTGGAACGCTTGTGAGAATATCGGGTCCGTTATCGGTCACGCGGACGGATTCTGAACATTCGAATCCAAATCCGGTCATCCACATGCCAGTGATCATGTGGAAAGTCATGTTCTGTTTCAGTTCTGTGGTGTCATCTGCGCGCAGGCTGACAGTGTGCTCGCCCCAGTCGGGTGGGAAGCCAACCCCGATCGAATAACCGAGGCGTGACTTCTTTTCGAGGCCGTTCTTCGCGAGCACGGTGTCCCACGCGTGGGCCACGTCTGCGGGAGTGTTTCCCGTCTTCAGGTGAGTAATCGCTTCCTGGAACGCTTCAACAGTCACTTTCGCAACCCGGTCAAGTTCAGGGTTCGGCGTGCCAAGCGAAACGGTGCGCGCAAGCGGCGCGTGGTAGCGATGATGCACGCCAGCTAGCTCGATGGAAACGGCCTCATTCGCGCCGATCCTGTCTGCCGTCCAGGTGAGGTGCGGGGTGTCTGCGCCTTCGCCGCGCGGAAACATTGGCACGATCGCGGGGTAATCACCGTCGACGTCGCCCACACCGTACGCCTGCAGGCGCTGCACTTCACCCGCGATTTCATTCAGCGGGCGCCCAACACGAAGCTCATCGATAGTGAGGTTCATCACCGCGTCAGTGATTTTCGCTGCTTTACGCATGACGGCAATTTCGGCGTCTGATTTGATGACGCGTACCCAGTTGACAAGTTCTCGGCCGGGCACCAGTTCCCATTCGGGAAGTACCTGCTGCAGAGACAGAAAGGTTCGGACTGAGAAAAAGTGCGCGTCTTCTTCGTAGGCAACTCGCATCTTGGCCCCGGTCACATAGCCGAGTTCGCGGAGTTTCTCACCGATCCACTCACCGGGGTGACGGTCATCTTGGTGAATGTAACTCTCGGGATAGCCTTCAATAGTTTCGTATGCAACAACGGCCGTGCGATGTGCGCCTCGCGCATCCATTTCACGCATGATCAGACGTGGTTCACCCGATACCGGCACATAGAACACCTGCGGCATGTAAAACGACCATGCGTTGTACCCGGTCAAGTAATAAATATTGGCAGGGTCTGCCACGACGATCCCGTCAAGTCCACGATTTGAAAGCGATGTTTGTACCGCTGAAATACGTGTTTGGTATTCGTCTGGGGTGAAGATTCCTGATGCCACGTGATCCTCCGCTTCTTCGTGCGACTTATTGAGCTCGACTCAGTGTGAGTCTGCACACACTTTAGCGCTTGAGCCCAGCGTATTGCTCTTGTACGTATAAATGTGAATTCAGACAATGAATGTTATTGTTAAGCAAATCTTAAAGGAGCTGAGGTGCTTGATTTAGGCAAATTGATCGTGCTGCGTGAAGTATCTTTGCAGGGCAGCATGACCGGTGCAGCACAGTCGCTGCGGATCACTGTGTCGGCGGTTTCGCAGCAAATTGCGAAGTTGGAGAATGATCTCGAAGTCGCACTGCTTGAACCGCTAGGGCGCGGAGTGCAGCTCACGAGCGCCGCCCACGAACTGATTGCGGCTGCGGAAACTGCGCTTGCGTCCCTTGAAGAGGCTGAATCTGAGCTACGCAGTCGTGGCACGGCGACCCGCACTTTACGTATTGCCGCGTTCCATTCGTTTACCCTGTACCGACTGAGGCCTCTGTTGAATTTGCTCACGCAAACTGCGCCGCATATTCGTATTGAGGCAATTGAGCTGGACCCGATAGAGGCCATTAACGAGGTGTCATCGCGCCGCGCTGATATTGCGATCATTGATGAGTATCCGGGTATTCCAGTGAAGCCGACGCAGGGACTCGTTAAGCGCACCCTCTGTCTCGACCCGATTGGCGTGTATTTACCGCGTGGCCTTGAGCTAACCCCCGGGGTGGATCCGATCGTTACCGCGCAGGAACAGCCTTGGTCAATGGAGTTAACGCGCACAGATTCGTTTCTGTGGGCACGCTCCATTTGTCGCGGACTCGGGTTCGAGCCGCAGGTTGCATTTGAATCACCAGACTTTCAACTGCATGCCGAACTCGTTCACGCAGGCAAAAGCGCCGCGTTTTTGCCCGAATCAATTCTCGAAATGCTGCCGTTCAATCTTGAGCCTGCGCGAGGGTTTCCGACCGATCTGCGGCGTGAACTTTCGATTGTGATTCGTCGCGGCACCCAGCACCGTTCTGATCTTGATGCTGCGGTGAGCGCAATCGGCCAGGTGTATGACGGCCTTGGTGCGCGACTGTCAGCTACGCAAGCGTAATGGTTTAGGGTTCGTGAATAAGATCGATAATTTCACGAACCCGGTCGCGAAATTCCGGACGTTCTTCATCGGCGAGGTCTCGGGGACGCGGCATCGGCACATCGATTTTCTCCCTGACCCTACCCGGCCTCGGCGTCATCACCACAACGCGGTCACTGGTGACCACTGCTTCTGAAATATCGTGGGTCACCAGCACCACAGTGATGCGGTGTTTTTCCCACACTTCAAGCAGGAGTTCCTGCATGGTGCGCCTTGTCAACGCATCGAGCGCGCCGAATGGTTCGTCCATCAGCAGCACATCTGGACCGTACGAGAGGGAGCGTGCCAGAGCAGCACGCTGCTGCATGCCACCAGAAAGCTGGTTCGGCAGGCTCTGTTCAAAGCCCCCCAAGCCCACAAGCCCCAGGAACTCTCGCGCGCGATCCACCCGCTCTTTACGGGTCAACGGCTCAGCCTGTAAAGCAAACTCGACGTTCTTTTGCACCGACAGCCAGGGCAGCAACGTTGCCTGTTGAAACACCACTCCACGGTCCCGTCCGGGTCCAGTGACGGGTTGTCCGCTCACGGCGACGGTGCCAGAGGTCGGTGAGTCGAGTCCCGCGATCATGTTCAGCATCGTCGATTTACCGCAACCGGAGGCCCCCACGACTGCCACGAACTCGTTCTCGTGCACCGTCAGGTTCACATCTGTGAGCGCGGTGACGTCACCAAATTCTTTCCGTAAGTTTTCGATCTCAATTTTGGGAGATGTCATCGGCGCACCTCCTGGTATGCGAACATGCCCCGCCCAGCTGCACGCATGCACTGGTCCATAATCAAACCAAGCACACCAAGCACAAGCACGTACGCAATGATCGTGTCTGTTGCGAAATACCGCTGCGCCACAGTGATGCGATACCCCATGCCACTTTTTGCGGCCACAAGTTCTGCAACTACGAGCCAGGTCCAAGCCCAACCGAGAGTGATGCGCAACGCGTCCCAGATTCGTGGCAGCGCAGACGGCACTACGATGCGCGCCAGGATCGCCCAAAAATTCAGTCCGAGAGTTTCACCGAGTCGTACCAGTCCAGTGGGGACCCGACGCACCGCGTCGGCGACCATCAACACCTGTTGGAAGAACGTACCCATCCAAATGATCAGAAATTTTTGACTGTCATCAATGCCGGCCCACACAATGGTCAATGGTACAAAAGCAACAACTGGCATATAGCGGATGAAGTCCATGAGGGGTTCAAGCGCGGCTTCGCAGACCGGGCTCACCCCCATAAGCGTGCCGATGGGCACTGCCATCACGGTTGCAAGCACAAATCCGACCAAAATGCGGTACACACTCACACCAATATCGGTCCAGAGTTCACCGCTTTCGGCCTGACTGGTAAGCGATTCGACCACTGAGGCCGGTGTCGGTAAAAATAGCTCTTCTATTCCCGTAAACGCGGTAATTGCCCACCACAATACGATCAGCGCAACAAACGTTGACACCGAAATCGCGACATAGCGTGACCTACTCAGCCGCTGCCCGATGCGTGTACGTCGGATGCGACGGTGCGGCGACGGCGTATTACGGGAGGTAGCTGTCATCAATCACGCCTGCCGGGTCTACCTCTTCTTGGATCATGCCGATGCGCTGTGCGACGGCAGAAATTGAGGGCAGAATATCGGTCTGGTAGTCACCGGTGAGCAGTTCTTTATTTTCATCGAGGGTGTAGAAGTGCACACCGTCAAATGCGCTCTCAAGCTCTTCAACACTGGCGCCCACGCCTTCAGCAATCATCGCTTGCGCGTCTTCCGGGTTACTTTCGTAGTAGTCAAGTGCGTCAGTCCAGGCACCGACAACGTTCTTGACAAGTTCAGGGTTTTCTTCGAGTACGTCGTTACGCACGACCAATACGTCTGAAATCAAACCCTCGTGGTCTGCTGCAGTTGCGAGCGTTTCAATTGAATCGTCTGCTTTGAGTGCGGCACTCACGTAGGGCTCGTAGGTGACGGCTGCGGGAACATTTCCAGAAATCAGCGCGGTGCCGGCTTCGTCTGCGCCCATTGGCACAGCAGAAATATCGTCAAAGGTGAGGCCCACTGATTCGAGTGCATCACCGAGGAGGAGCTCACTGGTTGCGCCTTCTTCATACGCAATCTGTTTGCCCTTCAGGTCAGCCACATCAGTGATAGACCCGTCGGTAACGATTGCATCCGCGGTTGTGGCCGCATCAAGTAGCAGCACAATCGACACATCAACACCGTTCTCAACGAACTGCAGTGCAGTGTGGCTGGCAACACTCGCCATGTCGAGCTTGCCTGAGGCGAGCGCAGCGTTCACGTCGGAGTCAGTGTTGAAGCTTTCTAGCGAAACATCTAGATCGCGTTCGGTGAAAATGTCTTGATCTTCAGCGACATACCACTGTCCGTAGCCCAGCCACGGCTGCGTGCCCATGCGCACCGACTGCGAATCAGAGCTTCCTTCGTCACCTCCGCCGGTGCCGCTGCATGCGGCAAGACCGAGTGTCAGCGCCGCGATTGCGGTGAGGGAAAGCGAACGAGTCAGTCGAGACATTTTGGACTGTTTCCTTTTCAACGATGTAGGGCACATAACTGCATTGCACTGGCAGAGGCATTTCAGACCACAATCGGCCCACCAATGCCGGGTAACCTCAATACATTCTATGCGACCCGGCAGACACCGGCTGCATCGCCCTCAGCAAGGTCGAAAGTGACTATCCAACTGGCAAGGTTGAGACCGATAACTCGACTTGTACCGGTGAGTCTTGATTACGAAACTGTGGCGTCAATGCCAGCACGGCTTGCTGCACGCGCACTAACGAACTTCGCGACCTCTTGATGCTCGGGGTGCCTGTCATAGAGATCAAGCCCCTCGGCATCTGCGAAGTCAGCGATCAGGACAACGTCCCAGTTCTTGTCTTTATGGAATTCATTACGTAGAACGGTGAGGGCCTTCACGGTCGGAACCAAGTCTTTGAGTTCACCCAATGCTTCAGCAACCTCTTCAGCCTGCTTTGCGCGTTCATCAGCAGTCTGACCGTTCATTTTCCAAGTCACGATGTGACGCAGCATGGTTACTCCCCCAATATTCGTTACACCACCCACACTACCCCGAAGCGCTCTGATGTTTGGGTCCGGTCTTTAGATCCACAACAAAAATTAAGGCTATTTGTCGTGAAGTGACAAAATTCTCTGGGACCGCCGGGTACCCAGAGAATTTCGTCACTCACCCGCTGTTATTTCATGAGGCTTGGCAAGAACGTGCTGATTTCAGGCACAAATGCAATCACAATCAGCAGGGCCACCAAGGCAATCACATACGGTAACGCCGCGAGGCTCACTCGTTCAATTGAGAGCCCGCTGATCGCTGACGCAACGTTGAGGTTGTCACCAACAGGTGGTGTGGCAAACCCAACCATCGACGCCATAATCATCACAATGCCAAAGTGCACGGGATCCATACCAAAATCGGTCACCACAGGCACGAGTATCGGCGCCATGAGAATAATGCCGGCAAGCGTTTCCATGAACATTCCCATAAACAACAACAGGACAATGATTGCCAAGAGAATGACCCAGAACGGCACGTCCATTGAGTTCAACCAGGTTGATACCAACATGGGTACTCGTTCGACCGTCAAGATTCGTGCATAGGTTGACGCAGTAGCGATGATCACCAAGATCATTCCTGAGATAAGCAGCGTTTGCTTAAGCATCATCGGAACATCAGAGACCTTGGACTCCCGGTAGACGAGTGTCAAGATCAGGCTATACGCGACCGCGATACCGGCAGCTTCTGTTGGTGTAAAGATACCGCCGTAGATGCCACCAAGAACCACCACTGGCATCAGGAGCGTCCATTTCGCACTCCATATCGCTGCGAAACGTTCTTTCCACGTTGCCTTCGCTACCCCTGCACCGAAACCATGCTTTTTCGCGAAGTGTCGGCTGATGAGGTAGAGCACAATGACGATAATGAGCCCGGGAATGAAGCCCGCCATGAACAAGTCACCAATTGAGCTGTTGGTGGTAATACCGTAGATAACCAGCGGAATACTCGGAGGGACAACGATACCGACACCTCCGGCAGTCGCAAGTACGCCGGCGCTATACCCTTTGCTGTACCCCTCACGAATCATCGAGGGAATCATGATGCCACCAATGGCCGCAACTGTAGCTGGACCTGAACCACTCAGCATGGCAAAGACCGTCGTGGCCATCAAAGCAACTGCGGCGAGGCCGCCTGTGATGTGTCCAACGAAAGCTTTCGCTACGTCAATCAGCCGTCGGGACAGTCCGCCGTACTCCATGATGACGCCAGAAAACACGAAGAGTGGCACCGCAAGCAGCGGATACGAGTCCACCGCCCCAAACATAGTTTGTGTGAGATAGCTCACGGGAATCACTTCGGTCACAATGACCGCAAGAACTGAGGCAATACCTAAAGCAAACGCGATCGGCATACCGATCAACAGCAGGATTGCAAAAACAATAAAGAGTAACGCTATACCCATGGTCAGTCGACCTCCACTTCACTGCGTGGAATCGGACTCATAGGATTTTTCACGATGTCAATTACCGACAAAACAGTGTGCTGCAACACACGGAAACTCATCAGAAGCATCCCGAGAGTCAGTCCAAAGTAGACCATGTACATCGGTACTCGGGCACCAGCGGACACTTGCCCTGACCGTTGCTGCTGAAGCACTTGCTCCCATGACAGGACGAGCATGATGACTAGGAACGCGAGCCACAACACGAACACAATAATGTGAATGGATCGCTGCACGACCGGCAGTTTGTTCCCGACCAAGTTCACCAAGACACCAAATTTCACGTGCCTCTGAAACTTCACGGCGTAGCTACCCGAGATCCACACAAACCAGACCAGCGCGAACCTGGCTAGCTCTTCAGACCAAACGAGCGGTGCGCCAAGAATGTACCGCATGAACACTTGCAGTACGACCAAAAACGAAAAAGCAAACAGCGCAATTGACGCCAAATACACCTCAACGAAGTCGTCGAGATGTCGATAGATTTTCTTGAGCATGAGGAGATCTCTCAATCGACGTAGAGAGGCGGCACCAATGTTGAAGAAGGGTGCCGCCTCAATACTTGTAGACGTTGAACTATTCGATTGCCTTCAGGAACGTTTCGTTACCCGCAGCTTCGAGGATTGCCTTCAGTTTGTCAGTGTCAACCTTTGATGCGTTCGCCTCGTAGAACGGCACGGTTGCGTCGATCCACTGTTGGCGTTCTTCATCAGTGATATCGGCGACGGTTCCGCCCGCTTCTTCAATTTCCGCGCGAACTTCGTCGTTGATGCCTGACTTCAGTTCACGAAGTTTCATGACCATCTCATCGGCAGCTGACGTCAAGATTTCCTGGTCTTCTTCTGGCAGACCGTCCAAGAAGTCTTGGCCAATCAAGATCACTTCAGGGTCATACAGCCACTGGAGCTCGGTGAGCTTGTTCGCGGGCTCAGTGAACTTCGCTGAGTGAAGCAACTCGTATGGGTTTTCAACGCCGTCAACAACTCCCTGCTGCAGGGCCGTGAACACCTCTGGGAAGGCCATTGGTGTGGGGGCTGCGCCCAGGCTCTCCCAGTATGCAATGTGCATGGGAACCTGCATGGTACGGAGTTTCTTGCCCTTCATATCTTCGGGAAGTTTCACCGTGTCTTTCGTCATCGCAACGTTACGGAAACCATTCTCACCCCAGCCGAGCGCATGCAAACCAGAGTCTTCGATACCAGAAAGCATCTCATCGCCGATTTCGCTATCAAGCACTTCATACGCGGTTTCAGCGTCTTCAAAGATGAACGGGAAGTCAAACACTTGGAGTGAGTCGTCGAAGTTCGCGAGCACACCGATTGACGGAGCAGTCATTTCGAGGTTGCCTGACTGAACCGCTTCGATCATTTCGCGTTCGCCGCCGAGCTGACTATCGGGGTAAATTTCAACGTTGATGCGGCCATCCGACTTTTCATCGACCAGCTCAGCAAAGTAGTCATAGGCCTGGTTCTGTGTATCACCAGGAGAGATAACATTGCCAAATTTAATGGTGTAGCTACCTTCACCACCCGCATCACCGCCGCCAGACGAGCAGCCTGCGAGCGCCAACGCAGCGACCGAGACGACCGCTACTGCAAGTGCGCCTTTGCGCTTGAACATAAAAACCTCCGTTGGTTCTAAGCCTTGTGTTTCAACCAATCGCTATGCTCACCGCATTTGTAGGACAACTTAGCGTGGTTGACCTCTACTGTATAACAGTTTGTTAGTCAATAATTTCACGATTCTCAATTGTTATTTAAATGCGTAAATTCTGGTGCAAATCGCACGCCTCATAGACTTGACGGTATGACGAGCGCCAGACAGTTACGGGCAGCACTGCAACGCCGAGATGTAACCGCGACAGACGTGGCCGAAGACGCTCTCGCCCGCGCAGAGCGTGACACGCATAACGCATTTCAGACCATCCTCGGCGAGCAGGCGCTTGCCGAAGCCGCAAAGCTCGACCGAATGCGCACGTCAGATCGGCCAATTGCACCGCTGTGGGGGATGCCGCTCGCTCACAAAGACAATGTCGCGGTTGCAGGAGCGCCAACGGCTCACGGTTCACGGGCCGTCCCACACACGATTGCGACGTCTGACGACCCGGTCGTGAAACTCTTGCGAGATGCTGGCACGATTAACCTTGGGAAGACGCAGGTTCCGGAGTTCGCGATTTCCGGATACTCAGAAAATGATATAGCTCCCCCAGTACGAAACCCGCACAATCCGGAACTTACCGCTGGCGGTTCTTCGAGCGGAGCAGCAGCAGCGGTTGCGCTCGGCCTGCTTCCCTTCGCACCTGGCAACGATGGCGGCGGGTCGATCCGTATTCCAGCTGCAGCGTGCGGCGTCGTTGGGTTACAGCCGAGCCGGGACGCCCTGCCAATTGATCGTGTCTCTCCCGGCACTGAGGTCAGCCATGCTCCCAGGCTCAGTGTTTCTGGCCCGCTAGCGCGCACCGCAGGAGACGCGGCACTGCTTTTTGATTCAATGGGTGGATCCGGTGCGATCGATGCTTGTGATCGTGCAGATTCGGTTTCTGGGTTGCGCATAGGAGTCACGACAGCATCACCGTTTGATGACACGCTCGATATTCATCTCGACCGCGAAATTCAGACAGGGCTAGATGCGGCGGTGTCTCGGTTGCTTGCGCACGGCCATCGCGTTGACGATGCGCAGATCAGGTATCTGCCCGGCTATGAGCAGGCGTTCACTGATAACTGGCAGGGTGGCTTTTCTGACACTGAGTTCACGACAGACCAGGTTGAGCGGTTAGGCGCATTTACGCGGTATTCATATGAGCGTGGACGATCGCTCAGCGTTGCCAGGCGTGAGCATGCGATCGAACAGTTATGGGAGATCGCTGCGCACGCCGGCCAACAATGGTCACGGTTTGATGTGGTCTTAACCCCGACAGTGGCGTGGCTTCCGCCTAGGATCGGAACCTTTGAGTCAGTGCCGGTTGCAGAGAACTTTCGCCTGCAGTGCGAGTGGATGCCGTATACGTCGATCACAAATGTCGCGGGTTACCCTGCAATCTCTGTGCCGACGATCCGACTGGACAGTGGACTGAAGGTGAGTGTGCAACTCATCGGCGGCAAAGGTCGCGAAAATCAGTTGCTACAGCTTGCTGCACAGTTGGAACTCGACTCCGGAGAATAAAAATTCCCCCTGGTCGAAGTCGACCAGAGGGAATCTTGCGAGCTGTTTACCAGCTTGACTTGGTGATGCCGGGCAGTTCGCCACGGTGCGCCATGTCGCGGAACCGTACACGGCTCACGCCGTACTTGGTGAGCACACCACGTGGGCGGCCGTCGATAACGTCGCGGCTGCGAACGCGTACGGGCGAAGCGTCGCGGGGAAGCTTCTGCAGTCCACGGCGTGCTTCTTCACGGCTCTCGTCGGTGCCATTCGGGTCGACGAGTGCCTTCTTCAGTTCTGCGCGCTTCTCGGCGTAACGAGCGACGATCTGCTGGCGCTGCTTGTTTTTCGCAATCATGCTTTTCTTCGCCATGATTAACGCTCCTCTCGGAAATCAACGTGCTTGCGCACCACGGGATCGTACTTCTTGAGCACGAGACGGTCAGGAGTATTACGACGGTTCTTACGGGTTACGTAAGTAAAACCGGTGCCTGCGGTTGAACGCAGCTTAATGATGGGACGAACGTCCTGGTGTTTTGCCATTAGAGCTTCACCCCACGCTTCTGCAGTTCAGCGACTACCGACTCGATGCCACGAGCGTCGATAACTTTGATGCCCCGAGTTGACAGGGTCAGAGTTACCTTGCGGCCGAGCGATGGCACGAAGTAAGTCTTCTTTTGGATGTTTGGATCAAACCGACGCTTGGTACGACGGTGTGAGTGTGAAATATTGTGACCGAAGCCTGGAACGGCGCCTGTCACCTGGCACACTGCTGCCATAGTGGATTCCTCTCAGTACCGAAGAGCAAAACTGCCCTTCCCAAGATCTCTTGTCTGCGTCACCGTGCCGGTTGGCAACGGTCGCGGTCTGCACAAACGGGAAAGTTTATACAGCCAAGAATCTACTTTACAGGATTTTTAGCTTGGCGACAAACAGTACGCGTGAGTTGCGTCATTCGCTTGTTTGATGCGCGGCGGTGTCCGAGCAAACACCGAACACGTTTGCGACGTGGGTGGATGGCTTGAAACCGTTTTCTGTGGTGACACGAGTGACCCACTGCTCAACTTCAGGCGCCTCAACCTCTTCTACTTTGCCGCAAATATTGCAGATGAGGTGATGATGATGGCCGCTCGTGTCGCAGCTGCGATACAGACTCTCACCGTCTCCGGAGTGCAAAAGGTCTGCTTCACCGTCATCAACGAGTGTCGCTAATTGACGGTAGACGGTTGCAAGGCCTACTTTGCTGTTGTCGGTTGTGAGAGCTTCATGCAGCTTCTGTGCACTCACGAAACTCTCTTCCTTGGTGAGCGCTTCTCGCACCGCTTCACGCTGCCAGGTATTTCGGCGCACAACCGTCACAACAACTCCTTAGTTACGCCCACGTTTCTTGTCGAGCGTACCATCGACGACTGAGGGAGTTCCGGAGTGTTTGCACTCCCAACGTCACTAAGAAAAGCGCTGCAACAGCAAGTCCCACAGCACCACCCGCTGCTACACCGAATGAAGTTGAGACCCAAAGCCCGAGACCACTCGCAGCCAGACCAACGATGATCGCAATCGGGGCGATCCACCCCACACTTGGCGCAATGAGCCGGGCAGTGGCTGCTGGCCCGACAACGATAGCGACGCTCAGGATTGCACCAACTGCAGGCATCGAAACAACAACCGTTACCGCCACAATAACGGCAATCACATTTTCGGTGCGAAACACTGAAAAGCCGGCAGCACGGTACCCGGCAGGGTCGAAGGTGTCGAAAGTAAGCGCACGCCAGTTCCACAGCACCAAAAGCAGGCACACCACCAACGCAATTACCGTGACGAGAAGGTCGCTGGCGTTCACACCAAACAGTTGCCCGACTAGCAGCGATTCGACGGGAATCCGCATCCCGGTCTGTAACGACGACAGGAGCGCGCCGAGCGCGAAGCCAAACGCAAGAACGAGACCGCTGGCGACCTGACCACCTTGGTTTTTCGCGCGCGAAATCAGTCCCATGAGAGGCACTAATAAGAGCGCTGCAACTGCCTGCCCGATCAACACGTTCACGCCAATCATCGCGGCGATCACTCCGCCGGGGAATGTTGCATGGCTCAGCGCTACTGCAAAGAAGGAACGCTGACGCAGCACGATCCACGTGCCGACTACTCCCGACAACAGTGAGAGCAAAACAAGTTCGACTGCTGCCGTCGCAAGATAATTCATTGTGGCACTTCGCAATCATCCACAACGGAATCGCGAGGAGTCGGCTTCGTTTCTGACGCTGCATCTGGCTGAGAGCGCCACGTCTTTACGGCAATGCGAGCGACTGCCGCAATTGCGTAGAAAGCAATCATGATGAGCACCACGCAAGCACCAGCTGATGCGTTTCGGTCAAAACCGAATGACGCCCAGATCGATGCGGTCAGTCCCATAATTCCTGACACGAGAGACACCACGATCGCCAGAGGAATCAGCAGGCCGAGCCGGTTCGTCACCTGCCGGGCCGCAGCCATCGGCACGACCAGCAGTGCGAGCACCATGAGGTTCCCGAGGGCTTGCACGCCCGCTACGACCAGCATTGCGACGGCAATGTTCAACCAGAGATCTGTACGTAGCGGGTGAAACCCGGCGGCTCGAAATCCGGTCTCATCAATTGCACGGTAGAGCTGAGCCCGCCAGGTGCAGAAAATGATACTGCAGGCAAGGGCTGCAACGATCGTGACGGAGACTAATTGAATATCGGTAACAGTTAAGAGGTGACCAAACAGTAAACTTTCGAGCTGCGCCACGTACCCCTCTTGCTTACTGACGAGCACGATACCCAAGCTGAACATACTGGTGAGCATGACCACAATGGCTGCATCGTGGCCCACAGAATTCCGCTTTGCAACAAATACGAGCAGCACCGCAGCAATCACTCCTGCAACAAGCGCACCTGGCAGGATCGCTGCGGATCCACCCACAAGGTATCCCACGACGAGACCGGGGAAGACCGCGTGCACGAGCCCATCAGTAACGAACTCGAGATCTCGAAAGCTAATGAAGAGGCCGACAACACCAGCCGCAACAGCGAGCACCAATACGGTGATCAGCGCACGACTTACAAATGGCAGAGTGAACGCGGTCAGGAGATCTTGGAAACTCACGGAGCACCCTGCTGTTGAGAAGGAACAGGGTATTCACCCTCAGGGTGTTCGTGGTGAAGATGACCGGGGTTGGGTCCGGGTTCAACTTCACTGCGGGTCGTCACAGAGTGTGAGTCAATTTCGACCGTGGTGTCATGGAACGCTTCGGCAATATTCTCAAGGGTGAGCGCGTCATCGAGTGGACCGAACGTCACCATGCGACGGTCGAGGAGCATTGCGTGGCTGCATACCTCACGGGCGATCTCGAGATCATGGGTGGAGACCACTACTGCGGTGCCGCCGTCGCGCAAGTTACTGACGGTGCGCAGCATGCGTTCACGGTTTGGCCGGTCAAGTCCGTTAAATGGTTCATCTAAGAGTAAAAGTTTGGGGCGCGACACGAGTGCACGTGCCAAAATAGCGCGTTGCTGTTGACCTCCGGAAAGGTCCCCGAAGCGTACGTGCGCGCGATTGCTGAGCCCCACAACATCAAGAGCTTCCATCACTCGCGCTTTGCCAGTCTTACCGAGTGGACGAAATGAACCGTGTTCACGGTAGAGCCCCATTGCGACTACCTGCCGTGTATTAATCGGCAGAGCAGTGTTCCGTTGATCAGCTTGCGGCAGAACGCCAACATGTTGGCGCGCATCTTGAGGGGTTTTACCCAGTACTTTTACTTTGCCAAAGAGTAATTCAGTCAGGCCAACGAGCCCTTTCAAGAGGGTCGACTTTCCGCTTCCGTTTGGCCCAATCAGCGCAACAGCCTCACCAGGGTATAGCTCAGCTGTTACTCCGGTAACGGCAGCCACCCCTGAGTATCCAAACGAAGCGTTGTGGAGACTCAGGGGTGTCAGTTCAGGTGTTCCTACTGAAGCGATGATGGCACACTTTCTGGGGTGGTCCCCCATGCCTGGAGCAGAGTTTCGGTATTAGCTATTGTCGCACTAATATAGGTTGCCGCGTCACCATCGGTTGCGAGTGAGTCTGCGTAGATCGGCTCGTCAATAACTTTCGCTCCTGATTCTTTCGCGACTGTCTCAGCAAGTTTTGGACTCACTGACGATTCAACGAAGATTGCCGATACGTGCTGTTCTTTAATTTTTGCAACAAGTTCGTCGATTTCGGCAGCACTGGGTTCGGCGTTGTCCTCAAAGCTTGGAATGACCGACCCAATAAAGGTGATGCCGTATGCATCAAGGTAGTAATGGAGGGCATCGTGCTGGCTTGTGAACTGCCGCTCGGCTTCAGGGACCTTGTCCATCTCGCTGCTGATCCACTCATCAAGCTCTGCGAGTTTGCTCGTGTAAGCTTCTGCGTTCCCAGCGAAGGTCTCAGCATTTTCGGGATCGAGCTCTTCGAGACCGCTGGCGATCGCGTTCACCATGCCCTCGGCATGGTGTGGAGAGGTCCAGAGGTGAGGATTTACGGCATCATGCGAGTGATCGTGCTCTTCCTCCGCGTGATCATGGGATTCTTCACCGTGTTCGTCTCCCTCCTCAGCATGGTCATGGTCTTCTTCGGCATGCTCATGGTCTTCGTGGCCACCCTCTTCGGCAAGGTGAGCCGCAGTTTCGCCGTCGATTTCGACACCCTCTGCCGCATCAATGATCTCGCCGTCAAACCCGGAAGCTTCAATCGCACTGTCAAGAAACTCTTCAAGCCCTGCCCCATTGATAACAAGCGCATCAGCGTCTTTGAGCGCGGCAAGGTCAGCTGGACTGGGGTCGAAGTGGTGCGCTGAGGCGCCCGGTTTGAGCAAACCAGTAAGGGTAATGGCATCCCCGCCGATTTCCTGTGTGAAGTCCTGAACCTGCGTCGTCGTCGCGACAATGTTAAGACCGTCAGATCCGCCTGCTGCGTTACTTGATGTACAGCCCGCCAGGGCGACCATCGTGGCAGCACTAAGAACAAAGGCAAGTCCCTTTTGAGTCAGGGTCTTATGTGAACGCATGTGTTCCTCAATCTAATGTTTTGCGTCGATCATCACCGATCCTTTATCGATAACTGTTATCAACTATAGGTGCTATTGATAAGAATTCTCAAATCAGGCGTCGCAGAAAATAACTGACCCCCGGTCTCCGACAATGAGGAACGGTGACCGAGGGTTCAGCTAGTCTAATCGCCTGCCTTTCTAAGAGGCGGATTTCGTCCAGAGGTCCTGCCAATCAACAAGACGTGAAAAATCGCTCTCTAGAGTCTCAGGATTCGGCACAAAAACATTTTCCCACGATTCCGCGATCCCTGATCGCTCCTCGGAGCTCGGCGGAACTTCAGAACTCGTTGAAAGCTTCCCGTCGGCAAGCTGAGGAGCTATACCTTCTTCAGTGAACAGGTAGTGCACAAAAAGCTTCGCAGCATTCGGATGTGAAGTTCCCGACGCAATGACTGGGTTCTTGGTATATGCACGTCCAGCCCAGGGCTCCACGTCCCCGCAGAGTGCGAGATGATATCCGGAATCTTCATTCATTCGATATTCACCGGTACTTACCAAAGCAATAGGGGGCTCCGCCTGGCCTTCAGCACCGACCGCTTCGGCAACGTCTCCACCCGACTGTTTCAATATCGGCGAGTTTCCAGCAAGCGCTACTGCCCATTGCTCGGTTGCGGAGCCCTTACTCTCATCTAACGACTCACCAAAGTATTCTTCATATGCCTGCGCCATCTGGCCATCGTCATGCTCCTCTACTTGGTTGAGCCAGTAGAAGAAATCCGAACGTAACTGTGGATCTGGAAGCGCGATTTTACCTTTCCATTCGGAATCAGTGGCCGCCCAGACATTGTCAATCGGACACTCGTCTCCATAAACTTCGGAGTTGTAGGTCCAAGCATCCACCTCAGTTGCGATAGCGACCGGGTCCGAATATTCGTCGGGAACGGAAGCCCTAATATCTGGCGGAATCCAGCTATACCCAATCCCATCCGGAATAAGCTGGCTCGCAACAGTTGGCGCATCAGTCATGATGAAGAGATCACCTTTGACCGATCCGCTCTGCGATTCGCGGATCATAATCTCTTGCTGCTCATTCGCCTTCGCTTTTACGCCAGTAGTTTTGATACCGTATTCTTCCTCAAAAGACGCCGCGCTTTCTTCAATTCGGCCCGTAACGTCATAAACGGTTAGGCTCCCTTCTTCCTGAGCTGCCTCGATTAATGCGTCAAGCGAATAATCATCATCTGAGATACCCATTTCGGCAGCCTTTCCGGCGCTTGCCGGACCACTTGATGGCGAACATGCCGCCAACGGTAAGATCACTCCAACCGCGGCAATCAGAGCACAAGACGCTCGATAAGTAGTAACTTTCATCATTTGCCTTTCGATTCATCTTTGAACGTTCGGTAATTTACGTTTGGGGCGAGCGTCAGTAATCGTCATTTTCGTCGCTACTGTTATCAGCTCTCCACCAGCGAGCAGACGATACCTTAGGGTCAAGACTCACCCGAGTTATAGCTCGCTCAAGAACATCTACATTCACTTCTGTTGCATTGAGCTCTGCCGTAATCAGGACAGCACCTCCGTGCTTGTCGTCATGTGAGGCAGTTATGCCTCGGAGGCTATGCTGCGGTCGGCTGAGCACCTGCATAAGCAGTGCGCGCACACGCGGTTCAGCTTTTTCTGACGTCACAACCTCAAAGCCAAGCCCCACCGGTGGAGGAGTAGAGTTCTTTTTTGTTACATGGTGGGACCTGCGAGTAACTGCACGGCCCAGGGGACGCAAGAGCATGTTTGCTACGACAATGATCGCTGTTCCTAACAGAGCGATTATGTATAAGCCGACGCCCGCGAGACACCCCACCGCGGCCGAGCTCCAAATTGTGGCGGCAGTATTGAGGCCACGGACGTTCAGACCTTCTCGAATCATCACGCCCGCACCGAGAAACCCTACCCCTGACACCACTTGCGCCGCTACCCTCGTCGGGTCAGCACTTCCATCAGGCGAAAACCCGTATGCACCCATGACAACAAACAAAGCTGCGCCCACTGCTACTAGCGCATTGGTACGCATGCCAGCCAAACCAGCACGCCACTGACGTTCAAGACCAACGCAAGCGCCAAGGATAAGGCTCAGCATAACCCGAATGGACACTTCAATCTCGTTAGGAATGTGCACAGAGAAAAGTTCGGAGGTCAACGCCATTGGTACACACATGTAGACAATATATACCTTTAAAGGTAAATATGGCAACAGAGTATTATTTAGTGGCTACCCCACCTACGCGTTCGTGGTGCGGGTGACTTATATGATGAGAGCAGTCATACTGCTCTCCACCCGCAGTCACGTATCTCACCTCATTAATCACCGGTTCACCTTCCTCTATCTGCAAAAAATCCGCGTACTTTCCAGCCCGGATCGGACGATACTCAAACGTCGCGCTCTCGGCACTGGTACCACCGTCTCTCAGAAGCGCTTCTAAACTCTCATTCTGAAGACGCGCAAGATTGAACTGGATCTTCGAGGTGAGGATCCAGTTTTCCAAAACTGCAATCGGCAGGTCGTTAGCACTCCTATAGCGGACCAAATGAAACACTGACTCCCCAACTGGAAAGCGAGTGAGGTCAGAGAGTTCACTGTCAACTTCCAGGATCTCAGCTACAGCCAGGCGGGTCTTAGGCTTCCGCTCCGAGGCAGCAATCATGTCGTAGACAGTGACAAACCCCCCGGGCTCCCGCGAAATAGGGCGCGAATCCTGGATTCTCGTTCCGCCATATCGCCCCCGCTCCCGTGATATAAGGCCCTTCTTCTGAAGTGACTCGAAAGCTTTCCTCAGCGTGGCACGTGCGACTCCAAAATCATGACACAACTCAACTTCTGGAGGCAGCAACATACCTGCAGCTAGGCGGCCGCGCCTGATCTGGTCATCAATCTGGGACACTATCTGAAGATAAAGAGGGATAGAGCTGGATTGATCAACAGGAGAAAACCGACTCTGGTTCATGACTTTTCCTAACGAGCTTGCCGTCCCCAACCTACTACCAAACATTGTTGCGTTCTTACCGCGCCACTGTTATTGTTCTAACTTATCATCTAAAGGTATCTAAATATATTCTTTTAGATGTGAGTGATTTTCAAGATTGAGGTTACTCGTCCGACAACGCCGTCTGAGAAAGCAAAGGTAGCCTGCCTATGACGCAAGACCTATCTGCGCGCCCACCCACGCAGGAAAAACTTCCCGAGTCAACAAAACATGTAATTTTAAGGCGCCAAACCTATCGCCTTAAGGTGTTGTTCCGCGAGCCGACAACAATAATCGGCCTTCTAGCAGCAGCCCTCTTTACCTACCTGATAGTTGTGCCGATAGTTTCAATGCTGTCGGACGCCTTCCTAGTTCAATATGGGGATGAAGCTAGAACTGGTCGAGGTTTCGGTGAGTCAACACTTTATTACATAAAGCGTGTTTTTATCTCTGATGTTTCGCAGGATATCTTTTGGCGTCCGTTGGGACACACCCTGGCGGTTTCTGGTGGAGCGATTGTTCTTGCACTTTCAATAGGAGGCGTTCTCGCCTGGCTTTTAAGCCGCACCGACCTTTGGGGTAAGCGATGGTTAGCAACCGCTTTGATCGTGCCGTACATGCTCCCCGCCTGGACATTTGCGCTTGCGTGGACCACAATCTTCAAAAACCGAAAGATTGGTGGTCAGGCTGGTTGGCTAGAAGCCCTTGGAATGACTCCCCCAGATTGGCTCGCCTATGGCCAGCTACCAATTACTCTCATTCTTGCACTGCACTACGCACCATTCGTGATCTTGCTTTTTGGCAACGCTTTAAAAAGCTTTGATTCTCAGCTCGAAGATTCTGCTCGGATTCTTGGAGGTCGAGGCTTTACCGTGGCATGGAGAATCATCCTGCCACTGATGCGCCCCTCTTTGATTTCAGCAACGATCCTGATATTCGCAAAGTGCCTCGGTGAATTTGGCGTTGCCTACGTCCTGGGTGTACCCGCCCACTTTGAGGTACTCTCCACCACTCTGTATCGGAGTATTACCTCACGTCAAACAGGAGTCGCCGCACTTGTTGCTGCAGCTGTAATTCTCATCGGAGCCATTTCCCTTTTGGTCGATACATATCTCGCCCGCCAGGCACAACGATTTGTGACCGTCGGAGGAAAAGGTTCGATGCACAGAATATCTCGACTCGGTACATGGAAGATTCCAGCAACAATCGCAGCATTCGGAGTCTTTATCTTAAGTGTCGTCGTGCCTATCATTACACTGTTTTTATCGACAATTATGCGTAAGCCAGGCCGCTTTGAACTGTCAAATTTTACGCTTGATTTCTGGATAGGACAGGATCTTAAGACCCTAGCAATGCCCAACGGGATTTTACTTACTCCTGATTTTTGGGAGGCAGCCTGGAACACCCTCTGGATGGTTGGTCTTGCGTCAGTCTGCACAGGAATCCTCGGCATTTTAACGGGATACATAGTAGTTCGTTCTCCCTTTAAGGTCCTGGGTCATTTCCTACGTAACGTTACGTTCTTCCCCTATCTAGTTCCTGGCATCGCTTTCGCTGCAGCATACTTGTCGCTTTTTGCAGTACAAAGGGGCCCAATTCCTGCACTTTATGGAACCGCTGCGATTCTCATTCTCGCCTTAATCTCAGAGCAATTGCCGTACGCTTCACGGGCTGGAATTTCAGCAATGAGCCAACTAGGAAAAGACCCTGAGGAAGCCGCAAAAGTCGCGGGCGCGGGATGGTGGCGCCGAATGACAACGATTGTGTTCCCTATTCAAAAGGGCGCTCTGTCCACTGGCATTCTTCTCCCCTTCATTTCAGGTGTTAAAGGACTGAGCCTAGTTGTACTGCTTGCGGTGCCAGGTACACATTTGTTGACTACCTACTCACTTCAGCTCGTTGATTATGGCTACAGCCAGGCGGCGAATGCTGTGGTGCTGATGGTAGCTGCAATCGCATTCTTCGGAACGCTTCTCGGACAACGAATGACAAAAAGCAGCCTTGCGGAAGGACTAGGTGGTTAATATGCCAAATATTGAGCTCACTCACATTAATAAAAAATACGGCCGAGGTCTACCGGACGCCGTCAGAGATTTAGACCTCACCATTGAAGATGGCGAGTTTATGTGCTTGCTCGGTCCTTCAGGCTGTGGAAAAACTACAACCCTACGCATGATTAGCGGCCTCGAGCAGCCCACCAAAGGCAAGATACAGGTTGGTTCGAAAGTCTTTGATTCTGCAGAGGAGGGCATTTTCCTGCCGTCAGAAAAACGCGACCTCGGACTTGTGTTTCAAAGCTACGCGTTATGGCCGCACCTAACAATCGAAGAAAATGTGAGCTTCGGCCTCCGGCTCCGCAAGGTCCCTCGAGAACAGCGACAGCAGCGCGTCAAAGAGATCATGACAAAGCTAGATATTAACCGTTTCTCAAGCCGGTTTCCCTCGGAACTCTCGGGAGGCCAGCAGCAGCGCGTAGCTCTTGCACGAATGCTAGCGGTGAATCCGAAAGTTCTCCTGTTCGACGAACCTCTTTCAAATCTTGATTCTCGACTCCGTCTAGAGATGCGTGCGGAGTTGAAGCGCATCCACGCAGAATTCAACTCGACAATAGTATTCGTGACTCACGATCAATGGGAAGCCATGACACTGGCCACCAAGATCGCTGTCATGAGCGAGGGTGAACTGCAACAGCTCGGCACACCTGATGAGATTTATTCCAAACCAGCAAACCGCTTCGTTGCCGAGTTCGTTGGGAATCCACCTATCAATATTTGTGAGCTCGATACGGAGAAATCCAATACTCTTCGTAGCACTTTAGCTCGTTACCTGAGTATGCATGAAGTCGACCTCCCCTCAGGATCTATCGGGATTCGTCCTGAAGCAATCCAGACAGTATCGGAAGCTGCTGAAGGGCAAAATCCGAACGATTTGAGAATCGAGGCCGAGGTCACAGGAATCTTACCAACCGGGGGAAGTTGGATTATTGAATTAACAGTCGATGATACGAAGCTTTTCTCGGTCACAACACATCGGCCTCGCTTTCTGCATGGGCAACGTATAAATACCCTCATCGCCCACGAAGACGTTCTTCTCTTTAACCGCGAAGGAGACCGTGAAGAGTTTTCGGCCTCAAGCATCCTCAAGCTGCAGCATTCCTAAGGATCAGTGAATATATCGATGAACAACTACCTGCCAGAAATCGATGTTTCCGTTGCGCAAGAAACAGATTCTACACAATTGAAAACTGTAGCGACACAAGCAGTTCAGAGCGTTTCACCGATGCTGCTTGCAGGGTTTCGGGCTCCTATGGCAAAGGATTTCAAACGAGATCGCCATGATCTCGTCACAGAATACGATCGTGAATCCGAAAAACGCATTGTTGAATCACTGATTATAAACGGCCCTGCCTGCACCATTGTCGGCGAAGAAGGCGGGACATCAGGCGGTGCGGAACTTGAATGGCACATTGACCCCATAGATGGCACATCGAACTTCGCTCGCGGACTACCCCTTTGGTGCATCTCGATAGCAGCAGTGCGAAATAATGTCACTCAAGCAGGAGTGATCCTGGAGCCGGTAACGGGAAATCTGTTTGCCGCAGATTCTTCCGGAGCAACACTAAACGGAAAACCAATTCGAGTAAACGCTGCGACGGACGAACTTGACGCAACGATCGTTTCGAGCTTTCCAAATGCAAAAGACACTTGGCTTTTTGGACACCGCGCCCTTGACGCACAAGGCAGCCTACTCGATAGCTTTCAGGCAGTACGCAACTTAGGAAGCGGAGCGTTAAACCTTGCTTATGTCGCAGCTGGCTTCGCAGACGCCACCATGGGGTTCCTAACAAATTCTTGGGATATTTCGGCAGGAAGGTTCATTCTCCAGCAAGCTGGCGGAAGATTCTACCCAGTCACGTATGGGGAAGCCTTCCAGCCGGGCCATTTAACCGCGGACTACTTCGCGATTGGTGGTGCCCAGGAATATCCTACGTTACAACGCGTAGTGACCGAGCTCTCCGCTTCATATTCACGAAGAGCACTGCCTGCAAAGTAGCAGTATTATTAAAGACAAAAGGAAACATGTGAAAACACCACCCAAAGCCGTTCTTCTCGATTTCGGCGGAGTCATTGTCACGACGTCAAAACGCAATAATTGGCATTCAATCCTTAGTGACGAAGTCTACAAACTTCTTTCTAGCGAAAGAGCGGTGTTCGAAGAGTTAAATACTGAGCGTATCGAGAGCGATCTTATCGCGGCTGCAAAAGCAGACTCCTACTGGAAGAATTCAACGTCACGAAAATATGCCCCGCTGGAGATGACATATGTTGAGTTTTGGCGCGATTATGTTGCCGCAGATTGGCCTGCACCTGCCCAGAATGTCGTTGTTTCAAAGGCTCAGGATCTTTGCCGCGTTCTTGGCCAGATCAGAGAAGAGCGCATCATTCGGCCAGGAATAGTAGAGTTTCTCGAACTCTGCTTGGAACGTTCGATTAGTCTCGGCATCGTGAGTAATTCGCTTATGGGCGATGTGCATAGAGAATATCTAGCAGAGAACAGACTGGAGCATTTCTTCGCAGTCCAGATCTATAGCGATGAAATCGGTGCAAGGAAACCGAATCCTGAGATGATCAACCGGGCAGCGGAGGACCTGCGCGTGTCACCGAGGGATTCCTGGTACGTCGGAGACAATTTTGATCGTGATGTGCTTTGCGGCGCTCGTGCCGGCATTGGTATGAACATCCTTATTGAAGCAGAAAAAACCTACGAACTGCCCTTCCCTATCTTGCCGAAACCTGACATGACGGTGAAAGATCCCCATGGGCTGACCGAATTACTGAAGCGACATCTCTAAACGATTTATTCACTCAAAGATGAGGCGGCGCACTTTTACGTATAAAAGCGCGCCGCCTACTTGCTACTGCGTCAACGAAGCTGGCCTGAGCGGGAATCCGGCCCGAGTGTAGAGTTCATCAATGAGTCGCATGACTTCGCGTGAACTTGCAAAGCTGTCGCCCGAGCTCGCACCTTGACGCAGCTGCTCAGCAACCCACTCAAGCTGGTACGAATAGCTCAACCGGGTACCGACTCGCTCGATCAGTTCTTCACCGTCGCGGGTGACCGTGATGACATCATCAAGCTGTGGCTTCACGAAGTTTCGAGCCAATGCACTTCCCTGACTGCCAACGAGACGCAGTGAGAAATCGAAATCGTCATGGATCATGCTGCACTCAATGTGCGCTTCGGTGTCGCCCAGCTTCAACTCAGCACTGAGAGCGGCGTCGACACGTTCGTCATATTTCGATGGCGTACTTGCCACCGATTCGACTGCAACAGTTTTACCAACCGCGTGCGCAATGCTCAGAGTTGACTGGATTGCGTAGCAGCCGAGATCCATGACGGCGCCTCCGGCGAGGTCAAAGTTCCAACGTGGGTCACCTTCACCAGGGTCTGGCATGTTCATGTGAATCTCAACGCGTTGCAGGTCGCCGATCTGCCCAGAAGACGCGATCTCAACTAGCCGCTTCATCATCGGGTGATGCGCATGGTGAAACGCCTCCCATACCTGATGGTCAGATTTCTCGAACACGCGAGCAACTCGATCGAACTCTTCAAGGTTTGCCGCAAATGGCTTTTCAACAAGCACATTCTTGCCTGCTTCTAGCGCCCGTACTGTCCAGGTCGCATGGAGACCGTTTGGCAACCCGATGTAGACCAAATCGACGTTGGGGTCAGCGATGAGTTCTTCGTAGCTGCCGTAGCTCGTCTCGTAGTCATACTGTTCTGCGTATTCACGGGCACGGTCAGCATCTCGAGCTGCAACTGCGTAGCGATGGTGACCTGTTTCTGCAGTCGCATCAGTAACTGATTCTTCAGCAATACGCGACGCACCCAGAATACCTATGCGCAGCTTGTCACTCACGCGGTTTCCTCCTTGATAAATGCAACACTCCGTCGAGCATCGTCTAGCGCACGGTCAGCGTCCGCGTCATTCTCGACGACATAGTCCTGCTCAAGCACGTACCAGCCCGAATAATTCGCGCCTTTGAGTGCTTGAACGACTTCACGCACCCGCGCATCGCCCGCGCCAAGCGCCTGGTACATGCCCTGGCGAACGCCTTCGCGATAATCGATTTCGCCGGCTTTCACACGGTCCGCGATTTCAAAGCTCACGTCTTTCATATGCACGTGAGCAACACGGTCAGCATATTTCTCAAGCAGCGCGAGCGAATCTCCGCCACCGAGCGCGTAGTGACCGGTGTCGAGGCAGAGACCGATCTTTGAACCGTTCAGTACTCGCTCGGTTTCTTCAGGGGTCTGAACGACGGTGCCCATGTGCTGGTGCAGCACTGCGGTCACACCAACGTTCGCCGCCGCATCAACTGCACGGTCAAGGTTCGTCAGTAGCGTGTCCCACTCTGCTTCAGTGAGTTCCGGACGGTCGTCATAGCCTTCCTGCCCGGTGTCAGCCGACAGTACAAGCACTGTTGCGCCTGCAGCCACGTACGCTTCGAGTTCTTTCTCAATCGCAGGAAGCGGGTCTTCGTCTGCACGGAACATAACTGACGGGAAAAACCCGCCAACAGCTTGCATGCCGTATTCGCTCAGGACGCGCACACGCCCCTCTGCGTCGGCCGGCAAGAAGCCTTCCGGACCAAATTCAGTTGCCGTGATACCGAGTTCACTCATTTCAGTAAGCACGCGCGAAGGTTCGAGCTGAACCCCCCAATTCGGCACCTCGATAACACCCCAGCTAATGGGTGCAGATGCAATTTTTGCAGTCATGGTGGTCCTCTCGTGGTTGATTTAGTCGTATGCGCCGACGACCTGTTGGTCCCAATCAATAATGGAACCGGTGACCACACCGCTGCGGTCACTCAATAGGAAGACGACTGCGTCTGCAATTTCGTCTGGTTGGCCAAGTTTGCCCATGGGCTGCGATTTTTCTGCTTCTTCCAGCCAGTTGTCACTTGCATCATGGAAGGTTTTTTGCGTCTGCGCTTCGCCCGGTGTCGCTGACCAGCCAATGTTCAGGCCGTTGATACGAATTCGGTCAAAACGAAGAGCATGGGCGGCGTTCTTGGTCGCCCCGGCAAGTCCAGCCTTCGATGCAGAATACGGTGCAAGGAATGGTTGCCCACCGTGGGAACTCATCGTAATGATGTTGACCATCGTGCCTGGTTCGCTGCGCTGCTGCATGTCTTTTGCTGCAGCCTGCATCACCATAAACGGCGCAACCAGGTTCACACTGAGATGTTCGTTCAGCAGGTCACGGTCGGTGTCGATGATGGATCCGCGGCTTGTGGCACCAGCAGCGTTGACGACACAATCAACTCTGCCGAACTTCTCGATAGTTTTGGCCACAGCTTGCTCGGCGATTCCGGGCTGAGAAAGGTCGCCGATAACCTCGTGAACTTCAGCGCCAGAGCTTTCAAGTTTCCGGGTAGCGGCAGCAGCTTTTTCGGGATTTCGCCCCACAATCGCAACACCGGCTGCACCTTCACGCGCTGCAGCAGTTGCAATCGCGAGCCCCAGCCCCTGGGTTCCGCCGGTTACGAGAACGACTTTTCCAGTCAGGAGTTCTTGCACTGTTTCCCCTTTGCTTCCAGTTGTTCTAACAAACCTAGTCTATCGACACGAAGCGCAACGGAAAACGGGTTGTGCTGAGGTAAGAGGAAGAGCATAATTGGCCCTCCACCACCTCACCTTCACAGCAGAGGGGAAACACAATGCAACGCATCATCGTCGATATCTGGTGCCAGGGCACTGCCGAAGAGGTCGGTGAATTCTATGCCTCGGTGTTCCCAAACACGACGTCAACGGTCTCGTCACGCTACCCGAGTGAGGGACTTCTAGATTTTCAGGTTCCACTTGCGGAGAAGGCACTGACAGTTGATGTCTCGATTGACGGCGTGATTGTGAGGCTCATCAATGCAAGCGATGAATTCTCGCCGACACCCGCTTTATCACTGATCTACACTGGCTCGGACCGCGCCAAGCTGGAGCGCATATGGGCCCAGCTGACCGACGGCGGCACCGAACGAATGGGGCTGGGTGAGTACCCATTCGCCCAGCTCTACGGCTGGGTCGAAGACCGGTACGGCGTGAACTGGCAGATCATGCTTGCTAACGATTCTCGCACCGTGATGCCGCAGCTCATGTTCACAGGGGTCCCTGCGCGGGCCAAAGAGGCGATCAACTTTTATACCGGACTATTTCCAGATGCGGCGATCCTGCAGGTGAATGATTCCTCGAGCAAAGAGAACGCGGTGAATTTTGCGCTTATTTCCCTGGCAGATGAGCATGTTTCGCTCATGGACTCCACCTATGACCATGGTTTCACTTTCAGTCCGGGGGTGTCGCTCGAGGTACTGTGTCACGACCAGGCCGAGATCGACCGACTTTGGGGAGGGCTGTCTGCGGTGCCCGAAGCAGAGGCGTGTGGATGGCTCGTCGATAAGTTTGGTGTGAGCTGGCAGATTGTTCCCGACAATATGGATGATTTGATGACCAGGCCGGGTGCTTTCGAGAAGCTGCTGGGCATGAAAAAGATCATCATCGATGAGCTTTAGACTCGGGCAATAGCCGTTCACTTTGGCAGACCAAAGCGGTAGCATAAGACTATCCGTTGGAGCGCTCCAGATCGGGATGATCTGAGCGCTCTCACTTTGAGGGCGACAGAGGAGCACCAATGCAGCGATGGGTCCTTGCAGCCGTGCTCGCTCTGGGTGGCTTCGGTATTGGTGTCAGCGAGTTTCTCATCATGGGGCTCTTGCCTCAAATCGCGCTGGATCTACTGCCCGAGCTCTTTCGAGCCGCCCCAGACAATGCCCTTGCCGCAACCGGCATCCTAAGTTCTGCGTACGCAATCGGGGTGGTCGCTGGCATTCTTGTTACTCCGCTTGCGATTCGTCGGATGAGCGAGCGAAATGCGCTGCTGATATGCGCAGGGTCCATGCTGGTGTGGACTGTGCTCACCGCCCTCGCACCAACCTTTGCAGTAGCGGTTGCACTCCGGTTTCTCTCGGCGCTCACACACGCGAGCTATATCGGTGTGGGTGCCATGGCCGTCGCACACGCGTTTGGCACAAAGAACTATGGACGTGGTTCTGCAGTGGTGCATGGTGGGCTTGCCGCAGCAAATTTGCTCGGGGTCCCGGCGCTGACAGCGCTCGGAGCTTTTGCGAGCTGGCGCCTCATTCTGGGCGGCGCTTCGCTCCTGTTCGCGCTCCCCCTCATCGTTATTTTCCTCGTTGGTCGCAATATTTTAGACCGCACGATCGAATCAGATAGCTCGGCTCCGTTGCAGTCCAATGCGACCCGAGCGTTATCTTGGCGTCTGATGCTGCTGATTGCCGCAACTGTCTTTGTCGCCGCGGGCGGTTTCACTATCGTGACTTACGTTGCGCCCGTAACAGAATGGACTCAAGGGGACGCAACCCTGGTGTCAACAGCCGGGGCGATGCTGTTGTTCGGGATCGGCATGAACATCGGCAACTTCGGTGCTGGTTGGCTGGCGGACCGAGCTGCGGCGCTGGCGTTTGCGGTCGCGACCGCGTGCGGAGTGCTCGGCGTGATCTTACTCATCACACTGAACGGTGCATTCGTGTTGAGCGCGGCGCTGGCGCTGATTGGAATTATGCTGGGCGGAGGCAGTCCCGCAGCTCAGGTGCTCTTTATTCACCATTTGCATCGTTTCCCGCGTCTCGCGTCCTCACTTCCCTCTGGCACCGCGAACCTTGGAAGCTTCACCGGTTCGCTCTTCGGCGCCGGACTGCTCGCGGCCTGGGGCACCCCGGCGGTGACACTTGGCGCATTGTTCGTGGTGCTCATTGGAGTTGCAGCGTTTGTGACTCAGCGGCTCACGTCGACACTTCGATAAACAGTTCGACCCCCACACCGAAGCCGGTGCAGGGGTCGACATGTCACAACCTAGCGATTACGTGTGTAGATCTCACCAGTAGAAACACCCACTTCAACGTCTTCAAGTGAGCGACCACGCGTCTCTGGCAGCTGTGTGTACATGAACAGAACTGCGAGGATGCCCAGGCCGGCAAAGATGAAGAACACACCAGTAATGCCAATCGCACTGACCAGTGTTGGGAAGAACAAGCCGAGCAGTGCGTTCGCGATCCAGTGCAGGAACACGCTCAGGCCCATACCAACACCGCGCATGTGCTGCGGGAAAATTTCTGACAAGAACACCCAGGTAGCAATGTTCAAGAATGTCTGCATTGATCCAACGAATGCGACGATCAATACGAGCATGATCCAGGGACGTGCCGCCATATCTTCGGGCAGGACCAGTGCCATAGTGCCGATCAAAATGTGGCAGAGTGTCGTCAGGCCGTACCCAATAACAAAGGTCGTACGGCGGTTAATTTTCTCCATATTGTAGATGGCAATGAGGCCACCAATAACGGCGATCACACCAGGAGCGACGTTCGCAATGAGTGCTGCGTTCTGTTCAAATCCTGCGTCGATGAGGATCGTCTGGCCGTAGTACATTACCGCGTTAATACCAGTGAACTGCTGGAAAACTGCCACACCGATACCGACAAGCAGAATGCGCACGAACCACTTGTTCGTGAATACTTCTTTCAGGCTGGTACGGTTCTGATTTTCTTCGCGCAAAGTTCCGCGCTTAATTTCGTCAAGCTCAGCGTGCGCACGCTCAGGGCTACGAATCGTAATAAGCACTTCAAGTGCTTTGTCAGTTTGCCCGTCCTTCACAAGCCAACGCGGGGATTCGGGCATGCGCAGCATCCCGATAAAGAGCGCCAGTGCGGGAATCGCAGCCACTGACAGCATGAGCCGCCACACATCATCCAGGTGACCCCAAATGTTCCCGATGATCGCGTTCACAGTGAAAGCCGCAAGCTGACCGATCACAATCATCAGTTCGTTACGTCCCGACAGCGAGCCGCGAATCTCGTATGGCGCGAGCTCTGCCAGGAACACCGGCACAACAACTGACGCACCGCCGACGGCAAGACCGAGAACAATACGGCCAGCAACCATCATTTCTACATTAACTGAGGCCACACAAATGATTGCGCCGAAGAAAAACATGACGGAGAGCAAAAGGATTGTTTTGCGACGACCCCACCAGTCAGAGAGCCGACCACCCGTCAGAGCCCCGACAGCCGCCGCAAACAGCAAAGAACTGACAACGACACCCTCGGCAAGATCGGTCAGACCGAGCTGCTCTTTCATCGGGTTCAGCGCGCCGTTAATGACGCCTGTGTCATAGCCAAACAGCAGGCCGCCCAGCGTCGCTACTGTTGCGACAATAGTGAGTCGACGATGGTACACGCCGTTCTTACTCAGGGGCGGGAGGGATTTATTCTCAGTTGGAGTCACGCCTGCGGACACACAGTCTCCTTGCACAAATCAATATGTAGAAAATTCTCTGACGCAAAAGCGCCGTCACTCAGAGTATCAATACATTTTGATTTGTGTTAACAAATGCATTCAGGCGGGCATCCCAACCTAGGAATGCCCGCCTGAACAGTGACTCGAAACCAGAAATTCTATTCGTCTTCGAGGTCCTTTGTTGAGACTACTTCAGTGACAGGAACTCGGCCGACTCCAGCCGTTTCGTCATCTGAAATCGTGTCACGCACGGTCCGCACCGCATCGGTGTCTTCGCCAGCTTCGCGCAGCTCGTGAACGAGTTGCTCGAGTTCGGCACCACCAGCCATGAGCCCAGTCAGTTCTTCAACGGAAATATCTTCCTTCTCGTGGTACGCAATTGCGCGACCACGCTTGAGAAGCAAGAAGCGGTTTCCAACAGGGTACGCATGGTGCGGGTTGTGCGTAATGAAGATCACGCCAAGTCCGCGGTCACGTGCCTGAAGGATGTACCGAAGCACAACACCCGACTGCTTCACGCCGAGAGCGGCGGTGGGCTCGTCAAGAATCAGTACCTTCGCACCGAAGTAGACTGCGCGTGCAATAGCCACACACTGACGCTCACCACCCGAGAGGGTGCCGATGGGCTGATCCACATCACGTAGATCGATGCCCATGTCAGCGAGTTCTTGCTTCGCCGTCTTCTTCATGAATTCAACATCGAGGCTGCGGAACGGTCCCCAGCCCTTGGTGATTTCTGAACCGAGGAAGAAGTTTCTCCATACGGGCATCAACGGCGCGACCGCGAGGTCCTGGTAGACCGTTGCGATGCCTTGGTTCAGTGCTTCACGAGGCGAACCAAATGTTACGTTCTCACCTGCTACGGTGAGTTCACCGTGGTCATGCTTGTGCAAGCCCGCCACAATTTTGATCAGCGTTGACTTACCAGCACCGTTGTCACCCAGTACGCACGTCACTTCACCGGCGTTCACTTTAAACGTAACGTCGCGTAGCGCAATAATGTTGCCATAGTTCTTGCCAACATCATGGAGTTCAACCAGCGGCGCATCCGTTTTCACGTTAGCTTCTTTGACTGCGGCGTTCATTTTTTACCTCCCCGCGCTGCACGTCGTTGCAGGGTGAAGTTCAACACCGTTGCGGCAAGGAGCATCGCACCGAGGAAGAACTTCAACCAGTCCGGGTTCCATTCAGCATAGACCACGCCCTTCAGCGCCATACCGTAAATGAGCGCACCGACTGCTCCACCGATCGCACTACCTGCGCCACCGGTCAAGAGACAGCCACCCACAACGGCAGCAATAATGTATAGGAACTCGTTACCGATACCTTCACCAGACTGCACGGTCTTGAATGCGAACAGCTGGTGCATACCGAGCAGCCAAGCACAGAAGCTCACGCCCATGTAGAGGCCGATCTTGGTACGAGCGACAGGAACACCCACAGCGCGTGCTGAATCTGGCGCTCCACCACTCGCGAAGATCCAGTTGCCGACCCGCGTGCGCTTCAAGATCCACGTCGCAATGAGCACGAGCAGGATCCAGTAGAACACGGTGATCTTCACACGAATGCCGAAGAGTGGGATGCTCGATGCAAACACGGCTTCAGCAGATGCAAATCCGGGCCAGTTCGCAATCGACGGGCTGGCCACGCCTCCGGTGATCATACGAGTGACACCAAGGTTCAGACCGGTCAACATGAAGAACGTCGCTAGCGTGACAATAAAACTCACGAGCTTTGTTTTCATTAAGAGCCAGCCGTTCAGGAAACCGACTCCGAGCGAGAACAGGAGTCCGACGATGACGCCGATCCACACGTTCGTCCCGAACCAGTAGAGGAACAGTGACGCTGACAGGGCTGCAGAAATAACAGCAACACCTGTCGACAAGTCGAACTCGCCACCGATCATCAGCATCGAAACACCCACGGCCATAATGCCCACAGTTGAAGCACCGTAGAGAATGGTCGCGATCGAATCAGGCTGGGTAAATTGGCGCGATACGGACGCGAAGAGAATCGCGATAACGATCGCTGCGGCGACCGCCCCCGCCTCTGGTTTCGTGAAGAGCCTCACGAACCAGTTGGCGGAGGCGACGCGTTCGTCAGCTTTGACAGTAGTTGATGACATAAGGGGTTACTCTTCTTCGGAGTCGTCCCCGCCCTCAAACTGGGCAGCAACGGCGTCGAGGTTGTCAGCGTTTACAACTGCGGGGCCGGTCAGGACAGCCTGTCCACCACCGAGTACGTATCCGCCTTCATCGAGTAGGCGCACGGCTTCGACTGACTCGTAACCCTGCAACCATGGCTGCTGGTCAACACCGAAGACCATAGTTCCGTCTTTGATCGCGTTATATACGCCTTCGTTTAGGTCGGTCGTTGCCAAACGTGCATCACTGCCCGCGTCAGCAATCGAATCAATCGCAGTCATTGCGAACGGAGCACCCAGCGTCACAACAAAGTCAATGTCTTTGTTGGTCTGGAGCTTCGAGGTGATAGTCGATGCAACGTTAGTCATGTCAGTGCCCTGGACATACAGAACCTCTGATTGGCCTTCGTACGTGTCAGCAAGACCTTCACAACGTGATTCAAGACCAACGTGACCCTGTTCCTGGATCACACAGATGGCGCGTTCTGAGCCTTCTTCGTTGAGCTGGTTGCCAACTTCTTGACCGGCAATGTACTCGTTCTGACCGAAGTGTGCGAGCACACCCATGTCTTTATACGCTTCTTCGCCAGCGTTAATGCTGAATACGGGAATTCCCGCTTCAACAGCCGACTTTACTGAGCCAGCCATCGCATCAGCCTTTGCCAGCGTAACGACGATGCCATCGACGTCCTGATCAACAGCCTGCTGCACCAGCTGTGCCTGGCGAGCTCCGTCGTGGTCATTGCTATACAGCAAGTCGACATTGTTGCGCTCGGCTGCAGTTTCTGCACCAGCACGAACAATATCCCAGAACGTGTCACCAGGTGCCTGGTGTGTAATCATCGCTACTTTCAGTTCAGGAAGATCCTCTGCGGCATCGCCAGAGCCACCGGCCCCAGCAGGCCCACCTGAACATGCTGCGAGCGCGAGAGCGCTACCGGCTGCGACTACTGCAAGGCCGGCACGTGTTGCGCGGCGCTGAAACAGTTTGAACATGTAATTCACCTCATTGTGTAAAAGCCAATTGATGTATTGACGTGACAAAGCTTCCGCTTCGTACCGATTACATTACAGTGTTCTTTCAGCGTCGCAAGCAAGAGTTCATAAACTTTTAATAACGAGCTACAGGGTTCTCACCTCTCGGACGGATTTTATGGCCTAGCTACGCCACGTACACGCTCTCGTTCCGGATGGCTGTAGTGATACGAAAACTCGTACTGATGTTCTTTGTCGAACACCTGCCGAACCTCGTTAATAACCGGAGTATCCGGATCCACCTTCAAAAAATCCGCATAAATGTCGGCTGTGACAGCGCGATATTCAAATTTGGCATGATCAATTCGGGTGCCCGACGCTCGTAAAAGCGCCTCGAGGCTTTCTGACTCAACTCGACTGAGATCAAAAGTAAGGTACTCGGGACGAATCCAGTTCTCGAGCACGGCAATGGCCTGGTCGTTCGCGCTTCGAAACCGTAAGAGGTGGGTAAGTTTCGTGCCAACCGAGAACCCGCTTTCGTCCGAGAGCGCTTCGTCTACCGTTATTTGCTCGGCAGTGACTAACTTCGTTCGCGGTTTTCTCGCCGTTTCTGAAATCATGTCGTATAGCGTCGTGAATGTTCCCGGGGTACGGGCGATGGGGCCAGAGTTCGCGATTGTGGTGCCACCGCTCCTGCCACGTTTACGTTCGATCAGGTGCTGGTCTTCAAGCGTGCGAAGAGCTCGACGTAACGTCGAACGGGCAACGTGAAACCCCTCACAGAGGTCCGCTTCTGACGGCAACATAGCTCCGGTGGTCAAACGGCCCCGCTGGATTGCATCACCGAACTGCGTCACGATCTGGAGATTCAGCGGCATCTGACTGGTGTGCTCGACCGGCGTAAACACCTCAGAAAACTTGATTCTCTGCATGCGCTCTTCTCTCAGGTCTGGGGGTGAAGGAAAGGGGCCGGGTGTAGCTACCCGACCCCTAATCTACCGACTTAGCCGCGGTTTGAGCGCCAGAAGTCTTGCCAGCTCACGGTGTTCTTGAAATCATCTTCGAGGTACTCGGTGCTGTATGGCTGCACTCCGTCTTCGATAAGTGGATCAAGTTCGTGGGCATCTTCAGGTGCCTTCACCTCTGGGTTATATGAGCGTTTTCCGTCAGGCATGATGAATTCCATGCCTTCTTGAGATGCTGCAAAGTGAATGTAGAGTTTTGCCGCATTTGGGCTCTTGGTCTTGCTTGCGTAGACCATGGTTTGAGGCATGGGGCCGGCTACATATGGGTCAAGGCCTGCACAGGGGGCCAGAGCATACCCTTTTTCGTCATTGTTCCTAAACTTGGCTGCTGCCATTTGACCGATGGGTGGATCTTCCTGGCCAGGAGCACCAACTGCTTCGGATACCTCTTCGTCACTCTTGAACACGACCGGTGAGTTCTCGGCTAGACGTTTCAGCCATTCGTGGAAGGGGCTCTGCTCATCAGTTTCGAGTTTCTCACCGAATTGATCTTCGTATGCAGCTTCCCAAGCATCTGAATGGTCACGTGCTGACTGGTTCCACATGTTGGTGTACATGGCCCGGGCTTCGGGGTCGGGCAGCGCAACTTTGCCTTTCCAGTCGTCCTCGGTGAGTTCCCAAATGTTTGAAACGGGGCATGAATCGCCGTACGCGTCAGTGCTATAAGCCCACCACAGCCAGTTGTTACTGGTCAGGTACGGGTAGCGTGCTTCTTCGGGCAGGTTGTCGCGCACATCGCCTGGCACCCAGTTGGTGACAATATCGTCTTTCAGCAGTTCGGCGTATACGGCTGGTGGCTCCGAGATTGCAAGCACATCAGCAATAATGTTGCCCGATTCGTTTTCGCGTTTCACTTTATCGATCGCATTGACCTCAATTTTGACGCCCTCAGCTTCGATGCCGTACTTTTCAGAAAACGCTTCAGCGATCTGTGTGACCTTACCGGTCTCATCATAAATCGTGATTGGGCCTTCTTCTTTTGCTGCTGCAACCAGCTTGTCAAGATCGAAACCGTCGGCGGTTTCGTCGTCTTGTAGTTCGATCTCGCCGCGCTCATCTTTTTGTGCTTCGCCGCCGTCGGCCCCGGGTGGGGCGCAGGCTGAAAGCACGAGACCGAGCGCTGCAACTGTCGCAATATAGCTGCCGAGCCGTAGGCCCTTTCTGTGGGTGGTGTTGATACTCATCTTCGAGCTCCTTTGTGATGTGGTGATGTGGTGATGTGGTGTTAGTAGGTGTCAGGCAGGGGACGAACGCTCTGCGTCTGCATCAGAGTCCGTAATGAGGTGAACTGAGCTCCGGGGGCCATCGCCAAATAGTGCGGGTTTTCATAGTCCCGACTTTCTGGCTGAAGTTGGCCATCGACGTAGGTGAGATATTGCCCACCCGCCTGACGAATGATGAACGTTGCCGCAGCAACGTCCCACGAGTGCGCCTCAAACGAGAGGGTCGCATCGGCCCAGCCGGCTGCGATCCAGCACAGTGAGATGGCGCTCGAGCCGAGTGCGCGCAGCTGCGCGAATTCGTGTGTAACCTCGGTGAACTGTTCGAGCGCGAGCTCCGGGAAGGTGACGAAGTCTCGTGGCAGTGGAAAGTTCAGGATGACCGTCGCCTGCGCGGCATCTGTGAACCCCCAGCTGCGCATGGGTTCGCCGTTCAGGAATGCACCTCGGTCGTCTGCCAGGAACATGTGATCGTTCGCCGGGTCGTATACGACACCGACCACGACTTCACCGTCGATTGCGACGCCAATGCTCACCGCCCAAAGTGCCATGCCTCGCGCAAAGTTCGCGGTGCCGTCGATCGGGTCGATGTGCCATTCGATATTGCCGCCACCGTCGGTTTCACCGTCTTCTTCACCGATAATTTTTGAATCGGGATAGTGCTGCAGGATTTCGCCGCGAATGTGTTCTTCGCACGCACGATCATATTTCGTGACCATGTCATGAAAATCGACCTTCAGATCGATATGCATGTCACGGTTGCGAAACCCTTCCATGGCGATCTTCCCGGCCTCGCGAGCGATTCGCTCCGTGAATTGTGAAATTTCTTGTACGTGCATGTCAGCTGTTCACCGTCATTCTCTGGTCTTCGTGATCAAAAACGTGCAGTTTTTCGGCAGCGACTGCAAGCTCAATAGTTTGTCCCTGTGCAAGCTCACCCTTGTTCAGCACCGTTGCATAGATGGATTGCGATCCGACGCGAGTCTGTATCGTCCAGCTGCCGCCGGTGGGCATCACCGATTCAACTTCGCCTGTGAGCGTCAACGTGTCGGCACGTGCGGCGGCCCCGTCTGACAAGACTTCGAACGATTCAGGCCGAATCCCCAGAACACCCGGCGAAGTGTCACCGTCAACTCTGCGTTCGAGATACGTTGAAGCGGTCTGCTGTTGCGGGCTCGACTCAGACAGTTCGATGAAGTTCATTGGAGGAACTCCGAGGAAGTTCGCGACGAAACGGTTCACTGGCCGGTCATAGATATCCATTGGCGTACCCACCTGCTGCAGGACGCCATCGTTCAGCACGGCGATTCGTGTGGCAAGCGTCATAGCTTCCCACTGATCGTGGGTAACAAACACGACAGTTGCACCGAACTCTTTGTGAATGCGCTGCAGTTCGGCACGCATTTCAAGACGCAACCGTGAGTCAAGGTTTGACAGCGGCTCATCAAGCAGCATGAGTTCGGGACTTACCGCGAGCATACGAGCAAGTGCCACGCGCTGCTGCTGTCCGCCCGAAAGCTGTGACGGGTAACGGTCTGCATACTTTTGGATGCCGAGCTTCGACATGACGTCGGACGCGATGCGTTTACGGTCGGCTTTCGATTTCTTACGAAGTTTCAGACCGTAGTCCACGTTGTCATACACGCTCAGGTGCGGCCACAGTGCATAGCTCTGGAACACCAAGCCAACGTCACGCTTTTCTGGAGTGACGAAGGTGTTGCTTTGGGGCTCGTCAACGGTTTTGTCTCCGATAGCGATTTTGCCACCGGTTGCGTGCTCGAGCCCTGCGATCATTCGCACGGTCATTGTTTTGCCGCAGCCCGAGGGGCCGAGCAGACACATGAAGTCTCCGTCGTTGATTGTGAGGTCGAGGTTGTCAACTGCGTTGCCACCAGATCCATAATTTTTAACGACGTTGTCGAGATGAATATCGGGCATCTCTATGCTCCCATTCCCTGTGCGAGGTCAGTTTTCATGACTTTTTGTACGGTGTAAGTGCCGGTAAATGCGATCGCGGCGATCACGAGCACGACGGCGTTACCTGCTTGTGAGTAGCCAACATCGATGAGGCGGATCGAAAGCGTCGTGAGCACGTCCATGCCCGGCACGGCAAGAATGATGACCAGACTCAAGCTCTTCACGCCTGAAATAAACGCCATAACCATACCTGTGGCGAGCGCGCCTTTTTGAATCGGCAGTACGACGGTGAAGAATCGACGCCACCACCCGGCTCCGGTGACCTGTGCGGCTTCTTCGGGGTCAGACCCGAGCTGCATCATTGCTGAAATACCTGCTCTGGATGCGAACGGCATTTGTTCAGTGAAGTAGATCAACACGAGAATTGCCGCGGTTCCGTAGAGTGCCGGAATCGGTCCGCGCTGCACCGAGAAGAGTGAGAGGTAGGCAACAGCGAAGGCGATACCGGGTACCAGGTAGGGGAAGAAGACCATCTGACGGAGCGCGTTTGACACGAATCGTGATTTTGAACGCACCACGATGTACCCCACAACCAGTCCCATCACTCCTGCTAGGAATGCTGCCAGTCCCACGATCCAGAGCGTGTTGAGCGCTGATTCCCAGACTTCCGGGTTCAAAAGAACACCCTTTGAGAAGCCGATAGTTGGGAGATCAGTACCGGTCCAGAACTTCAGTGTGAAGTTGTCTTTCGTGAACACACCCGGGTATTTCATAACCGTCGTGAGAGCAAGGACAATAATCGGGATCGCAACGCTGACAGCGAAGAGCAGGCTGCACGCGCCCGTTGCGAGGATGCGAGACCTCCCGAGAATCGACACGTTATTGTTTGATCCGCTCTTACCCGAGATGGTGACGAATCGTTTTGATTCGCGCAGGAAGTGTGTATCAACCCACAGCGAGATCGCGCCGATGAGCACGATGACAGCAACCATGATTGCGGCGGCTCCGCGCTGATCCGAGTAAATATTTCGGTACACACTCGTTGCCAACACGTTCATGTTGATGGGCAGACCCAAAATGTAGGCCACACCGAATTCACCGAGCACCTTCGCAAGAATCAACGTGACCGCTGAGATCAGCGAGGGACGCAATATGGGAAGGACGATCGAGAACGCGGTCTTCATTTTGCTTGCGCCCAGCAACCGTGCGGATTCTTCGAGGGTTGAGTCGAACCGTTTGAGCGCGTTTCCCACCAGCATGATTACGAACGGCGAGAAGTGGATTGCGAAGATAATAATGATCGGTATGCGACCGTAAGACAGCCAGTCAGGAACGGTGACGCCGATGTTTTCGAGCCAGCCTGCTTGACCACCGGTGCGGCGGTTTTTAAAGATGCTGACCCATGCGAGCGCGAAGGTCCAGGCGGGAAGCATGTAGGGGACGATGAGTGCTGTTGCAAACCAGCGGCGGCCCCACATGTTCGTGCGGACCATGAGCCAGGCGACTGAGATACCCACGATCAGCGCGAGTGTAATACTGCACAGCGCAATAATCAGCGTGTTGGCAAGCGGCGCCCAGAAGATATCAACGGCCTGCGGCGAGAAGAATACGCGCCACAGATAGTACGAGGTAATCGAGCCTTTATCTTGCTGCGTGATGCCAGTGTCTTGGCTGTGCACGACAACACCGTCGATGAGCAGCGAGATGATCGGCGCAACGATCAGATAGGTGAAAAGGAGCAGCGCAAGCACACCGATAGTAACGACCGGGTCCTGCAAATAGATGCGTAGGCGATAGCCAAGTGGCGCCTTGTCTTTTGTCTGTTTCGGCCCGGGGCGCTGCTGCGACGGGTCTGAAACCAGAATGGTCGTGGTCATCTGACTTCCTTGTCAATCCTCATCGATGCTAAAAGGTATCTCATTAGGTGCGTTTAATAATTGTATGCCATACGATACGTTTGTCAATTAATTTTTTAGTGAGTTTTTATGCACCACATTCCGAACGCTTTACTCCTGGACTTTGGCGGCGTGATTGCCGACACCGCGCCCCGAAAAAACTGGGCCACAATGGTCGCAAAACATGTCCACACCCTTCTACCGACGCTCTCGTTTGATCAACTCGTTCGTGACATCTCGCGCGGGTCACGCCGGGATGCTGAGTGGAAGAACCGAGCATCGCAGGACCCAACACCCAAGGAATTGGACCCACACACGTTCTGGGTCGAATTTGTCGCATCGGATTGGCCCAAAGAGTTACGCGCGGAACTTGTTCCTCACGCGCAAAGCCTGTGTGACGCGATGGTGCAATTCAGCGAAGATCGCACACTACGAGCTGGAATTCGAGACGTCTTCCAGGCGGCCCAGACCCGCGAGATTCCGATCGCAATCGTCAGCAACACCCTGAGCGGGAGGGTCTATCGCCACCTCGTTGAAGCGTGGGAGCTCGACGTGCACGCATCAATCTACAGTGTCGAAGCGGGAATCAGAAAACCGAACCCCGCGCTCATCACACACGCGTGCGACACGCTTGATGTTCGACCACAGGACGCTTGGTTTGTGGGAGATACGTACGATCGCGATGTGGTCTGCGGAACCCGCGCGCAAATTGGCAAGAACATTCTGCTTCGCTCCATCAGGACGGCGTCTGACCCGCCAGAATCCGCTCCCCTGCCCGATCTCACACTCTCGTCTGCGTATGAGCTTGCGCGGCTCATCACATCCCGCTAAGCAACGAAGCGCGCCCCACAACATGGGACGCGCTTCACAAAGTGACCGAAACTCAAGCGTTCAGATCTACCGGCACCACAACACGTTCGTTTGCTGACTTCGTTGCCGCATCTGCAAGCAGCAGTGCTGCACGACCATCTTCGAACGTGGGAGCCGTGAACTCTTCGCCACGGGCGGCCTTCACGAGTTCGTTCAACTCGATTGCGTATGCCTCGGCATAACGCTCAAGGAAGAACTCACCGTAGACATCGTGCACGCGCACACCTTGCGCGTTCGAGAGCGACACGAGGCTGGTATCGGGGTTCGCAACCTGCAAGATCCCTCCGGCACCGAATACCTCCATGCGCTGGTCATATCCGATAGCGCTGTGGCGTGAGTTGGTGATTGAAATGATTGCACCGGAGGACGTCCGCATCGTAATCACTGCGGTGTCAAAGTCACCGTGTTCACGAATACCTTCGTCAAAGATATTGGTACCGGTGGCCTGCACTTCGACGATGTCGGGCGCGAAGAAGCGAGCCATATCGAAGTCATGAATAGTCATGTCGCGGAAGATTCCGCCTGAAACCTTCACGTATTCTGCTGGTGGCGCTGCCGGATCACGGCTGATGATCGAGAGGTGCTCAAGGTCACCGATTTCGCCAGCCTTGAGTCGAGCGTTTGCGGTCGCAAAACCTGGGTCGAAGCGACGGTTGAAACCGAGCAACACGGGCACGCCTGCAGACGCAACTTTCGGGCGCAGCGCATCCACGCGCTCAATATCGAGGTCGATCGGCTTTTCACACAGCACCGGCAGTCCTGCATCAACACTTGCCTCAATCAGCGGCACGTGGGTCGGCGTGGGGGCCGCAATGAGCACAGCATCAACTTCACCGGACGCAATAAGGTCCTCAGGTGAATCTGTTGCCTTCGCACCGGTTGACTCTGACAGGCGGTTCGCGCCCTCAATGAACGGATCAGCAACCCAGCTGAGTGTGGTTTCGGGGTTCGCAACAATGCTGCGCGCGTGGACCTGGCCGATGCGGCCAGTGCCAATAAGACCAATTCGCACCTGTGACATGGCGCACCTTTCTCAAGAAAAACGGACCGCGGGCGCGATCGAGCAATATTCTTGCACATCATTCATCCGCCGACGTCCACCTGACGTCCAGTGTTGGTGCGCTATTTCGGAACCGAGGAACCCCGCACGACAAGCGTGGGTTCAACATAGTCAATTTCTGATTCGCTGATCGCCTTTTGTTCAATGAGATCCACCAGCTTTTTCGCGGCGAGTGTGCCCTGCTCGCGAACACCGCAGTCAATCGAAGTGAGCGACAGGTATTCGTAGTCTGCGATTGGAGTGTTGTCATAGCCCACAACTGCAGTGTCGTCGGGAACGTTTGCCCCACGCGCTTCAAGCACGCCCAACACGCCGACAGCCATCGGGTCGTTTGCTGCAAAGACCCCGTCGGGCAGGTATCCAGCATGGTCGATCCACTCTCGAAATGCTGCACGCGCATCAGCTTCACGTGTCGCGTCAGCCATCACAATCTCAACGTTCGCCCCGGCCGCGGTCGCAGCGTCGTGAAATGCTTGACAGCGGGCAGTTGCGCTTCCAGCCTCAGCGCTGACGGCAACAAGATTGCGGCGACCAAGTGAAATCAGGTGCTCAGCAACCAGTTCTCCCCCTCTGCGTTCATCACAGTCCACCACGGGCGCTCGCAGAGGTTTTTGGTCGCGACGGCCGAGCACCACTGCGGGAGTTGCGAAGTGTTCCGCAGCGCGCTCAGATGACTCACCAGCGATAATCACTCCATCTACTCGCAAGGAGCGGATCGCTTCGAGCGGGTCTTGATCGAGGTGTGAATTTAACGCGGTATCGGCCACGGTCAGCGTGTACCCGGAGCTTGCGAGCGCGGTACGCATACCGACGAGTGCGTCAGTGAACCAGAGGTTTGCAAAGTCATCAATGATGACGCCGATATTCTTGGTGCGAGTTCCGGCCAGGCCCGCGGCAAGACGACTCGGCGTGTAGTGCAGTTCACGAACAGATCGCAGCACTGCTTCTCGTTTTTCTTCACTCACTCTGCTTGAACCGCGCAGTACGAGAGACACGAGAGACTTTGAGACACCCGCATGTTGCGCGACATCGTAGATCGTTGCGGGTTTTCTGTGCATGGCGGCCTCGAAAATTGAGATTGACACGGAGACTCCATCAGGTTAGCGTAAATGTAATTGGAGCGCTCCAATTTATTTTTCTAACAACGACGTTCGGAGCGTATTCCGCGACAGAAAGGTTCCTCTTGAACTCATCATCACTCGGTGTCGCAGTCATCGGCGCAGGCATGGCGGGCAAAGCCCACGCCAACGCCTACCGCAATGCCAGCACGCTCTTCCATCCCAGCCTCCCCAAAATTCGCCTCGTCGCTATCAGCGACATTGCCGAAACCGTCGGAGTCGATACCCAAGAACGCTTCGGGTTCGAACGCTACGAAGCCGACTGGCACCGCATAGTCGAGGCGGACGACATTGACGTGGTCAGCGTCGTCGTCGCAAACCGTCTGCACCGTGAAATTGTTGAAGCGCTCCTTGCGGCTGGTAAGCATGTCCTGTGCGAAAAGCCACTCAGTGACACCGAAGCTGACGCCATTGCTATGGCCGAAGCCGCCGAAACCGCTGCCCAACAGGGAACCATAGCCCGCATCGGGTTTAGCTACCTGCGCGCTCCTGGCATTGCGTTCATTCGCAAGCTCATTGATGATGACCGCATCGGCGCCGTCAACCATTTCTCGGGACGCTACTGGACCGACTACGGCAGCCGCCCTGATGCGCCAATGAGCTGGCGTTATAAAGGCCCTCAAGGCTCTGGCGCACTCGGCGACGTCTGCAGCCATCTCAGCTACATTGCCGAGCACCTCTGCGGTGTCGCCACTGAAGTCAGCGGTGGGCGCTTCCACACTTCGATCACCCAACGTCCGAAGCCACTCGGCAACGTTGTCGGTCACACCCGGGGCAACGTCAGTGACGAAATGGACACGGTTGAAAACGACGATTACGCCGCATTCTCTGCACGCTTTGCAAACGCAGTCGGCGCACTCGAGGTGTCGCGCGTGGCAGCCGGACACCCGAACTCGCTCATTTTTGAGGTATTCGGCTCGAAAGGTGCCGCACGCTGGAGTCAACAGAACCCCGGCCAAGTTGAGGTTATGTTCCATGACGACCTTGATGACGCCGTCGGGTACCGCTCGATACAAATCGGTCCCGCCCACCCTCACTTCCAGGGTGGCTGGCCCATGGACGCCGCGGGCGTTGGCGTCAGCCAAAACGACCTATTCGTGCATCAGGCTCGCGCCTTCCTCGAAGAGATCGCAGGCATTCCCGAAAGCGAATCACTCCCCCGATGCGCCACCTTCCTTGACGGTGTGCACAATATGCAGTTCCTCGGCGCTGTCGCAGAGTCGGCGAACGCTGGCGGAGCTTCAGTACCCGTGCCCGAAGGCACCTGCACCATCGCTGCTCCCACAAACTAAAGGATTAAGAAAATGAAACTCGGCGTATACGACGCAATTCTTCACGACCGTAGCCTGCCAGAAGCGCTCAAAGTGGTAAACAGCCTCGGGCTTACCGGCATTGAACTCAACTCGGGCGGTTTCCTGCCGGCACACAACATTCCCACGAAGGCTGAAATTTTAACCTCCGACTCGGCTCGTGACGATTATCTGTCACAGTTCGAAGGCACCGGTGTGGAAATTGCGGGTTTGAACTGTAACGGTAATCCCCTCCATCCGAATACGGTCATCGGCGATCAGCACGCGGCCGATATTCGCTCATCAATTGAATTAGCGGCACGTCTGGGACAGACTCGCGTGGTCACCATGTCAGGTCTGCCGGGCGGCGAGCCCGGTGCGACGATTCCGAACTGGGTTGTGAACGCCTGGAACTCGGTCTATCTCAACGCGCTTGATTACCAGTGGGATGTTGCGGTTCCGTTCTGGCGTGAAATGGACCGATTTGCCGCAGACCACGGGGTCAAAGTTGCGATCGAATTGCACCCGCAGAACCTTGTTTTTAACTCAGCTGACGTGCACAAACTCGTCGAACTGACAGGATCCACCCACCTCGGTGTCGAGCTCGACGCGTCACACCTGTTCTGGCAGCAGATGGACCCGGTAGCGGTAGTTGATCATCTGGGCGAACTGGTGTTGCACGCGGCCGCAAAAGATGTTCGCATCAATACTGAAAACGCAAAACTCTACGGGGTGCTCGATAACAGTTTCCGCAGGCTCCGCGAAGACGAACCTCGCACGAACCTCGGCGGTGACGAGTATGTGAATGAGTGGCCCAAGAACTCTGCGTGGGATTTTGTTGCTCTTGGTCGCGGTCACGGGGTCGAGTTCTGGACAGACTTCCTCGCTGCTTTGAAGCGGGTGGATCCTGACATGTGGATCAACATCGAACATGAAGACACCTCACTCGGACGCATTGAGGGCCTTGAGGAGGCATCGACGGTGCTGCACGCGGCAAACCGCACCGTTGAAGACGCAAATTGACACAATAGGCGTTTGTCATAACAATATTCGTATGGGGTGCAGTGATACGGTGACTCGGTGACTTTGGTTCTCGATCAGCTCAGCGTACTCGCCTGGGTGCTTCTCGCGCTTTCGGCAATGTTCGTGGGCATTTCGAAAACCGCCATTCCCGGCATAAACACTGTTTCAATTGCGATCTTCGCCGCGCTGATTCCGGCGAAAGAATCTACGGGGGCGCTGCTCTTACTGCTGATCGTGGGCGATGTGTTCGCTCTGATCAGTTACCGTCGAGACGCCAACATTCGAGTACTGCTGAAACTTATTCCATCAGTGCTCGGCGGGTTGGCGCTCGGCGGTCTTTTTTTGTGGCTCGCACCAGATGGTTGGGTGCGAATAGTCATCGGTGCGATTTTGCTGATGGTCATTAGCTTCACGCTGTTTCTGAGATGGCGAGGAAGCGAACGTCCAGCCACGGAGCCGTCGAAGTTTTCCGGGTTCGGTTACGGGTCGCTCGGCGGGTTTACCACGATGGTCGCAAATGCCGGCGGGCCGGTCATGTCAATGTATTTTCTGGCGTCGCGTTTCACAGTTCGTGAGTTTCTCGGAACCGCGGCCTGGTTCTTTGCGACGATTAACCTGACGAAGGTTCCGATCTCCATCGGACTCGGGTTGATTAACCCACAAACACTCACGCTCGCGCTCTTACTGGTGCCGGGGGTGGTCGTGGGGGCCTTTATTGGTCGAGCGATCGCATCAAAGATTTCGCAGAAGCTTTTCGACTGGCTCGTCATCATCTTGACGATTTTGGGCGCACTCTATTTGCTGATCTTTTAACACCAAAAAATCCCGCAGCACGGTCATTTCGACCACTAAATGATAAAATCTTCACAATTATTGATTCAGGAGAATAAGTATGAAAAACCCAGATCGGATCGGCGTTGGACTCATCTCAGTTGGCTGGATGGGGCGTCTGCATTCGCACGCATACATTTCGGCCCGTCAGCATTTTCCCGACCTCCCCAAACAGGCTGAGCTGATCGTCGCAGCGGACCCTGACGAGAGTGGCCGCCTCCACGCTGAACGGGCCCTGGGTTACCAGCAGACCGTCGCTGATTACCATGACTTGCTCGCCAACCCTGACGTAGATGTCGTATCGATCTGCGCGCCAAACTTCCTGCACCATCAAATCGCACTCGACACTATCGCCGCCGGTAAACCATTTTGGATCGAAAAGCCGATGGGACGCGGGGCACATGAGTCACGCGAGATCGCCGAGAAGGCCGCAGAAAAAAATCTCATCACCTCAGTCGGATTCAACTATCGACATGCCCCTGCAATCGCCGAAGCTCGTCGCCTGATTCGCGACGGCGCAATTGGGCGCATCACCAACGTGCAGGTACGGTTTATGGCCGACTACGCTTCGGACCCCAAGCAGGTGTTCACTTGGCGTTTCGAAACAGACCGTGCTGGATCAGGCGCAATCGGTGACCTGCTCTCGCACGGTTTCGACCTGGCACAGTATGTTGTTGGGCGCATTACCGATGTTAGTGCGCTCACCGACACCTTCATTAAGGAACGCCCACTGCCCCTGGGCACTTCGTCGAACCGCTTCAACATGGGCGAGGTTTCAGACGAAACCCGCACAGTTGAAAACGAAGACTACACAGCAATGCTCGCTCGCTTCGAAGGCGGCGCAGTGGGGGTACTCGAGTCGAGCCGCGTCGCGATCGGCCCTCACGCCGAATACTCAATCGAGGTCTACGGCACCGAGGGTTCTCTGCGTTGGGACTTCCAGCATTTGAATGAGCTGCAGTTGGCCGATAACCGTCGCGGCTACACGACCATCATGGCGGGGCCAGAATTCGGCGTGTTCTCGAACTTCCAGCCTTCACCGGGCACGAGCATGAGTTTCGATGATCTCAAGACCGTTGAGGCAGCACTGTTCCTGCGTTCAGTTGCCGAGAACAAACAGCTCTCACCATCAGTTGCTGACGGCTGGTCAGCAGCAGAGGTCGCTGATGCGGCCCTCAAGAGCGCCGCATCAGGCCAGTGGACCAAGGTGCCCGAGGTGAGCGGCGTGACTACGTCACGTGCTGAAACACCTCGCCCGTAAGTCACGAAGAAGAGGGGCCCGCACCAAACGGTGCGGGCCCCTCTTCTCTGTAATGAAGTCGCTTAGAGGTAAGCGCTCTGGTCCTTACGCATGTCTTCGTAAACCTTGCGTGCTTCCTGGCTTGACTCAAGTTCTGAAACTTCAGCCATGGGAACATCCCACCAAGCGCCTGATCCACCAAATCGGGCCTGAGCATCGACCTCAACGTAGACCACGCTGACACCGTCGTAGCTCTTCGCCTCGTCAAGTGCCTGGGTGAAAGCATCCGCGTTGTCGGCTGACCAGACCTTGGCGCCGTAGCTTGCCGCGTTCTGAGCGAAGTCCACTTCCAGACGTGCACCATCGTGACGCAGCGCTTCTCCGCGCTCGTTGAAGCGCGTACCAAATGCCTGCGACCCAACGGTTTCTGAAAGCGCTCCAATCGAGCCGTAACCGTAGTTATTGACGATAATGAACGTGATCTTCAGGTGCTCCTGAACCGCCGTCAAGATCTCACTTGAGAGCATCAAGAAGGTGCCATCACCGATCAAGCCAAAGACGTGACGGTCACGGTCGGCGAGCGCGTTTCCAATAGCCCCGGGGATCTCATAGCCCATGCAGGAGTTACCGTACTCAATGTCGTAACCCTTGGTGCTATCTGCATTCCAGAGTCGGTGCAGATCGCCTGGCATTGAACCGGCGGCGTTGACAACAACGTCGTTCTTGTCAGCTGCGGCGTTCAGAATCCCGAGCATCTGTGCCTGTGAGAGAGTTTCCGAGCCGTCGAGCTCGATGATACGAGCGCGCTCTGCACGCCAGCCATCAGCGAGTTCTGCTGCTTCCTTGCGCGCAGCGTCGGCAATCGACCAGTCACCGAGTGCTTCACGCAGTTCGTCGATGGTGACCTGTGCGTCGCCGATGAGCGCAGTTGCTGACTCTTTGTAGGCGTCAATTTCTGCCACATTGATGTTCACGAACTTCACATCAGGGTTCTTGAACAGTGTGTTCGAGGCCGTAGTGAAGTCGGTGTAGCGTGTGCCGATGCCGATGACAACATCAGCTTCGCCCGCGACACCGTTTGCGAACTTGGTGCCGCTTGAGCCGAGGGCGCCGAGTGCGAGTTCATGGTCGTGAGGGAATGACGCACGGCCAGCCTGAGTGACGCCAACACCAATACCGGTTGATTCGGCAAACTTCACGAGCTGCTCGGTGGCCTCAGAGTAGATCACACCGCCACCCGAAATAATGACGGCCTTTTTTGCACCGCGAATTACTTCTGCCGCACGGCGGATCGCTGCCTGGTCAGCCCGGTTACGCGGAACGTGCCAGGTACGATCGCGGAAGAGCGCAACGGGGAAGTCATGAGCTTCGGCCTGCACGTCCTGCGGAAGCGCAATCGTCACAGCACCGGTGTCTGCGGGGCTCGTCAGCACGCGCATTGCCTCGAGCAGGGCCGATGCAAGCTGCTCGGGACGATTGATGCGGTCGAAGTAGCGCGAAACGGGGCGGAAAGCATCGTTTGCGGTGTAGTCCATGGAGTACGGGTTTTCCTGCTGCTGCAGCACGGCGCCGGTTGCGCGGGTGGCAAACACGTCCGATGGGAAGAGCAGCACAGGAATGTGGTTCACGCTTGCGGTACCTGCGCCGGTGACCATATTGGTCGCGCCCGGGCCAATCGAGGTCGACACTGCGAGCGCGCCGAGACGGTTACGCATCTTGCCATACCCGATAGCAGTGTGCACCATACCCTGCTCGTTGCGACCCTGATAGTACGGGAATTCGTCCTGGTACTCGAGCAGTGCCTGGCCAAACCCGCCAACGTTACCGTGGCCGAAGATACCGAATGCGCCACCGAAGAACTGCTGGGTTTCCCCATCGCGTTCTACATACTGCGCCTGCATGAACTTAATAATCGCCTGGCTGACGGTCAGCCTGATCGTTTCGGTCATGAATTGTCCTTTCGCATGGCGGTGACGGGCAACTTCACATCCCCCGGAATCGCCCCATCGTTGGTGCAGATTCGGGCGGCTTCACCCGATCTTTCATTTGTATTTACATTGTAGAAGGGTAACGCTGAAATTGCATCGTACCGACACAAGTCAAAATATCACCCAGCGGAATAATTGTCTATTATGTAGAAAACTCAGGTACCGAGGTTGTGGATCAATTGTGCTGCGTGCGTCAAAGCGTCAACAAGTTCATCTTCACGCGTCATCACTTCACCACGCCCACCCGCAATGGAGAGCGCTGCTTTCATGGGGCCGTTATCGATCCTCAAGGGAATGCCAAAGGCTGCAACACCATCGGTGACGTCTTCGTCAGAAATCGTGTACCCCCGACTGCGCGTGCGACGAGCATCTTCTCGAAGCTGCTCGCTTTCAAGCAGCGTTCCCCTCGTAAAGCCTTTTCGACTTCCCTCGGTTGTGGCGAGATATTCATCCAGAACACTATCGAAGGCGAGGAATGTCCTACCCGCAGCACCCGCATGCAGCGGCAGGCTGCGGCCGGGACGAAGAAGAAGTATGCCAATTGCGCGACCCTGCACCCACTGCATACATACGGCCTCGTTACCTCGACGCACCGACAGATAGGCGGTCTGGCCAGTGCGATCCACCAATGACTGCAGTGCGTCATCTGCGCCGGCCCACTCCCGGAAACTGGCTCGTGCGCTGTCGGCCAAATGCAGCCAACTCATGCTCAGACGCGCAACACCGTCAGCAAGCGGCTCGGTCAGCCCCACCGCGCTTAAGCCGTCAACCAGGCGATACACAGATGGGCGGGGGATATCGAGCCGTTCGGAAATCTCTGCGGGCGATAGTTCACCCTCAGCCGCCAACAGTCGTATGACATCGTCAGCGTTCGCTAGAACACGAATCGGTTTCATCATGCCTCCTGGTACCCAAGTGCGTGACTCGACGAGCGTGCAACATTCAGCAGCATGCCGGCCATGTCACGTTCTGGGTCAAGGACGCGTTCGCGCAGCCCACTCAGTGACACCGCTCCTTCGAGTTCACCTCGGTGGTTATATATGGGAGCACCCAATGCTGCAATGCCCGGAGTCACGTCACCGTCAGAAAGGGAATAACCGTGCTCTCTCGCGAAATCGATACGAGTGCGAACGTCATCTGGAGTCACACGCATTCCCGCCCCTCCAACATCAAGGGTTGATTGTTCAATCACTGCTTCACGTTCCTTTTCCGGCAGGAACGCAAGGATTGCAAGAGGAGCTGCACCATGAGTCAGAGGCAACGAATCACCTAGGCGCATGGCGAGAGATTGGACGTCGCGCCCGCCAATACGTTCCACACAGACCGCAAAGTTGCCGCGCCGATAACACAGAAAGGCAGTTTCCTTGGTCTGCTGACGCATACCCTCCAGGAATGGCTGACACGATTTGCGCACATCGAGGCGGTCTTCGAGCTGCCCACCAATGCGAATTACATACACGCCAAGGCGATAGCTTCCCCGCTTCGATCCGGACTCGATCCACCCCAGCTGAGTCAACGTTGACAGCAGCCGATAGGTTGAGCTCACAGGTTCGTCGACCGCAGTCGCAAGTTCTTGCGCGCTTGACTCACCGCGCTCTGCGAGAGTAGCAACGATGGCATGAGCCTTTTCCAAAATAGCAAGCCCAGCAACATCGACGTCACGGGCGCCGGGTTGGGAAATGTCAGTGTTCATTACTTTCATTCTGTCAGTCCTCCTTCCCACACAAATACTATC
>JBQDFP010000002.1:0-32973 GCA_052085365.1 Canibacter sp. | reverse complement strand
TGTCAGTGTTCATTACTTTCATTCTGTCAGTCCTCCTTCCCACACAAATACTATCCCACACAAATACTATCTTCTCACATGTTAGACAAAGATTCCGTTCCGTGATAGCTTTATAAGTGTTTTCGGCCCAAAGAAAGCAATTCTCGACCCAAAAGGTTTCACATGACTGAAAAACTCACAAACGCAGAACTCGCCGCCGTTGCGCGCCGGGTTCGCTGGAATATTCTCAACACGGTCACACAGAGTAAAGCAGGCCACATCGGCGGGCCCCTTTCAGCAACGGACTTGCTGGTCACTCTGTACTTTGACCAGCTCAACATCGATCCAAAAAACCCGCAGGCACCCGATCGCGACCGGTTCATCCTGTCAAAGGGTCACTCAGCCATTGGCCTCTACTCGACGCTGGCAGTGCGCGGCTTCTTCCCCGAAGAAGAACTGCTCACCTTCGACCACGGTGACTCACGCCTCCAAGGCCACCCCGATATGCTGCTCACCCCGGGCGTTGACGCTTCAACAGGTTCACTCGGGCAGGGCCTCGCATTCGGCGCGGGCATCGCGCTTGCTGCCAAGAAGCAAGGCCGTGACTTCCATACCTGGGTGATCACCGGTGACGGAGAGATCGAAGAGGGTATGGTCTGGGAAACCGTTATCTCAGCACCACGCTACAAACTCGATAACTTGACCATGATTATTGACCTCAATGGTCTGCAACAGTACGGCTGGGAAGCTGGCGAAAACGACCGCTTCGACCGCAGCGAACCCATGGGTCACGTTGATCTCGAACAGGTCCTGACAGGTTTCGGTTGGAACACGATCAGCATCGACGGCCACGACTATGACGAAATCAAGGCAGCCTTCAAGACCGTCACTGAACGCCACGGATCAGCCGGTCAGCCAACCGCGATCATCGCAAACACGACCAAGGGCCACGGCATCTCATTCACCGCTGGCACCTACAAGTGGCACAACGGTGTCGCAACCCCCGAACAACTTGAACTTGCTCGCACAGAGCTCCACTCTGAGGAGGCAGCACGATGAAAGCCCAGCGTGTCGTGTGGGGAGAAACCCTCACAGAACTGAGTAAAACCGACGACCGTGTCGTAGTGCTCGACGGCGACCTTGCAACGTCAACACGTTCAGACCTCGTCGCAGCTGAGAACCCCGATGCCTTCGTGCAGGTCGGCATTGCCGAACAAAACCTGGTCGGTATGGCGGCAGGCATGACCACACTCGGCTACCGTCCGTGGCTGTCAACGTTTGGTGTTTTCCTCACAAACCGTGCGCTCGATCAAATTCGCATGCTCGTGTCACAAACGAAGGCGCCTGTGCGCCTCGCGGCAGCCTATTCAGGTTTACTCAATGGTGCCGCAGGTAAGACGCATCAGGATATTGAGGACCTCGCTGTTATGCGAGCAATGCCAAACATGACCGTGCTTGCGCCCGCAGACGAATATGAAGCCGAAGCTGTGTTCCGTTGGGCTGCCGACTTCGATGGCCCGCTGTACGTACGTGTTGCTCGCGACCCAGTTGCGCCAGTTTTCGACGAGGACTACTCCTTCGAACTCGGTGAACCACGCCTGGTGCGTGACGGCGACGTCGTAGTGATCTCGACTGGTGTTCAGACCTCACGCACGCTTGAAGCCGCAGAGCTGCTCGCAAAAGATGGCATCGAAATTCGCGTGATTCACCTTCCAACCCTGAAGCCAATCAATGAACAGGCACTTCTCGGTCTCATCCACGACGCAGATCACGTCATCACCACCGAAGAGCACTCCCGCATCGGTGGACTCGGTGGCTTGATCGCTGAGATCCTGACCGACCACGACGGCGGCCGTCTCACCCGCATCGGACTTGAAGACCGCTGGTCAGAGTCAGCTCCGAATGACTTCCTGCTTGATAAGTACGGACTGTCACCCGAGCGCATTGCGGAACAAATCAAAGCTGCCATTACTGAATAAGCCCAAAAGGGAGGGGCGTTGTGAGCGACATTGCACCGGTCACACAATTGCATGATGTGCCAAGCGTGGTCACTGTCACGCCAGCACCGGCAATAGACCGACTGATTCGTGTGTCAGAACTCAAATCTGACAGCGTGCACCGTGCTGCCGCCGCAACGCTCTCTCTCGGGGGCAACGGCCTCAACCTTGCGCGGGCCTTACGTTCAGCGCACATTCCCGCGACGGCAGTCGCACCGCTCAACCTCGAGCGTGATGCCGAACTCGCACACCCTGAGGCATGCTTCGTGAGCACTGCGTCACGCACCCGCGTGAACACGATCATTGCTGAGGCCGACGGCACCACTACTAACTTCAATGAGCCCGCACCACCGCTTGCAAACAGCGAATGGCGGGAATTATTCACCGCCGCGGACGACACGATTCGGAAAACCTCTGCATCGTGGCTCGTTGTCGGTGGCACCATGCCCGAGCGCCACCCTGATGCAGCAACCTGGGGCGAGCTTGCCCACCGAGCAGACGCGAAGCTCTGTCTCGACCTTCCAGGAACCCTGCTCGGTGATTGGGTTCGAGCGGGCGCGCGCCCAGATCTCATCGCACCCAATATTGATGAGTTGCGCGAAGCCACCGGCCGCGCACTCCCCACTCTTGGAGCAGCAGTCGACGGCGCCTACGAGCTTATTCGCCAGGGCGTGAAAGCCGTGCTTCTCACCCTGGGCGCATTCGGCGCACTCTACATTACTTCGACCACCCAGCTGTGGGCACGAACAGCTCCAGCAAGCGTAGTCAACACGACCGGCGCTGGGGATGCCACACTTGCCGGGTTCTTAAGCGCTAGCGATCACCCGCACGAAGCGCTTCGTCGTGCCGTCCAGTGGGGTCGCGCAGCGGTTGAAACAACTGCGTCAGTTATTGATCCACAAGCTATCTCGCCGCAGCCGGTTGAGATCACTGAACCGCTCTACCCGCTGCAGCTGACCCCTACCGAAGCAAGAATGCGAGGCTTTGGGCGACCAACCCATAAAATCGCCGCATCATAATTGTTTTGACAATAAGACAAATTTAGTGTTTTATTACAATGTTCACTCACAAACAAGCAAGGAAGCTGACCCTGTAAAGGAGCAGGCATGAACACGGAAAAGGCACGGTGTGTCTCGTGAGCGCGCCACTGCTGCGCATCTCGAACGTTTCAAAATCGTTCCCTGGTGTGAAAGTCCTCGACAACATCTCTGTTGATGTCCACGAGAGCGAAGTGCACGCGCTCATGGGCGAAAACGGCGCCGGTAAATCGACCCTCATGAAAATCATGATGGGCATCTATCAGGCTGACAAAGGCAGTGTGGAGGTTCAGGGCAAAAAGCTCAACGCCACAAACCCGAAAGAAGCACTCAACAGTGGCATCGCAATGATCCACCAAGAGCTCAACCCAGTGCTCGACCTGTCGGTCTACGAAAACATTTACCTGGGTCGTGAGCTGCGCACGAAAGTCGGCTTGTACGACAGACAGCGCATGCGTCATGAAACCGGTGAACTTCTCGATCACCTCGGTATCCTCATCGCGCCCGAACGCATGATGAATACACTCTCGGTCGCACAAATGCAGCTCATTGAGATCGCAAAAGCCATTGCACTCAACAGCAAAATTGTCATCATGGACGAGCCCACATCGGCCATTACTGAAACAGACGTCGAAGTACTGTTCGGCCACATTGCTGAACTTCGCAAGCGCGGCGTCGGCGTGATTTACATCTCGCACAAGATGGACGAGATCTTCCGCATTTCAGACACCATCTCAGTTCTGCGCGACGGCAATCTAGTCCGGACTGACAAAGCCGAGAACTTTGATGAGCAAACACTGATTTCACTCATGGTGGGACGTGAACTGGCCGGTTCCTTCCCGAAACGCGAGGTGCCTATTGGCGATGCCGTTCTCACCGTGAATCACTGGTCAAGCCCGCCCGAAGTTGAAGACATCAGCATCGAACTACGTAAGGGTGAAGTACTCGGCATCGGTGGACTCGTTGGCGCAGGCCGCAGCGAATTTGTTGAATCACTGTTTGGTGTCCGGCCCGGTCATAGCGACGAACCGATCATCATGAACGGAAAACCCGTCACGTTCAAGCGTCCGAAGGACGCGATCAGGCACGGCATCGCGCTAGTTACAGAAGACCGTAAAGTCACCGGCCTCAACCTAGAAGGCTCGGTGCAGGAAAACATTTCACTTGTATCACTGTCCAAGCTCTTCCCCTCTGGGCTCCTCCAGAAGCATAAAGAGCGCGAGATCGCTGACGACTACATTCAGCGTCTGCGAGTGAAAACCCCGCATCGCAATCAGCTCGTTTCGAAACTCTCTGGTGGAAACCAACAGAAGGTCGTCCTGGCGAAGTGGCTACTCACCGAACCCGAGGTAATCATTTTCGATGAGCCCACGCGCGGTATTGATATTGGCGCGAAGTACGACATTTACAACCTCATCGGAGAGCTCGTCGAAGCGGGACGTTCGGTGATCATCATCTCCTCAGAAATGGGCGAGCTGATGGGACTCAGCGATCGCATTCACGTTATTGCCGAAGGCCGGCTCTCTGGAACATTAGACCGCAGCGAATTCTCGCAGGAACGAATCCTCGAACTCGCGTCACGATTTGGGAATGCAACTGATGAAGACAATAACTAAGCCGCGTGTGAACTTTAGTCTCAAAGACGCAGGTCTGGCAATTATTTTTGTGCTGCTTGTCGTGGGGCTCACAATCGCCTCACCTGGCAACTCATTTTTGAGCGTCAACAACATCTTCCTGATCCTGATTCAGGCGTCAATCAACGGCATCCTCGCGATGGGCATGATGTATGTCATCATCTCGGGAGAGATCGACCTGTCCGTCGGTTCTACCGTTGGCGTGGCCGGAGTAGCTGCCGCTCTGTTCGCGCACCCAGGCGAACACTCTCTGTTTGTTCCCATCCTTGTTGGACTGGGTGTTGGCGCAGCTGTCGGGCTCATCAACGGTGTGGGTGTCGCCTACGGCGGTATCCCCTCGTTTATTGTGACGCTCGGTACACTCACCGCTATGCGTGGGGCTGCCCTCATGCTCTCAGGCGGAGCTCCCGTTTCAAACCTCAGTCAGGAGTTCCGTGCGCTCGCATCTGCGCGTCCCTTCGGGATTCCAGTTATGGCAATCTACTTCGTCATCATTGCGATCATCGCAGCGTTTATTCTGCGTAAGACCGTATTCGGCCGCCGCATTTATGCGCTTGGCGGGAACTCTCATGCCGCCGAGGTTTCGGGTATTAACGTCAAGCGCCTCACAGTGATGCCATTTGTCATTGCGGGTCTGCTCGCCGGTCTGTGTGGCGTGCTGCTCGCGTCGCGTACATTCACCGGCTCCCCCACCGCCGGCCAATCATACGAGCTTGACGCGATTGCCGCTGTGGTGATCGGTAGCGTCAGTATGGCCGGTGGACGAGGCAGGGCGTCCGGGGTGGTGATCGGTGCACTCATGATCGCTGTCATCGCGAACGGCCTCGACATTCTCGGAATCGACTCCAACGCACAGATGCTCATCAAGGGCGCAATCATCGTGATTGCCGTACTCATTGATGTGAAAACTCGAAAAAACTAAATAAACGCCACAAGGGTGTGACCTGAAAGGAACAAAAATGAAGAAAACATTCCGCGTAGTACTCGCTGCTGCGGCTGTCGGAGCACTTGCTCTGACCGGCTGTTCAAGCGATGATGGTGGATCAGACAACGGCGGCGACTCAAAAGGCAAGATTGCTCTTGCGATGAGCCACATGACCAACGAGTTCACCACGACCGTTGCGAAAGCTGCTGAAGAGCAGGCCGAAGAGCTTGGTTACGAACTCACAGTGTTTGATGGCAAGCAGGATGCCTCAACGCAGGTAAGCCAGATCGAACAGGCAGTTTCACAGGGCTTTGACGGCATTCTCGTTGAGCCGATCTCAACTGACGGTGTTGTGCCTGGCCTGATCGCTGCGAACGATGCTGGCGTACCGATCGCTACGATCGTGCAGCGTGCGGAGGATCAGAGCCTTGCTGCTTCATACATTGGCGGCGATGAAGAAGCAGCCGGAAAACTGCAGATGGAAGAAGCACTCAAAACCATCGATGGCGAAGGCGAAATCGCGGTGCTCTACGGTCCTATGGGCTCAGACGCACAGCTCGCTCGTAAAGCAGGCTACGACGCAGCGCTCAAAGAAAACCCGGGTGTGAAGGTTGCGTTCGAACAGAGCGGTAACTGGGTCACCGCAGAGGCGCTGAAGCTCGTTGAAAACTGGCTGTCAACTGGCACCGACATCAAGGCTGTTGTTGCACAGAACGACGGTATGGCTGTGGGCGCAGCTCAGGCTATCCAGAATGCTGGCCACGGCGGAGAAATTCCGGTCTTCGGCATTGACGCAACCGCAGATGGGGTTGCTGCAATTGAAGACGGCAGCATGACCGGAACCGTGTCACAGGACACTCCCGGTATCGGCAAGCTCGGTGTTGAAACCATCGCGAAGGTTATCGAAGGTGAAGATGTCCCCGAAGACGTTTTGACCGAAGCTCAGTGGATCACCAAGGATAACTTGGACGATCTTCAGTAATTACCAAGATCACAGGGCATGATTCCGCTTTCGGGATCATGCCCTGTTTCTTTTCCCCTGCTTCTCGGACGCCAGCTTGCCTAGGCAGCGCGCACTCATTCATCGACATAGTCTCACAGTGCCTTGCGTAGGTTCCCTGGTACATCTCCTAGATAGAAAATGGCCCGGTTTTTAACCGGGCCATTTTCTATTGTTGCGTCTGTCGACTAGTCGTTTGCTCCATTCGACAGGTCTTTGTATTGCGCGTGTGCGTCTTCCGGAGTGGCTCCGCCATGGACGACCGAGCGTACCGCTTGAATCATCGCCCCTGGGTTTTCTCGCTGGAAAATGTTGCGGCCCATATCAACGCCAGCTGCGCCTTCTGACATTGCCCGGTACGCCATTGTGAGGGCGTCAAGCGAAGACAGCTTCTTGCCGCCAGCCATAATCACGGGCACAGGGCACCCAGCTGTGACATCTGCAAATCCTTCTTCGCAGTAGTAGGTTTTCACAAGTTGCGCGCCCAGTTCAGCAATCATTCTGGTTGCTAGCCCCAGGTAGCGCGAGTCGCGGGTGAGCTCTTTGCCCACTGCCGTCACCCCGAGTACTGGGATTCCGAAATCAAGTCCACGGTCGACGAGCTGCGTCATGTTGTGAACAGACTGCGTCTCGTGCTCTCCCCCAACAAACACTTGAACTGCAACCGCAGCCGCATCAATACGGGCGGCGTCCTGCATATCCATTGCGATGCGTTCATCTGACAGGTCCTTCAAGATTGAAGGGCCGCCCGAAGCACGAACCACAAGCCCCGCCTCAGTTGATGCAGGGATAGACGACCGAAGAATTCCACGAGTAGCCATCAACGCATCTGCGTGCTCGGCCAACGGAGCAATGTTGAGATCCACTCGTTCTAGGCCGCGCGTAGGCCCTTGGAAGTAACCGTGATCAAACGCAAGCATGACCGTTTTGCCGTCATTACGGAACACACGAGCCAAACGGTGGCGCATTCCGAAGTCGAGTTGGCCAGCACCTTTAATCTCGCTCCCAAAGCTTTCTTGGGCGATGCCTGTTCCGAAGTCTTTTGAATCGATATTTCCTTCTAAATCAGCCATTGTTTTCTCCTTATTCAGTGCTGTTTATACGCTCGAGAGCTTCTTGCGGCAGCTCATCGCCTGGCCGCCATGGCACCTGCACCCCATCATTCGGGTCGAACGGTGCTTTCACGAAAAGCGCCCGGAACACTTCGTCGCTTTCATTCACGAAGTAATGCATCTCTCCGGGATCGCAGCGAATATAGTCGCCTGCGGTCACCGTATATTTTTCGTCGCAGTTAATCCAGAGTGTGCTGGTGCCCTCGAGAACTACAAAATTCTCTTCAATATGCGCATGGTAATGATTCGAGGCGTCGTCTCCCGGGCGGAGTTGCACGACACCGAAATCGGTGCGCGGGCCCCGCATAATGTAGCCGGGTCCGTATTCACCGAATCTGAATTCAGCTGCGCCTAACGTTGTTCGTTCCACGATGTTCCTTTCTGAAGTACTTCTATGCCCCTGGCGCCTGCCACATCGGTGTGGTGATGCCCTCATTCATCAGGTCCCGCTGTGCCGCGTATGCCTGTTTCCATCGCCGAATTACCTCAAGGTATTCGTCATGATTTTCTGTGCGTGGCCGGATCGAGCCAGCCCAGCTGTTCCACGCTTGAGCTGCATCACTCGGGGTGGCAAAGTCGCCCACTCCTGCGGCTGCGCAGGCGGCGGCGCCGAGCGCTGTGGCCTCGGTCACGTTCGGGACTCGAACTTCACGGTTCAGCACATCAGCGAGCATCTGTGCCCAGATCTTACTTTTCGCAGACCCGCCCGCGAAGACCACAGTGTCCGCTGTGACCCCGCTAAATTCCTCAACGAGTTTCAGGTTTTCACCGGCAACAATCGCGGCATTTTCCATCAGTGACCTGAACATTGCAGCACGTAACCTGCTGCCACCTTCGAGCGACAAATTCAAGAATGATGGTGCGGCGTGCTTCCAGTGGCTGTAGTTCATCACGTCCGAAAAGATTGGAATAACGCCGTCAGAGCCGATCGGAATTTCATCGGCAAGGGAGATCAGATATTCAATCGGATCGACCCCGCGCGTTCGCGCCTCGTCAACTTCGGCCACTGCGAATGTGTCTCGGAACCACCGGATTGCTGTTCCCGCGTGGAAGGCAATTGCTTCTGCCTGCCAGAGGTTCGGCACAGCTGCAGCGTTCACGCGTACCCGCATGTCTGGGTCAACGACGGGTTGTGGCAGGTTCACAAGCTGCTGCCAGAACGTTCCGGCAACAATCAGTGCCTCATCTGCAGACGCCAGGTTCAAGCCGAGAGCCGCAAGCTGCGCATCGCCTCCGCCAACAACAACCGCAGTTGATTCGGTCAAGCCCGCCTCGGCCGCGGCGTTTTTGGTGACGTGACCAATCACGGTTCCCGGTTCGACAACTCGCGGAATCAGCGTATTTTTGAGATCACAGACATCCGCGAGTTGTGGTGCTGCGTCACGCGACCCAAGGCTGAGCATTCCTGAGGTGGAGCCATTTGAGGGTTCCATCACTCGCTCACCCGATAAACGGTACAGCACCCATTCGCTCAGCATAAGCATAGTGTGGGCCCGGTCATAGATTTCTGGTCGGTTGCGTTTCAACCACAGCAGTCTGGGAGGTGCGGACAATGCAAAGGTTTGCCCGGATTCTGAATAGAGCTGTTTTTCGATTCCACTTTCTTGAGCCAGGTCGCGAACTTCCTGCTCTGCGCGTGCATCAACGTTGGCGCACGCCCAAATCTCGGTTCCTTCCTCGTCAAGCAGAACAATGCCTTCACGCATCGAGGTCGAGCTCACACCGCGAATTTGTTCGGGGGCGAGCCCCGCAGTGTGAATTGCTTCACGAACAATCTCGCACACTAATGTCCAGTTGCGGTCAACGGAGAAGCTCATCGAACCGGGGACATTGGGTTCTGGATCATGTTCCCACGACCGGTTTGCCGATGACATCAGTTCGCCTTGTTGGTTTACGATCACGGCACGTACTGACCCGGTGCCGGCGTCGATCGCCATGTAATAGCTCACGTATTCATTCCTCTCCAACGAGTGCGGCCGCAATGTCTTCAGTCGTGACAAAAACATCGATCACGCCTGCGTTGAGTACACCCCGAATAGCATCCAGTTTGCTGGTGCCACCGGCTACGGCCACAACTGTTGGTATTTGTTTGAGTTCGGTGAACGAGATTCCAATTCGTCGTTCGCTTAAGTCTGTCTCCAGCTGTTCACCAGCAGCGTTGTAAAAGATGCCCAGAACATCGCCGACCGCACCTTGGTTGGCGAGCGCGTTCATTTCTTCGGGCGTCATGTATCCGTCATTAACGAGCGTGGATTCTCCCGCGACCGGTCCAATGCCGATCAGTGCATGCGTTGCGGTGCGCGCGAGCTGCATGGTTCGATCAACCACGTTTTCTTGACGCAGCTGATGCGCAAGATCCGCAGTTGACACAATGAGCGGACTCGCAATAACACTTTCTCGTTGCAGCGCACCACGGGAGCCACGGTTCATCAACGGAATATAGGTGTTGACTCCCCCGGTGAGCGTCACCGTTGACACCTTGCTCATGAGTTCGACCGGCAGCCGCGACATTGTCGCGTTCACGGTCACCCCGAACCCCAAACCGAGCATGTCTCCACGGTTGAGCGAGTTCTGCAAATACTGCGCCGCACCTCGAGAAAGCACGTCAGCTAGGTCTGCGGCCGAAGCCGGTGACGGTATTTCAGTGGGCGGAACAATGACTTCACGAAGTGAGAACTTCTCGCGCAGTGCTCGACTGAGTCGAAACGTGTCAAATGCCTGACTGTTGATCGTGAAGCTCACGATGCCACTTTTCCGGCTTCGGTCAAGCAACCGTCCAGTTGAGGCACGCGAAATGGAGAGCTTCGAGGCAATTTCGTCCTGTGTGAGCTGGTCTACGTAGTAGTACCAAGCGACCCGAACGAGTTGCTCTTCTGTCTCCCATGAGGGTTGTGATGTGACCACGATGTGCTGCTGTTCCTTGATAGATGGGGGGGGTGGGCTGGACGCGAGGTGCTGCGTCCAGCCCACCGACTACTTAGAAGTCGTAGTCGTCAATATTGTCTTTAGTGAAGACGGTACGCTCAGGCAGCACGATGATGCCGTTTCCATCGGCTTCATAGTCGTAGCCCTGCACCGAGTTCGGCTGCACTTCGATGTCGCCGAAGCCCTCAACTGAGATCGTGTCGCCAACATTCAGGTCGTTTCCGTCCAGAAGTTCACGCGCAACCGCAACTGACAGTGCGCCCTGCTTCTTGACATCCCACAGCGCAAAACGGTCAAGGGTGCCGTTTTCAATGTATTCCTTCATCGCGTTTGGCGTTGAGAAGCCAACCAGGGTGATATCGGTGCGATCCAAGTTTTCTAGCGCCTGTGCAGTGCCAGGAAGCGCGGTCGCATCGTTCGCGATGATCGCTTTCAGGTTGGGATGAGCGTTAATGAGCGCTTCAGCCTGCTGCACGGCTTGTTCAGCCTGGTTTTCAGAGAACACCGTGTCAACAATATTCCAGCTGGTTTCGTCAGCGATCTTCTCCTTCGCTACCTCCGCCCACTGGTTCTGGTCGGTCACTGTTGGGCTCGCATAGTGGAACGCCACTTCAGCTTCCTCATCAGCAGGAATATCTTCGAGGGTCATATCAACGAGCAGACCACCAAGATCGTCTGGCGTTCCTTGGCTGATATAGAACTGGCGGCATTCGGGGTCAACATCAGAGTCCCAGGTCAGCACGACCACGCCCTGATCCATAGCCTTCTTTGTGGCTTGGCACAAGCCGTCCGGCGTCACCGACGACACTGCGATCGCGTCGTACCCCTGCCCGACATAGGTATTGATGAGCTCAACCTGTTTCGCGGCAGAAGCCTCGGGTGCACCGAGGTACTCTACGTCCAGGTTGAAGTCGGCCCCAGCAGCTTCCGCGCCTTCGCCGCCAGCCTCAAAGAAGCCAACGCCGGTGAGCTTCGGAATAAATGCCATGCGCTGGTCAGCGCCGTCACCTCCGCCCGAGTCGCCTCCGTCACCAGAGCCGCCTGAACAGCCGGTTAATGCTAGTGCCGCAACAGCAAGCACCGCTCCCGCAAATTTCATGTGATTCTTCATCGAATCTCTCCTTGTATTGTGTGATTTCATTTCTGTGTGATTTCTTGATCCAACTCGCCTGACGCTTTGAGCTCTTTCATGCTTTGCCGCTTGACTCGGTTGTTTCTGAAGGATTCCGAGAATCGTCCACTCCACCACCTGAGGCTTGCGACCACTGCAAGGACGACACCGGTGAAGACCGCAACCTCGTTTTCGGTCAAGCCTGCGAAACGCAGTCCTTGCTGCAAAAACCCCATAACGAAGGTGGCGATAATGACGCCGCCAATCGTGCCCTCGCCGCCATACATCGAAACACCGCCGATAACCACGAGTGTCAGCACGGGCATGAGCATGCTTGAGCCGATATCGGCACGAGCAGAACCAACATATGAGGTCAGGAGTAACCCAACGACACCCGCAGCGAACGCAGTCAGCGAATACGCGATGAAGATGATCGCTTTGGTGCGGAAGCCGGCATAGCGTGCAGCCTCAGGGTTTGCACCAAAGAGTCGTGCCTGGCGTCCAAAAGTGGTTTTACTCAAAATAATCGCGAATGCTGCCGCAAAAATCACAAAGATCCAGAGCATGTTGGGAAGCCCCAAGAGTTTCCCATTCGCGATACTCATAAACCCTTCGGGCAGTCCAGAGACTCCTTCGAATGCTGAGATTCCCGCGATTCCTGAAGCCCCAAGCGCGAGACCTGCGAAGAGAAACAAGGTGCCCAGTGTGATCACCATGGGGTTAGCGCCCGTATATATAATCGCGAACGCGTTGAACATTCCGGCGAGGACCGCGACCCCTAAACCGATCAGCACGGAGAGCCAAATGTTGACGCCAAGTGTGAACGCAACACCCATCACTATCGCTGCGAGCGACGCGACTGATCCAAAACTAATATCAATCCCGCCGGTGATCATGACGATACCGAGTGGTAGTGCGATGATTCCCAGGTAGATGAAGTCACTCAGCCCGAAAATAATCAGGCTCGGGTCGAGGAACCGTGGGTTGATGAGGCCAAAAACAATGAGTTCAAGGACGACAACGCCGATGAGCGAAAGTTCCCAGACGCCAATGAATCGTGTCAGTTTCATCGTTTCACCTCTGAAATTTTTGCTTGTGGATCTTGCCGTCGATATCGTTCTGCGAGTCTTCGTGCAGAAAGCAACGCACGCACTCGAGCATCTGCAAACAGTGCAATGAGCAAGATTGCGCCGATCACTGTGTCTGCCCACGAGCCGGGAACACCCAAGAAGCTCAACGAGCTGGTTGCCGTGCTGATGAATATCGCACCAAGCACCGCACCCACTGCAGTTCCTACTCCGCCGGTCAGCGATGCTCCGCCAATCACCGCAGACGCAATCGCACGCATTTCGATGCCTTGGCCTGCCTGGTTACCGATCGACCCGACCTGGGCGATAAACACAAGCGCCGCAATCGCCGTCAACATGCCCGAAATGGTGAACGCGAGAATAATGGTGAGTTCAGTTCTGATGCCGATGAGCTTTGCACCGTCAGCATTGTCACCGGTTGCATACAGTTGCCGACCGAAGGGTGTCTTCCAGAGAATCAGCGACATGATGATTAAGATCGCGATCACGAACCACACCATAAGCGGCAGTCCGAGAAACTCAACCCGGCCAAGTCGGCGGTATTCGGTGGGAATACTTTCGACTGAGTGTCCGCCTGTGATCAAGAACGAGATACCGCGATATGCGGCGAGCGTCGCGAGCGTCATCACAATCGACGGGACATGCCCGTATGTCACCCCGATGCCGTTAATTGCGCCAAGTACCGCGCCAACTAAGACCACGGAAATCAAGACAATCCAGATCGGAATACCGTTCGACATCATGAGGCCGCCGATGACTCCTGACAGCGCCAGCGTCGAACCGACTGAAACATCAATGTTTTTCGTAATGATCACGACGGTGCCGCCAATCGCGAGCAGTGCGAGGATCACCGTCGAGTTTGCGATACGAGCGAGGTTTGACGGCGCAATGAATGACGGGTGCACGATTGTGACGATCGCGACAAACGCGATGATGCCGATCACCGTGATCATTTCGCGGTGTTTGAAAAGCGCCTTCATGCTGCCTGTCCCGACTGTGTTCCGAATGCCGCGTCTCGTACGGCGGGAAGTGAGATCTCATCTGCAGAGATCTCTTCTTCGATATGCCCGTCGCGCATCACCAGCACGCGGTCAGAGAGCTCGACTATTTCTTCAAAATCCGAAGAGATCAGTACGACAGCGAGCCCATTGAGCGCCAATCGGTCAATCATTCGATAGAGGTCCGAGCGTGCCCCCACGTCCACACCGCGTGATGGCTCGTCAAGAATGAGCACATCCGGGTTCGGTGCCAAGGCTTTCGCGAGCGAAACTTTCTGCTGGTTACCGCCCGAAAGGTTCGCAGCACGCCGGTCGCTGCTTCCGGGTTGCAGGGCCAAATCAAGCGAGAGCTGGTCAGTGATGGTCATTTCTTTTCCGTGCTGGATAAGACCGCCAGAGCTCACCTTCGGAAGCACCGTACAGGTGGTGTTGTCGACGATGCTGCCGAGGAGGAACACGCCGTGCGCATGACGATCTTCGGGCACATATGACAGTCCGTGCCGCAGTGATGCACGGGGTGATCGGTGGCCGTATTCTTTACCCTTGACTCGCACCGTCCCGACGCCGGGACGCAGACCGTAAATAGTTTCTGCAAGTTCAGTTCGGCCTGATCCCATCACGCCCGCAATGCCCAGCACCTCACCAGGCGAAACCTCGAATGAGATGTGTTCGAAACCTTGACCGGTGAAGTCTTCAACTTCAAGCACTGGAGTATCCGTTGCGGTTTTACCACGGCGGGCACCTCTGGCCGCCACAATTTCTGAGTTTGGCACCATTGCAGCAACGAGTTCAGAAGGCGTTACGTCTTGCGTTTTTGCTTGCAGCACCATCTGCCCGTCACGTAACACGGTGACTCGATCACAGAGTTCAAAAATCTCTGACATGCGGTGGGAGACATAGAAAATGCCCACTCCGCTTTCGGCGAGCTGACGCAGCTGGGCGAAGAGTTGATCTACCTCTCTGGCGGTAAGCGCTGCCGTAGGCTCATCAACAATAAGGAGCTTCGCATTACGCAGAATTCCTCGAACGATCTCGATGAGCTGCTGGTTTGAGATTGACAGTTCATGCATTTTTACATCGAGATCAATCGGGTGCCCGAGTGAGGTGACGACCTCTTCAACCCGTTCACGAGTGACCGATTTATCGTTCAGCGCGAGCGTCACATTTTCTAGTACTGACAGGTTGGGGAAGAGCTGCGGCTCCTGCGGCACCATGTAGACGGAGTTTATGTGTGCTTCACGCGGGGATAGGCTCTTCACCTCACGTTCACCGATGCGAATGCTTCCGTCGTCTGGGTCTGCCACTCCGGTGATGCACTTCATCAGAGTGGACTTACCGGCACCGTTTCCACCCACCAGTGCGTGGATCTCGCCCGCATGCACGTCAATGTCGACGCCTTTGAGAACGGGGATTCCACCGTACGATTTCCAAAGGTTTTTCACCGATGCAATAAGCGCTGCATCTTCAAAACTCATCATGCCTCCACCACGTTGTGGTCAAATGCTCACCCTCTGAGCATATGTTCACAGTAAAGCATAGGCATCTCAAGAACGCAACAAAAATGGCCCGGTCAAAAACCGGGCCATTCTCGAAAATTAAGCTATGCGATGCGCGCCAACTGGTCTTTCACCACTTGTAACGATTGCGCAACTGCATCCTTAGGGCTCACGCTGGGTCGACCCGCAGGATACTTCGCGTCCTGCTCCAGCACGATCCATCCCCGATAGTCAATATCGTTCAGCGCATCAAAAATGTCGTCAATGGGCAGGTCACCCTCGCCCAGGGAACAGAAAATGCCTTGCTCAACCGCAGTCATGAATTCGATCTCGCCGCGTTCCATCTGCTCAAAGAGCGACTTCTTCGCGTCTTTCATGTGCACCATGACCAGACGGTCGCCAGTCTTGCGAATCAGCTCCACGACATCATTCCCGCCAGCGAGGCCGTGACCCGTGTCGAGACAGAACTTAATCTTGCTCCCTTCAAGCACCCGATCAATTTCTGACGGCGTCAGCACGAGCGTTCCTAAGTGCGGGTGAATCGCGAGCGTGATCCCTGCAGCTTCTGCGAGATCCGATGCTTCATCCAGGTTCGACAGGAGCGTCTTCCATTCAGCTTCGCTCAAGCCCGAATGGCCCGTGTAGGCGAACGGCGCGGGTAACGCAGCGAGCACGATCGTGGTTGCTCCGGCGTCCTTCACGAAGGTGATGGTCCGTTCCAGCTGGTCGCGCCACGCTGGGTCATCAGTGTGCATAACCGGGTCAACGTAGAGGCCGACCGGCTCTATCCCACGGCTGACCAGTTCCTCGCGTGCCTGAGCTGCGTTATCAGGCAAAAAGAATCCAACGGGGCCTAGCTCGCTCGCGGTTACCCCAAGGTCCTTCATATCGTCAAGCACTTCAGGGTACGGATACTGGTACCCGTAATCAGGCGCGTCGCAAATTCCCCAAGAAATAGGCGCCGCGGCGATACGCATTTCTGACATCTAATTAACCTCCAATAAGTTCGCGGATGCGCCGAAGTTGGAAACGAGAAGCTTCGTCTGCATACTCGTCTTCTGCGAACACGTTTGACACCAAGAGTGCGTCTTCTTGATCGAGGTATCCGACCTTGCGCAGGGTGTCGAAGAGCTCATCCCAGTTCACGTCACCGTCATCAATCTTCAGGTGCTGATGAACTCGCACTGCGTTCCCCGGAGGGTTCGTAATGTAGCGCAAGGAGTTTGACCGGTTGTGATCGAACGAGTCTGACAGGTATACGGCTCGTAGCTGCTCGCCGAGTTCTGGCAGCAGACTTGCCGCACGGTCACCATAGTGGAATGTGTGTGCAGCCACATAGACAAAGCCGACTTGTTTCGTATTCAGGCCACGAATAATGCGCCAAGCTTCTAAGCCATCCTCTACAAAGTCGTCAGGGTGTGGATCGATATTGAGCGTGATACCTTCGCGTTCAAGGACGGGCACAAGCTCTTCCATGGATTTGTAGAAGCCAGCTTCGGACTCTTCTTCACGTTCAGGACGCCCTGAGAATTCGGTGTTGACCATGGGCACTTCAAGTTCTGCCGCAATCTCAATGTAGCGCTTCATGTTACGCACGGCGGCTTCACGCTGCGGCTCATCAGGCCACGAGAAGCGCTGGACTGGTAAGACGCTGGTAATCGTCACCCCGGCGTCCTGCGAACGCTTCTTGAGGGTTTTGATCATCTCGTCGTTCACTTTCGGGTAATGAAAGTGGCGCCCAAAATCGGGGTTCGGAGTCAACTGCAGGTATTCGTAGCCGAGTCCCGCAACCAGGTCAGGGAACTCAAGCAGGTGATGAGTGTTGTTGTAGGGAGTGGGGTCAAGTGCAATGCGAACCATGGTTATTCCTTTCGCTAGTTCGCTTTGTAAAAGTCAGGGCGTACCGGAGCGTCCACGCTTACCGGCCCTGGGGTCTGCATAGCTTTCACGCCTGCTTCACAGTTCAGTGCGACCAGGTAGCCGTCCCACGCGTTCGGGCCATCAATCAAGTCCCCTCTGTGGACCGCATCTACCCAACGCTGAACCTGCGCATCATAGGCATCAGCAAAGCGGGTCACAAAGTTTTGGTGTTCGGCTGTTGCGAAATTGCCCTTACTCCAGAGCTGCATTCCACCCGGCTGTCCAATGCGAGCGACACCGCTTTCAAAGACTGCCTCTGTGGTGACTTGATAGCCAAACTGCACGTTCACATTCATTTCGACGTCAACGAGCACACCGTTTTCAAGTTCCATAAGTACGAGAATTGGTTCACGCATGTGTTCTGGTGCCAGTGAGTTTCGCTTTGCGTATTTCACCTCGACGCTCACTACGCGTGAGCCCGCAAGCCAAGGCACCACATCGAACTCGTGAACTACCGAGTCGGTGATGAGCATTTCTTGTGTGTAGCCGCTAGCTGGGACATCCGGGTTACGGTGAATTCCGTGGACCATCAGTAGTTCGCCTGAGTCACCAGACTGAACAAACTTCCGCAGCTGCTGGTATTCCGCATCAAAACGACGCATGAAACCCACCTGAATGTGTGGACGGTCGAGCTTCTGCTCGAGTTCAAGAACTTCCCATGACGATGCCGAGTCCTGCGTAAGCGGCTTTTCGCACAGCACCGGAAGTTTTGCTTCAAGCGCAGGCTGCAGCACCGGCGCATGAAACTGTCCCGGGGTGGCAATGAGTGCCGCGTCGAGAGCGTCTGCTTCGAGCGCGTCTTCGATACGTGTGAACAGTTGTGCACCCGGAGCATCTTCGAGTGCTTGCTTCCCTCTGGTTTCGTCAGGTTCGACGATTGCACTGACGACTGCGCCAGCAGTGCGCTCGGTGATTCGAGACACGTGGTCTGAACCCATACGTCCGGCGCCAACTATGGCAACTCGAAGATCCATGGGGTTGCTCCTTTGCAAAATACGCGCCATCCCGGTCATGGGAGCGCTCCAATTATCAGGGTAAAAGTGCGGGTGGTTTCCCACCCGCACTGCTTTTTCTAGTGGTTTTCGTCGAAGGGAAGGCGATCATCGATCGCTTGCCCCTCCCAGGTTTCACGTACCCAAGCGTGTGCTGGATCATCACTGATGTTCCACACGCGTTCTTCATCTGGACCAGCCATAACGTTCAGGTAGTACAGATCATAACCGGGCGCAGCAACTGCCGGGCCGTGGTAGCCAAAGGGCACGAGCGCGACGTCACCGGAGAAGACACGCGCATCAATATCGATGTCACCTGCCGGTGATGAATAGGTGCTGAACATACCGAACGCTTCTTCTTCGTCGACACCTTCAGGGGCCACGTTCACGGGGGCCGACTCGAAGTAGTAAATCTCTTCAAGACGTGACTCGTGTCCGGGCTTGTCTTCGTCGTGCTTGTGAGGAGGGTAGGACGACCAGTTTTCTGATGGCGTCACGACCTCACATACGATGAACCGTGCGGCGTCAAGGTTACCGACGGTGCCAAAGTTGTGCACCTGACGGCTTGATGCACCCGAACCGCGAAGTTCAAGTGAGACGTCTTTCTTCGCGACGTACTTCGTCGGGAAAACCTCAGTTGTTGGCGAGGTTGCAACCGCGAAGCGGCCTTCGCCGCTGACCGAAGCGGTGACCTGTGATGAGAGATAAATCACATCGGTGGCACCGTGGAAGACAGACTTGCGACCTTCGAGCTCTTGAACGTGCTCTTCCCCATTTTCGGTGTAGGTCACAGTGAATGAACCGGCGAGTGGCACAATGATGCGCTCAATACCGGTGTCACTGAGCTCAAGTGATTCACCTGACTTCAGAACACCAACTCGAATACCGGTGTGCTCCCAGCCTGGGCGACGTTCGTCGACGACGGTCTCCCAGTTACCTTCTGCCAGTTGACCGCGTTTAAAAAACCAACGCTCTACGTTTTCGCTCACCCTGTCCCCTTTCTTCGGCGGATATTTGGAGGGCCGGCCCACATTCATGAGCCGACCCATCCAGTCTAGTTTATCAAAGAACGGACAATCTAGTCGTTCTGTGGGAATCCAAGGTTGATTCCACCGTGCTTGGCAGGATCGAGCCAGCGGCTGGTTACCGCCTTCTCACGGGTGAAGAAGTCAAAGCCGTGAACGCCGTATGCCTTCGCATCACCGAACAGTGACGACTTCCAGCCACCAAACGAGTGGTATGCAACTGGAACCGGGATCGGCACGTTAATACCGATCATGCCGACCTGAATTTCGTGCTGGAAACGGCGAGCCGCTCCACCGTCGTTTGTGAAGATCGCAGTTCCGTTACCGAACATGCCCGAGTTGATCAGTTCAACGCCCTCTTCGAACGTCTTCACACGAATGATCTGCAGGACGGGACCAAAGATCTCTTCCTGGTACGCGCGTGACTCAGTTGACAGGTTGTCGATCAGGGTCGGGCCGAAGAAGAAGCCATCTTCATTGCCGGGAACCGTGAACTTACGGCCGTCAACAAGAATGTCTGCTCCGTCTTGTTCGGCGATATCAACGTATCCCGAAACTTTTTCACGGTGCTGCTTACTGATCAGCGGTCCCATGTCTGGTTCAACGCCGTCAACGCCAACGCCGTTACCGACCTTGAGGTTTGCAATGCGTTCCTTAATCTTGTCGATCAGCCCATCAGCAACTGGCTCGACTGCCAGCACAACTGACACAGCCATGCAGCGTTCACCGGCGGCGCCGTAACCTGCGTTGATTGCCTGGTCAGCTACCAAGTCGAGGTCAGCATCAGGCAGCACAAGCATGTGGTTCTTTGCACCACCGAGCGCCTGTACGCGCTTGCCATTCTTCGACGCGGTCTCGTAAATGTACTGAGCGATCGGGGTTGAACCCACGAACGAAACTGACTGCACTTCTGGAGCATTCAACAGTCCGTCAACAGCGAGCTTGTCGCCGTTCAGAACAGTGAACACACCGTCGGGCAGACCAGCCTCTTTCCAAAGCTCTGCCATCCAGATAGCAGCTGAAGGGTCTTTTTCACTGGGCTTCAAGATAACTGCGTTACCCGAAGCAATCGCGATGGGGAAGAACCACATCGGAACCATTGCAGGGAAGTTGAACGGGCTGATGATCGCGCTGACACCAAGTGGCTGCTTGATCGAGTACACGTCAATACCGGTTGAGGCGTTCTCCGAGAAGTCGCCCTTCACCAGGTGAGGGAACCCAGTTGCGAGTTCAACGACTTCCTGGCCGCGTGCAATTTCACCCATAGCGTCTGAGAGAACTTTGCCGTGCTCACGGGTAATGATTTCAGCGAGCTCGCTCTTGCGTGAGTTCAACAGTTCACGGAAGTTGAAGATCACTGCCTGGCGCTTCGCCATTGACAGTGCGCTCCAGGTTTCAAATCCAGCCTGAGCTGATGCGACAGCCGTATCGATTTCTTCTTGGTTCGCGAGCGCGAGACGAGCGATCTCTTCACCGGTTGCAGGATTGAATACCGGTGAGGTGTTGCCGCTTGTTCCGTCACGACGCGCACCGTCAATCCAATGCGGAAGTACTGGTACGTTGCTCATTAATAACCTCTTTCCGCCCATGTGGGCAATTCAGGCAAATATTTGTTGGGGTTCACGTTACTTCAGGTTGGTGTGAACGAGTCGAGCAGCAGTGTCGACAGCCTCGGTGACATCACCACTGCTGGGGTACAGCAGTGTGCGTCCCACGGTGAGGCCGCGAACACCAGGAAGCGCGAGTGCGTTCTGCCAGGCCGCAAAAGTTTCATCCTGGTCGCCGCCGTTATCGCCACCGAGTAGCAGCGTCGGCATCGTAGTTGCCTCCATGACGCGCTCCATTTCAGCAACGACAGGAAGCTTCATCCAAGTGTAGGCGCTTGAGTTGCCAAGGCCTGACGCAATAGCAACGGACTGGATCACTGCCTCAGGGCTGAGATCGTTCACCACCTTGCCGTTCACGCGCTCACTAATGAAAGGTTCGAGCATGATGGGCAGTTGTGCCCGCGCTGCGTCATCCACTGCGCGTGCGGTGGCTTCAAGCGTTGGTGCAGTGAGTGGATCATTGAAGTCGACGCGAATGAGTGTTTTCGCGAAATCAAGTCCCTGCTGCACCATCGATTCAACATCGTAGGCCGTGTAGCGGTCGTCCATTTCGAAGCTTGCGCCTCTCAGGCCACCGCGGTTCATTGACGCGACAACGATTTTATTGTCGAGCACACCGAGCGCGGCGAGATCGTCAATAATATCGGGGGTACCAAGCACGCCGTCGACACCGGGACGACTCAGCGCGTGCGCTAGTCGGTCAACTACGTCGTAGCGGTTCGCCATAGCGGTGGGATTGTTTCCCACTGCGAGTGCGCCGCGGGCCGGGTGGTCAGCGGCAACGATGAACAGCTTGCCGTCACCGTCAATGATGTTTCGACGGGGTCGGTTCGCGAGGTATTCACCGATCTTGTGAGGCTGAGCGGCACGGATGTCCCTCAGCTGTGCAAACTGTTCTGCGCTAACTGCGAGGTTCATCTACTTGCCTTCCTTCGCAAGAAACTCAGTGATTTCTGCTTCGTCCGGCATTGCAGTCGAACATTCAAGCTTGGTTGCCACAATCGCGCCTGCAACGTTAGCATAATCGAGGGTTTTTCGAAGGTCCCAGCCCTGCAGGAGCCCGTTGCACAGTGCGCCACCGAAAGCGTCACCTGAACCGAGACCATTGACGGCATCAACCGGGTGCGGTGGCACCTCAACAGTTTCGTCGGCGGTCTTTGCGAGCACACCCTTGGGGCCCTGCTTCACAATTGCGATCTGCACCCCGCGTTCGAGCAGTGCATCTGCGGCGCGCTCCGGCTCGGTCTCGCCAACCGCAACTTCACATTCCTCGCGGTTTCCAACCGCGATAGTGACGTGTTCGAGTGCCTTCGACACCTCGGTGTTCGCCTCTTCTGGGTTCTTCCAGAACATCGGGCGGTAATCAAGGTCGAGAATCGTATGTGTACGACCAGCGCGCAGTTCAAGCGCTTTGTGATGAGCTGATCGGCTCGGTTCGTCACTCAGACCGGTCACGGTCAGCCAGAAGATCTTAGCCTGCTCGATCGTTGCCTGATCGAGTTCGTCTGCGGTGATCTCCATGTCCGGAGCTTTCGGCTCACGGTAGAAGTACAGCGGGAAGTCATCCGGCGGGAAAATTTCACAAAACGTGATCGGCGTCTTAAACGTCGGGTCGGTGCCCACAAAACGCGGATCAACTCCGAGACGGTCGAGCTCGCGGAGTAAGTAGACTCCGAACGGGTCATCCCCCACACGTGAGATGAGCTGGGCTGAGTGACCGTACTTTGCTGCGGCTACCGCCACATTTGCTGCGCTGCCGCCGAGGTATTTTCCAAAGCTCGTAACGTCTTCAAGACCTACTCCACTCTGCAGTGGGTAGACATCAACGCCGAGCCGTCCAACGGACAGAACATCGGGAGCCGAAGGCTGATTGGGCATCGAGATGCGGATCCTTTCAAAGCCGAGAATAAAATTTATGGGCGAAGGGAATCTCGCGCCTTCGCATTTGTCTTAACAATACCATGTGTCAATGGAAAATTCAGTCTGATATACGATCCTTAAGCCAACATTCAGACGCAAAACTTCCCTGATCCATCAGCAAAAATATGTCGATGTCACGTTGTCATGACATAGCGTGCTACGCTCAGGGAATCACACCGGCACCGTTGCCGAAGATCTTCAAGGAGTTTCATGACCGGGAAAACCGTCTGGCCAGATACGCTCTTCACCGATCTGGACCGCACTGGCCCTGTACCCCTGTATTTTCAGGTGGCAAGCCGCCTCGAGCAAGCGATTACCGGCGGTCATATTAACCCGGGTGACCGGCTCGAAGACGAAATCTCGATTGGCAAACGCCTTGGCCTGTCACGCCCCACAGTCCGCCGCGCGATTCAAGACCTCGTAGATAAAGGGCTTCTCGTACGCCGTCGTGGCGTCGGCACTCAGGTGGTGCAAGACCGTGTCTCGCGTGCCGTAGAGCTAACAAGCCTGCAAGAAGATCTCGAGCGCACCGGTCACACGCCCTCCACACAAGTACTTTCCAATGAAGTCGTTGCAGCCTCTGCAGAAATTGCACGCTCGCTCGGCATAAAAACAGGTGACCCGATCACGCGTATTCGTCGCGTACGCTTCAGCGACAATTCACCCGTCGCAGTGCTCCTGAACTATCTGCCTGAAACAGCCGGCGAGTTCAACAGCGAAGACTTCGAAAACCGCGGACTCTACGACCTGCTACGTGCACGCGGTTTCACCATTAAAGTGGCCAACCAGACGATCGGCGCAAGGCGCACCCAAAACGACGAGCACACCCTGCTTGAAATCCCCAAAGGTGCCCCGGTTTTGACCATGGATCGCGTAGCGTTCGATATTTCAGGTAACGCAATCGAAGTCGGCATGCACTGCTACCGTTCAGATCGCTACCGCTTCGAAACCACGCTCGTCGCCCGCTAACTCACCCCTCACCAAACGTCGGCTCAGCAGCCTGAGCCTGCAGCATCGCGTTGCGGATCTCTTCGGCAATACTGCTCACTGCGCCGGGGCTCGACGGCATCAGCAACACATTTGACTTGCCGTGACGCGCGACATCCTGCAACGTGTCAAAGTACTGGTTCATCAGCAATAACTGTTCAGCACTCTCTTCGATACCGACACGTTTGAGCATTTCGTACTGCTCAGCAATACCAACTGCAATCGCTTTACGCTGGGCGGCAACACCCTCACCCTGCAGTCGCCGCGACTCCGCCTCAGCTTCAGCCTGGGTGACTCGCTTAATTTTGTCGGCCTCAGCAAGCGACTGAGCAGCCACGCGGTCACGCTGGGCCGCGTTAATCGAGTTCATTGAGTCACGCACCCGTTGATCGGGCGAAATATCTGTGACCAGCGTATTCACGATATTGAAACCGAACTCTTTCATTCGCTGCGAAAGCGTCTCTTCAACGTTGCGCGCAATATCGTCCTTCGATTCAAACGCCGCATCAAGATCGAGCCCCGAAAGCGCTGAACGAACCGTGTCGAAAACATATGACCGGATCTGCCCCTCAGGGTCAGACAAACGATAGTACGCATCAACAACCTGGTTTTCACGAATCACGTACTGGACCGCGACTGGCACCGTCACAAACACGTTGTCTTTAGTTTTTGACTCGATGTTTACTTCAAGCTGCTGGATCCGCAATGAAATTGGTTTAGTAATACTGTCAATGAACGGTGCTTTAAAGTTCAAGCCCGGCCCTGCTGCACGACGGAATTTGCCGAATCGTTCAACAATAATCATTTCCTGCGTGTGCACTGTGAAGATCATGCTCGTGCGTAGTCTGCCAAATGCCAGCAAAGCCAGCACGACGACAGCTACGACAATTGCGGTCAGTCCGATTCCCAAAACTTCTCCAATGATTAGACGTTCGCGGTGTACTCGTCTTCGACCTGTGAATACATTTCACGTGATTGTTCGTCAATGCGTTGCTGCTGCTCAGGAGTGCGAGCAAGCGTCGGCATCACTTCTTGATCTTTATTTACTATCACCACATCATGATCAACGTGGTTCGCCATCGAATGCACCGCATCAATAAAGTCACGGCGACGTATCGCGTCAAGCACCAGCTCGTGATCTCGTTGCATCTCGCGTGCGGTCGCAACATTCGCGAGTTTGCCGCGGTGTTGCGGACTGCGCAGCTGCTCATTCGTTCCGGCGTAGAGCGCTGCGAGCAAACGGTTCTTTGCCGCATCAAACAACAGACTGTGAAATTTACTCTCAAACGCCGGGTTCGAGCGACCCGCAGTCGCGATCGGACACCGGTTGCATCCCTCTTCTTCAATCACCGCAGCGGCGAGCGCCACCAGGTCTTCTTCGGTGCGATGCATTGACGCCTGCTGCGCTGCCTCAATCTCGAGGGCACGACGGTAACTGAGTATTTCTTCGAGCGTGAACGCATTCATGAACTCGTTCAAAAGCGCGCTCGTTGGCGTTGACGAACGCACGAAAGTTCCCCTGCCCGGCAGTGTTTCGAGCATGCCCATGCTCGCAAGCGAGCGAACCGCTTCGCGCACAGTTGAGCGACCGACGCCAGCCTGGTCAGCGAGTTCCGGTTCAATTGGAATGCGTTCACCGACAGCCCACTCACCGGTGGTAATTTTGCGCCGCAAATAAGACAGCGTCATTCGTGCGCGTTCTGAACCCGTCGTTGCCATGTTGAGCCTCGTCTCTGGATCTTCTGCGGTCGTCCTTGATCCACAGTCCGTGCCGATACGTATAGCCGCCAGTATAGTGACCGATTCTGGGCGTCACCGTTGCTGCTCTGGCCATTGACAGATGCGCACGCTACGCTCAAGATCAAGACTCACGAAGGAGGCCCAGATGACCAACGATGACATCAACCTTGGCCCGCTCAACCCCTACGAGGGCATGCCTGAGAAGCCTGGTTTCACCGTTACCAGCACCGAGATTCAGCACGGTGAACCACTGCCTGCAGAAATCTACAACACTCCTGATGGTGGCAACCGTTCCCCGCAGCTGAGCTGGGCTGACTTCCCCACTGAAACGAGAAGTTTCGTGGTCACCTGTTTCGACCCTGACGCTCCCACTGGCTCAGGCTTTTGGCACTGGGCGGTCGCCAATATTCCAGCAAGCGTGACGAGTCTCGAAGCTGGCGCCGGTGACCCGGCTCAGGGTCTGTTGCCCGAAGGCGCGATCACGATGCCGAACGAAACACGCGACCCAGCATTCACCGGAGCAGCCCCGCCCGAGGGAACCGGCGTGCATCACTACTGGTTTGTCGTACACGCGCTCGACACCGAACGCATTGATATTGACCCCGAAGCAACGCCCGCGGTTCTTGGTTTTATGATGCGTGAGCACGTGATTGCCCGAGGCCTGCTGGTCGCGACTGGCGAATTCGGTGGCGCAGATTAGATATCACTCTGGTCTCAGAGTGTCGTCTGTAGCTTGATTTACGGTTACGCTAGATAGAGGTGTCGCTTTTTAGGGGCGATGCCTCTCATTGCGTATTGCGGGGAGCCCCGCAAGATAAGGACCACACCTATGACAACCACTTCTCTGCGCCGCCGCGCTCTCGCCATTGTCGGCGCGACCGCAGCATCAGCGCTCGTGCTTGCCGGCTGCGCCGCTGAAGATAGCAGCGAAAGCCTCGAAATCGGAATCAACCAACTCGTCCAGCACCCCGCACTCGATGCAACCGCTGAGGGATTCAAAGAAGCCTTCGCTGACGCAGGCTATGACAACGTCACCTTTGACGAACAGAACGCGAACGGCGAGCAGGGCACTGCAGTGAGCATTGCGCAAAACTTCGCCTCAAGCGATCTAGATCTCGTCTTCGCGATCGCAACCCCAGCTGCTCAGGCAAGCGCTCAAGCGATCACCGACATTCCGGTGTTGTTCTCAGCGGTGACCGACCCTGTGGCGGCCGAACTCGTTGATTCAGTGGAGGCACCGGGCGGAAACGTTACCGGCACGAGCGACCTCGCTTCGATCCCCGACCAGATGGAGCTGCTGAAAGAACTCGTTCCTGACGCAAAGACCGTCGGCATCGTATATTCGTCTGGCGAAGTAAACTCAGAAGTCCAGGTGAAAGCCGCAGAAGAAGCCGGCAGCGATCTCGATCTCTCGATCGAGACTCAGACCGTAACGACCGCGAACGACATTCAGCAGGCTGTTGAAGCCCTCGGTGATGTTGATGCGATCTACGTTCCCACCGACAACATGGTTGTTGCGGGTATTGCGTCACTGATTAGCGTTGCAGAGCAGAAGCAGATTCCTGTTATTGGCGCTGAGTCGGGCACCGTTGAGGGTGGCGCTGTCGCAACGCTCGGCATCGACTACACCAAGCTCGGCTACCAGACCGGCGAAATGGCAATCAAGATTCTTGAAGAAGGTGCTGATCCGGCAGAAATGCCCGTCGAATCTGCGAAAGAATTCACATACGTCGTGAACCCTGGCGCAGCAGAACGACAGGGTGTTGAAATCCCTGCCGAAATTCTGGATCAGGCAGAAACGGTCGAATAAACCACTTCCGGGTGCGGGCACGGCTCGCACCCGGAGAAACGTAAGGATTCCGCATGATCGGAGCACTCGAGATCGGCATCATCTACGGTGTGATGGCGTTGGGTGTGTATCTCACTTTCCGTGTGTTGAACTTCCCCGACCTCACCGTTGACGGAAGTTTCACCACTGGTGCCGCAGTCGCGGGTGCACTTATTTTGCAAGAGGTAAACCCTGTTATTGCCACGCTTGCGGGTGGTGTTGCAGGGCTCATTGCGGGAGCCATCACCGGTGTGCTGCATGCCTACGGCAAAATCGATGGCCTCCTCGCAGGTATCCTCACAATGATCGCGCTGTGGTCAGTCAACCTTCGCATCATGGGCAAAGCGAACTTGCCACTGCTGCGTCAAGAGACTGTGTTTACTCCGCTGCGTGAGGCGGGGCCCGGCGCAACCGGTTTTATGGGTTCGTGGATCAGCATTGGCGTGTTCGCAGTCTCGGTCCTGTTGTTGAAACTTGTGGTCGATTGGTTTTTGTCAACCAACATGGGTCTGTCGATTCAAGCGACCGGTGATAACGAACCTATGATTCGTAGCTTCGGTGTAAACACGAACTTGAGTAAAGTCCTCACCCTCGCACTTTCGAACGGTTTCGTTGCCGCATGCGGTGCACTGATCGCGCAGTACCAGGGTTTTGCCGATATCAGTATGGGTATTGGCCTAATTCTTGTCGGCCTCGCCTCGGTGATTCTGGGCCAAGCGCTGATCGGTCAGCGCTTCATTTGGCAGGCAACGCTCGCAGTTGTGGTCGGTGCGGTGCTGTACCGATTCATTATTTTCTTGGCGCTTAAGGCGGGCCTGAACCCCAACGATATGCGCGCAATTACTGCGATTCTGGTACTGCTGGCACTGTTGCTGCCACGCTGGGGCTTTCTCAAGAAGTTCCCGTCAATACGCAGGTCTGGGCGCTCGGTCGCACTCAAAGAGCCAGGGAAGGCGTAATCATGCTGCATATGAACGACATCTCAAAAACGTTCTTTGCGGGTACCGTCAATGAACGGCGCGCACTCGTGGGTGTCGACCTCAAACTGCAAGAGGGCGATTTCGTCACCGTGATCGGCTCCAATGGCGCAGGCAAGTCCACGCTGTTGAACGCACTCTCGGGTCGCTACGCCGTGGACTCTGGCCGGATTGAAATAGACGGTAAGAATGTCACGCGTATGAAAGAGTTTCAGCGCGCAAAGTACATTGGTCGCGTCTTCCAGGATCCCATGGCGGGAACAGCCCCAAATCTTACGATTGAGCAAAACCTTTCGCTCGCGCTACGGCGCGGCCTGTCTCGCGGTCTCGGCCGCGGCCTCACCAAAGTTCGCCGGGAACGGTTCCGCACTGACCTGGCAACGCTCGAGCTCGGGCTCGAAGATCGCCTCACCGCAAAAGTGGGGCTGCTTTCTGGTGGTCAGCGTCAGGCACTCTCACTGCTGATGGCCGGGTTTACCGAACCGCGAATTTTATTGCTTGATGAGCACACTGCAGCGCTCGACCCGCAACGAGCCGAGCTTGTCACTGAACTCACCGACAAAATTGTTGCCCAGGGCAAGCTCACCACGCTGATGGTGACGCACAACATGCAACAGGCTCTGCGTCTAGGGAACCGTATCGTCATGATGCATGAGGGCAAGATCGTGTTTTCGGCAGATGCCGAGCGGAAAAAGAGCCTCACCGTCGACGACCTGTTAGGCGAGTTCTCCAAGATCAAGGGCGCAACCTTTGACGACCGTGCCTTACTCGGTTAGGCGAAATCCCAGCAGTTTTTGAGCGAGTCGCACCGCTCAACACAGGCATGCGCTCTAGGGTGAAAATATGCCAACGCAGGATTCATGGGGTTCGCTCGCTACACGCGCCAACGACCGAGTCGAGCGCTGGCTGCAAGCAACACCCCTCGACAATTCTTCCGCGCATGACCTGATCGAGGGCGCCCGTTCAGAGGCAGGCGGTCTCGGCTTTGCGCGAGAACTTCTTGAACTTGTTGCAGCTTCAGACGATGCTTTTATTTCGGCGCTCGGCCTGCGACGTCTCTCACATGACCTTCCCGACGGCCTATCAACTCGCGACCGTTTTGCGTTACGCGCGGGAAGTATTGCCGCACTGGGCCTGCCGTGGGCCGTGATTCCACTCGCGAAACGTTGGGTTCGTGGGCGGATCGCACATCTCGTATGCGTGGCGACCCTGCCGAGCGATGCAAAAAAGACATCCGACATTTCGGGACTACAAGAAGCGCTTCGCGCATCTGCAAACCCCGTGCTTGAACTCGACGGAAGCGCCGTGATGGGTCCGCGAGCGGCCGTCAAAGAACTCGCAAGATTGCGCGCGCTCGCAAAGATGCCGGAAGTGGAATATCTGGCGGTTGACCCGAGCCGTGTCGCTGGTGGTCCGACCTGGGATCTAGACGACCGCACTGAACGGCTCGCGGAGATCCTTGTCAATCTAGCCGGCGATGCCTCCGTCACGCTCAATGTGACACGATATGAGGACCTGCGCGCAGCGGTAACCGCGTTCCTTGGCGCGCTGCCCAATGAGCAACTCGACAACGCACATGTAGGCATCACGCTTCCTGCCGAAGCACCCGAATCTGTTGAGCTACTCAACCGCGTGCTCGTTCATGCCGCCAAGCGGGAACACGAGGGTGCCTCACCTGTGGAGGTGCGCCTGACCACCGCGAGCACAGTCGGTGCTGAAACCATTACGTCGATTATGAATGGCTTGCCCGTGCCCGTCCTTGGTTCACGAGTGGAGCGAGATGCTGCACTGCTGCGGCTGCTCGCGCAGGCGGCTGGCGCACCGGGTGTGCGGCCGGTTATCGCAAGCGATTCACCCTATCTGGTGGCGGCCGCACTCGAAATCTCTGAAAACATCGTGGTTGAGCTGCGCAGCGGGGTTTCTGATGAACTCGCACACGCACTTCGCGCGCATGACGTGGAAGTTCGCACCTCGCTCCCCCTCGTGTCACCTGACGAATTTGGCGCTGTTGTGCCCCGCATTGTCGCGATTGCAGCAGAGGCAGCTGATAGCGATTCCGCACTCAACCGGCAGCATATGCTCGATACGGAATACTTAGCGTCGCCCGAGAACCGCTATGACGAGTTAGCAACGCTTGAGGAGGTGTGCTCGCTCGCATCTGAGAGTACACCGGGCCCCTTCCGCACTCAAGACCGGGGTCGCGAATGGGACCCGAGCGAGCGCGACAGCGCGTTGTTCTACCGCGCACCTGACCATCCGGACATGCGCGAAACTGGTGGACTGACCGCAGCTGTGCTCAGCCTCAACCGAAACACTGACACCGGTGAAATCGAGTTAGCGACAGAACCAAAAGCGGTGCCGATTATTAGTGAATCCGGTTTCGCGAACGAACCGGTTACCGACCCGACACGGCCCGAAAATAGGCAGTGGTTTGTACGCCAACTGCAGTATTCAGAGCACCTGCGACAGGCGCAGCCCGCACCGGCTGCTCCAGAAACTACGATTACTAACGCGCTTGCTGCTGCACAGAGCTGGACCGGGTCCTCACACAGCGCCCGCGGGCGCGTGCTGCGCCGCATCGCGCTCACCTCTGTTGCTGCACGAGACCGCCTCACGGCTGCCTTCGCAGCCACCCATGGTGCGCCGGCCGAAACGATTGACGCAGCCGTCAACCATGTTATTGACGCGGGCCGCTACCTCGCACAACTCGCTGAAAGCCTCGAAGGGGTCAGAGGCGCAACCTTCACCCCAGACCGCCTCGCGCTCGTGGCAGCAAGTGATTCAACACTCTCTCCCATCGTGCTCGAGTCTGCCCTTGCTGCGCTTGCTGCAGGATCCGCCGTCATTATCACCGGTCCCTCATCGCTCGCCCCTCTCCTCACCGTCGTGCAGGAAGAATGGACCGCAGCAGGACTGCCAGATGGAACACTGCAATTCATCACCGGAGTCGAGGTGGGTGAGATCTCACACGACGAACGGGTTGACCGTGCAATTACACTCGGCGACCGCGAACTCGCCACCCGAGTGGTGCAATCCCGACCCGACATTCGCGTCGAAAGCCACTTCTATGGCGTCGGAACCGCACTGGTTACCGCCAGCGCCGACTACGAAGCCGCAGTTGAAGCAATCGTGCAGTCCGCATTCACGGGTGCTGGCACGAGCCTACGGGGTATTAACGCTGTGCTCGTCACCCGACGATCAGACCGGTTCAAGAGTCTTCTCGCTGACGCGGTGAGAGCACTTCGCGCAGGGGACACCGCCATACATAGCTATGACGAAGAGCCTTCAGAGGAATTCTTTGAATCGTTCGCCGGCGCTATCGGTGCAAGCAGAGTTGACGGTGATGTTGACGTCCCCACACCACCAGAAGAAACCGGACGTCTCGCCCAAGATCCACTCAGCCTCAATGTCGCTCCGCTGCCTGAGCCCCCGGGCGAGGCCGGGCTTCGGGCACTTACTGAACTGGCTCCGGGCGAAGAGTGGCTCGTAGTTCCCCGAAAACTCGACGAAGACGGCCTGCTTTGGTCACCCGGTGTGCGACTAGGAATCAAACGTGATGCTACGTTTTGGAACGACTGCGTCGGCATGCCCGTCATCGGCATCGTCAACGTTCATTCCATGCATGACGCGTTTGCGGCTCAGACCGTGATTGGTTCCGGTTCAACAGCAGCGCTCTTCTCATGGGATTCTGCCGAAATTATTCCTTGGCTCGATCGCACGAAAGCAGCGTCGCTGACGGTCAACCGACCCACAACAAACGCGCTTATCGAACGACTCCCGGGTGGCAGCTGGAATGGTTTCGGAGTCGCCCCGCTTATGGGCGGCCCGCACCAACTGGTCACTTTAGGGTCCTGGAAAGTCCGACAGGGTACACAGAGTTCCACATTGCACCTGCGCGGGCTCGAACCCGAAGTCCAGCTGCTCATTGAGCTCGCACAAGACTCACTCGGTTACGAAGAATTCGACCGTGTGCGTCGTGCTGCGTTGGCTGACGCACTCACGTGGCGCACCCAGCTCGGCGTCGCCCGAGACTCTATCGGCTTAAGTGTCGAACACAACCTTCTGCGTTACTGGCCGGTTAGCACCCACGTCCGAGTCGCAGAAGATGCCGCGCTTGACGAGCTTCTGCGTGTGCTTTCTGCCGGCCTGCTCGTCCGCTCACCGATAGAGCTCTCAAGCGGCCTCGGACTGCCAGTGTCAGTGCTTGATTTTCTGCAAAAACAGGGCATAGCCGTCACCGTTGAACGTGACGACGATTGGCTCGAACGAATCGCCTTAACCGGCCCGAAAGTCGGATCTACCACTGCCGAACGGGTGCGTCTGATCGGCGGCGACCGGGTTCGCGTCGCTGAATGGATGGGCGGACTCGATCGTACTGCGCTCTGGGCTGAACCAGTGACCATGGCCGGCCCAGTGGAGCTTCTCACTCTGCTGCGCGAACAGTCCGTTTCGATTCGCGCACACCGGTATGGAATGGGAGCCAATATGCCAGATCTCGCCCAGTGGCTACGTGAGATTGGACGCTAACGAGCGTTGCATTTGCCTTCGACGGATTTCGTCTAGTAAACTCGGTCTTTGGTATAGCACCTGGCGAGTTACCCAAGCGGCCAAAGGGATCTGACTGTAAATCAGCTGTCGACGACTTCGGGGGTTCGAATCCCTCACTCGCCACCAC
>JBQDFP010000001.1:0-297331 GCA_052085365.1 Canibacter sp. | reverse complement strand
GATGGTACTGCACTCGGGAGGGTGTGGGAGAGTAGGACACCGCCGAACTTCTTCATGAGAGGTCTGGTTGAGTAGCGATGATGATTCATCGTTCTTCAGCCAGGCCTCTTTTTTATTTGGGTGTCTGTTGCTGGTCATATCAGCTGAGAGGTGCGTCCCGTGATGATTCACTGTGAATGTAGAAAAGCCCGCCCGATATACTGACTGTGGCACTTGAACATATAAATGTAGTTACGGACGACCAGCATGGCAGTTACCCTGATCGCTCTCGGCGTTCTCTTTGGGGCTGCTGTTCTTGCTTATCCACTCCTTAAACGCGTAGGCAGTATCGGATTCTCGATATTAGCATTAGCCCCTGCGGTGAGTTTTCTTGCGCTGCTGGCAGTGCTTCCTGAATTACTCTCAGGTGGTGTCGTAGCTTGGAGCGCAGAATGGGTGCCACAATTCACCATCTCATTCGGCTTTTATATTGACCTGTTTTCAGGTTCGCTGGCGCTCTTAGTGACCGGTGCTGGCGCGCTTATTTTGCTGTACTGTTCCCGCTATTTCGCGAACGATAATGAAGGTATCTCTCGATTTGGCCTGAACTTCCTGCTGTTTGCTGGTTCAATGCTCGGGGTCGTTATCGCGGACGACGTGTTCCTGATGTTCATTTTCTGGGAACTCACAACCGTCATGTCATTCCTACTTGTTGGACACTATGGCTTTCGACGGGCGAGTCGGTCTGCGGCGATGCAGGCCATCGTCGTCACCGTGTTCGGTGGCCTAGCTATGTTCGTCGGTCTGGTTGTGCTGTCTGCGTCAACCGGGACGTCAAGCCTGCAGGGGATTCTGCAAGCGGCACCGTCAGGTCCGTGGATTACAGTATCTGTTTACCTTCTGATTCTCGGTGCAATTACGAAGTCAGCGATATTTCCGTTCCATTTCTGGCTTCCGGGCGCCATGGCAGCGCCCACGCCCGTCAGCGCATACTTGCACGCGGCCGCTATGGTCAAGGCGGGTATATACCTCTTGGCCCGCCTCGGTCCAACATTTGGAGATGTTCCGGGCTACCGCACTACGCTGGTGCTCCTTGGCGCCTTCACTATGATTCTCGGTGCACTTCGCGCCTTGCGACAGTTTGACCTCAAACTTGTTCTCGCTTTTGGTACAGTCAGCCAGCTCGGTATGCTCACGATGCTTTTCGGCGTCGCAGAACCCCGTGTGGACGCTGCTGCAACTGCGCTGCTGTTTGCGCACGCACTTGCAAAAGCTCCGCTGTTCCTGATTGTCGGCATCATCGAGCACCGAACGGGTACGCGTGATCTTCGTAAAATTTCAGGACTAGGCAAGCAGCACCCCTGGCTCACTACAATTGCAGTTCTCTCAACGTTCTCAATGATCGGCGTGCCGCCAATGATCGGATTCGTCGCCAAAGAAGCTGCGATGGGTGAACTCTACGCGGACCTTTCGGGTCCAGTATTAGTCATAGCGCTTATAGTGCTTGCGGTAGGAAGCGCGTGCACTGTTGCGTATATGTTGCGTTTTTTGCTGGGTGGATTCACCACGAAACAGGGCGTCTTAGTTAAACGGGCGAAACACAAATATTACAAAGACATGCCTGTCGCGCCATCGGCGTTCGCTTTGCTCGCGCTAGTAGCTGGGCTTTTCGCGTCGCAGCTCAACGGTGTCTATCAAACAATCCGACCGACAACTGAACACCCTGAACATTTCTCGCTCTGGCATGGGTTTACCCCGGCACTGTCCACAACACTTGGTGTGTTTGTACTGGGCATCGTTATTCTCGTGGGGGCGGGTATTACCCGCACGCGACTGCTGGACATGGACGAAAAATATTCTGCCGGCCACATCTACTTCCTGGTGATGCGGGGCTTCGATCTTTTGGCGGTTCGAGTCACGAGTTTTACGCAGCGAGGCTCGCTGCCGTTCTATCTCACAGTGATCCTGATTGTCGTGCTCACAGGGGTGGGCGGGACGCTTTTGTGGACCAACCAAGAACTCGTTGACACGGCATTATTCACCAGTCCGCTCCAGATAGGCATTGCGGCGCTCATTATTACGGCTTCTGTTTCTACTTTGGTTGCCTCCAAACGATTCCAGTCCGTCATTCTGGTCGGATTCACTGGGTACGGCATGGCGGCAATGTTTGGCCTACATGGAGCACCCGACCTAGCAATCACGCAGGTGCTTGTTGAAACGATGACACTTGTCACCTTCGTTTTAGTGATCCGCAGATTGCCGCAGCGTATGGATCGAAGCAGTCCGCGGTTTGTGAGAACAGGAAGACTTCTTCTGGGCTCAGCACTGGGAATCCTCATGGGTGTGCTCGTTCTCGTTGCTCTTGGAGCGCGGAACGCAGAACCAATATCGCTACAAATGCCGCAATTGGCATATGAAGGCGGACACGGTCAAAACGTGGTCAACGTAACACTGGTTGACATTCGAGGATGGGACACGCTGGGAGAACTATCGGTTGTTGTCGCGGCCGCCACTGGTATCGCTTCTCTCGTATTCTTGAGCACACGTAGCGATAACCTGCCGAAGATCAGTCGAAGGGATGCACGCTCCGGAGTCAGAGATTACCTGTTGCGCGTTGCCGACCCGAACGACCCTGCCGAGCGCGGAACGTGGCTCCTTGCCGGCCGTTCCCTCGACCCGACTCGGCGATCAATTATTCTCGAGGTCGTTGTGCGCATTATCTTCCATGCGCTCATGATCATCTCGTTTTATGTCTTACTCGTTGGCCACAACAGCCCGGGCGGCGGATTTGCTGCGGGGTTGATCGCAGGGATTGCGCTTATTGCCAGGTACCTTGCGGGAGGTGCGTCAGAACTTGGCGCAACTGTTCCCTTTGACGCAGGCCGGATCGTCGGAACCGGAATGGCTATTGCCGCGCTTACAGCGGTAGCGCCGATCCTCTTTGGTCAGTCCGCTCTCACCTCCAGCTGGCTTGACCTCAATCTGGGGCCATTCGGTGAACTTAGCGTTGTAACTTCGGCCATATTTGACGTGGGCGTGTACCTGGTTGTATTTGGTCTGGTGCTCGATGTACTCAGAAGCCTTGGCGCTCAAATCGACGTTCATATTCGAGAACAAGAAGTCGAAGAGGGGGCGAACAACTGATGACCGTTTCTCTTGTGCTTCTCATCGCCATGGTCGTCATGTACGCCGTTGGTTTCACCTTGATGCTCGATCGCGGCCTGACTCGTATTCTGTTGGGTTTCCTGCTGGTTGGCAACGCTACGAACCTGTTGATCTTCCTCATGTCAGGAAACTTTGGTGCTGCGCCGATTTACGGCGAAGCTGATGCAGAAGATATGAGCGACCCTCTTCCACAGGCATTTATTTTGACAGCGATCGTCATCACTTTCGCGGTGACTGCGTTCTTGTTGGCGCTGATATACCGTTCATATCGCGTTGACTCCCAAGTCTCAGACAAAGTTGCGGATGACGAGGAAGATCTTGAATTGTCGCAAGATGACTCGGTCACTACTGAAGAGGTTACTGAAGATGATCTCGAAGAAAGCAGTGACTTCGACGACCCAGACGAGGCCGAAGAAATTGACCGAGATCGAATTGAAGCAGAACAGCTCACGCTTAAACGCAAGGCCGAAGAGAAGCGTCGGCGCCGCGCAGCTGCGAAGAAACGTGCGGTTCATGACGCGAGAAGAACCGTTGAGCAGGATTTACCTGAGGAACCTCACGACGCCGAGCCGGGGGAACTCGGAACTGCCCACCGACCAGATGAACAACGTGTGTTTGATCAGGATGAACAGCCCGAGGACGACGACTTTGTAGAAGATGCTGCTGAGAGTTCAGAGGACTACAAGAAGAACGACGATGACGAAGGAGGCGACCGATGAATGCTGCCTCACTCGTCCCGCTCGTCGTGATTCTGCCGCTCATCGGCGCAGCACTTGCCTTAGTTTTCCCGAAGCACCCACGAGTGCAGCGAACTATTACCTTCGTGACACTCGCCTCAGTAGTTGTTGTGGGTGCACTGCTCATGTGGTTCAGCGATACCCAGGGCGCCCTCGTCATGGAAATCGGGGGGTGGGAAGCACCCGTTGGAATAGTCTTAGTGGTGGATCGGCTCGCTGCGGTGCTCGTCACTGTTTCCGCAATAGTGCTGCTTGCTGTGCTGCTGTTCTCGATTGGACAGGGTCTTGCCGACGGAGATGAAGAAACGCCCGTTTCTATTTACTTTCCGAGCTACCTGGTGCTTGCGGCCGGTGTCGGCGACGCGTTCATCGCAGGCGATCTATTCAATTTGTATGTGGCGTTTGAAATTCTGTTGGTCGCCAGTTATGTGCTTCTTACGATGGGTGGTACCGCGGCCCGTATACGCGCGGGGGTCACATATATTGTTGTCTCGCTGGTTTCATCAATTCTTTTTCTCGTAGCGATTGGGCTCATTTACGGTGCGACTGGCACTGTAAACATGGCGCAATTGTCGGTTCGAGTGGCCGAGCTTCCGGTCGAGACGCAACTGCTTCTCAACGTGATGCTGCTGATTGCTTTCGGGATTAAAGCGGCAATCTTCCCGCTCTCGCTCTGGCTTCCTGACTCATACCCGACTGCGCCTGCACCGGTCACAGCAGTCTTTGCAGGTTTGCTGACGAAAGTCGGTATTTATGCAATTATGCGAAGTCAGACACTCATTTTTACAAATTCCGATGTCAACATCATTCTGATGTGGGCAGCGGGTTTGACATTGATCACCGGTATTCTTGGTGCGGTAAGTCAGCGGGACATTAAGCGCACGCTCTCATTTATCTTGATTAGTCACATTGGCTATTTACTTTTCGGCGTTGCATTGAATACCCCGGCAGGGTATGGGGCAACGGTGTACTACATCGTGCACCATATTATGGTGCAGACGACGATGTTCCTTGCTGTGGGTCTCGTTGAGCGACATGGCGGCTCGTCATCACTGAGCAAGCTTGGTGGCATGCTGAAAACTGCTCCAGTAATTGCCGTGTTGTACTTCTTACCAATGTTGAACCTTGGTGGCATCCCACCGTTTTCGGGCTTTCTTGGAAAACTGGGGCTTTTTGTTGCCGGTGCCGAGAAAAATACCCCTGCCTCATGGTGGCTCATTAGCGTTGGTGCGCTTGTGTCGCTCATTACGCTGTATGCACTCGCCCGTACCTGGTCACTCGCGTTCTGGCGTCCGAAGACAGAAGAGAACGAACCAATTGCCTCCATTTTGGAACGGCTCACCGGGTCTACGTACGAAGAAGACGCTGTTGATTCAAAACGCATTCCGAGACTTATGACTGCGGCAACCTCAGGAATGGTACTGCTTTCTATTGCGCTGACCGTGTTTGCTGGGCCGCTCGTGAATTACACGCAGCGTGCGGGTAACGTGTTGAATAGCCCGGCGACCCAGGCCGCCTGGTACTTTGATCGCGACGAAACGGAGGGCGCACCATGATTCAAAATGGTCAAGTTCCGCGTCCACAGCGACAAACCACTCCGTTGCGTCATAAAGCACAATATGTGCTTCGTCTGCACGAGCTTCCGCTGCTCATTGGGCTGATCCTTATGTGGATGATGCTGTGGCATGAAGTTTCGCTCATGTCCTTTGTATCGGGCGTGGTCGTAGCGATCTTTGTGACGCGTGTCTTTTATCTCCCACCGGTGGACCTTGCCGGCCGACTTCACATCTGGTGGGCGCTGCGATATTTGGTGTACTTCTTTACACAGGTCATCATTGCGTCGTTTCACGTCGCGTGGAGTGCGATCCGCCCCGACCGCGAACCAGCACCAGCAATCATTGCAGTGCCGCTGCGCACACGTTCGGACTTCATCATCACAATGACGGGTATGACGATTTCGTTAATACCCGGTTCGCTCGTTGTCGACGTGGACCGGTTCGGTTCGACTCTGTACCTCCATGTGCTTGATACGCCAACTGTTGAAGCTCGAGAGAAGTTCAGAAATGATGTTTTTTGGATCGAGACTTTGCTGATTCGATCAATTGGAAGCCACGCGGAAATTGAGGCTGTGAAATGACCATTCCACAGCTCATTGTCGCTTGGGGAGGGGGGCTCTCCCTCGGAATTACTGCGATGCTGGCACTCATCCGAGCAATTATTGGTCCCGGTATTCTCGACCGAATGATCGCTTCTGACGTGGTGTTGACCACCATCGTGCTTGCACTGGGCGCCGATATGGTGCTTCGCGGCCACACGAGTTCGATTCCCATAATGATCGTCATATCAGCGTCTGCTGCCTTCGCGACAATCATCGTCGCGCGCTATGTCCGACGCAGTGCTGGACAGCACCGGCAGTCAATGGAAACTGGAGAACCCAAGGGAGGTGGCTCGAATGATTGACCAGGTTCTTGACTACCTTGCTGCGCTCTGTGTGTTGGTTGCCGGGCTCCTATCAGTCGCGGCAGGTATTGGCTTGCTCCGATTTCGCGATCCACTCACCAGGCTGCACGCAGCAACTAAACCGCAAATCTTTGGGCTGCTGATGATCATTGCCGCAATAGCATTAGCGGAACGGTCGTTCCTGACCTTATTTTCACTGGTTCCAATTTTTGTGCTGCAATCGTTGACCGCTCCGGTATCGGCGCATATGGTCGGGCGCGCCGCGTATCGTGCAGATCACGTCGATCGGAAGCGGTTGACCGCTGACGAGCTTGCACCGGTCATTCTGGAGGCTGAAGACCTGGACACACAGTGGCCAATTCGTCGTGCTGTGCAGACGAGTCGACCCGTAGAAATTATTGAACGAGTGGATCCTGGTTCTTCTGAAGCAGATCCTCAGACGTAGGGGTGCGCTGTGAGGCCGTTCTGCGATAGATTAGAAGCTGGCCGAGCATATGCCAGAATTAAGTATCGAGCAGAAAGGGGACTGACGTGAGTGACGAGAAACAGCCACACGAGATTGCTGACACTGAAGCACGATCAACACAGCAGTTCCGTGAAGACCTTAATGCGATGATTCGCGCCCGAACCACTGAGTTAAGCGTGGACGAACGCGAAGCCGTAGCTGCTCTCCCTTCAGGCGCCGCGCTGCTCGTCGTGCGTCGCGGACCGGACCTTGGAGCTCGATTCTTGCTGAACCAGGACGTGACAGTTGCTGGTCGACATCCAGAAGTCGATATCTTTCTCGACGATGTAACGGTGTCACGAAAGCATGCTGAGTTCGTTCGTAACGGAACAAGTTTTAGTGTTCGTGATCTCGGTTCACTCAATGGCACGTATGCAAACGGTGAGCGTATCGAGGGTGAAAATAGCCTAGACGACGGTGCAGAGGTGCAGGTCGGTAAGTTCAAGTTCACATTCTTCGCCTCGCGTTTCGACATATCGGAAGAGTTCTAGCGTGGCAGCCACCGCGGCTGCAGCATCCCCTTCATCATCTGCTCGTTTGAGTATCGGGCAGGTGCTTGAACACCTGCATACCGAGTTTAGTGAACTAACGCCTTCTAAGCTTCGCTTTCTCGAAGAGCAGGGGCTGGTGACGCCAGAGCGCAGTGCGTCCGGATATCGTAAGTTTACGCAGGCTCATATTGAGCGTTTACGGATGATCTTGACGCTGCAACGTGATCACTTTCTTCCGCTGAAAGTCATTTCTGAAATTCTGGAAGAGGTTGATCAGGGTCGAGATCCGATTATTCCGGGGAGTTCGAAGCGTCAATTCTCTAGCATATTGAGTCCGCGACGTGTGCTCGGGCGTGAAGAGCTTTTGCGCACGACTGGGGCGTCAAGCGCGTTCTTAGGTGAAGCTATCGCTGCGGGACTGATTCCCGCAAGTGAAGTTTTTCCGAATGATGTCATCATTCAGTTGCGTGCTTTGCTTGGCCTGGCAGAGCGTGGAATCTCGCCTCGACATTTACGCCAGCTTCGGGTTGCGGCAGAACGTGACACTGAATTGATTCAGCAGTCTGCTGTCGCACGCGGTGCACAGCCGGGGTCTCCAGTAGCTGTCGAAGAAGCCTTGAACCTGGCAGAATTGATGGAAACGGTTCGCTCGGGTGTGATCCGGGCTAGAATTCAAAAGTGATAAGCTCCAGTCGATCGTTTTGAATTTGAGACAATTCAGACTGCGACACGCGAAGCTCCTGCACGGGTTGTCAACGAAGAACCGGCAGCATGGAAACAGTCGTATAGAAACAGAAGAAGGGGGACACGGTGGATGAACCAGTGTCACATCAGCTCACCTCGGTAACTGATGGTCTCCTTTTTGATGATGGGCTTCCGCAGCCTGACACTAACGGGGGTTTTAAAGGCGCTGTCGCAGCGCGGGCCGCAGGAATTAGCTACCGGCAGTTAGATTACTGGGCTCGTACCAAACTTGTTGAACCTACGGTGCGTGAAGCAACAGGCTCAGGCTCACAGCGGCTCTACGGTTTTCGTGACATTCTTGTTCTTAAACTGGTGAAACGACTGCTCGACACTGGTATTTCGCTCCAGCAGATTCGTACCGCTGTTGAACAGTTACATGAACTGGGCGTGAGCGACTTGGCTGGCATCACCCTTATGAGCGACGGTGCGAGCGTGTATCTTTGTACGTCGAATGATGAAGTAATCGACCTTGTCAGTCAAGGACAGGGCGTATTCGGAATCGCTGTCGGCAAGGTTCTGCATGAAGTCGAAGCTTCACTTGTCGACCTTGAAGGACACCGCACCGAAGGTGCACCAGTGAATCAGGTTGACGAGTTGGCGCAGCTTCGCGCAAAACGCAAAATTAGCTAATTCGCGTCTCCAATAAAAAAGCCATCGCCTCTAGGAGACGATGGCTTTTTCGTAGTGGAGCTTCTGTAGCTACTCTGCAGACTTTGTGGGGTCAACACGGTCAGTTACAACCGATTCAGTGTCTGAAATGTCATCGACCGGATCAGTCGAGACCAGCTTTGGAGGAGCTTGAGGGGCTCGTGGAGTTGCGATACCAAGCGAGGCGATCGCAAGGTCGAGCAACTCATCAAAATGGCTTGCCATCTCTTGTGTGGCTTCTCCAGGCCAAATATGAAGGGGTTTCGCAGCACCCTGTGCCTGTTGGATCGAGGTACGTTCCGGCAAAAGTGGTTCTACCACGAGTGACCCAAACATTTCTCTGAGCTCTCGAATTCTGAACTGGTGTTCCGCCGATTTCAGGCGTGCACGGTTAATCACAATACCCAGAGGCTCTAGACGTGGACTCACACCGCGGCGGAGCTCATCAATGGCGCGGAGTGCACGGTCAGCCGCAGCGACAGCGAATAGGCCCGGCTCAGTGACGACGAGGACGCGGTCACTTGCCGCCCACGCAGTGCGTGTCAACGCGTTGAGTGAGGGCGCACAGTCAATTATGACAAGATCATAATCCTTCTCAACTTCTGAAAGGGCTTCTTCAAGTCGCCAAATTTCACGTGCTGAGGGATGCGGCCCGTCAAAATTGATGGCTGACGGACTACCCAACAGCAGATCTATATGCCCTTCGTGGTGTTGATTCCATCCACTCGAAACAATGGCATCTCGAATCCGCTTCGGGTCAGCGAGAACATCAGAGATGTTTGTCTGCTCTCCGGCCGATACATCCAACCCAGTGGAGACGTCTGATTGAGGATCAAGGTCTACAACAAGAGTCCGCAGTCCACGGGAAAATGACGCTGACGCCAGGCCAAGGGCGACGGTTGTCTTACCGACGCCGCCTTTAAGGGAACTCACACTAATGACATGCACGTTTCCTAGTGTAGTAAATGAACTTTAGACACGCTGAGAGTCGTGAGACCAGATAGAGTTATTTGGGCCGAGATCCTTGTGTACGAGGGAGTAATGTGTTCAGAAAAGTTCTTGTAGCTAACCGTGGTGAGATCGCAATTCGTGCCTTTCGTGCGGCGTATGAGCTCGGTGCGCGCACTGTAGCGGTCTTCCCATATGAAGACAGAAACTCCCTGCACCGTCTAAAAGCGGACGAGGCGTATCTCATTGGTGAGAAAGGGCATCCGGTTCGTGCGTATCTCGATATCGATGAAATCATTCGAGTTGCGTTAGCGAGCGATGTAGACGCTATCTATCCTGGGTACGGCTTCCTTTCAGAGAACCCACAACTGGCTGAAGCCGCAGAAAAAAACGGTATTCGGTTTATCGGACCCAACGAACTCGCCCTGAAAATGGCGGGGAACAAAGTTGAAGCAAAGAAACACGCAATACAAGCGGGCGTGCCGGTTCTGAAGTCGACACCGCCGTCGACCGATATTGACGAACTTGTTGAAGGCGCAGAAAATATTGGTTTCCCGGTATTCGCTAAAGCGGTGGCTGGTGGTGGCGGTCGCGGCATGCGCCGTGTCGAACGACCAGAAGATTTGCGTGATGCGCTGGAGAGCGCAATGCATGAAGCTGAAAATGCGTTCGGCGATGCAACGATGTTTATCGAACAGGCGGTTCTCAAACCTCGACATATCGAAGTACAGGTCCTGGCCGATAAGCATGGAACAACAGTGCACTTGTTTGAACGGGACTGCTCAGTGCAGCGCCGGCACCAGAAAGTTATCGAAATAGCTCCGGCCCCCAACCTGTCAGAAGAGACTCGTAACGCGCTCACGCGGGATGCTGTTGCGTTCGCGGAATCGATCAATTATGAAAACGCTGGCACTGTTGAGTTCCTTCTTGACACCGAGGGCGAACGTGCCGGACAACACGTGTTCATCGAGATGAATCCCCGGATTCAAGTGGAGCACACTGTGACGGAGGAGATCACAGAAGTTGATCTCGTGCAAGCACAAATACGCATCGCTGCGGGGGAGACTCTCGAAGAGCTTTCGCTGTTACAAGACCAGATCCAGATGCGTGGCGCCGCATTACAATGCCGAATCACCACCGAGAACCCCGCTGACGGTTTTAGGCCTGACCTGGGCACCATTAGTAATTATCGCTCACCCGGTGGGGGCGGAGTACGCGTCGACGGTGGCACGATCAACGTCGGTGCGAGTATCAGTCCACACTTTGATTCGATGCTGGCTAAGCTGACCTGTCGCGGAAGAGACTTTACTTCAGCAGTCACTCGAGCAAGACGCGCCCTTGCAGAGTTCCGAATTCGAGGCGTAGCAAATAATATTCCGTTCTTGCAAGCAGTGCTGGGCGACGAAGATTTTCAAGCAGGCAGAGTCAGCACATCGTTTATTGAAGAGCGGCCCGAGCTGTTAGATCTGAACCAACCGAAGGACCGTGCAACCCGGATCATGCAGCACCTTGCTGATGTGACGGTTAACCAACCAAATGGACCGCGTCCACAAACGATCCACGCACGTGAAAAATTGCCGAAGCTGGACCTGTCTGCTTCGCTGCCCCGTGGAAACAGGGACCTACTTTTGGAAGTCGGACCGGAAGAGTTTGCGCGCCAGTTGCGGGGAAAAACAGCACTTGCGGTTACTGAAACAACTTTCCGAGATGCACACCAGTCGCTGCTCGCAACCCGCGTGCGAACAAAAGATCTTGTCGCTGCAGCACCATATGTGGCGCGTATGACTCCTGAGTTGCTGTCGGTAGAGGCCTGGGGCGGTGCGACATACGATGTTGCGTTGAGGTTCCTTTCTGAAGACCCGTGGGAACGCCTCGTGCACTTACGAGAGGCTATGCCAAATGTGCCGATACAGATGCTACTTCGCGGCCAAAACACCGTTGGGTATACCCCCTACCCTCCACAAGTGGCGCGTTCGTTTGTCGCCGAAGCAGCACGCACGGGTGTCGATATCTTCCGCATTTTCGACGCGTTGAATGACGTGCAACAAATGCGAGTAGCAATCGACGCGGTAAAAGAAAGCGGAACTGCAGTCGCCGAAGTTGCGTTGTGCTACACCGGGAACCTCTTGAGCCCACATGAGGATAAATTCACGCTCGACTACTACCTGGCGCTTGCAGAACGGATTGTCGAAGCCGGTGCTCACATTATCGGAATTAAAGATATGGCGGGACTTTTGCGTCCCGCTGCAGCACGAAAACTTGTGACCGCGCTTCGTGAACGATTTGACCAGCCAGTTCACGTCCACACGCATGACACTCCCGGAGGCCAGCTTGCGACCCTGTTAGCAGCCGCAGAAGCTGGAGCAGATGCGGTTGATGCGGCAAGCGCTCCGCTCGCCGGGGCAACGAGTCAGCCGTCACTGTCTGCCCTTGTTGCAGCGCTTGCAGATACAGAGCGTGACACGGGAATCAGCTCGGACGCGGTTTACCAACTTGAACCGTATTGGGCCGCGGTGCGTGAGAGCTATGCACCGTTCGAGTCCGGTCTTCCCGGGCCGACAGGACGGGTCTATATGCACGAGATTCCCGGAGGCCAGCTTTCCAACCTTCGGCAGCAGGCAAACGCACTTGGACTTGCCGAGAACTTCGAAAAAATCGAAAACATGTACGCTGCGGCGGACCGCATGCTTGGACGAATTCCCAAGGTTACGCCATCATCCAAAGTCGTTGGTGACCTCGCATTGCACCTCGTGGCTGTTGACGCTGACCCGAACGATTTCGAAGCATCTCCTCACAAGTACGATATTCCCGATTCGGTCATCGGATTCTTGTCTGGTGAACTCGGAGATATTCCAGGCGGCTGGCCAGAACCATTCCGAGAGAAAGTCTTACAAGGTCGCACGGTAACACCACGGGTAGAAACAATTTCTGACAAAGACGCGGCAGCGTTAGCCGGAGATTCAGCAATGCGACGAGATGCTCTTAACCGGTTACTCTTCCCACAACCAACTGCTCAATTTGCTGACGCTCAAGAGCAGTATGGGGATCTTTCGGTACTAGAAACAAACGAATACCTGTACGGATTGATTCCCGGCGAAGAATACTCGATTGAACTCGCACAGGGCATCGTGCTGTATGTCGCACTCGAAGCGATTGGCGAAGCCGACGAAAAAGGTGTGCGTACTGTCATGGTGCGTGTGAACGGTCAGCTCCGTCCAGTATTTGTGAAGGATCAGAATATCGCGGTCGATTTCGAAGGAGCAGAACGAGCAGATAAGACCGATCCAGATCATGTGGCAGCACCGTTCTCCGGCACCGTCACTCCTCGAGTGAGTGCGGGAGACACCGTCCAGGCTGGTGAAACGATTGCAACAATCGAAGCGATGAAAATGGAAGCTGCAATAACTGCGCCCCACGCTGGTACGATCGAGCGCGTTGCATTTGATGGGAACCGCGGTGTCGATGCGGGGGACTTGATCGCAGTGATTAAAGGAGAGTAACACTTGGCAGTTCGTGAAATTCGGGTCTTTGGCGACCCTGTGCTGCGCAGCAAATGCGAGACCGTTCAAAAAATTGATGACGGGGTTCGCCGGCACGTTCAAGACCTTCTCGACACTGTTAACTTTGACGGCCGTGCGGGTCTGGCCTCCACACAAATCGGTCACACGCTTCGTGCATTTAGCCTCCACATTGAAGGCGAGGTGAGTTACGTGTTAAATCCGGTGCTTGAAGTGGAGGGGGAACCGGAGCCCACAGGAGAGGGCTGTCTGTCTGTTCCGAACCTGTGGTTCGAGGTGTCGAGGTACCCGAAAGCACGCGTGACCGGAATCGACTTAGACGGGAACCAAATCACCATCGAAGGTGAGGGCCTGCTCGCGCAAGCTCTGCAACACGAGTGTGATCACCTTGAAGGGAAACTCTATATTCAACGACTCGACCGTGAGCAGCGCGGTGAGGCGATGAGGCAAATTCGAGAGTCGGACTGGTTCTAGTACTTCGTCACGAGCGGCAAAAGCCCAAACTGCAGCCTCTGCGCCCTCGACGAACTAACTGTTGTTCGAATCGTCGAGAGTACGAATATTAATGGTCTCAGGACGGTCGCCGTACAACTCGTGAATCTGAGTTTCAAAGTCACGCAACACTGCCGCACGTTTAATGCTGAGTTTCGGGGTGAGGTGGCCCGACGCTTCAGTGAACTCAACCGGCAATATTCGGAACTTTCGTACCGACTCCGCACGTGAGACCTGTTTGTTCGCTTCATCCACAGTGCGTTGTACTTCGGCAATCACTTTTTCGTTCACCGAGGCTTCCTCGAGCGACATATCTGGATCCTCACCCTGATTTTTCAACCACGTGGGTAACATCTCGGTGTCGAGTGTAATGATCGCTGCGATAAACGGTTTTTGTTCTCCCACCACCACAGGCTGACCAATAATCGTGTTAGAGCGCATAACATCCTCGAGCACGCCCGGGGCAACGTTCTTACCGCCGGCGGTCACAATGATCTCTTTAAGCCGACCGGTGATCTTCAAATAGCCATCGTCGTCGATGACTCCCATATCGCCCGTGCGGAAGTAGCCGTCTTCGGTGAATGCGTCTTGAGTACGTTCGGGGTCGTTCCAGTACTCCTTGAAGACACAGATTCCCTTCACCAACACTTCATCATTCTCACCAATTTTGACGGTGTTACCAGGCAGCGCTGGACCGACCGTCCCGATTTTAAAGTGAGCAGGTAAATTCACTGTGGCCGGAGCGGTCGTTTCAGTCAGGCCATAGCCTTCAAGGATCTGCACGCCGAGCGCCTTATAGAAATGTCCGAGGTAGGAACTGAGAGGTGCTGAGCCGGATACAGCGTATTCCACGTTGCCACCGAGTGCAGCCCGAAGTTTTCCGAAAACGAGTTTGTCGAACAGCTTGAATTTGAGACCGAGCATGAACGGAACCTTGCCAGCATCCTGCGCGCGTGAGTATTTCACTGCAACGCTGGCAGCCGCGCGGAAAATTTTGCCCTTGCCGTCACCTTCAGCTTTCTGCTCAGCGCTGTTATAAACTTTCTCAAAAACTCGAGGAACCACTAACAAGAATGTCGGTTTGAAGCTGCCGAGCGACTTCAAGAGGTTCGACGTGTCAGAGTGCCCCACTCGCACCCCACCATGTATAGCGAGCACAGAAATAAAACGCGCAAAAACGTGTGCAAGCGTAATAAACATCACGGTGGAGGCACCATCGCGGTTCACAACTTCTTCAAGACCTGCTGCCGCATTTCGTGACAGTGAAACGAAGTTCGAATGAGTAATGACACAGCCTTTGGGGCGTCCGAATGAGCCCGAAGTATAAATAATAGTCGCAGGATCATCGCCGTTTGCCAGTGACCGGCGTCGTTCAATTTCTTCATCTGGAACTTCAGTGCCCTTGGCAACCAGATCAGCAAGGGCCCCGTCGTCCAGGATCCACTCACGATGAATCCGAGCCAGGTCACTCTTCACATCTGAATAACGTTCGTAGTGATCGTGGGTTTCAGTGATGATGCTTGTGGCGCCAGAGTTTTCAAGAATCCAATGCACCTGAAGCGGAGATGATGTTTCGTAGATGGGTACGAGCAGCGCGCCAGCGTAGTGGAGTGCAAAGTCGATCAACGTCCACTCATATCGTGTGGTGCACATGATGCCGACACGCTCGCCCGGCTCGACTCCAGCAGCAACGAAGCCTTTTGCGAGCGCAATCACCTGCTCATGAAATTCCCTCACCGTGTAATGCGTCCAGTCGTCACCATTGGGGACGCTAAACAAAGTGCGATCCGGTGATGCGGCCAAACGTGCCTCAAGCAAGTCAGTCACGTTGTCCTCAGGGGACTCGGGGATAAGTATCGGGGTTTCGCTGGTATTCACTCGACTAGCTCCTTCGATAGTTCGCATACCGGGGTAGTTTGATACTCCAACCCTATCTCGTTCAAGAGCCTAGGAACCGTCACACGATGCATTTGACTTCGTAATTCTTTTCGTGGTTACCGCGAAAGGTATGCGGTCTCCGGTATTGTCAAAGAGCATCGACGAAAGGACCATGGCGCGTGTTCTACTGGATTCTGAAGCACTTGGTGATCGGACCGCTGCTGAAGACCATTTACCGACCCTGGGTTGAAGGTAACGAAAACATTCCAAAGTCGGGACCGGTCATCATTGTTGGCAACCATATGTCGGTTATCGACTCTTTTTTTATGCCACTCATGATCGACCGTCGCGTGTACTTCCTCGCGAAGAGTGACTATTTCACAGGCAAAGGCATCGGCGGCTGGTTCGTCAAAAACTTCATGCTTTCGATCGGGCAATTACCGATTGACCGCTCTGGCGGCAAGAAATCTGAAGCATCACTGAGCACTGGCCTATCAATCCTCGAACGTGGTGAAGTGCTCGGTATTTACCCTGAGGGGACCCGCAGCCCGGACGGGAGTCTCTATCGAGGACGGACAGGCGTCGCACGCCTTGCACTTGAATCTGGTGCTCTCGTGGTTCCCATCGTCATGATCAACACCAACGAGGCAATGCCGATCGGGACGAAGATTCCTCGCATTCGTCGAATTGGAACAGTTATTGGCAAACCAATGGACTTTTCACGGTTCTCCGAAATGACGTCCGACCGTTTCGTCCTGCGAAGCATCACCGATGAAATCATGTATGAGATTCAACAGCTGAGCGGTCAACAATATGTTGATGTGTACGCGTCAAGTGCAAAGGCACGCCAGCAGGGCTAAGCGCTCAGCGAAACGGTAAATTCCGGAACAAGAACCGGCTAAGCTGGAGTATCTCTACCTAATTGGTAGTGGGCTGAGAAAAGTACTACACAAAGGGGGCTCACGTGAGCGCGCATGATACTCACCACGCAGATGGACAACTGCTGCTTGAGGAGCTTGACCGCTATCGTGAACTTGATGCCAAACAACAGCCCGAATGGCCCGATGCCAACGCATTACAGGCCGCGCAAGATAACCTCTCTGCCCAGCCTCCTCTGGTCTTCGCTGGCGAAGCAGACAAACTCAAACGTCGACTAGCTGAGGCCGCAAAGGGAGAAGCGTTTCTGCTGCAAGGCGGCGACTGCGCTGAAACCTTTGCCGGCGCTACCGCCGACGAGATTCGCGACCGTGTGAAGACACTGCTGCAGATGGCCGTCGTACTCACCTACGGTGCGTCAATGCCGGTCATCAAAGTTGGCCGCATGGCCGGCCAGTTCGCAAAACCTCGTTCAAGTACCAGTGAGACGCGCGAAGACATCACGCTTCCCGCCTACCGCGGTGATCTTGTGAACGGATACGACTTCACCACAGAATCACGCACTGCAGACCCAAACCGCCTTGTTCAGGGCTACCACGTATCGGCGTCAACGCTGAACCTCATTCGGGCCTTTACGCAGGGTGGGTTTGCTGACCTTCGTGAAGTTCACAGCTGGAATAAGGGTTTCGTTTCGAATCCAGCAAATCATCGTTATGAAGCGCTCGCCGCTGAAATCGATCGAGCGGTTCGGTTTATGTACGCCTGTGGAGCCGACTTCTCAGATCTGAAGCGTACTGAGTTCTACGTGAGCCACGAGGCGCTGCTGCTCGACTACGAGCGCCCTCTGACACGTATTGATTCGCGTACTGGCCAGATCTACGACACATCGAGCCACTTTTTGTGGATCGGTGAGCGTACCCGCGACCTGGATGGCGCACATGTTGACTACCTGTCAAAGGTACGTAACCCGATCGGTGTCAAGCTGGGACCGACCGCAACCGTTGATGACGCGCTTCGCCTCATCGACAAGCTTGACCCCGAACGTGAGCCGGGTCGTCTGACGTTTATCACTCGCATGGGAGCAGGCAAGATTCGTGATGCGCTGCCTCCGCTGCTTGCGGGAGTGCATGATGCTGGCGCACAGCCGCTGTGGGTGACTGATCCAATGCATGGCAACGGAATCACCTCAGCAAATGGTTTTAAGACGCGTCGCTTCGATGACGTCATGGATGAACTGAAGGGCTTCTTTGAAGCGCATCGTGAAGCGGGAACCGTGCCTGGTGGCATCCACGTAGAACTTACGGGCGATGACGTGACTGAGTGCTTGGGCGGGTCAGAAAACATTGACGAGCAGGCCCTTGAGACGCGCTACGAGTCACTGTGTGACCCGCGCCTCAATCATATGCAGTCACTCGAGCTGGCATTCCAGGTCGCTGAAGAGCTCAAGAAACACCAGTAGTTCGTGCGCGAAGCCGTTAGAGGCTACAGTTCGAACCCTAGGGTGACGACTGTGCCTTTCTCGGCTTCGGTGCCGGCCTCAGGGGCGGTCTCGCTCACCCGGACAGCATTCTGCAGTAAGTCAGGGACATCCGTTTTCGTCTCGAAGCCAGCGTCGTTCAATATCTGCACGGCTTCCTTCATGCGTTTTCCGACGACGTCTGGAACCTGAAAAAGTTCAGGGCCTAAGGACACGTTGAGGGATACTGCATCACCGGGACGAATTGGACCGTCTGATTCCGTCAAACCAATGACCAGCCCTTCGCTCACATCGTCACTGTAGGACTCGATATTCCCTGAACTATCAACGGTGAGATCGACATCAGCTAACGCCGTGGTTGCGTCGTCTTGACTGAGACCAGAAACAGCTGGAACTGTGCCCGCAGAAACAACGACATCGACAGTTCCCTGTTCGGGGTACTGTTCGTTAAGCGCATCCCCGTTTTCGTCAACAGCTGCAAGAACGATGCCTTCAGCTTCTTCGGAAAATTGCGTGTCAGTGACGTCGCCAAAAGTAAAGCCGGCATCGACGATCGCTTTTTCAGCCTCACTTTGCTCAAGTCCAACGATTTGCGGAACATCAAGAAGTTCGGGCCCAAGTGACCGGCACAACTCGACTTCACTTTCGGGTTCCACTCGACTTCCAGACTCAGGAGCGGTGCTTACTGCCTGGCCCTCAGGTACGTCGAGGCTGTGACACTCAGTTGGCTGAACCGTCAGCCCCAAGTCCGCTAACGTCGAGGCAGCGGCATCAAACTCCTGGGCTGCTACATCTGGGATCTTCACCTTCGCTCCAGGCCCTTGCCCAAACCACCAACCTGTCCCGCCAATGATGAGTGCCAGAAAAACAATAATTACTGCGACTATTCGTCCTCGCGAGCGACGTTTTTCTGTCACGGATTGAAGCTGACCAAGTGGGGTGGCCGGCAGACGTGGCGGTGTCGGCGGTTTACTTTGTGCACGAGCGATTCGTGTAGACTCCGGCTCGCGCAACATCGTCGTTGCTGCAGTGTCACCAGAATCTAGCACCATCGTGTGATCTTCTTGCGGCAGTTCACGCGTCGCGGCCGCCAAGCCGGTGCCGAGGAGGTGGCGCATTCGGGTTAAAGTGACGGTGGCGTCTCGCGGGCGCTTTTCCGGGTCTCGCGCAGTAGTCCAACGCACGAGCTCATCAAGTTCCGGAGTTGACTCAGAACTGACTTGCGAAGGTGCTGGCACGTCTTCGTGAGCATGCATGTAGGCAATTTGCACTGCCTGCTCACCACGATATGGCTGAACACCGGTCAGCATCTCGTACAGCATGATGCCAAACGCATAGACGTCACTTCGAGCGTCAGCCACGCCACGGGTCACGAGCTCAGGGGAGAGATACGCGATTGTGCCTAACAGGGCTTGACCGGTCGTAGTGTTGGCGCTTGCAGAACGTGCGAGACCGAAATCGCCAATTTTGATGCCGCCGTCGTCGGCAAGGAAAACATTTTCTGGCTTGACGTCGCGGTGGATGAATCCGGCCTGGTGAGCTGCGGAGAGCCCGCTGAGAACGGCTTCGCTGATCTCAATTGCCTGATCAGCGGTGAGTCTCTTCTGCTGTTTCAGGAGCTGCCGAAGCGTGATACCTGGCACGTACTCCATGACAAGGTACGGGGCCTCGCCATCGAAGCCTTGGTCAAACACGTTGACAACGTTCTGGTCATTTAAGCGTGCGGCTGCGTGGGCTTCTTTTTCAAAACGACGCACGAATGTGTCGTCATCGACAAGATGCGGGTGCATGATTTTCACAGCAACTTTACGACCGAGACGTAGATCGTCCGCGAGATATACCATGCCCATACCGCCGCGTGCGATGCGCGAACGCACGCGGTAGCGATCATCGAGGGTGCGACCTAGGAACTGGTCGCGGCTGGCATAGCTCACCCCTGGAGTTTATGAGATAGAGGTGCGGAAGCGGTGAAGCGTGAGCGGTGTGCCCCAAGCTTGGTGTCAAACAGCTCTAGTATTCGGTAGAGTGTTGAACGTGACTGGCTATGGAACCACCGAGTTTTTGACCGTACCCGACTTAATGGAGATTCTTGACATATCTCCGAGTAAAATTCACCGTTTGATCGAGGACCACTCGCTTGCCGCGACACGTATCGATGGCATTTTGAGTGTGCCGAAGGACTGCATCCTTGATGGGCAAGTATTGTCGTCGCTGCGCGGAACAATTATGCAGCTGCTTGATCAAGGGCTTGAGAACGACGAAGTTGTGGGCTGGCTCGTAACCGAGAACGACCAGCTCGGTGCACGTCCCATCGATGAACTCCGTGCAGGAAAAAAGGCGGTGGTTCGTCGAGCCGCGCAGCTCGCGGACCTTGACTAGAAAAGCTGTAACAACCTAGTAGTCGCGACGGCCCATTTTGTCGGCTAGGTCGACGAGTTGTTCGACCGCTTCGCTCGCAATTTCTGGGTGTCTGGCAGCCTTTTGCGCACGTCCGATATTTCGTTGAATCATTTCTTCGACCTGGGCGAGCGCACCGCTGTCGCGAATCGTGCGCTGCATCATGAAAACTTGATCGTCCGACAGAGCATCGCCGAGCATTTCATCGAACACACGACGCTGTGTGAGTGGTAGTGGCTCTCGCGCGAGCGTCACAAGCACAGTGCGTTTTCCTTCGATGAGGTCGTCTCCGCTGGGCTTGCCAGTAATCTCAGGGTCACCAAATACGCCCAAAATGTCGTCACGTAATTGAAACGCCACACCTACTGGTATTCCGTAGCCTGAGAGCACCTCAAGAAGTGAACCGTCAGCCCCGGCGAGGCTTGCCCCTATGAGAAGTGGTGCTTCGACACTGTATTTTGCTGACTTATATAGCAGAATGCGTGTGGATCGTTCGAGTTGAGTTGAATGTTCCGAAAAGTCCATGTGCTGCTCTTCGAGCGCATCAAAGTACTGACCGTAGGCGACCTCGGTGCGCATTCGATTGAACTGTGCCCGGGCTTCTCGGCCAGCATCGAGGTCTTGGGTCTGCTCGATTGCGGATTGGAAGAGTTCATCAGCCCACGATTGCAGAATGTCACCTACGAGCAGCGCAACTGAAATGCCGAAATGGCTTGCCGAACCCTTCCACGAGTTCGCGGTGTGGAGACCGTCAAAGACGCGATGCACTGCTGGACGACCGCGACGAGTGTCCGATCGGTCGATGATGTCGTCGTGAACGAGTGCCGCAGCGTGAAAGAGTTCGAGAGCCGCGGCAGCATTCACGACGCGTTCCACTTCAGGAGTTTTAGTGTAGATACGAAGTTGGGTCGCGCTGCGAAATCCGAGCAGGAGGCAGTACGCCCGAAAGCGTTTACCGCCCGCAAGAAAGTTTTCGAGCTCGTCAAAGACCGGGGTGAGGTCCTCACTGATTGTCTTCAGTGCAGAACGCTTCTCGGCCAAGAACTCGTTGATGCGCGCCTGGACGAGACCTTTGAGTCGCGTGTGATCATTCATCCTGGCTAGCTTAGCGCGACCGGTACGCGTAAACTGATGGGAACTAGAAGTTTCGGCTCAGGGGGTACGTGAAATGGCGCTTTCAGAGCGCGAGCAGAAGATGCTCGAAGAAATGGAACGTGGCTTTTACCTCAGCGAAGCCGATGTGATGAGTACACATTCGGGTCGGCCTCGCGGGGTGAACTACCGCATGTTGGCGATTGGTATCCTTGTCACGCTTCTTGGAATCGGTGTGCTGATTGCGGCGGTTGCCTTCACATTGATCTGGCTCGGCGTGATCGGCTTCGCAGTCATGATTGTAGGCGTTACACGCTGCTTGGTTCCGGGTAAGCCTGGAGACGGCTCTGTTGACGCGCAGGCTGAGGGTCCCACCGCTGGTGGGTCATCCGGTAGCGGTGCGACTAAGAAATCCAGCGAATCACTCAACGAGAAAATGGAGCGACGCTGGGACGAACGTATGAACGGTGACCGATAACAAAATTTACGCCTCTGTGAGGCAGCGAGTCATTTAGAAACCTAGGCCGCGACGAATTATCGTCGCGGCCTTTTTGTGTGCTCTGGACATCTCCCCACTTCGCTCCATCACTGTGCTCGAGCGTAATCTTTGATGCCCCAACTGCCCAGGCGGTGGCGCGTCATTCAAGGTTCTGGGCTGCTTATCCTCAGAAAAGGCGAAAGTTGATCCAGATTTCCTCCACTTCAATCCACCGGCATAATTTCAAGGAATATTCAGCGTATTTCCATGAAAAAAGCCACGTATGTCATTGCATGTGGTGCTAAGTGGAGTAAAGTGGGGCCAACGTTAAAAATGTTGGAAGGAGGTGGCTCATGTTTCTTGGTACTTTTACCCCGAAGCTTGATGACAAAGGCCGCCTTATCCTTCCAGCCAAGTTTCGTGCGGAACTAGGAAACGGCCTCGTGATTACCAGAGGCCAAGAACGTTGCCTCTACGTGTTCAGCGCGAGCGAATTTGCAGACATGCACGAACGCATTCGCCAAGCACCAATTACGTCCAAGCAAGGGCGTGATTACCTCCGTGTATTCCTGTCAGGTGCTCATGACGAGACGCCTGACAAGCAAAACCGAGTTACCGTTCCAAGCGCACTGCGAGAGTATGCAGGACTTGACCGCGATCTCGCGGTCATTGGTGCGGGCACTCGGGCAGAAATCTGGGACGCCGAAACCTGGCAAACCTACTTGAGTGAACAAGAGCAATCCTTCGCTGATGTTGAGGAGGAGGTGATTCCGGGCATGTTCTAGCTGAGTTCGTGATTCCCATGTCAACTTCCCTGACGCACCTTCCCCGGTGTCAGGTTGGATGACAGGGATTCAGGAATTCAGCTCTAGTCCGATCACTGATATGAACTCAACTGTCAACTTCTCAGAGCCAAACGAGATCCACACCCCGGTCATGCTGGAACGGTGCGTTGACCTGCTCGAACCCGCAATTTTGTCACGCAAGGCAGTCGTCATTGACGCAACTTTGGGAATGGGCGGCCACACGGCACGCATGCTCCAGCGTTTTCCAGATCTGACTGTGATCGGGCTGGACCGCGATACCGAGGCACTTAAAATTGCGAGCCAACGTCTCGCAGTGTTTGGCAATCGGTTCCATCCCGTCCACACCGTGTTTGACGGCATCGGTGAAGTCCTGGTGAACGAAGGCATTTCACACGTCGACGGAGTGCTTTTTGACCTGGGTGTGTCGTCACTCCAGCTCGATGAGGCAGAGCGTGGGTTCGCGTACGCACAAGATGCTCCACTAGATATGCGAATGGACCAAACCTCGGACGAGTCTGCGGCTGAACTGATTGCCCGGATTGATGAGCAGGAACTGAGGCAGCTTATCCGTGAGTATGGCGACGAACCCCTTGCAGGACGATACGCCGCCGCAATCGTGAGAGCACGCGAAGAGACCGCGATCACAAGAAGTGGTCAACTCGTCGACATTCTTCAAGACGCTACGCCAGCGAAAATAAAGAATCAGCGCCACCCCGCAAAACGAGTCTTTCAGGCGCTGCGCGTCGCGGTAAACGATGAACTAGCTGCGGTTAAAACTGCGATACCTCAGGCCCTAGACGCACTGAGAGTGGGCGGACGCATTGTCGTCATGGCGTATCAATCGCATGAAGACCGCATCGTCAAACGCACGCTGGTCACCGCGTCGACATCAACAGCCCCTACCGGGCTTCCCGTTGAGCTTCCTGAACATCTTCCTCAATTCAAACTGCTCACTCGTGGAGCAGAACGTGCGAGCGAAGAAGAACAACAATCTAACCCCCGATCGATTCCTGCGCGACTGCGAGCCGCAGAACGGATGAGAGAAGCAGTATGACCAGCCCACTCTTACGTCAAACCACCCCGGCCCGCCCGTCGCAGCGACCTGACGAAGCAAAACGGTCACGTCACCTAACGCTCGCGCAGCCAGGAAAAGGTCGGCTCAGCCCCGGGGTAGTGGGTCTTGCAGCCGGAATTACTGCGGTACTCATTATTGCTGCTCAACTTTGTCTCAGTATTTTGCAAACCGCCGATGCTTACGAGCTCGATGGTTTGCAGGTGCAGCAGAGAGACCTGTCACGCGTCGAACGCACCCTGCAGCAAAACGTAGAAGCACTCGCGTCGCCGCAAAACCTCGCAGAAAACGCGGCTTCGCTCGGCATGGTGCAGAACGTACAGCCCTCATACCTTCGGCTCAGTGATGGCGCAGTCTTGGGAGCGCAGGGAGATGCCACCGAAGCTGCGGTGACGAACTCAGTACCCAACGCGACGTTGAGTAATGTGCCGCTCGTTGATGCGAACGGAGAGGAGACCTCGCGATCTGCGGGACAAGCCGCTGCAAGTGCAGCAGGAAACACAGATGCGCCGGTAGTTTGGAAAGGTAATTTGCCAGCGCCAGACACGCACTAAGAATCGACGAGGGGGAAAGCCATGGCTGAACCAAAAACTCGACGATTTCGACGTGGGCTCGCGCTTCTCATCGTCGCGGTTACCGCTTTAACCTTTATGGTTCGGCTCATCGACGTGCAGGTCGTAAGCGCATCTGAACTCAACGAGGCGTCCCGTGGGAAGCGTGCGGTACCGGTCACGACTCCCGCCGTACGCGGCGACATCGTCGACCGAAACGGTTCGGTTCTTGCAACAACAAATGAACGCTATGATGTGCAGCTATCGCCGAAAAACACGCAGTTAAACGGCGCGGAGTTTCTACGACTTATTGGCAACGGACCCGAGACAGAAACCGTCACAAGTTATGACGCGTTTGGCGAGATCGGAAAGATCACCGGACAAAGCGCGGATGATATACAAAAAATAGTTGACGAGGCGCTGAAAGAAAACCCAAAATCAGACTTTGCATATGTGAAACGTCGAGTGAGTCTGGCGCAGCTCAACCAGTTGAAAAAACTCCAAATTCCCTGGCTCACATTTGCCTCAGATTTTAACCGAACCTACCCAAATGGTGCGGTTGCAGGTAACTTGATCGGTTTCTTCGGTAACGAAGGCGAACCGCAGGCTGGTATTGAGCTTTCGCAGAATAAATGCCTTGCCGGAACCGACGGTTCTGAAACGTATGAGCGTAGCGCGGACGGCGTTGCGCTTCCCGGAAGTATGGTCGTGGCTGAGGAAGCCCACAACGGTGGAACAGTCGAACTCAGCATCGACCGTGACCTGCAGTGGCAAGCGCAACAAGTTGTCAACCGTGTCCGAGGTGAATCGGGCGCTGAGTGGGTCATGCAAGTTGTTATGGACGTCAAAACCGGTGAACTCATTGCGGTAGCGGAAGATGATTCGGTTGACCCAAATAATGTGTCCGATTCAGATCCATCTCGACGAGACGCGCGCGCTTTTATTAATCCGTACGAGCCGGGCTCATCTATGAAAGTGATCACGGCAAGTGCGCTGATCGATCAAGGGGCTGCTACTCCAGGCTCGGCCGAAGTGATTCCGTACGCTTATGAAGAGGAAGAAAATGGCGTCTATTTCAAAGACGCGTTCTACCATGAGCCAGAACGAATGACATTAGCTGGCATTATTGTTCAGTCATCCAACGTTGGAACAGCAACTCTTGGCTCACGCCTTTCTGGTGACGTCAGGTACGACTATCTGCGAAAGTTTGGCCTCGGCGAATCGACTGATGCTGGCATGCCGCTTGAAGACTCAGGATTGTTATACGAGCCTGACGAATGGGACCGGCAAACGAATTTCGCGACAATGTTTGGTCAGGGGCTGTCAACAACGATTGTGCAAACAGCAGGAGTTTTTCAGACCCTCGCTAATGGCGGTGAACGTATTCCGCCCACACTGGTTAAAACGTGCACTGATGCCGATGGCAATGTGCATACCCCAGATCATGGCGACAGCGTGACTGCGATTAAAAAGGATACGGCCGATCAAGTCACGCGTATTCTTGAAACTACCGCGAATGATTCCTTTATCGAAGAACACACAGGAATTCCGGGTTATCGCCTGGCAGGAAAAACAGCTACTGGTGAGCAGCCCGACGGTCAGGGTGGGTACCGACCAGACTATGTCTATACCTTCTCTGGATTTTTCCCAGTGGACGATCCACAGTATGTTGTGATTTCAACAGTTGCCTACCCGACGGAACAAAGTGGGGCCGTGGTTTCTAAGACCTCATGGCGAGACACAGCAGAAGCTGTGATTCGACACTTCCATATTCCACCATCGACAGGGACTTTTGAGCCCTACCCGTTGAATTAGCAGGAAAGAGTGTACGTTGACGAACTCGTTGAGCATTCGGCCAAATCGGCCCACGCCTACTTCGCTCGGTGAGATTGCGGATCAGTTCGCGCGGCGAACCCAGGGAGATCTGATCGGGAAAACAGTCACGGGAGTCACCCTAGACTCCCGTGACGTACGCGTGGGCGACCTGTATGTGGGAATGCCCGGGGCGAACCAGCATGGAGCAAGTTTCTCACAACAAGCAGCTGACCTTGGAGCTGTCGCAATTTTCACCGACGAAGCTGGCGCGCTGCTGCTTGAACATATTGACCTACCAATACTCGTGACCGACGAGCACCCACGAAACATACTTGGCGCACTCTCAAAACTGATTTACCCAGATGACAACAAGGCAAATTTCTTTGGCATAACGGGTACCAACGGAAAAACTAGCGTCATCTACGCCCTGGCTGCACTTCTCGAAGCCGCTGGTCACACCGTAGGTTTGTCCTCGACAGCCGAGCGCCGGATTGGTGAGCAGGTCATCGAAAGCCGACTCACGACGCCAGAGGCTTCTGAAATGCATGGACTCGTCTCGCGGATGCGTGAAGAACATGTCAACGATGTCCTGATTGAAGTGAGCGCGCAAGCGCTCGTACGACACCGGCTTGACGGTATTCGTTTCGATGTTGCGGCTTTTAACAACTTCTCTCAGGACCACCTTGACGAATTTGCCAGCATGGACCAATATTTCGAGGCTAAGCAAGCGCTCTTCACCCCAGAATTTGCAGATCGAGGGGTTGTTGTAGTTGATAGTCCAGAAGGCGTACGTGTTGTAAAAGAGAGCAAGATTCCTGTGACGCGCTTAGCTACAGAATTCGGGCACGAAGCCGACTGGCATATGGCCGTCACGCGAAATACCCTCGACGGAGTGTCCTTCGTCCTGCAGGGGCCAGATAATCAGTACTTTCGGGGGAGTGTTCCGCTCTTCGGAAAATTCATGGCTGAAAACGTCGCGCTCGCACTTGTCATGCTTCACGAAGCAGGTATTTCGCTTGACGAAGTTCGTGCGGGGTTGAAGAACGGTCGTGTACCGCTTTACATTCCTGGTCGGCTCGAAGAGATGACCGAGGGCGGGTCAGGGCCGAGATTTTTCGTTGATTACGGGCATACGCCGGGAGCGTTCCAAGCAATGCTGGAGGCGCTTGGTGAGGTCACCGAAGGAAAAATAATCTTTATTATTGGTGCCGACGGAGATCGAGACCAGACGAAACGAGCAGCTATGGGAGCGATCGCGGCCCAGGGGGCTGCGCACGTAATCATCTGTGACTATAACCCTCGGTTTGAAGACCCCGCGTCCATCCGAAAGCAGCTGATTGACGGCGCAAAAGCTAGCGGAGGGCTTGCTGAACTGCATGAGATACCTGATCAACGAGACGCTATTAGCGCGGCAATACAGCTCGCTGGTCCAAATGACGTTATTCTGTATGCCGGACCAGGTCATGAAACGACCCAAGAAGTTGCCGGAGAACATATTGAATTTTCGGCCCGAGATGAAGTTCGCGGAGCACTCCGTGAGGCAGGAATTATTGCATGATTGCCCTAACGCTGAGCGAAATCGCGCGCGCAGTCTCGGGCAGCCTTGCCCTGGGCTCAAGTAGCGCATCCGAAGACACGGTTGTTGACGGCATTTCCCAGACTGACTCTCGTGAAGTGGGCGAAGGACAAATCTTTTTCGCGCGCAGAGGTGAGGAAACCGACGGTCACCGATTTGTGAGCTCGGCTATCGACCGTGGGGCCGTGCTCATCGTTGCAGAACGTGTGACCGATGACCGGCGTCCGCACATTATCGTCAATGATTCCACCGAAGCGCTCGGTGCCCTTGCGAAGCATGTTGTGCACGCCGTGCATGCAGCAGGCACGCTCTCGATTATCGGGATTACCGGCTCCAACGGCAAAACCACGACGAAGAACCTTGTGGGCTCAATGCTGTCTCAGCTTGGGGAGACCGTTGCTTCTGAGAAATCCTTCAATAATGAAGTTGGTGGACCACTGACTATGCTCCGGGTGACGGACTCAACACAATTTCTCGTCGCAGAAATGGGTGCGAGTGCCCCAGGAGAAATTCACCGTCTCACCCACATGGCTCCGCCTGACATTGGGGTTGTGCTCACGGTGGGGTTCGCACACGCAGGTGAATTTGGCGGCATCGAAACCACTTTCCGCACGAAAAGTGAAATGGTTGACGAACTCAGTTCGAATAGTGTCGCAGTTTTGAACAGTGACGATCCAAGAGTGCGTTCTATGGCAGAACTCACCGATGCCCGCGTGCGACTGTTCGGGACGGATGAACGGGCAGATGTTCAAGCAAGCAACATCTCAAGTGATGCCCAAGGAACGTCGTTTGTGCTCACAATTGATGGTGAAGAGCGAGAAGTGAGGTTTCCTGTACTTGGAGAACACCACGTCACGAACGCGCTCGCAGCGACAACGATCGCGTATGAGCTTGGGCTTGACCTAGCAACAATTGTGGACGTTCTTGAACGCACCACGCGGCCTGCAAAATGGCGCATGGAAGTGATTCCCTGCAAAGACGGCATTACGATTGTGAATGATGCCTACAATGCAAGTCCTGATTCGATGAGTGCAGCGCTCAAAACGCTCGCGCAGATCGGTAAGCCAAACGGCCGCACAGTTGCCGTTCTGGGTGAGATGAGTGAGCTTGGGGAGTTCTCAGGTGAAGCTCACGATCAAATTGGAATCCAAGCGGTACGGTTACGGATTTCAGAAACTGTTGTGGTCGGTGACTCGGTACGTCGCATGTACATTAGCGCTGTGAATGAGGGGGCGTGGGAAGACGAAGCCGCAAAATACTTCCCGCGTACTGATGAAGCACTCGATTATCTCATTCGGAGTATTCGGCCTCACGACACCGTACTCGTGAAGTCATCTAACTCAGCAGGGTTACGCTTCTTAGGTGACCAACTCGGGGAGGCACTCGCATGATCGCTCTCATCCTTGCTGGTGCGCTCTCCCTGATATATTCATTATTTCTGACGCCCTTGTTTATCCGGGGATTCCGCAGACTGCGCTGGGGTCAGTTCATTCGAGAAGACGGGCCCAAGTCGCACTATTCGAAGCGCGGCACCCCCACCATGGGTGGTCTTGTTTTCATTTCGGGTGCGCTTGTTTCATATTTTCTCGCGAAACTGATCATGCAGGAGCCACCAACAATTTCAGCAATGTTGGTGTTGCTCATGGCCGTCGGCTGTGGTGTTGTAGGTTTTCTGGACGACTATCTCAAAACACGTAAACAGCAATCACTTGGACTCGGCGGCTGGGCTAAAATTACCGGCCAAATTATCGTCGGTGTTCTCTTTGCAATACTTGCACTCGGATTTCCCAATAAAAACGGTCTCACCCCGGCATCTACTGCTATTTCGTTCTTCAGAGATCTCCCGGTCGACTTCCTGAGCTTAGGCGTGGTTGTCGGCATGATCCTTTTCATCACTTGGGTGGTGCTCATCACGACGGCCACCTCCAACTCGGTGAACCTCACCGATGGACTCGACGGTCTAGCAGCAGGTGTTTCTACATTCGTTTTTGGCGCGTACCTGCTCGTTGGGTTTTGGCAGTCAAGCCAAAGCTGTGCCATTGAAATAGCTGAACCAGGCTGCTATATGGTGCGGGACCCCATGGATCTCGCAGTGGTTTCCGCAGCTTTCGTTGGTGGTCTAGTTGGCTTCCTGTGGTGGAACACTTCTCCCGCGCACCTGTATATGGGAGACACCGGTTCAATGGGTATCGGTGGCGCAATCGCGGCACTCGCGATTCTCAGCAGAACTGAACTGCTGCTCATTATCTTGGGCGGACTTTTCCTCATCGAAGCAGGGTCAGTGATTCTTCAACGGCTGTACTTCAAAGTTACCAAGGGTAAACGAATCTTCTTAATGAGTCCGATCCACCATCATTTCGAGTTGAAAGGGTGGAAAGAAGTCACCGTCGTTGTGCGCTTTTGGATCGTCGCAGCGGTGTTTGTAATGCTTGCTGTCGGCCTGTTCTATGCAGAATGGATCTTCGCAAATGGGTTCTAAGTCAGCCGCACGTGTTGAGTCACTCACCAGTTGGCATGATGATTGGAGCGACCTACGCGTCGCAGTCCTGGGGCTGGGAGTCACTGGGTTTTCTGTCGCGGACACGCTCGTGGAACTCGGAGCACGGGTACGAGTAATAGCTGGCGCACCTGATGCGGAGCGTGAACAGCTGCTGCAAATCATTGGTTCTGAATATGTTGTGCTGCCTGATGATCAAGAGCAGTTGACTGACTTGCGTGGGTTTGACCCCGAGCTTGTTGTCGTCTCGCCCGGGTATCGGCCAGATCATTTATTGACGCAATGGGCCCTTTCTGAAGGGATTCCAGTCTGGGGTGATATTGATCTCGGTTGGCGCTTGCGTGACAAAACGCGCAGCGTGGCCGACTGGATTTGTGTCACGGGAACCAACGGTAAAACCACGACATCTCAACTGCTTGCGCACATGCTCGTAACGGCTGGCTACAGGTCTGCGCCCGTGGGGAATATTGGCACACCAATCCTTGACGCGCTACGTGACCCTGAGGGCTTTGACGTGCTCGTCGTTGAACTCTCAAGTTTTCAGCTCGAACGACTACAACACATTGAGCCGTACGCGAGTGTGTGTCTCAATATTGCCGATGATCACATTGACTGGCACGGCAGTGCTGAAGGCTATCGGGCCGCCAAAGCAAAAGTATACGAAAACACGCGCATCGCATGCGTCTATAACCGTGCCGACGAGGTCACGCTGCGCATGGTCGAAAACGCAGAGGTACAAGAGGGAGCCCGTGCCGTGAGCTTCGGACTCGATGTGCCACCTCGATCAGGTGCAGGAGTGGTGGAAGATATTCTTGCCGATCGCACGTTTAATGAAGATCGTGCGACAGCCGCGCTCGAGCTACTCACTCTTGACGAACTACGCGAGCAGGGCATCGCTCAGCCGCACATGATTCAGAATATTCTTGCGGCCACCGCTCTGGCCCGCTCATACGGGGTTGCACCTGAAGAGATTGCTGGCGCAGTGCTCAACTTCACTCCAGATGCACATCGTGCAGAAGTGGTCGCAGTGGAGAACGGGATTTTCTGGATCGATGACTCGAAAGCAACAAATGTTCATGCCGCAAATGCTGCACTGAATGCACACAAAAGCGTGATTTGGGTGCTCGGCGGTCTGCTCAAGGGCGTCGATATTCGTGACCTTGTTGCAAAACATCGTGACCGACTGCGCGCTGCAGTGGTGATCGGCTCAGATCGTGAACCGGTGCTCGACGCGCTCCGTGTCGCGGCACCCGGTGTTGCAGTGAGTGAAATTACGGCAACTGACGGTGACGAAGTTATGATCCAAGCGGTGAAAGCTGCCGCGCAGTTTGCTGTTTCGGGGGACGCAGTGCTGCTGTCTCCTGCAGCTGCGTCGATGGATCAGTTTGAGAGCTTTAACGACCGCGGTGATCGCTTTGCAGCCGCGGTACGAACCGTGCTGAGGCTCTCGTCTTGAATACCTCGGCCAACCAGTCCCGCGCATTTATGTTGCGGATCGGAAAGAACCGACCGAAGACTGACCTCACTATGTTGGTCTTGTGGATTGGAACCCTCGCGCTCGTGGGGTTTGGCATCATTATGGTGCTCTCATCGTCGTCAGTCACATCATTTTTGCGAAATCAAGGATTTCTCGGAGGTGCGCTACGCCAAGGCTTATTTGCGCTCTTGGGTCTTGTAGCGATGGTGTTTGCTGCGACAAGAAAACTCGAGTTTTGGAAGCGTTGGGCACTGCCCATCTTTTTTGTTGTGCTCGTTATGCAGTTTCTTGTTTTTACGCCACTGGGGCATGAAGTGTGGGGTAACCGTAACTGGCTGCGTCTGGGCCCGGTTACTATTCAACCGTCTGAGCCGTTGAAGCTTGCATTGATTCTGGTTACGGGTGCGGCTCTGGCTAAAAAGGAGCGCTTACTCGGTGAAGTGAAGCACCAGCTCGTACCGGTAGCTTTTCCATGGGGATTCCTCGCACTCACGTCCGTGATGGTCGGCCGCGACCTCGGCACGGCGTTGATTATGGGAGTGCTGCTCATTGGGGCGATGTATTTTGGTGAGCTGAGCTGGAAGTCGCTCGGAGTCGTGATTGGCTCCGCAGCTGTGGGTGCGGCGGTGTTTGTTGTGACAAGCCCGAACCGTATGGCTCGTATCCTCAGTCACAGCGCTTCCGAACAAGACTATTCCGGTATTGACTGGCAGCCGCTCCACGGGTTGTGGGCGCTTGCCGGAGGCGGACTGTTCGGTGTAGGGCCTGGTAACTCGAAAGCAAAGTGGTCGTGGCTCCCGGCTGCGGACAATGATTATATTTTTGCGATCGTTGGTGAAGAGCTGGGACTGGTCGGGACAGTGTCGGTGATCCTGGTGTATGTATTTCTGGCCATTGCGATGCTGCAGGTCATTCGAACCGCAACGGACAGATTTGGACGAGCAGTTGTTGGTGGAGTGTTGGTGTGGATCGTCGGACAGGCACTCGTGAACATCGGCGTGGTCGTTCGGATTTTTCCGGTGTTGGGTGTTCCGCTGCCGCTCGTGAGCGCAGGCGGTACTGCACTCATCTCATGTATGGTCGCAATGGGTGTCGTGATTTCGGTCGCCCGTGATTCTGCCAGAAAGCGAGAGGCGCTTCCGTGACGACGTATTTATTAGCTGGCGGCGGAACTGCTGGCCATGTGAACCCACTGCTGGCGTTAGTTGACGAGATCACTGAGCGCGATCCACACGCATCAATTATCGCGTTAGGCACTGTAGAGGGCCTCGAATCTCGGCTGGTTCCGGAACACGGCACAGAGCTGGTTACCATTCCTAAATTACCGTTCCCGCGACGCCCTTCGAAATATGCTTTGATGTTTCCCAAACTATATATTGCAACAGTGAAACGACTGCGTCGCCTCATACGGGAGCGAAATGTCGACGTTGTAATCGGGTTTGGCGGTTACGTATCAACGCCCGCATACCGGGCTGCGTTGAAGGAAAAGACCCCGTTTGTGGTGCACGAAGCTAACGCTCTGCCTGGGCTTGCCAACAAACTCGGTGCAAGAAACACGCCTCACGTTGCAGTAACGTTTGCCGGCACCCCCATTGCTAACGCCACAGTGACTGGGATGCCCTTGCGTCCTGAAATTACTGGGTTGGATAGGCGTGCAGCTCGGAGCGCAGCGCGAAAAAAATTTGGTCTTCACCCCGATAAACCGGTGCTTCTAGTGACCGGCGGTTCCCTCGGCGCTCGAGGAATTAACGAAGGTATTGCCGGTTCTGCGCAAAAGCTCATCGACTCGGGCGCTGAAGTTCTGCATGTTTGGGGCGGGCTCACTGAAGTGCAAGATCCTGGAATTGATGGCTATCACGTTGTGACCTATTGCAATGAAATGGATCAAGCATTTGCGGCCTGTGACCTCGTCGTTTCACGCGCTGGCGCAACAACAGTTAGTGAGCTCTCTGGACTCGGCGTGCCAGCTATCTTCTCACCGTACCGATCAGGAAATGGCGAGCAATCTCTCAACTGCAAAGCGGTCGTAGAAGCGGGCGGCGCACTTACAGTCGAAGACGCAGACATTACCTCGGGCTGGGTGACATCAGTGCTTATTCCGTTGCTGCATGATCAGCGACGTCTCGATGAAATGTCTCGATTAGCAAAAACGGTCGGAACGCTCACCGGAACTGAGCAGTTGTTTCATATGGTTGAGCGCGCGCTGAACGACACCGTCTGAATCAAAGTTTCACTGCTATACGGCGAGGTTTCAGCCTCATAGTGGCTTTGGCGAGTACGCTAGCCACCGTTGCAAACGAACGCGCAAAACGTGTCAACCCGGTAGGAGTCGCGATGATTTACCCAGATCTTGGACAGGTGATTCCTGACCACTTGGGACGAGTCCACTTTGTGGGAATAGGTGGGTCCGGCATGAGTGGCATTGCCCGCATGATGCAATCTGCCGGAGTCGAGGTTACAGGGTCTGATCGAAGTGAAACCTACACCACTCGTGCGCTTCGTGAAAGTGGAATCCCAGTTCAAGTTGGTCACGATGCTCGGCACGCCCATGGCGCGGAGACCCTTGTTGTGACAGGCGCACTCTGGGAAGACAACCCCGAATACCAGTACGCGCTTGGCAATGACATTACGGTGCTTCATCGATCTCAAGCGCTCGCATGGCTGGCACAAAACAAGCGATTAGTTTCCGTTGCCGGAGCGCACGGCAAAACTACGTCAACTGGAATGATTGTCACCGGTTTACTTGCTTTGGAGCAGTCACCGTCATTTGTAAACGGTGGCGTGATCGAAGCTCTTGGCGTGTCTTCTGGGAGCGGTTCTGACCCTCTTATGGTGATCGAAGCCGACGAGTCTGATCGTTCATTCCTGCTGTACGACACTTCGATTGCAGTGATTACGAACGTCGATCCTGAACATCTTGATTTTTATGGATCACGTGAAGCGTTTATGCAAGCCTTTGTCGACTTTGCCGAGCGGGCAAATGAGAAGGTCATCATTTCCGCAGATGACCCGGGAGCATCTGAAGTGCGCGCAGCTGTCACCCGTTCGGGTGTAGTTACCTTCGGTGAAGCCGAGGACGCGGATGTGCGCATCACCGATATTGATGATTCCGGACCGGTTCGTTTCACTGTACAAGCCGGCGGCAAATCAGCGACCGCGCAGTTGTCGGTATATGGGCGACATAACGCTATTAACGCGACGGGCGCTGTTGCGGTTTTGCTTGAGCTTGGGGCTGAGCTTACCGAAGCCACGGCTGCGGTGGCACAGTTTGGTGGCACTAAACGGCGTTTTGAATTTCATGCCGAAATTGGTGGAGTTCGCGTCTATGACGATTACGCTCACCACCCAACCGAGGTTGAAGCTCTGCTCGAATCTGCTCGCGCAGTTTCCGGAGAGGGTCGGCTAATTGCGGTGCACCAACCGCACTTGTTCAGCCGCACGAAATTGTTCTGTGGTGAGTTTGCTGAAGTGCTTGAACACGGCGCCGACTTTACGCTTGTTCTGGCGGTAGATGGGGCGCGAGAAGACCCTGTGCCCGGGGTGACCGGTGAACTCGTTTCTGAGCGTTTCACAGACCCGGAAAAAGTTGTGTATATTCCGGACTGGCAAGACGCCGCTGACTTTTTAGGGGAGTTCGCACAGCCGGGCGACGTCATGGTCACGATGAGCTGTGGCACGGTCTACCAGATCATTCCACAGATTGAACAAGCGCTGCATTCCCGTTTTGACACTGTCAGTGATAACGCGTAGCGGTGGATCTTTACACCTATGAAGCGTCCTTCAGGATTTGACGATCGAGGTTGGGCAGACAAGCTGCCTCACACGCCCGATCCAGGAAAAGATCAAAAACCGTCACGGGAAGAGTCGAAAGACCGGTCATGGTTTTATCCGCGTAAGCGCAAACCTCGTGATGATGAGGGCTTAGCGCAGCTGAACGCGCAGGCACGCGAACGTGAACGTTCACAGTCGGTGTGGGATAGGGACCGCGACGCGGAAACAGAGTCTTACGACACCGAAGTGCTTGACACAGACTCCTATGATGCTGCGCAGACGTCTGAAACTGCTCGTGACTCAGGCAACGAAACGGAAGAAGCGGAGTACCTGGCCGCGGCTGAAGAGCGAGCCGCAACCCGCCACCAGGACCAGCTGCGTGGTCGCGTGCGTACCGTGTTCACTGCAGGTGTTATTGGCAAGTGGTTTGGGAGTGAAACTGCTGAGCGTGCCGAGAATGCCGCGTCTGGACGAAGCTCAGTTGAAGCTGTAGCTGAAAGTGACCGTCGCGTACGTGCGGCAAAAAAACAGCTGAAACATGTGCAGCGGCAGGCGAAAAAGGAGAACCGTCGGCAATCTCGCAGGTTCTCTGGGTTTCGTAGAAAGCAACGCCGAAAATGGTACATCGGCGGGGGAGTGATTGCACTGCTTGCAGCTATCGTCGCAATCGGAGTGTTCACCCCCGTTATGGACGTGCGTGATATTGAAATTGTTGGCGCGGAGCGTGTCGAAGAGGCACAAATTGCTGATTCACTGCACCCGCTCGAAGGAACTCCGATTGCACTGGTCAATGACAACGATGTCTACCGAGCACTTGAATCATTCGACCTGATCCAAAGTTTTAGTGTCGAGACTATCCCGCCTCACAAACTGGTCGTTCGTATTCAAGAACGTGTACCAGTGCTCGCGATCGAAGAAGGTGAAAAGTTTCGGCAGTACGACGTCGCTGGTGTCGTGATTGCTGAATCAGAAGAAGCGCCTGAGAGGCTTCCTGTGGCGGAGGGCGACGTGCGTAACCCTGGAAGTGAAGCGTTCCAAGCTGCCGCGGGTGTTTTACGGGGTGTTCCTGCAAAGTTGCGCGCTGAAATATCAACGGTGGATGCGTCAACGTTGAATGACGTGACCTTTCAACTGAATGATGGCATTGAGGTTCGTTGGGGTGGGACCGAGGATTCACAAGTGAAAGCGGTCATTCTCGATCGCATGCGTAAAGCTCTGGCTGAAACCAGTGTTTCGATGATTGACGTGTCATCGTCGAATGCGCCTGTGTACGAATAGACGTGCTCAATCAGGAACGAATCGTCACAGGAGTCATGGCATAAGTTTTTCCTCTTGGCTGCCGGTGTGTCGCACCCGGCACAAGAAGCTCGACGCCGTAGCGTATGCGGTAAAGAACTACTCAGTACATAGTTTAACCTTCAGGTTGAACTTTAATGTTGAGGCGGAGGCTCTCGTGGCAATGAACCAAAACTATCTCGCGGTTATCAAGGTCGTCGGCGTCGGTGGCGGCGGCGTAAACGCAGTCAATCGCATGATCGACCTTGGTCTCAAGGGGGTGGAATTCATTGCGGTTAACACGGACGCTCAGGCGCTGCTGTTGAGTGACGCCGACGTCAAGCTTGACGTGGGACGCGAACTGACACGCGGACTCGGTGCCGGGGCCGACCCGGAAGTTGGTCGCCGCGCGGCCGAAGATCACGCAGAGGAAATCGAAGAAGCACTTACCGGTGCAGACATGGTCTTCGTAACCGCCGGTGAAGGCGGCGGGACGGGGACCGGTGCGGCACCAATAGTAGCTCGCATCGCAAAGTCAATTGGTGCACTCACCATCGGTGTAGTGACGCGCCCCTTCTCCTTTGAGGGAAAGCGCCGCGCCGCACAAGCCGACACCGGTGTTCACACGCTTCGTGAAGAAGTAGACACACTCATTGTCGTGCCAAATGATCGCCTGCTTGAGATTTCTGAGCCTGGAATAAGCATGATCGAAGCCTTTGCCGCGGCCGATCAAGTGCTGCTTGCAGGTGTTCAGGGTATTACCGACTTGATTACTACCCCCGGCCTGATCAACCTCGACTTCGCAGACGTGAAATCTGTGATGCAGGGAGCAGGGTCTGCCCTCATGGGAATCGGTTCTGCACGTGGCGCCGATCGTGCGATTAAGGCAGCAGAGCTTGCTGTCGCCTCTCCGCTCCTAGAAGCCTCAATTGAAGGTGCCCACGGTGTGCTGCTTTCGATACAAGGCTCATCAAACCTCGCACTAAGTGAAATCACCGAAGCGTCATCGCTCGTGCAAGATGTGGTCCATGAAGAAGCCAACATTATCTTTGGCACCGTTATTGACGACACGCTGGGCGACGAAGTTCGAGTCACAGTTATTGCCGCGGGTTTTGACAAGATCCCCGGCCCCGATACTAAGCAGCCACAACAGGTACCAGTACGTGCCCGCCGTGGTCTCTATGAAGATGAGTCTTCGACCTCCCCGGTCGAAGAGGCGGCCAATGCTGCGCAAGACGAGGAAGCACCAGCCGCTGCACACGGCGTGTTTGGGAACAGCTCATCTGACCGCTTTTCGGACCCGTTGGATAACCCGTCCGTCGAATCCCAAATTCAAGATCCCGAGTTTGTTGAAGACGACGACGATCTCGACATTCCTGAATTTCTGAAATAGGACGCGATGGCTGAGCTTGATAACCTTGAGCAGCGGTTGCGAGTTATGCAAGATCGAATCGATCATGCAGCGCGCGAAGCAAATCGCGATCCGGATGAGATACAACTTATTGTCGTGACGAAGTTCCACCCTCCAGAGTTGGTTCGAAATCTAGTGCGACTCGGTGTCACCCAAGTGGGAGAAAATCGCCACCAAGAAGCGCATCAGAAGGCTCAAGAGCTCGCTGAACTTGAGGTTTCTTGGAACTATATTGGCCAGTTGCAAACGAACAAAGCGAAACAGATCTTCGACTACGCCAGCTCGATCCATTCAGTGGATCGTGTCCGACTGGTGAACGCGCTTGACAAAGCAGAAACGCAACGTCAAATTGATGCGTTCATTCAAGTGAATCTCACTGATGATCCAGGTCGTGGTGGAGTGGACGATCAAAATATCGAAGCACTCACGGAGAGAGTGCTCCAGTCATCTCGGTTGAACTTGCAGGGCATTATGGCAGTTGCTCCGTTAGATGAAGAACCGGCTCGAGCATTTGCTCGGCTCGCCGACTATTCCGAGCGTGTGCAGCAGCTGAAACCTCAAGCAAAAAGTATTTCTGCGGGGATGTCTCACGACTATGTAGAGGCCATCAAACACGGTGCGACACACCTCAGAATTGGGAGCGCAATCACCGGAAAACGGCCGGAAGCCAAGTAGTCTCGAAGCACACAAGCGCACACTTGAGGAGCAAAACCAATGAGCAATCCGTTGAAAAAGACCATGGTCTTTCTTGGTCTGGCAGAAGAAGATCTCGAAAACGAAACTCAAGCGCAGGCATCTGAGCAGCCAACACAGGCGCAGCCTTCAGCGCGGAAACAGCAAGCTGAGAAGCCTGCCGCTGTAACACCGTTGCGTAAACTACAGCCAACGCGTCAGCCTGTTGTTCAGGGGCTCAACGAAATTCTTACCGTTCACCCGCAGCAGTACAGTGATGCTCGTTTGATTGCTGAGAATTTCCGCGATGATGTTCCTGTCATTATGAACTTATCGCGTATGACCGACTCGGATGCGAAACGCATTATCGACTTTGCGAGCGGGATGGTAATGGGCCTCAATGGTCACATCGAACGTGTCACAGGCAAGGTATTTCTGTTGGCACCTGAGCACATCGCGCCGAAGTCCGAAGATGACGTATCTGGCGAAGAAACCGAAAACGAAAGCGGTTCTTTCTTCGTCTCAGCAGCACTGTAGCTCCGCGTGGGTCTTCTCAGTATTGCAGCGCTTGTGCTGCAAATATTCCTACGCGTGTACGTGTGGATTCTGTGGGGGCGATTTATTATTGACTGGGTGAGAGTGTTAGTGCCCACTTTTCGCCCCAAGGGAGTTGTTCTCGTAATCTTTGAGACAATCGCAACTCTGACCGATCCGCCCCTGAAAGCCGTGCGCAAAGTGCTTCCTCCTATACGCTTGGGGCAGATCCAACTTGACCTTGGATGGTTGGTTACGTTGATAGCGTGTTGGATCGCTATTGGGCTCCTGTCGATAGTGATTTATTAGAAACTGAACAAGAAAACAAAGTGAGTTCACATAGACAAACAGGCAGTCTTTGCTACCGTTAGTTGATGACCGTGGACTTTGTTCCGAACGAAAGTGAATGCGAATGACCCTCACTCCAGAACAGGTAAAGACGCAGATGTTTACCATCACTCAGTTCCGTGATGGATACGACCTTGAACAGGTCGATGTGTTTCTTGACCAGATCGCAGAAGATCTCGAAGCTCGAGACGCAGAAAAGAAGCAGCTCGAAGACCAAATTGCTGACCTGACACAGCAGCTTGAAGAAGCACGTTCTCACCAGGAACCAGAGTCTGCGACCGAGTCAAGCGACGACGCAGAGCAATCAGCACAGGCCGCCGCTTTGAACCAGGGCTACGCCGACGGAGACGCTCAAAAATCGAGTGCGATGCTTCAACTTGCACTCGAACTGCACGACAAGTACGTGCACGAAGGCGAATCCAAACGCGACCAGATCGTTCAAGACGGCGAGCAAACCGCGAAGCGTCTGGTCGAAGAAGCACAAGCAGAGCGTGCCGACGTGCTGCGGACCATGGGTAACGAACGCACCGACCTATCGACAAAGATCGAACAACTACGTGAGTTCGAAGGCGAGTACCGGAACACCCTGCGTTCATACATTCAGTCGCAGTTGCGAGGTCTGGACGGTTCACCTGAGCCGGCTGGCGCACCTGAACTCTCGAACTAAGCGTGGAACCGGCGGAAACGCCCACACACTCTTTACAGCCGCGACGGCGTTGGGTAGCAGCGCTACCCGTCGTCGTCGCGCTTGTCGTTTGGGCGGTCGACCAGTTCATCAAGGCATGGGTAGTAACAAACCTCACCGAGCATGAACCCATTCAGATTCTTGGGGAAGCGCTCCAGTGGGTATTTGTGAAGAACCCCGGTGCAGCGTTCTCCTTTGGAGTGAACGCAACCTGGGTATTCACAATCCTGTCGGCGGCTGTTGCTCTATTTGTCCTATTCCAATTACGCAAAATAGGCTCAGTATCGTGGGCGATATTCCTCGGACTGCTTTTGGGCGGAACCGTCGGGAATCTGACCGACCGACTCTTCCGTGCACCTGGATTCCCAAACGGGCACGTCATCGACTTCATCTATACTCCGTGGATGATGCCTGCAATCTACAACATCGCCGATATCGCAATCTGCGTGGGTATGGGGCTTTTCGTTCTCATTACGATTCTCGGAGTACGGCTCGATGGCATTCCGAAGAAAGTTGCAGCAGCGTTGGCCGAAGAAGAAGCGGATGCCGCTCAAGAGGAGTCCTGACCATGCCGCATGACACCTTCTTGATTTCTGACACACTTGACGGTGCTCGTGCAGACCAGGCACTCGCGCAGCTGCTGGGAGTGTCCCGAACGTACGCAGTCGAGATCCTCGAGCAGGCAGGTGCAAGTGTTCGCGGACGGACTTTGAAAAAGCGTGACCGGGTTCGTTCTCAAGACCAGCTTGAAGTGAATTGGCAGCCGAAGCGTGAACCAAGTATCGAAGCGGTAGAGGTCCCTGACTTTTCAATCGTGCACGATGACGACGATATAGTTGTCGTCTCCAAGCCAGCTGGCGTTGCTGCGCATCCCTCGCTTGGTTGGCATGGTCCGACAGTTCTGGGCGCTCTTGCCGGCGCAGGTTTTCAAATTGCCACCAGCGGTCCTCCGGAACGGCAAGGTATTGTTCATCGGCTCGATCAAGGTACGAGCGGCCTTATGGTGGTAGCCAAAAGTGAATATGCGTACTCGGAGTTGAAACGTCAGTTTAAAGCTCGCGAAGTGAAAAAGATCTACCACACCATTGTTCAAGGACACCCTGATCCACTCGCTGGGACGATTGATGGGCCCATCGGTCGGGATCCACGTTCTGAATGGAAGTTTGCGGTCACCTATGGCGGGAAACCTTCAGTGACACACTATGAACTTCTGGAAGCCTTTCGCTACGCCTCACTTCTTGAAGTTGAACTTGAGACAGGCCGAACGCACCAAATTCGCGTACACATGTCAGCGCAGCGTCATCCATGTGTGGGGGATGCAATGTATGGTGCTGACCCTGTGCTGACCGAAAAGCTTGGATTGACGCGTCAGTGGTTGCATGCACAATCGTTGGGTTTCACACACCCAGGCACAGGTAGCGCGATTGAGTTTGAAAGCGAGTATCCGCAAGACCTCGACGACGCACTCGACCTGCTTGCCTCAGGAATTAGGCTGTAGTTCTCATATCGGACTTCACGATCTGACATCCAGGCCGAATTCGACGGGCCCACGGTACGATAGATCTTGGCGGAAGGAGCTATGTGGCTACTGATTCATTTGCGCACCTGCACGTTCACACTGAGTATTCGATGCTTGATGGTGCGGCCCGAATAAATGAACTTGTCCGGGCTGCTGCCGAGCAAGAGATGCCTGCGATTGCGATCACTGACCACGGCAATGTTTTTGGCGCCTTTGATTTCTGGAGTCAGGCTCGAGCCGCAGGTATTAAGCCGATTATCGGTACTGAGGCCTATTTAACTCCGGGCACCCACCGCAGCGATCGAACCCGTGTGAAGTGGGGCAATGGTGGCGGCGATGACGTATCCGGTGCGGGTGCCTACACGCACATGACACTGCTGGCTGAAAACACCACGGGCATGCATAACCTCTTTCGAATGTCGAGCTACGCCTCGCTCGAAGGGCAATACTTTAAACCCCGTATGGACCGCGAACTGCTGCAGACCTATTCCGAGGGGATGATCGCCACAACGGGGTGTCCGTCTGGTGAAATCCAGACCCGACTTCGTTTAGGGCAATATGAAGAAGCACGTCAGGCCGCAGCAGAATTTCAAGATATTTTTGGCAAGGAAAATTTTTTCTGCGAGATCATGGATCACGGCCTCGAAATAGAGCGGCGTATCGTCACTGATCTGCTGAAGATCTCAAAAGACCTCAAAATTCCATTGCTTGCGTCAAATGACCTGCATTACACTCACGCGGCGGATGCAAAAGCGCATGAAGCGCTTCTGTGCGTGCAATCGGGGTCAACCATGGACGATCCCAACCGGTTCAAGTTTGATACGCAAGATTTCTACCTGAAAACGGCCGCAGAGATGCGCCAACTGTTCCGCGACCATCCCGAAGCGTGTGACAATACGCTGCTTGTTGCTGAGCGCTGCAACGCTGAATTCAACACCAGCGCAAACTACATGCCGCGTTTTCCAGTGCCAGAAGGCGAAAATGAAGAATCTTGGTTTGTGAAAGAGGTAGAAGCAGGCCTGCACTACCGGTACCCGAATGGGATTCCTGATCAAGTTCGTAAACAGGCTGAGTACGAAGTCGGCGTGATCAGCCAAATGGGGTTCCCTGGATACTTTCTCGTCGTTGCTGACTTTATTAACTGGGCGAAAAACAACGGGATTCGTGTAGGTCCCGGACGTGGATCGGGTGCCGGTTCTATGGCTGCATACGCCATGCGCATCACCGATCTGGATCCACTTGAACACGGCCTCATCTTTGAACGGTTCTTGAATCCTGACCGTGTCAGCATGCCTGACTTTGACGTTGACTTTGACGATCGCCGTCGAAGTGAAGTCATCAAATATGTCACTGAAAAATACGGTGATGAGCGTGTCGCTCAAATCGTCACCTACGGCACAATCAAGTCGAAACAGGCACTTAAAGACGCGTCACGAGTGCTTGGCTTCCCCTTCAGCATGGGGGAGAAGCTGACAAAAGCCATGCCGCCGCCGGTTATGGCCAAAGACATCCCGCTGTCTGGCGTCATGGACCCTGACCACCCGAGATACAAAGAAGCTGGCGAATTCCGTGCTGTGCTTCAAGAAGACGCCGAAGCAAAGCGTGTCTTCGAAACGGCCCGCGGCCTCGAAAGCCTGAAGCGGCAGTGGGGAGTGCACGCAGCAGGCGTGATTATGTCGAGTGATCCACTCATTGACATCATCCCGATTATGCGTCGAGAGCAAGACGGCCAGATTGTGACCCAGTTTGACTACCCGACCTGTGAAGGACTCGGGCTGATCAAAATGGACTTTTTGGGTCTGCGTAACCTCACGATCATTACTGACGCTGTTGAAAACATTCAGCTCAACCGTAATGAAGAGCTCATTCTTGAAGATCTAGAGCTCGACGATCAAGCATCGTATGATCTCCTCGCACGTGGCGACACCCTCGGTGTATTCCAACTCGATGGTGGGCCCATGCGTGGCTTGCTACGGCTTATGCGTCCGGACAACTTTGAAGATATCTCCGCAGTGCTCGCCCTGTACCGTCCAGGACCCATGGGCGCAGATTCGCACACCAATTACGCCTTGCGTAAGAACGGGCTACAGGAGATCACACCGATCCACCCCGAGCTTGAGGAGCCACTCGCGGACATTCTCGATACAACCTATGGCCTGATCATTTATCAGGAACAGGTGATGGCGATTGCGCAGCAAGTGGCCGGGTATTCACTGGGTCAAGCCGACATTTTACGCCGCGCCATGGGCAAAAAGAAGAAAGCCGAACTCGATAAACAGTTCGAAGGCTTCTCAAACGGCATGAAAGAACGAGGGTACTCCCAAGAAGCCATTACAACACTGTGGAACATCCTGTTACCGTTCTCAGACTACGCGTTTAACAAAGCCCACTCGGCCGCCTATGGTGTCATTAGCTATTGGACTGCGTACCTCAAAGCGCACTATCCTGCCGAATATATGGCAGCGCTACTCACCAGCGTGGGCGACTCTCGAGACAAACTCGCCATATACCTCAATGAATGTCGACGTATGGGCATCAAAGTGTTGCCACCCGATGTTAATGAGTCGATTGAAAACTTCTCAGCGGTAGGGACCGATATTCGATTCGGTCTTGGCGCGATTCGAAATGTAGGTCGCAATGTTGTGGCTGGAATACGGGAAGCTCGTGAAAAGGAAGGGAAGTTTGAGACCTTCCCGGACTTCATTAAAAAAGTCCCAATGCACGTGCTCAATAAGCGCACAATCGAATCTCTGATTAAAGCTGGCGCGTTCGACACAATGGGTGAAACGCGCAGATCACTGGTAGAGGCACACGAAGGGCTCGTTGATCAGGGCGCCCGAGACAAACGTGATGCCGAACACGGGAATATCGGTTTTGACTTCGACTCACTGTTCGCAGATGCTGCAGAGGCAGACGGAGAAAAAGCAGTCGTTGAGCAAATCGCGCAATGGCCCGAATACACGAAGCGCGACAAGTTAGCGTTTGAACGAGACATGCTCGGTCTGTATGTCTCCGACCACCCCCTTAGCGGTCTTGATTCGCTGCTCGCAAAAGAAGCGAACTACACCGTTGAACAAATCACCAACCCCGAAAGTGGATTTGATGGTGAGACGGTCACGGTCGCCGGTTTAGTGACCAAAGCTGAGCATCGCACGGCTAAATCAGGGAACATGTATGGCATGATCACCGTTGAAGATTTTTCCGGTGAGGTACAGGCGCTGTTTATGGGCAAGTCCTACACCGAGTTTCAATCGATCCTGCAGACTGACACCGTGGTGTCGCTGCGAGGCAAAATGAACCAACGTGATGACGGCATGACCATGCACGCGTATGGGATACGTCCACTCGATACCGGAAACATCGATGAAGGTGCACCGCTATCAATCGCGCTTCGAGATCAGCAAGCCACTGAACCCACGATGCGACAGCTCCAAGAAACTCTGTCACGTCATCCTGGTGAAAGCGAAGTGCGGCTCGAACTGCAAACGAGAACCTCTATTCGCGTATTTCAATTGCCTGTCACAGTACGGGTCAGTCCAGATCTGTTCGGTGAGCTCAAAGGTATGCTCGGTCCACGCTGTCTTGCTCGATAGGTATACGAGAGTAGAAATGTTATGACTCAAACACAACGACGCATTGCAGAAGAACTAGGTGTTAATCCGCACCCAAACATAGCGCGTGAAATTCGGCGTCGCGTGGAGTTTTTGGTCGATTACGCGAAGAGCATTCCCCCGGTTAAAGGCTTTGTGCTTGGTATTTCTGGCGGTCAAGACTCATCACTCGGCGGTCGAATCTGCCAACTTGCCGCTGAACAACTTCGCGCGGATGGGAATGAAAGTGAGTTTGTAGCAGTCCGTTTGCCCTATGGGCGGCAGCACGATGAGGACGACGCGCAGCTCGCACTACAGTTTATTCAAGCTGATCACGAATTGACTGTCGACGTACAACCGAGTGTTGATGCGATGGTTCATGCGGCCAACCGGAGTCTGAGCGATGCCGGCCTGGATGCTGCCATCTCGGACTTTAATAAAGGAAACATAAAAGCACGGGCACGTATGATCGCGCAGTATGCAATTGCGGGGGAGCGGGCACTGTTGGTTGTCGGAACTGATCATGCTGCTGAAGCGCTAACCGGGTTCTTTACAAAGTTTGGTGACGGAGCCGCCGACATCATGCCACTAGCTGGACTCACAAAATCGCAGGGCGCAGCCATGCTGAAAACACTTGGCGCACCGGAGCGACTCTGGGAGAAGATTCCTACCGCTGATCTGCTAGATGGGGTTCCCGGCCAGACTGACGAGTCGAGTCTCGGCGTAACATACGCGCAGATTGACGCCTACCTAGCTGGTGAACCGGTAAGCAGTGCAGTACAGGATAACCTCGAGCGAAAATATTTAGCGAGTCAACACAAACGTCACCTCCCAGCAACGCCGAATGATGAATGGTGGCACGTGAGTTCATAGGCGTAAACTCGATATATACATGGAAGGAGCCACGTCATGAAACACACGTATGTACTCGCAGGAGGCTGCTATTGGTGCCTTGATGCTGCATACCGTCAGTTGACTGGAGTCGACGAGGTCCTTGCTGCATATACGGGCGGAACAAGCCCCAACCCTAGCTACGAACTCGTGTGCACCGGCACGACCGGTCATGCGGAAGCCGTAGCTGTCACGTTTGACACTGACATTATTCCTGCGGACGTGATTCTGGATGCCTACTTCACAATGCATGACCCGACACAGCGCAACCGTCAGGGAAACGATATCGGTGACCAGTACCGTTCAGCTATGTTCTATGCCGATGAGGATCAGCGTCAGCAGTTTGAGGCCGCACGCGAACGCGCCCAAGAATGGTGGCCAGGTGAAATAGTCACCACGATTGAACCGTTGAGCGATCTCTATATTGCCGAAGAACACATGCAAGATTACTTTGCAAAGAACCCCACCCAGGGATACTGTGTTGCAGTTGTGGCGCCAAAGGTGAATAAGGTTCGTGCTGGGTTCTCTCAGTATCTGCGTGCCGCATAAGAAACCGGTTTCTGAACGTTTCTGCTGTTGTGCACACCTCGTGAGCGCCCCTCGAATAGCTGAAGCTACTCCACAGTTCGAAAAGATGCCTCGGCTGCTCTGGCACGTGTGTGACGATCTGAATATCGTGAACTACCACTCGTTGGTGGGATCTCGGTACAACATCAGGTCACCCGCATCGGCGGGACACAAGAGAAAAGGCGCAACATGATCAGCAGTCAATTCACCTCGGTCGGAACCGTAGCAACAGAGCCAGGTTCGCATGTGTTTGAAAACGGACACTTTAAATGCTCTTTTCGACTCGCAGTCAACGAGCGAAAGCGTGACCGAGAAAGTGGTAAATGGGTCGACCGGTCCACCAGCTATTACACCGTCAACGTCTACCGCACTTTGGGGGAGCACGCATATGCATCCTTCGCGAAAGGTGATCGGGTGTTTGTGACGGGGAAACTTCAGGTGAAGAAATGGGAAAAAGAAGACCGGAGTGGAATCAATGTTGAAATAGATGCCGAAGCGGTAGGGCATGAGCTCATGTTTGGGCAGTCAACGTACACGAGAACGAGCGCAGAAAAGCAGCCGGCTCACCAAAATGCCAGAGTCTTAGAAAACAGCGCGGACTTCGAGACGGTGTCCATCGAAGACATTCGTGAAGAGGTGCGAGGTGAACATTCAGGTCGAGCTGCATAACACCTCGGTAGACTGACACACATGGCAAGTGCCCCAGTTCGAAGGTTTCCAATTACGGCAACACTGGCAGCGATTTGTAGCGTTGTTGTGTTCAGCGGCTGCTCGTTGCTTGACGGGCCGACCCCTGATACGGCCGACAGAGCAGCTGTTGAAGCCCCAGAGGGTGAGGTCTCGTATTTCCCTGATGGTTCAGCAGCAGATAACCTGCCTATTTTCACCAAGACCCTCGTCGAATATGGCAAAGGGTCCGGTGCTATTGACAGTGAACCTATCGAACGTGCGCTGGTCGATGTAGGTTTCGAGGCGGATTCGATTGAAGTGACCCAGGACGTTGATCCCTTCGGAAACGATGCAGAATCGATCTTTGTATCCTCGCGATTTGATGACCAATGTCTGATTGGTCAGCTTGTTGAGGCTGATCGAGAGGTCATCGTTGAACAGACAAACACGATCGGACCAGATGGCGACCAGTGCTTGATCGTGCAGCCTCGTTCCTGAACTACTTCCTTGCCGCAACAGCGCAAAGACTCAACTTTATGGGTAACGCGGTAGAGTAGTGAACAGTTTTGAGCGCTTGATTACACAGAAAGCATGGGCATGATGCCCGAGAGGACGTATGGCTGAATATATCTACCAAATGGTTCGCGCACGTAAGGCACACGGCGACAAAGTTATTCTCGACGATGTGACGATGTCGTTCCTGCCAGGAGCCAAAATAGGCATGGTGGGACCGAACGGTGCTGGCAAGTCGACGATTTTAAAAATCATGGCAGGCATCGACACGCCATCGAACGGTGATGCAACGCTGAGCCCTGGCTACACCGTGGGTATTCTGATGCAGGAGCCCGACCTTGATGAAGATAAGACCGTTCTTGAAAACGTGCAGCAAGGCGTGAAAGACGTTAAGGCAAAGCTCGACCGATTTAACGAGATCAGCGCCGAAATGGCGAATCCAGATGCTGACTATGATGCTTTGCTTCCAGAAATGGGAGAACTGCAAGAACAGATTGATGCGCTGGATGCTTGGGATCTTGACAACCAGCTTGAGCAAGCAATGGACGCGCTGCGTTGCCCCCCAGCGGATGAACCGGTTGAACACTTGTCTGGTGGCGAAAAACGCCGTGTAGCTCTCTGTAAGTTGCTGTTAGAAAAGCCCGATCTGTTGCTGCTTGACGAGCCCACAAACCACCTTGATGCTGAGAGCGTGCTGTGGCTCGAGCAGCACCTGCAGAAATACCCCGGCGCAGTTATTGCAATTACACACGATAGGTACTTCCTCGACCACGTTGCGGAATGGATCGCAGAAGTTGACCGTGGCCGCCTATACCCCTACGAAGGCAACTATTCGACCTACCTTGAGAAAAAGGCAGAACGTCTTGAAGTCCAGGGGCGAAAAGATGCCAAGCTTCAGAAACGTCTGAGGGACGAACTCGACTGGGTACGGTCAAACTCTAAGGGCCGCCAGGCGAAATCTAAAGCACGCCTGGCACGCTACGAAGAAATGGCTGCTGAAGCAGAACGCACGAAGAAGCTCGATTTCGAAGAGATCCAGATTCCACCGGGTCCTCGTCTAGGTAACCTCGTGCTTGAAGCTCAAAACCTGCAGAAAGGTTTCGGCGAACGAATATTGATTGACGGTCTGAGCTTCTCGCTCCCTCGCAACGGCATCGTCGGCATTATCGGTCCTAATGGTGTGGGCAAAACGACGCTCTTTAAAACGATCGTTGGCATTGAACCGCTTGACGCCGGAGAGCTCAAAATAGGCGAAACCGTACGTCTGAGCTACGTTGATCAGACCCGAGCAGGGATCGATCCTAAAAAGAACGTTTGGGAAGTCGTCTCTGATGGCCTGGATTACATTCAGGTTGGAAACGTTGAGATCCCTTCGCGCGCATACGTTTCAAGTTTCGGGTTTAAAGGACCGGACCAGCAAAAGCCTGCGGGAGTGCTGTCCGGCGGTGAACGTAACCGACTGAATCTGGCTCTCACACTCAAGCAAGGCGGAAACGTACTGCTTCTTGATGAGCCGACAAACGACCTTGACGTAGAAACACTGTCGAGCCTCGAGAACGCACTGCTTGAATTTCCTGGCTGTGCTGTGGTCATTACCCACGACCGTTGGTTCTTGGACCGTGTCGCAACTCATATTCTTGCGTACGAAGGCACAAACGAAGACCCTGCCAATTGGCACTGGTTCGAGGGTAACTTTGAAGGTTACGAGCAAAACAAGGTTGATCGTCTTGGGCCCGAAGCTGCCAAACCTTCGCGAGTCACCTACCGCAAGCTCACGCGCGGTTAGATATGGGACGAGCTCACGTAGATCTCGACCTTCGATGGGCAGATCAAGACGCGTACGGCCACGTAAACAATGTCGCTTTCGCACGATTCCTTGAAGAAGCGCGCGTGCGGCTCTTCTGGCTCGGCGCTGCTCGAGAAACTACCGGCATGGAGGGGTACTTCCGGGGTGACGACCCGGAAGGCCCCAAAATGCTGGTTGCGAGTCAAAGCATTCAGTTCACGAGAGTTCTGAACTACACTGCCACACCCATTACCGTGGAAACGTGGATCGGAAAACTTGGGGGATCAAGCTTGGAAGTTCACTACGAGATTATTGATAATTCGACGAGCGAACGGTCAGTCGTGGCACAAGCAATTACAACGGTGGTAATAGTTGACGGGAAAACGCTGCGTCCCCAACGACTCAGCGATGAGGGGCGTAAGACCGTTGACCCCTGGATTGATGCACCGCTCGTATTGAGAAGGTAAACACCTCAACGGCGTCTTCACTGAATGAAAAACTCGCGAAGCAGGGTCTGGAATTCCTGAGGTTTTTCAGCGTGCACCCAGTGGCCAGACCCGCGCACTGTTACAGGAACAGTGTCAGGAAATAGCCGGTTCATCTCTGCAAAATCTTCGTGTTCAATATAGTTCGACTGTTCACCCTTTACCCAGAGCACAGGGTTATCGAACGAATTACCGTTGAATTTTGGAAAGTCTACGATCTTGCCGAGTGACTGATAGAGCATTTTGATATTTGCTTGCCAGGTAAAACCGTGATCAGTTCGTATGAGATTTTGGAGTAAAAACGAACGGACCGTGTCCTCGGGGATTGCTTCACGCAGCTTCTCGTCGGCGTCTGTGCGACTGCTCAGACTTGCTAGATCAACTTTCAAGAGCGCCCCGAGCAGGTGCTCAAATTCACTTGATCCGCCACTTCGCGCCGGAGAAACATCCACAATCGTGAGCTGAGATATCAACTCTGGATATGTGAGCGCAAGAATCATCGCAGTTTTTCCGCCCATAGAATGGCCGATCAGATTCACAGGGCTATCAAACTGATTGCGAATCAAGTCTGCGGTCGCGTCAGCCATTTGTTGGTAGCTGAATTTAGCAGTCCAGTCGGATGCACCGTGATTTGGTGCATCTACCAGCAGGGATGTCGCCTCGTGAGATAAGGCTTTTGCTGAACCAGTAAAGTTCTTTCCGCGCCCCATGAGCCCGTGCAGAAACACGAGTGGAGTGGATCCACTGCCGACGGTTGAAGTGTGTATAGCCAAATGAAACCTCGTTTCTCACCTGTTGGGGATTCGAAGCATAACTTCTTGAGACACTGACGCCACCAGGTCACCTTCTAGTGAATAAAACTTTCCATGTGAGAGGCCACGTCCGCCGTGTGACGTCGGGGACTCCAGCACATACATAAGCCATTCGTTGACGTTAAATGGTCGGTGAAACCACATGGAATGGTCGAGACTTGCGGCTTTCAGTCCGGGAACAGACCATGACAGTCCGTGGGCACGGGCTACAGGTTCAACTAGCAAATAGTCGCTTCCAAACGTTAATGCGGCGCTATGCAGAATTGCGGAATACGGTAGGTCGTCGATCGCTCGCATCCACACATGCTCCACATTGGAAGGCTCCGGACGCTCGACCATCATGTCGCCTTCCACATATCGGAAGTCAAACGGGCGCTGTAGTACCCAAGACGCGCGTTTGTGGTTCTGGAGGTGCCCGAACTTATCCCACATACTTGGCAGCTCTTCAGGCGAAGGAAACTGGCTCATATCGAGACGTTCCTGATGTTCTACACCGTCGTCCACGGTTTGATAGGAGGCGATCATGGACATAATCGGTGCACCATCTTGATAGGCCTGGGCCCGGCGCGTTGAGAATGAGCCACCATCAAACAACCGTGCAACCTCAAACGTGAGTTGCTCGTTCGAGTCTCCCGGTCGCAAAAAGTAACCGTGCATTGAATGAACCTCACGGCCAGCAGGAGCCGTTTCACTCGCTGCTCTGAGTGCTTGACCCATCACTTGGCCGCCAAAACTTCTCCCGTTCGGAGTGGGCATCGCTGGTCCAGTAAATAGATCGTGGATCGTACGAAGCCCAGGGTTTTCGACCGTCAACATCTCAAGCAAACTCGGAGTCGCCATCATCGTGTCCCTTCATTGTGCTGACTCCATCTTAGACGGGCTACACTTCGGAGCGTGGTGAGTGAGTTGGAGTTTGTTGAGGCTGCGTCTTTAGGAGACCTCGGCACCTTTTTTCAAAGAATTGGCAGCGTCGGTTTCCCAGAAGTCCTGTTGGTTGCACGCCCCCACCCTGCAGGGGGGTCCGTTCTTGCAGTGTACGGCTGTACAAGTGCATCAACGTCGTTGCTTGATCCAGTCCCGACCGTGCTCGTTATGCGGGCAGCGTCATTGCAAGGAAATGTGGTTCTTGACCGCGTTGTCGAGATACGAGCACTTACCGACCGTCTTGCGAGACTCGACGAGAAAGAGACAACGCTTCCTCTGCCACCAACAGATATGACCGCGGTATGGACCGGGATTAAACCACCTGTGACAGGTTGGGAATCCGTGGGAAGTGTTGATGCGGATTCCTTACGAGATGTTGCCCGTACCGGGATTGAACGCGTCGCCGCTGCCCTTCCTGAAAGTCCAGGAGCTGCGGTGGTTGAAAAGATCCGTGCAAAAATTTGGGGGCAAGAAATAATGCCGGGAATTCCGGCGGCGGCTGCGCTTGCAGGGGAGACGATGGGCTTTTTCGAAGATCAAGCTCGTGTAAGACTCTTGCAGACAGCAGGATGGTATCGCCTAGATTGTGAGCAAGGTGACATTTTAGTCCGACGGAATTTCTAATCTCCGGTAGACTGAACTGGTTAACTCAAGGAGGCAGACCCATATGGCCAATCCGAATGGCATCATTGATCCTTCGATCGATACTCTTCTCGACAAGGTCGACTCGAAATATGCACTAGTGACTTACTCATCACAGCGTGCCCGTCAGATTAACGCGTACTATAGCGACTTGCATGACGGAAATTTGCTCGACAATGTTGGTCCGCTCGTTGACGCTTCTGTTGACGACAAGCCGTTGTCAGTTGCTCTGCATGAGATTGCTGAGAACAAGTTGGAGCTCATCCAAAATAACGCGTAACTTCTTGTCTCTTAGGTCAAGAATGTCGGTGGCGTCGGTTACCCTGAATCCAGGACCGGCGCCACATTTGTTTCGCCACTGAAGGGAGCAGAGTGAACCTGCGATTTTTTACATCGGAATCCGTGACAGAGGGCCATCCCGATAAAATTTGCGACCGTATCTCTGACACCATTCTTGATGCACTCTTGAAGCAAGATCCTGGCGCACGAGTCGCGGTAGAAACTATGGTGACCACAGGATTGGTGCATGTCGCTGGTGAAGTAAATACCACCGGGTATGTGGAGATTCCGCAGCTTATCCGTGAAGCGTTACGAGATATTGGCTACACATCAAGTGATATGGGATTTGACGCTGGGTCCTGCGGAGTTTCGGTGTCGATTGGCCAGCAGTCACCTGATATTGCGGATGGCGTGGATAACTCGCTAGAAGCGCGAACCGCCAGCGATGACGATGCGTTAAGCCTGCAAGGCGCCGGAGATCAAGGCATCATGTTCGGGTATGCCTGTGATGAAACGCCAGAGCTTCATCCAATGGCGAGCTGGCTGGCACACCGAATGGCAGAGCGGCTTACTCATGTTCGTAAAACAGGAGCCCTTCCGTATTTGCGCCCCGACGGGAAGACGCAAGTTACTATCGGCTACGAATCAGATCGACCGGTAACAGTTGAAGCGGTTGTGGTTTCGACACAGCACGAAGCTCAAATAGCTCAGGAACAGCTCCACACAGATATCGAACGTGAGGTCATTCGACCGGTACTTGCACAAACCGAGCTTTCTGGGGACCCAGAATTGATTATCAACCCTGCGGGTCCGTTTGTTATCGGTGGTCCTATGGGGGACGCCGGGCTTACGGGTCGCAAAGTGATTATCGACACCTATGGTGGGTCTGCCCGCCATGGTGGAGGCGCATTCAGCGGAAAAGATCCGTCAAAAGTTGATCGTTCTGCCGCCTATGCGATGCGCTGGGTTGCAAAACATATCGTAGCTGCAGGTCTGGCTCGTCGCGCTGAAATACAAATTGCATATGCGATCGGTCGGGCACATCCGGTTGCGCTCTACGTCGAAACATTTGGCACGGAAACCGTTCCTGTCGTCGATATCGAGCGGGCCATCCGTGAAATCTTTGATCTGCGACCACTCGCTATAGTTCGCGACCTCGACCTATTGCAGCCGATCTACGCAACAACGAGCGCTTATGGGCACTTTGGCCGTGGCGAATTCACCTGGGAACAAACACCACGAGTCGAAGAGCTGCGGCGGGTCGTAGGAGTGAGCGAGTAGTGAACAGCGGGGCTGGAGCTCAACCGGCCATTGCTCGCGTGCTGTTAGACACACGTCTTCCTCAGCTTGATCACCTGTTTGATTACGCGGTCCCAGAAGTCCTCTTACCAGAAATACAAGTGGGGCAGCGCGTCCGTGTGCCATTTCGCTCAGGAGGTCGCAAGGCATTTGGCTGGGTGATTGAGCTGGTGCACGAGAGTACGTTCGACGGAAACCTCTCGCATGTCAGTGAGATTGTGTCCCCGATACCAATGCTCAATATGCATGTCTGGGAGCTGGTGCGCGCAGTTTCTGACCGCGCAGCAGGAAGCGCGGGAGACATTCTGCGTCTGGCAATTCCGCAACGTCATGTGCGTGCCGAAAAGGCGTACCTCAAGGCTCGGGACCAGTCTGGAACTGAGTCCAATAGTGGAGACGTGCAATCCGACACGAGTGAGGACGTTCGGTCGATTGCTTCACTGCTCATCAGTGGTGAACGTCTCGCTTTTAGCGAGTCACATAGTCCTGTTCGTCTTGACTCGGGTGAATGGGTCGGCGGTTGGACGACACGAATGGTCGATACCGCAAAATCTGTGCTTGCTGCTGGTGAAAGCGTCATCATATGTGTCCCTGACTATCGTGACCTTGACCAACTTCGTGACGCGTTCGGCACAACCCCAGTTCTTCGAGTTGATGCAAAACAACCAGGGGCTGAGCGGTATTCAGAATTCTTAGCCGCTCTTGAAGACACTCCTCGCATCATCATTGGGAACAGGTCAGCTATTTATGCGCCTGCCTTTAACCTCGGTGCGATTCTCATTTGGGACGATGGGGACCCGGTTCTTGGAGAACCGCGAGCGCCGTATGTGCACTGTCGCGACGCCGCGTTAATTCGTGCCCAGCAAAGTTCATGCGGGCTTATGTTTTTCGCACATTCGCGAAGTGCCGAAGTGCAGCGTTTGATCGATATAGAATACGTGAAGCCACAGAGTAACCTTCCAAAGCGAGTACGTGTGAGGCACGCTGATCAAGCAGCGGCTCCAGATGTGTTTGCTGGACGACTGCCAGGGTTCGCGATTTCTATGATGAATGAAGGACTCCGAACGGGCCCGGTTCTCGTCCAAGTTGCCCAACCCGGGTACGCGCCGGTCGCCGTCTGTGAATCGTGTTCAAATTTGGCGCACTGTGCTCACTGCGGAGGGCCTATCGGGTTCAGGCAGGCGAAGAGCCCCGCATGTCGGTGGTGCGGGAAACCCGTCGTGCGCTGGAAATGTTCCCACTGTGGTGAGCACACTCTTGTGGAACGTGGTTCGGGGAGTCAGCGTACAGCGGAACAGTTTTCGATGCAGTTCCCACACACACGAATACTCGTCAGCGATATTGATCACCCGCGTGAGCGAGTCGATGCACGACCTGCGTTAGTGGTGGCAACAGTTGGTGCCGAACCCATCGCAGCAGGGGGTTATCGCGCTGTGGTCTTACTCGATGCTGAACGACTACTCTCACGTCCAACGTTACGCGCAGGGGAGGACTGTTTGCGCTGGTGGGAAAATGCTGCTGCTAAGTCGGCGCCTGATGGGGTGTGTTTGCTCGCATCAGGCGCTGGTCCGGTCGTTGATGCCTTCGTCTCAGGTCACACAACCGCATGGTTAAGAAGTGAGCTTCGTGACCGTGCGCAACTGCTTTACCCGCCTGCGGTACGTGTCGCGAGTGTGACTGGAACTGCGCGGCAAGTGACGCGTGCCTTAGATGTATTAGCAGGTGTGCGTCAGTTGGATGTGCTTGGGCCCGCCCCTTTTGCTGCGGGGCAAGTTCGCGCAATCTTACGATTCGGGTACGGCGTAGGTGATGAAGTCGCAAGGAAGCTCCGCGGTTTATTGGTAACTGAGGCTGCCGGTTCACAATCGCCTGTCCGCGGAGGATCCACTAGGAAATCAACTCTAAAACTCAAGTTTGATGACCGTACCGTCTTTGATCAGTTCGGAGAATCACGAGAAGGTACGAGAGACTAGACTCATGAGGATCATTTTCGCGGGCACTCCAGAAGTTGCAGTTCCGACGTTGAACGCTTTACATCACGCCGGGCACGAAATTGTGAGTGTGCTGACGCGAGAGGACGCGCCGGTTGGGCGCAAACGAACGCAAACGCCCTCTCCGGTGGCACGTGCAGCGAATAATCTGGAACTGCCGACTGTGAAAGCAAACCGTATTACTGCGGAAGTCTCGCAGGTTCTAGCTGAGACGGACGCTGACCTAGGTGTGATTGTTGCATATGGTGGCCTACTTAAAGAACCCCTTCTTTCGGCGCCAAAGCACGGTTGGGTCAACTTGCATTTCTCAGCATTGCCCGCCTGGCGGGGAGCCGCGCCGGTGCAACGAGCCCTTATGGCCGGTGAAAGCGAGCTTGGCATGTCTGTCTTCCGCCTCGTTGAGGCGCTCGACGCGGGGCCCATCTTGGCTCGGGGCAGCCACACCGTCGTCCCGGGCACAACTGCAGGGGAAGCACTTGAACAACTTGCTCACCGCGGCACTGCTCTCGTCCTGGAAGCAGTCAATACAATTTCAGAAAAATCGGGTGAAGAACAAACCGGGGAAACATCGTATGCGTACAAACTTGACCGCGAGGACGGGCTGCTACAGCCAAGCTTGAGCAGCCGCACCCTCCTCAACGTTTATGCGGGAGTCACACCAGAACCGGGTGCCTACTTCTCTACTGATGCGGGTGCAGTGAAGGTGCACAAGATGCGCGAGGCGCCTGAAGTCGAAAACCTCGATCTTCCCGTGGGAACTGCCATGCTCAAAAAGAACCAGGTGTTCCTTCAAACTGGCGATGGCATAATTGAACTTGTCAATGTGCAGCCGGCTGGCAAACCGGCTATGCAAGCCGCTGCTTGGCTCCGAGGCCGTGGCGGTGAAGTATCGCTGTGACCGTTTCTCTTTCTCGACTGATTGCGTACGACATCCTGCGAGATGTTGATGAACGCGACGCATATGCAAATCTTGCACTCGCATCGCATCTTGAAAAAAGCCGCCTCAATTCTCGTGATGCGGGTTTTGTCACTGAACTTGTTTCAGGAACGCTCAGGATGCAAGGCAAATACGATCGAATTATCGAATTTGCGTCGTCCCGAGACCTTGACCAAGTAGACCCTCGAACGACAAGAGTTTTACGCCTGGGGATCCACCAGCTCACCCGAATGCGTGTACCAGCTCATGCTGCGCTCAGTGAAAGCGTTGAGCTTCAACGACGTGTCGCAAGTGCGAAAGGTGCAGGGTTTGTCAACGGAGTGCTTCGTGCTGTGACGCGCGAAAACGATTGGGATCAAAAAATCCGAGGGGCTGCTCAGAACGCTGATGATGAGCTTGCTGGGCTTACTTCTCATCCCGCCTGGGTTATTCGAGCATTACGCACATCTCTCATTGCTGATGGCGCAGAAAATGAAATCAAAGATCTTCTGGATGCAGACAACCTCGCCCCAAAAGTGAATATGGCGCTGCTGGGAAGTAGCGACCTAGAAATAGACACGATTCAGGCTCTTGCGCCAGACCTGTCATTCACCGGGCCCTCACCAATCGGATGGGAGCTTCGTGGAGGATCACCTATAAACATTCAAGAACAACTTGAAGGTTTTTCCCAAGCTCGGGTACAAGATCAGGGCTCACAAATTGCAGCGCTGGCTCTCACGCGAGCTACGTGTGTCGGTGAATCAGAATCGTGGCTTGATTTGTGTGCGGGCCCGGGCGGGAAAACAGCTGTCTTGGCGCACGAAGCGCTGCAAGCGAGAGCAAAGCTTCGAGCGAATGAAGTGGCACAGCATCGGGCGGTGTTAGTGGAACGGGCAGTCGCACCAGTGTCTGACCTGGTAGAGGTGGTGAGTTTTGATGGGAGAAGTGACGACGCGTTTGGGAGTGTGCTGCATGACAGGATTCTGGTCGACGCGCCCTGCAGTGGTCTCGGAGCTTTGCGTCGTCGGCCGGAAGCTCGGTGGCGAAAGTCGCCCAAAGATATTCCAGAGCTCACCGCGTTACAGGAAGAGCTTTTGCTTGCTGCCGAAGCGCATCTGAAGCCTGGTGGACTTATTGCGTATGTGACGTGTTCTTCTCATATTGCTGAGACACGCGGCGTTGTCGACCGCGTATTGAAACGATCACGCCTCAACGAGCTCAACACTCAGCATGTTGTTGAATCATTTGCAGTTGAGAATCTGAAGCTTGGTGCCGGTCCGCACGTACAGCTCTGGCCGCATCGTAATAACACTGATGCGATGTTCATTGCACTGCTGCAGAAACCCGCATAATTTGCGCTTGGTGTGACGTAACCCCACGCCTCATTGGTAGAGTGAATTATTATGAGCTATCAACAGTACCCAGGATCTGGACAGGGTTACGGCTACGGAGTTCCTGCGAGGCCACCACGTGGCACCGAGGATCCGAACGACCTGTCTTTGCCGCTCTACGGAGCATCGTTCATGCAGGCTTCAAAACGCTTTTTCCAGTCGTACGTCAAATTTAACGGGCGTGCGTCACGGAGCGAATACTGGTGGGCAATGCTGATGCTCACCGTGATCTCGTTGATTCCGGTTGCCCTCTTTGTTGTCGGGCTTGTTTTCGTGATTTCCGGTAGCGTCGCTGCCACGTCATCGATGCAATACTACGGAGACCAGCCACCTACCGGTGCTATTGCCGGATCAGCAGGGGTGGGATTCGCCATCTACATCATTGGTTTTATTTTGGTCGTTGTTGTTGGGCTTGGCACCCTTCTGCCCGGCATCGCACTGGCATGGCGACGTCTTCACGATGCTAACCTTGCCGGACCATTTTACTTCTTGAGCTTCATTCCGTATGCCGGTGGAATCATCATGATCATTCTGGCGTGCCTGCCGTCAAAGGTGGAGGGTGAACGCTTCGACTACCCAGCCGGTCAAGTACCCGCTGGATACGCACCGCAGGGTTATGCGCAGCCGGGATACCAGCAGGGCCAGTATCCGCAACAGAATCCGTACCAGCAACAGGCGCAATACGGCCAAAATCAGTACGGTCAACAGTTCACTCAAAATCCCTATGGCCAAAACCAAGCCGCTCAGCCTCAGCCGGGGCAACAGCCGCAATACCGGCCGCCACAGAATCCGCCAGCGCAACCCAACCACAACGGACAGGTCTTCGGCGAGCGTCAGCAAGAAAACACGAGCGGTTATTCATACGGCTCTGGCCAGCAGCATTCTGAAAATTCAGAAAACCCGCAAGACGACCAACGTAACTAATCATGCGGAATATTCATCCGAGCATCTTGTCGGCAGACTTTGTAAACCTTGAAGCTGAGCTTCAGAAGATCAGGTCTGCCGACATGGTGCATGTTGATGTGATGGACAATCATTTCGTTCCGAACCTGACTTTCGGTCCACCTGTTGTAGAACGTATCCAAGCAGTATCGCCGATTCCTTTGGATATGCATCTCATGATTACCGACGCGGACCGATGGGCGCCGGGCTATGCTGAACTCGGCGCGGAATCTGTAACGTTCCACGCTGAGTCGACAACTGACCCAGTGACGCTTGCTCGCAGACTTCGCGAGCGGGGTGCAAAAGCAGGTATTGCTTTGAAACCTGGTACGAGCGCCGAACCCTACCTCGAGCTCCTCGAGCATTTCGACATGGTACTGGTAATGACCGTCGAACCAGGGTTCGGTGGCCAGAAATTCATGTCTGAAATGATGCCAAAACTTCGTCAGTTCGCTGACGTGAAACGAAGCTCCGGGCTAGAGATTAAGCTGCAGGTTGACGGCGGCGTCTCGGCAGAAACAATAGGAATGGCTGCCGAAGCAGGAGCCGACACCTTCGTCGCCGGCTCGGCTGTTTTTTCAGGGGACCCCAGCGCACGAATTGCTGAGCTTCGAGATTTAGCACAGAAGCACTCACGCTTGGGTGGGACTTATTGTTAGTTTATTGAGTTTTACGCATGATGAAGTTCGTGACAGGTCCGACGAGCAGGGTACGCTAGAGACCGTGAAGACTTTTGACAGCCTGTTTGCAGAACTCAGCGAAAAAGCACGCGCCCGACCCGACGGTAGCGACACAGTGGCTCGGCTTGACGCTGGTGTCCATGCCATAGGCAAGAAAGTCGTGGAGGAAGCGGCAGAAGTGTGGATGGCGGCAGAGTACGAATCTGACGAGGCCTGTGCTGAAGAAATCAGTCAGCTGCTGTATCACCTGCAGGTGATGATGCTTGCGAAAGGTCTTTCGCTCGAAGACGTTTACCGCCAACTTTAGTATTTTTTGAAAGGTCCACATGCTGCGTATCGCGGTGCCGAACAAAGGCTCACTCTCTGAAACTGCATCACAAATGCTGTCCGAGGCTGGATATTCTGGTCGCCGAGATAATCGACAGCTGGTGCATGTTGATGCACGCAACGAAGTAGAACTCTTCTACTTGCGGCCGCGAGACATTGCAACTTATGTGGGTTCTGGTGCTCTCGATGTGGGAATCACTGGACGAGATCTATTGCTCGACTCCGAAACTGAAGCAAGCGAATTTTCAGAGCTTGATTTCGCTGGATCAACCTTTCGCTTTGCGGCAGCAGCAGATGATATCGCGTCAATCGAGCAACTCGAGGGGAAACGTGTGGCAACGAGCTACCCGAAGCTTGTTGGAGATTTTCTCATTCGACATGGCATCACTTCGGAGCTCGTAAAGCTTGAGGGTGCAGTGGAATCAGCTGTCCGGTTGGGAGTTGCAGATGCGGTTGCAGACGTCGTGTCAACCGGCGCCACGCTTCGAGCAGCCGGTCTTGAAATCTTTGGACCTGAAATACTGCAGTCGACCGCTGTATTGATTGGAACCGAACGGACAAATCCTAAAAATAATCCAGCATCTCAACGCTTGCTCGAACGTCTTGACGGAGTCAAGCTTGCTCGAAAATTTGTGATGATGGAGTATGACCTTGACCGGAAGAACCTTGAAGCTGCGACAGCTATAGCTGGTGGAATTGCTGGACCGACTGTGTCGCCGCTCGCGAATGAAGGGTGGGTCGCAGTGAAAGTTATGGTGCGTTCAGAAGACGCTGCAATGATCATGGACGAGCTTCATGATGTCGGCGCGAAGGCTATTATTGTGACCGCAATTCACGCGGCTCGTATGTAAGAAGGACCAGGCTCATGTCACTTGCAGTACGCGTCATTCCATGCCTAGATGTTTCACACGGCCGTGTTGTGAAAGGCGTGAACTTTCTCAATCTTCGCGACGCTGGCGATCCTGTTGAGCTTGCAGCACGCTACGGGCAGCAAGGGGCAGACGAATTGACATTTTTGGATGTCTCAGCCACCACCGATGAGCGTGAGACAACGTACGATGTCGTGCAGCGTACGGCCGAGCAGGTATTTATTCCGCTCACAGTTGGCGGTGGCGTGCGCAGCGTGGATGATGTTGCAAGGTTACTGAGTGTTGGTGCGGACAAAGTTGGGGTGAACAGCGCCGCAATTGCGCGTCCAGAGCTTGTGAGCGAAATTTCTGCAAGGTTTGGTAACCAGGTTGTGGTGCTTTCGTTGGATATTAAACGTAGTGACAGAATGCCGTCAGGTTTTGTTGTAACCACCCATGGCGGGAAACAAGAAACGGATATTGATGCTTTAGCTTGGGCGCAAGAAGCAATTGATCGTGGTGCCGGGGAACTCTTAGTTAACTCAATGGATGCTGATGGCACGCGCGCAGGCTTCGACCTTGAGCTGATCCGTGCGATCCGAGAGATTGCAGCTGTGCCAATTATTGCGTCCGGTGGTGCCGGGAGATTGGAACATTTTCCTCCGGCGATTGAAGCAGGCGCTGACGCAGTACTTGCCGCATCAGTATTTCATGATGGAACGTTTACGATTCCTGAAGTGAAAGAATCAATTGCAGCCGCCGGCTATCCCGTGCGTCATGTTTCGGAGGAATCGCGATGAATGAGCCAGAGAGCCTTCTCGACGAGCTCGTTTTTCGAGACGGCCTGCTGCCGGCAATTATTCAAGACGACGAATCACACCAGGTGCTTATGCTTGGTTGGATGGACCGTGAAGCAGTTCGAAGAACAGTGTCGAGCGGTCGGGTAACATTCTGGTCAAGATCGCGCGGTGAGTACTGGCGAAAAGGTGACACTTCGGGACACCGCCAGTATGTGAGATCGGTGGCACACGATTGTGACGCCGATACGCTTTTGATCCGTGTCATCCAGATAGGTGCTGCCTGCCATACGGGGACACGTTCTTGTTTTGATGAACGACAAGTACCCGCAGTCACCGGTGAGCCCGATGCCAGCGGGAACAGATAGCATTTAGCTGTGACCGAACGAAATGAGTTTGCAGTAGCCCGCGAGCGTTATCGAGTGGTGCCTGTTATTAGAGAATTGTTCACCGACGCAGATACTCCCGTCAGTATTTACCGAAAAGTTGCTGCGGGCAGACCCGGTACTTTTCTGCTTGAGTCAGCTGACCAAGGTATTTTTACCAGATACAGCTTCGTAGGCGCTGGTATGTTCGGGGCGCTCACCGAGCGAGGTGGTTATGCTCACTGGGAGAGCGCTTCAGAAGTTGATGAAGAGCGCTTTCTGCCGGGCGGAGTCTCACATCTTCAACCAGTCGAAGCGCTCAGCGCGGCCTATGAACACTGGCAGAGCGACCCGCAGTCGGACCTGCCTCCGCTCGCAAGTGGTTTTGTTGGCTACATGGGTTGGGAAAGTGTTGCAGAGTTCGAAAACCTGGACTTTGGGCGACCCGAGGATGCACCAGTTCCGCGTCAGTATCTTGGATTTGTCTCAGATCTCGTCGTCATCGACCACAGGACAGGTTCAGTAAAACTCGTTGCGAATGTCCTGTGTGACCGAGGCGATCTTAAAGTTCAATGGGAAGACGCTCAGCGACGACTTGATGATCTTCAAACAGCGCTCCAGCAACCGCTTTCAACCCCTGTAGGGGTGCTTGACCGCACGGTGGAACCATCACCCAAGCGATACACCGATCAAGCACGATACTTTGAAATTGTCGACGAGGCTAAGCAACGAATAGTAGATGGCGATATTTTCCAGGTTGTGCTTGCTCAACGCTTCGACGAAGACTGTCTGGCAGATCCACTCGACGTCTATCGAGTGTTACGTCACCTGAACCCCAGCCCATATCTCTATTTGCTCAGCTGTGTTGATGCAGACGGCGAACCGATCTCTGTTGTGGGTTCGAGTCCAGAGGCTCTCGTTACGGTAAATGCTGGACATGTTCTTACTCACCCCATCGCCGGAAGCCGGCCGCGCGGCTCCACCATTGACCAAGACCAACTTTTTGAAAAAGAATTACTGGCTGATCCGAAAGAGCGAAGCGAGCATCTCATGCTCGTGGATCTGTCGCGTAACGATATCTCTAAAGTTTCGGTGCCTGGGAGCGTTGAAGTCACAGAGTTTATGAGAATCGAACGGTTCAGTCACATTATGCATATCTCTTCCACGGTGGAAGGCCAGTTGTGTGATGGGCTCAATCCAGTTGACGCGCTCGTTGCAACGTTCCCAGCGGGCACGTTATCGGGCGCACCGAAGCCCTGGGCCCTGCGTATTATTCGTGAACTCGAACACGTTCGTCGCGGTGTGTATGGGGGAGTTGTCGGCTATGTCGGGCTGGGTGGTCACGCAGACCTGGCAATTGCAATCCGTACTGCGACCATTCACCGTGGTGTAGCCGCTGTCCAGGCCGGGGGCGGAATTGTCGCGGATTCAGTTCCCGAATTAGAAGAGCAAGAATCACGCAATAAAGCGGCAGCTCCGCTCCGTGCGGTCGCAATCGCAAACACTCTGCGAGCCAAATGAGTAAGCGTCTTGCAGTCATCGTTCTGCTGTTGGCAGGTGTTCTTGCGCTGGCTGCCAGCACACAACCCTGGGTCTTCGCCCAGCTCGAGCAAGTAGCCACCTCTCAATCTGAGATCACCGCAACCGGTAAAGAAGCGAATGCGGCCCTGGCACCAATTTCACTTGCAGTGCTAGCGCTTGGGATTGCCCTCACAATTGCGGGGCAGATCTTTAGATATGTCCTCTCGATAATCTCGATGCTTCTCGGTGCCGGCCTTATTTGGGTAGGGATCTCGAGCCTTGCAGACCCAATCGCAGCCGTTTCGACACAATTGAGTGAGCTCACCGGCTTAACCGGAGGTGCACAGTTTGATTCGGTAGAAAACTTGTCAAGTACTCCCTGGCCGTATGTCACAATCCTAACTGGCGTGGTCACGATTATTGCGGGGCTCATTGTTGTGCTGCGAAGCCGTAACTGGAAAACTGGCGGTCGAAAATATGAGACCGACAAAGCTCCAGTTTCTGCAGAACCGGACCGTGTAAGCGACTGGGACATGCTTTCCAACGGCGAAGATCCCAGTGAGAACCTGCCATAGCTCGCATGTCTGTTTCGCCATGTCGGTAGCAACCCAGTAGACTAGTAACCACGTAACTTTCAGGAGGAACTTTGGACATCCCTAACGACCCCGGTCACGGCGATTCACCAGCAGCCTGGACCGCTGTCATTATTATGTTGATCGGCATCGCTGCTGGTTCAGTATTCTTCTTCCTTCACCAGCCGATCATGGTTTGGATCTGCGCAGGTGTCGTGCTTCTCGGTCTCATCGCGGGTTGGGTTCTCGCGAAAGCCGGCTGGGGTGTGAACGGTCCGAAGTTTTCCCCGAAACCTCACGACTAAAGGTGTTAGGCGACTTATACGCTGGGGCGTTAGAAGACGCGAAGCAGCGACAGGCTAGAGTTTCGCTCAGCGATGTAGAGAAGCTCGCTCTCGAACAGCTCCCTGCATTTGATGCGCTGGACATCCTCGCCCCGGCCGAGCATATAAAGGTCATAGCTGAAGTTAAACGGGCGAGTCCTTCTCGAGGCGACCTTGCGGAAATTGCCTCGCCGCAAGCTCTCGCACAGCAATATGAAGCCGGCGGAGCTAGCGCGATTAGTGTGTTGACCGAGCAACGCCGATTTAAAGGTACGCTTGACGACCTGCGGGATGTGCGCAAAGCAGTGAGCATTCCCGTGCTGCGTAAAGACTTTATTTCGGACCCCTACCAGGTGTTCGAAGCGCGTGCAGCAGGCGCAGACATTATTCTGTTGATTGTTGCCGGGCTTGATGATTTACAGCTCAACAACCTGTATCGATTGACTCTCGAGCTCGGTATGACCGCACTTGTAGAAGCGCACACTTCTGATGAAGTTACTCGTGCAGTCAACATTGGCGCGCAACTCATTGGAGTCAATGCCCGAAACCTCCGCACATTCGAACTCGACCGTGAGCTGTTTGGTCGAGTCGCAGACCAGATTCCAGCAGGTGTCATCAGGGTCGCCGAGTCTGCAGTGCTCGATATTAGTGATGTTGAGCGTTACGCAGAAGCCGGCGCTGATGTGGTCCTAGTAGGCGAGGCTCTCGTCACAAACGACCCGACCCAGGCTTTGGCACAATACACAAATGTGAGAACTGCATGACTGAACCGACAGTAAGCTCTTTGGCCGCCGCTGAAGGTCCATTCTTTGGAGAATACGGCGGCCGATACATGCCTGAGTCATTGATAGCCGCAATTGACGAGTTATCAGAGGCTCACGTCGCGGCGATGCAAGACCCCAAATTTCGTGAAGAACTATCTCAACAGCTTCGCGACTATGCCGGTCGACCATCACTCATTACCGAAGTGCCCAAATTTGCCGAATACGCCGGCGGCGCACGAGTCTTTCTCAAAAGAGAGGACCTGAACCACACCGGCTCACACAAAATTAACAACGTCATTGGCCAAGCGTTACTTACTAAGCGTCTCGGGAAAACCCGAGTTATTGCTGAAACTGGAGCGGGTCAGCACGGTGTTGCCACTGCAACGGCCGCGGCACTGTTTGGACTTGACTGCACCATTTATATGGGCGAGGTAGACACTGAGCGTCAAGCACTAAACGTTGCGCGAATGCGTTTACTCGGTGCTGAGGTTATTGCCGTCGATAATGGCTCACGCACGCTCAAAGACGCAATTAATGAGGCATTTCGCGACTGGGTAGCAAGCGTCGAAACGACAAACTATATTTTCGGCACCGCAGCCGGACCTCATCCATTCCCAACGATGGTTCGTGACTACCAGAAAATCATTGGTGAAGAGGCTCGCGAGCAGATGCTTGAGCGATACGGCAAACTACCGGATGCGGTGTTTGCGTGTGTCGGTGGTGGTTCAAATGCTATCGGGATGTTCAACGCTTTTCTTGATGACAAGAACGTGGAACTATACGGTGTTGAAGCAGGTGGGCGTGGGATTGACACCAACCAGCACGCGGCGTCCATCACAAAAGGACGCCCAGGCGTGCTGCACGGGGCGCGGACCTACTTATTGCAAGACGAAGACGGTCAAACCATCGATTCGCAATCGATTTCCGCAGGTCTTGATTACCCTGGCGTCGGGCCCGAGCATGCATGGCTCAAAGATATTGGCCGGGTGAACTACATTCCCGCGACTGACGACGAAGCAATGGAAGCGTTCCGCCTGCTGAGTCGTACAGAGGGCATTATCCCCGCGATTGAGTCTGCGCACGCCCTCGCGGGAGCACTCAAAGTCGGACAAACGCTGGGATCAGAAACAACACTGTTGGTATGCCTGTCTGGTCGAGGTGACAAAGATATGGAGACTGCCGCTCGCTACTTTGAGCTGATTGATGAGGAAGCATCATGAACACTTCTGAAGCGATCAATCGAGCACATGCAGACGGGCGAATCGCGTTTGTAGGGTACCTTCCGCTTGGTTACCCTGATCTGCGTACCAGCATTGAAGCCGCAGTAACGCTTGCTGAAAATGGTGCCGACATTATTGAACTTGGCCCACCCTATTCAGACCCCGTAATGGATGGGGCTGTCATCCAAGAGGCAACCAATGTTGCGCGTGAGAACGGCTTCAGGGTTCGTGACATCTTTCGCGCCGTAAAAGAAATCACTGAACGTACGAACGCGGCCGTGGTCATAATGACCTATTGGAACCTGGTGCTGCAGTATGGGGTCAAAGAATTTGCACACGACCTCAAAGACGCTGGCGGGGCCGGACTTGTAACTCCTGATATCACGCCAGACTCTGCGAGTGAATGGATCGAAGCCAGTGATGACCTCGACCGGATCTTTCTTGCTGCACCTACCTCTAGTGACGAACGCTTAAAAATGATCAGTGAAGCGTCTCGTGGTTTTGTTTACGCGGTCTCGACTATGGGTATCACCGGTGAACGTGCTTCGCTTGATCGTGCAGCGCGAAGCCTCGTAGAGCGACTCAAAACTCAGGGTACGGAACACGTATGTGTCGGTATCGGTGTTTCGTCGGCCGAGCATGTACGGGCGATTGCTGAGTACGCCGATGGTGCGATCGTTGGCACAGCATTAGTTCGAGCATTGAGAGATGGCGGACTTGATAGTCTTGCCGAAGTTATGAAAGAGCTATCGTCAGGAACGAGACGCTAGTTTCACGCGCACTGAAAGTCTGCTGCACGTCACGTGGACCAGGGTGGGTAAGATATCAACGGTAGTTTGATCGTTACGTGAAAGAAGAGTGGATGATTTTGCCGGCAAGTATCCCGAGCCCCGACCTGCAGTTCTGGCAGCTCGGTCCAATCCGCATCTATTTGTATGCGCTTTGCATTATTGCTGGCATTGTTATCGCGGCGATAGTGGCGGCGAACCGCCTTGGCAAACGAGGCGGGGAAAAAGGCGCAGTTATTGACTTCGCAGTGTGGGCTGTGGTGCTCGGCATCGTGTGTGCTCGCTTCTATCACGTGGTGACACACTGGGGTGATTACGTTGGCCCAGGCAAGGACTTCACCGAAATTTTCGCTGTCTGGAATGGTGGCATTGCCATTTTCGGCGCTTTGATTGGTGGCGGACTCGGTGTACTGATCGCCTCTCGACTTAACGGAGTACGGTTCTGGTCGTTTGCAGACGCGCTCGTCCCGGGACTCCTGCTCGCACAGGCATTTGGTCGACTTGGTAACTATTTCAACCATGAACTCTTCGGGGGACCCACCACACTTCCCTGGGGCCTCGAAATTGAATCGACCAACGCTGCGTTTCCGATCGGACTTCCCGAAGGAACGCTCATGCATCCGACGTTCTTGTACGAAATCGTGTGGAACGTTCTCGGCGTAATAATTTTGCTCACCATTGAAAAGCGTTTCCAACCGCGCTGGGGTAAGTTCTTCGGAATGTATCTCATTTGGTACGGCATTGGCCGGTTCTGGATCGAGGGCATGCGTCTGGATCCGAGCTTCATCCTTCTCGGGTTGCGGACAAATCAACTTGCAGCACTTGCCGCGATCATCATCGGCATTGTTATTATCGTGGTACAGACAAAGCGTCACACGGGCATCGAAACAACGGTGTACCTGCCCGGACGTCAACATCCGAATAAGAACAACCATTCAAAGACGGATAATCCTGACGAATACCACCACGTATTCGCACCTATAACAGTTGAGGATGACTCAGAGGCTGAATCGGAAGACATTGAGTCTGAAAGCCCAACCGTCAAATAAGTAGCGGGCATCGCCCAGAAAGTACGTTTCATGCGCCACGCAAAAATTGTTGCCACCTGGGGCCCAGCAGTCTCAAGCTACGACAGGACACTTGAATTACTCGAAGCCGGTGTAAATGTCGCGCGGCTGAACATGTCACACGGCACGCACAACGTACACGAGGGTGTCTACCGCAATATTCGTCGTGCAGAACAAGAAGTCAACCGACCAATTGCGGTGCTCGCCGACTTACAAGGACCAAAGATTCGTCTCGGAACTTTTGAGGACGGCCCGTACGATCTTGAAGAAGGCGACCCGTTTGCGATCACCACTCGGGACATCGTCGGTAATCGAGAAATCAGCAGCACCACATACAAAGGGCTTGCAGGTGATGTAGAGGTGGGAGATCCACTTCTCATCGACGACGGTAAGGTTGCACTCCGTGCGACTCAAGTAACCGAGGACACGGTGTACACCGAGGTGCTCATCCCAGGTACGGTTTCGAACAATAAAGGAATTAACCTTCCGGGCGTTGCCGTAAACGTTCCCGCACTATCAGAAAAAGATGAAGATGATCTTCGCTTTGCATTGAATCTCGGCGCTGACTACATTGCACTTTCGTTTGTTCGCTCAGCCCAAGACATCGAACGCGTTCACGAAATTATGCAAGAGGTTGGCAAAAGACTTCCCGTTATCGCCAAAATTGAGAAACCGCAGGCGGTCGAAAATCTTGAATCTATCGTTGATGCCTTCGACGGCATTATGGTAGCTCGAGGTGACTTAGGTGTTGAACTGCCTCTTGAACAGGTGCCACTCGTGCAGGCGGAAGCCGTAAATATTGCACGCCGAAACGCTAAACCTGTTGTAGTCGCGACGCAGGTACTCGAGTCAATGATTGAGAGCCCGCGCCCAACACGCGCAGAAGCATCAGACTGCGCGAATGCGGTTCTTGACGGTGCAGATGCTGTCATGCTTTCGGGTGAAACCAGTGTGGGTGCTTATCCCATACAGGCAGTCGAAACTATGGCAAGAATTATCGAAGCGACCGAAGACCACGCACTTGATCGTATTGACCCACTTGGCACTAGTCCACGTACACAGGGAGGCGCGCTAACACTTGCCGCTAGCGAAGTTGCCGACTTCATTGGGACGCGGTACCTGTGCGTGTTCACTGAATCTGGCGACACTGTTCGTCGTATGTCTCGCCTGCGCAGACCGATGCCGATTCTGGGATTCACGCCTTCGAAAGACATTCGTCGTCGCATGGAACTGACATGGGGTGCACGAAGCTTCCTCGTGGACCGTGTCGACAGCACTGACCAGATGTTTGAGCAAGTGGACAAGATTTTACTCCAGAACCACAAATGTGAAATTGGTGAGACTGTGCTCATCGTGTGTGGCACACCCCCTGGAATTACCGGGACGACGAATACGCTGCGTATTCATCGAATGGGCGAGGCTACTGGACAGCTTCCAGATGCACGGCCGCGCAGCTTCTTAACTGAACCACACGACTAGACGTACCCTCGTTTGCGCATTCAGGATGAACGATTATTTCTTCCTGAACGTCGACAGCGTGATAATCACGTTACTCGCGACGATGATGGTCATCCCGATCCACTCGTGGGGGTCGAGAAACTGGCCAAGAACCAGGACGCCGATGAGTGCTGCCCAAACTGGGTTGAAGCTGCTGAGCGTGCCAAATAGCGCTGGTGGAATACGCCTCAGGGCGAGTGAATCTGTCGAGAACGGCAACGCTGATGAAAGTAACGCGCACGCTAACGCAAGTAATGCGGCCGCGAGTGTCAAGGGACGCTGCATAAACCAAATCACGGCAATGGGGATCCAAATCACAGCACCCACCATGGTTGCTACCGCAACTCCTTCGACCCCCACAGTTCTTACGCTGAGCGCCCGATTGAGCAGAATGTAGCAAGCCCAACTAGCTGCGGCAATTAGCGCCATCGACACGCCAAAGATGTTGGTCGTGGGGCCCGGGCTCACCAGCACGACAACGCCAATTGCGACAGCTAAGACAAGTAGGGAATCACGCAACCGTCGTGACGCGGCTATTGCGATTGCGAGCGGACCCAAGAACTCGAGCGTAATGGCTAGCCCGAGGCCAATTTGATCTATTGCAAAGTAGACGAAGGTGTTCATGGAACCCATCGCGAGTGTTAATAGGAGTGTGAGCAGCCAGTCTGCCCGAGTCAAGTTCGCCAGTTTTGGCCGAACGGAGATAGCGAGTATTGTGCCGGAAATTATCTGGCGCAAAGTGACCACACCGATAGGGCCTATGGTGGGGAACGCAAGCGCGCCGAGGCTCGCACCGAATTGTGCACTCACGGTTCCTGAGATGGCTAAGGATACGCCGAGCGCACCCTCGTTTCGCACACGTCTCTTCGGTTGTATAACCGGAATCTGCGTGGAATGCGTGTATTCATAGTCAGCCATGACCACATCATATGAGTCTTCTCAGGACTCTACTGACACATATGTTCGGTACCGGATGCGGGACTTGAACCCGCACGTCTTTCGACAACGCATTTTGAGTGCGTCGCGTCTACCAATTCCGCCAATCCGGCGTACAAAACGTACTCCGCAATCGTACCGCACAGATAGCGGCCAAGAAAAATAACAAACATAAAAATGCGCAATTGCTTGTGAAACACTGTGAAAATCGGTGATTTGGTGAGTTCTGTGTGAGCCCCCAGCGAAATTGCCGCGTGTATTTGTGCGACTGTCACAGCATTTGACGTAGGCTTAGGAGCGTGAGCGAAGAGAGCAAAACGCGGCGCCGTGTAGTTGTCGCAGAAGACGAGTCCCTAATCCGGTTAGACATAGTCGAGACTCTAAAAGAGCACGGCTTTGATGTCGTCGGTGAAGCCGGGGACGGTGAAGAAGCGATTCGTCTCGTTGAGGAACACGAACCTGACGTTGTCATCATGGATGTCAAGATGCCGAAGCTGGATGGGATCTCTGCAGCTGAGAAGATCAATAAAGATCATGCCGCGCCAGTCGTATTGCTCACCGCGTTTAGCCAGAGCGAACTTGTTGAGCGCGCTACCGAAGCGGGAGCTCTTGCATATGTCGTGAAGCCGTTTACCCCGGCAGACTTGCTGCCCGCGATCGAGATTGCCATCGCACGTTTTGACCAGCTGACCCAGCTCGAAAGCGAGGTCGCTGACCTCGCTGAACGTTTTGAAACACGTAAGCTTGTCGATCGCGCGAAAGGTATCTTGAATGACAAAATGGGCTTAAGCGAGCCGGAAGCATTCCGATGGATTCAGAAAGCTTCTATGGACCGTCGTTTGACAATGCAGGACGTTGCGAAAACCATCATTGATCAACTGGGTCAAAAGAAGGACAAGGAATAAGGTCCTTCCTGCACTTGAGAAACGCGCGAGCCACAATCTGGCTCGCGCGTTTCTATTAAGGCTTCAGGTTAGCGACTGCTGACTGAGCTCGTTTTTGGTGACTTCTTTATGAAGTTCGTGATTCGGACGGTGGAACAGCGCTTTCCGTCCGTGTCACGCGTAATGACGATTTCATGCACAGTGAGTGAACGGCCGACGTGAATTGGTGTGCAGACGCCGGTGACGCTTCCCTCCGTGGCAGACGCAGTGTGTGTGGCATTCAAGTCGACGCCCACTGCGACACACCCTTCAGGCGCGAGAAAATTGGCGTGCATCGATCCGAGTGTTTCAGCTAGTACCACATATGCGCCACCGTGCAGCAACATGAGTGGTTGGGTATTGCCGGCGACAGGCATGCGAGCAATCGCGCGTTCTGAATTGAACTCAATGGGTGCTATTCCCATACGGTCTGCGAGAGCGCCGAAGCCTCGCTCTCGCAGGTATTTTTCGGGGTCTTTCTTGGGTTCTACAGTACTCACGCCCACGCGTATGTCCTTTCAGCTTGAAACTTGCCGGATGCAATGTCGGTTGCACCAGCTACCCTAGAAGTGTGTCAAACACTCAACAGCCTACTCTGATGCTCATTGACGGCCACTCGCTCGCATTTCGAGCGTTCTATGCACTCCCTGTGGACAGCTTTCAGAACTCTGAAGGTCAGCATACGAATGCGATCCACGGGTTCATTTCAATGTTGCTGAACTTACTTCAGAACGAACAGCCAGACGCGCTCGCTGTCGCATTCGATATCTCGAGGCATTCGTTCCGTACTGAGGAATATCCAGAGTACAAAGGGACTCGAAAGGAAACGCCGCCTGAATTTAAAGGACAGATTCCACTTCTCCAGGACGCGCTACGTGCAATGGGCATTCGTACCATTGAAAAAGAAAACTTTGAAGCCGACGATATCCTTGCGACGCTGTCAACCCGGGGAAGCGAAAAAGGTTACCGCGTGCTCGTTGTGTCGGGCGACCGCGACACTATCCAGCTCGTCGACGACAATGTGACGCTGCTCTACCCTTCCAAACAGGGCGTGCGTGAGTTAACCCGATATGACGCAGAGAAAGTCCTGGAGCGTTACGGGGTTCGACCCGAACAGTATCCTGAGATCGCTGCGCTTGTTGGCGAGACGAGCGACAATCTTCCCGGCGTGCCACGTGTTGGAGAAAAAACTGCTGTGAAGTGGATCAACATGTTTGGCTCACTCGACGAAATTTTGCGCCGTAAAGACGAAATCGGCGGAAAAGTTGGGGAGAGCCTGCGAGAAAATTCGGAACTTGCTGTTCGTAATCGAAGGCTTAACCGTCTCGTCCGTGATGTTGAACTCGAACTTACTGTGGATGAGTTAACTCGCGGTGCCATTGATATGGACCAAGTCCGGGATGTGTTTGGGAAACTTGAGTTTCGAACCTTATTGAAGCGAGTTGGGGTGCTCGCGGGGGAGAGCGACGGTACGACGTCTTCGGGCGGTTCTTCGTCGAATGCGACTACAGTTGCTCACTCTGCAGATGATTCTTCACCTGTGACACTTCCCGATGTAAAGCACCTCATCGACGAGGAACTTGGAAAATGGTTGCAGACTCATAAAAACCCAGCGGTCCAAATTGATGCTCAGTTGGCTGAACATGGAAAGCTGCACACACCGGTTCAGGTGGGTATTTCCACGATGGACGCACGAGTTGAATTTGAATGGCAGCCCGGTGGGCGAGACTATGAGCAGTTTGAACAGTGGCTTCAGTCCACTGAACCTAAAATTTTCTGGGATGCGAAACCTGTTGCCAGTAAGCTCCTCTCTCAGGGGATTAAACTTGCCGGCCTGGCCGGAGATGCAATGCTTGCAGCATGGCTGGTGCGTCCTAACGCGCCAGAAAAGTCTTTGGCTGATGCGGTATATCGCTATCTCGGTGACGAACTCCCGGAAGAAGATCCCAACCAGCTCGTTCCAACCGGAACAGTGTCCGAGTCTGAGATCGCTTGGTTTATTTCGCGTCTGCATGCGTCGATTGTCGAGCATTTCCAGGGCCGCACCCGCGAGGTATATGAAGATATAGAACTTCCGTTAGTCACCGTGCTTGCAACTCTAGAATTCCGCGGGGTTGAGATTGATGTTCCGGTACTTGAATCGCAGTACGCGGAACTCACCGACAAAGTCAAACACCTCGAGACACAAGCATTCGAAGCGATTGGTCATGAAGTAAACCTAGCATCGCCGAAGCAGCTTCAAAAGGTGCTCTTCGAAGAACTTGATATGCCGAAGACACGAAAGACTAAAAGCGGATACACCACTGATGCGGCGGCTCTGGCTGAATTACAAATCACGAACACGCACCCGTTCCTAGACGCATTGCTCGGTCATCGCGACGCAAACAAGCTACGTCAAATCATTGAAGGCCTCCTGAAAGCGGTGAAATCTGATGGACGGATTCACACGACGCTCGTTCAGATTGGCGCGAGTACTGGACGCTTAGCTTCAACTGAACCGAACCTGCAGAATATTCCGGTGCGCAGCGAAGCTGGGCGCCGGATACGCGAAGGTTTTAGTCATGCGTCAGAGTATGCAACTTTGATGACTGCGGACTATTCGCAGATTGAAATGCGGATAATGGCGCACCTATCGGGTGATGCAGGCCTTATCGAAGCTTTTCAAGCGGGCGAAGATCTACATAGGTTTGTTGGATCGCGGATTTTCGGGGTGTCACCCGAGGAAGTCACCAGCGAAATGCGGTCGAAAGTTAAAGCCATGTCGTACGGCCTTGCGTATGGTCTGAGCGCATTTGGACTGTCCAAACAGCTGGGGATTACCGCTGCAGAAGCAAAGCAGTTGATGCAAGACTATTTCACACGCTTTGGTGGCGTGCGAGACTACTTGCGCGAAGTTGTTGAACAAGCAAAGCAAGACGGCTACACGGAAACCACATTCGGCCGTCGACGTCCATTTCCAGAACTCTCGAGCCCGAACCGCGTGCTGCGACAAAACGCAGAGCGAGCAGCGCTGAACGCCCCCATTCAGGGAACCGCAGCAGACATTATTAAAATCGCCATGGTACGGATTGAACAGCGTATGCGAGAAGAATCATTTGCGTCGCAGATGCTTCTGCAAATTCATGACGAACTGATGTTTGAAGTTGTCGCAGGCGAAGAAGAAGCACTCACTCAGCTCGTCCGCGAAGAGATGGGCACCGCTGCTGAGATCAGTGTGCCGCTCGATGTGTCCGTAGGCTCGGGAAGCAACTGGAATACTGCCGCACACTAGAGAAATAGAGCTCTTCGAAGCAGCCACCAGCTTCTTAATCGGCGAGATCTAAAATATTTAACGTTTGCCCGAGGATTCGTTCCGCTACGCGGTGCCCGGATCGTAGCGCGCCCGGAACCGTCGCGGGATCCTCGCCCCACGTAGCTTCACCGCTCATATGAAGCGCACCGTCACCCAACGGTAAAGCTAAGTTGTCGTGATCTTCAATTGCTGAACCAACGGTCATGTACGCGTACGAACCGCGACTAAATGGATCGTCCTGCCAATTGGTTACTGTCAGCTTCGTTGGTGTTGGCACCGCATCACCGTACATCGCAGTGAGGGCGCTCAACACATCCGTAATGATCTCGGATCTGGACTGTGTGATGATGCGGCGGGCATGATTTCCGCCGGCAAACGCAAGCAACGTCGGTTTTCCGGTTGCGCGCATCAGGTCGTACCAGGAATGCCACGTGCTGCCAGCAGCACCGTGTTGCCGGAGTGCGTATACGTTATTGTCCCAAAACTGTTCAGGAAACTCGACAAACACTTTTTCGAACGCATTCATACGCAGTCGCGACAGGGCAAGCGACACGTCTGCAGGTAGAGGCGGCTCAAACGCGACGTCGCCGTGCTGGAGTACCCCGACAGGAAGCGTCACAACAACCCGACTTGCAGAGAACTCGGAATGATTCGCACGCACAACCACGCCGCTGGTTCCCCAGGTAATTCTTGAGACACAGTGTCCTAAACGAATATCGAGCCCGGCTGCCAGTGCAAGAGGTAATTGGCTGTATCCGTTAGGAAAAATTACCTCATCGCCGACTACTTCGTCGGAGTCCAGTCCGTGCGCGTCGAGCTCGTCCCATTCTGCTCCGTACTGTTCCTCCGGGTGCTGTCGAAAATATTGCCGGACTCTGGCAAGACGTGTGTCATCCCATGGAAGAGATTGCAGCGTTTGTGTCACGATCTCTTGGAAGGAAACCCCGCGATCTAGCTTCGAAATTGCCTCGCCAAGTAACCCTTTGACTTCAGCAATATCTTGCTCCCACCGCTCAGTTTCACCGGAAGTAAACCGAGAACCGTTCCAAGAAAAATTCGCTATTGGGCGACCTCCAGCTTGGTGCGCGCCAGCCGTAAATTCGACCGTTTCAATACCCAGCTTGTGTACCAGCTCAGCGAGTGGCTCGTCTTGAACACCGTGTATCCAAGAGGCACCGAGGTCAGTGATTACTCCTCGCTCATCTTGTTCTGAGCACACGCGGCCGCCAATACGATCTCGCGATTCAAGCACCACAACTCGTTGACCAGCTTGTGTGAGCAGTCGGGCGGTGGTCAACCCTGAGACTCCGGCACCGATAACTAGCGTGTCAATGTGAGACATGGGGGTCCTTCCGGAGACGACCTGAGGAGCGGAGTTGGGGGATATGCAATGAGGGTAGCGCTATTACCCCAAATGACCGTGAATCGTCACGAGCCATTTTGAGTGTCGCTATCACCCGGAGAAGGTGAATTATCTCGAGAAGGGTCAGCATCGAGTGCCCCATTTTCTCGCAACAGGTCAAGCACGAACTCAGCACCATCGTCTTGCATCCCGTTGCTGTAATACTTCACATGACCCGTTTCGTCAAATTCACCGCCCTGGCAAATAAAATCATCGGCAACACAGAAACTCCGCGTCCGGTCAGCATAGGTGTCGAGCGCGCCTTCGGCGCGGGGAAGAAGTCCATTCGCGTCAGCGAGAAAGTCGCCAGCGTTGTAGACCTCAGAACCACGGAATCGCGGATCAGCATATAGGAGGACTGCTTCGATAGTGGCGGCGGCGTCTTTGTTAACTTCCCCTGACGCGCGACCAATAGTCCGGTCGTCAGCTGCCTCAAGCGCATCTCCAACGACCATGGCGCCCTGCGAATATCCCATCACAATTACACGCTGGAGCTCACATTCTTTTGCCTGCACATTCAACGTATCGATGAGCATGCGAACACCCTTCGTGCCACTTTGTTCCATATCGCCAGACGCTGGATAATCAAGATCAACGACCTGTGCTGAGTCCTTAGGGAGCGCCTGTGAAATTTGTCGAGCCACAGGTGATAGTAGTTGTCCCTTGGGGGGTTCACTTGTGCCACGAACCGTCAAGATCAAATGAGTCGAGCAGTCGAGTGGATCCACGATTGGGTCTGGATGTTCAGTGACGCTAAATTCTTGTTCGGCGTCAGACAACTCAGGTTCGTCTGTCTGTTGCGACAAATCTTCGATTGACTCTTTTGTCTCCTGAGGGTCGGGTGCTTGCGCGCATGATGCGAGGGGGAGTGCCAGCGTTGACATGAGAGCAAAAAGTGCGACGTTACGGAGGCTACGTCGAGAAAGTGTCATCCGATATCCTGATCACAGCGGGCGATGGACGGGCTCGAGTGTACCACTCGGTACGCCCCCAAACCGGGAGTTTGCGTGTTGTTTGGGGCTTTTATGGGTGCTATCGTCGAACTTCCAAGGGCTCATTAGTCTCCACAGTCTTCAATGAAAGGACTTCGTTATGGGATTTGAAGAAAAGTTTGACGCAGCCAAAGACAAAGTTTCCGGCAAAGCAAAAGAAGCTTATGGGGACCTTGCGAATGATGACCAGAAAAAAGCCGAAGGTCAGGGAGAGCAGGCCAGAGGCGAAGTTAAGGAACGCGTAGAAGACCTGAAAGACGGTCTGAGTGATGCGGCTGACGGCATCAAGGACGCTTTCAAGAAAAAGTAAGTTCCTGAAGAATTAGTGACGGTGTGAACTGTGGTGTTTCCGCGGTTCGCACCGTTTTTATTGTGTGAACAGATTCGCCAGTCGAAAGACAGCTCGTTCAAAAGTTCTGTCATCGTCTCCGCCAAGACCGACCATAAACTTCCGGCTGCCAGTGTCATGGGAATCCACCCGCCAGTACTGTGACTCAGCAACCGGGCCAAGTAGGTGCTTACGCATGAGCACCGTAGCTTCATCACCTGCACGAGGAGTTCGGGAACTGAAGACAGTATTTATGCCCCCCGCACGAGGCTCAGCGCGAGCATCATCGGTTTCTGCCAATACTTCTGTGAGAAGCCGGTGTCTGCGAGTGAGGCGCTGACGTTGTCGCGAAAGAAGCAGCTCTATTTCACGGTTCGCGAGAAGGTCCGACACGACGAACTGCACTGCAGGAGCCACAGGGTTGCCAAGCACCTTGCGCGTTGCGATCAGTTGGCGTCGAAGATTCGTGGGAGCGACAATGTACCCGATTGACACTGCCGCCGGCAGATGAGGCGCAAACGACGCCGCGGTGATCACCACACCCTGTTCTGGATTATCAAGTTCAGACAAGAACGGAAGTGGTTCCCCGCGATACCGAAGCGCGGCATCGAAGTCGTCTTCAATGATGATCACACCGCGGCGTGTCGCCCAATCGACGAGCTGGACTCGTCGGTTGAGAGGTAGTGTGCCGCCAGCCGGATATTGGTGGCTCGGGGTAACCAGAACTGCGTCAAGGAGACCATCTGGAAGACCGTCGATTACGAGACCGTGCCCGTCAACCGGGAGTCCAACCAGCTGTGCACCAAAGCGAGCCGCAACTTTTCTCAGTGAAGGGTATCCGGGATCTTCAACACCGATCACCGGAGTGCGGCCAGGACCGGAAAAAAGCGCAGTGAGCGTCAGTGAGAGCCCTTCTCTCGCCCCGGCGGTAATAAGAATTTCACGGGGTCCACGTCGACTGTGACGGGTGGCCGAAAGATGCACAGAGATTGCATTGCGAAGTTCAGGTAGTCCTTCGGCTGGGCCAAACGGGGTGTCTCTATGACGGGCGTTTTGCCAGGCTTTTCTCCAAGCGGTTCGTCCAGTGACATCACTTAGAGACACGCCGGGGGTTAAGGGGAGCGGCTGGCTGAGAGTCTCGGGGAGGAGCGACAAACGAGGGGCAAGGGAGGGACCTTGCATCGTGTCGTCCGGTGGAGCAATTGGCAGGTGCGGATTGACTCGAGTGCCCCCGCCATAGTTTGACTCGAGGTATCCCTCCGCAGCGAGCTGTTCGTACGCAGTCACGACTGTCCCTCGAGACACTGCGAGTATCTGCGAAAGTCTGCGCGTGGCGGGGAGTGCTTCTCCTGGAATGAGACGCCGAGCGTCAATCAGCTGCCGTAAGTGTTCAGCGAGCTGTTGAGCTAGCGTCGAGCCACCGTCACGGTTGACCTCTAACGCAAAGATCCCTTCCCTCGTTCGCTGATCCACACGCAGTACACCTCACTTCAATGAGTCTTGGTCCAATGGAAATAGTAAGTCTTGGATCTATCCTATGGTCCAAGATCTGACCAAAGTGGAACTATGACGAAAAACAACACAGATGCTGGAATCGGTTCACCCCTGGTCAAGCGCGGCCTTGCAGACATGCTCAAGGGCGGCGTCATTATGGACGTTGTCACCGCAGAACAAGCACGCATTGCGGAAGACGCTGGTGCTGTTGCGGTAATGGCACTCGAACGAGTGCCCGCAGACATTCGTTCACAAGGTGGTGTTGCACGTATGAGTGACCCCGATCTTATCGATGGCATCATCGACGCGGTCTCGGTGCCGGTCATGGCAAAGGCGAGAATTGGTCACTTTGTAGAGGCACAAGTCCTCCAGACACTTGGTGTCGACTACATAGACGAATCGGAAGTGCTCAGCCCGGCAGACTACGTCAACCACATAGATAAACGACAATTTGATGTCCCTTTCGTGTGCGGGGCAACGAACCTGGGTGAAGCGCTTCGGCGTACTGCTGAAGGTGCCGCAATGGTTCGTTCCAAAGGCGAAGCTGGTACGGGCGACGTCTCAGAAGCTACGAAGCATATACGCACTATTAACGCAGAAATTGCTCGGCTGTCATCGCTGTCACCCGACGAACTCTACGTCGCAGCAAAAGAACTTCAGGCACCGTACGACCTCGTGCGTGAAACCGCAGAACGTCGTGAGCTTCCAGTCGTCATGTTCACGGCAGGCGGGGTCGCCACACCTGCCGATGCTGCCATGATGATGCAACTCGGTGCCGATGGGGTGTTTGTGGGGTCAGGTATCTTTAAATCTGGCGAACCGGCGAAGCGTGCCGCCGCGATAGTTCGCGCCGTAGCGCAGTTCGACGATCCAACAGTCATTGCGGATGCGTCACGTGGCCTGGGTGAAGCGATGGTTGGCATTAATGTTTCAGATCTCCCTGCGCCACATCGCCTGGCGGAACGTGGCTGGTAGTTCATTGTGAGAACAGTGACTGTCGGTATTCTCGCGCTTCAGGGAGGGGTCGCTGAACACGCAGAAATGGTGCGAAAAGCCGGTGCCAGGCCGAAGCTCATTCGAAAACGAGAACATCTCACAGATCATGCGGGAGTCTCGGTCGACGCCTTGATTCTTCCGGGAGGTGAATCATCGACGATCGATCGGCTCCTGCGCCTGTTCGATCTTGTAGATCCCATCGCTGAATTAATTCGAGGTGGAACCCCCACGCTTGGAACATGTGCAGGGCTCATACTGCTGGCAAAGAACGTGATTGACCCCGCACCGGGGCAACAAACACTCGGCTTGCTTGACGTTGCGGTGCGACGCAACGCCTTTGGTGCACAAATTGCCTCTACGGTTGCTTCGTTCGATATCGCAGCACTGGCGCCCGGGCAGTCTACGTCGGTCACAGGTGCCCTCATTCGTGCGCCGAAAATATGTGAAGTCGGTCCTGCCGCTCGAGCGATTGTGACACACGGCGCGCAAATACTGGGGGCAACCTCAGCTGAATCAAGCACAGGAGGCTTGGGCCAGATCACCGGAATATCATTTCACCCGGAACTCACTGGAGATACGACCTTCCACTGTGCGCTGGTGCAACAGGCTCAGAAGAACTCCCGTATGCGCGATTCGAGAGTGGACCAGTCCGGGCACAGCCGAGAACCGGTTACGGTGTAGGAGTTATCGTGCGGTCAGGGAATTGAATCGGGCCTGACTCGAGCGCTTGATGAACCGGCGCGGCATCTATTTCAAGTTGCAGAGCCAAATCTGGTGAGAATCCGCGCGGAAAGTCACCAAAAAGTTCCCCGGCTGAACGGATCACGGCCGTGCCGAGCTTATGATTACCCACGCCACCAATCACTGCGCCTATACCGAACGGAATCGCGCGTCCAATGATGCTGGCGCCCTGAGAAACTGCGAAGCGTTTCACAAACGAATCGCGCAGCTTGGCAAAAAGCGCGTCGAATAGTCCCGAACCACTGTTGACTGCGAGTACAGTCGCAGCAAGGTTTCCTGAACCCTGAGTCATACGGCCGGCTTCGCGCAAAATATCTTGACCTTCTCGTCCCAGTAACACCGTCATAACCAGGGCCTGGCCGTGTTGATCGTCATGTGTAGGAAGTCCGTGAAGTTCGGCAATCGACTGTGCGTACAATGCTGAAAGTTCCAGAAACCCAATAGATGCCGCAGCAGATAGACCGAGTCCACCAATAGTGCCGATTCCTGGAACTACAGAGGCCGCGCCCGCGGCCGCACCCGATCCACTGGCTGCGCGCCGAAAATGCAGACCAATGCGGTAGGCGAGTTGTGCTGGGGAATCATGAGGGTGTCGACGGCGAAGTCGCCGCAGATTCGCGAGCACCACCCCGCGCTGGACAGACAAAGTTTTCAGGAGTACACCTTGAGCTTTGGGAGTTGGCACGCCGCTGTCATCAACCATTGAGCGGACCGCCTGATTCATACCCAACTGACTCATCTCGGACCCGACGATTCGTTTTGCCAGGGCATGGCCGGAAGCACGCGGCTTCTTCGCAGACTGCTGCGTATCGGCGCTCCGAAGTGGCTCCTCTGGAAATCTGTCACGGGTGCTCATTTCAGCAGTGTACGCAGAAGTCCTTAAAAACCGGAGTAATTACGCTTCGGTTTCGCTGGAAGCACTACACTGATTCAGGTGTAATCCCAGGGAACTTCGCTAGGGTCAAGCCGAAAGCTTCGGCACGTCGGGGCTGCCACAATGCACCATCCGAAAGTGATCCGAAGACTCACTCAAGAAGGAGAGTCTTATGAAAGCAGTTCTGTATTACGGCAAAGAAGACATCAGAGTCGAAGAAATCGATGAACCTGAAGTTCGTCCCGGAACGCTCAAGATTAAGCCAGCGTACAACGGTATTTGCGGGTCTGACTTGCACCTCTATCACGAAGGCCCTATATCACCGGCACCGACCGAAACCGATGCGCACCCCATTTCGGGTGAAACACTACCTGTCGTGCTCGGACATGAATTTTCAGGCACCGTAGAAGAGGTCGGCGAAGGCGTTACTGGTGTAGAACCCGGCGACCGAGTTGCTGTGGAACCACTCATGGTCGATGGGACTTGCGCTGCCTGCCAAATAGGGAAATATAACCTGTGCGAAAAAATGGGATTCATCGGAATCTCTGGATTAGGCGGAGGGCTCAGCGAAAGGATCGTAGTCGAAGAACGTTGGGTGCATCCAGTCGGTGACATTCCACTTGATGAAGCGGCATTAATCGAACCACTTTCAGTGGCAGTCCACGCCGTTCGACATGCAGGATATGACAACGCCCAGACTGCAGTGATTGGCGGAGCAGGCCCAATTGGTCTCCTCACAGCAGCTGTGCTCCGAGCATACGGAATACGGACCGTTGTAACTGAGATCGCTGACTCCCGTCGTGAGAAAGCGATTTCAGTCGGCGTTGCTGACGTCACAGTGAATCCCGCTCGTGAAGACTTGTACGAAGTGGTCATGCACGAGACAGATCGAAAGGGTGCAGACCTGGTGTTTGACGCATCAGGAGTGAGTGTCGTCGTGGATCAGCTCCTTGACGTACTCGCACCAGGAGGTCGTGCAGAAATCATTGCTCTCCATACACAACCGTATGAACTCGACATCGTGGGCAAATTGACCATGCAAGACCGGGTACTCGGCTCCAGCATTGGGTACGCCAACGACCACACTGAAGCAATTCGTCTTGTCAGCGAAGGGCTTGTCGATCTGGCGCCGTTAATCACGTCAAAAATCACAGCTGAGGACATTGTGCAAGATGGATTTGAAAAGCTGATGAGTAGCCGTAGCGAAGTGAAAATCCTCGTCTCAATGAGCTAATGCCCTCATAGACTAAGGGCATGGTTAACACTGCGCTCGCCAAAGCCCGGATTGATTCACAGGGACTCACTGGCCCAATGTCTCATGCCGGCAGCCCGTTGACTCCACGTGATGTGGTGGACATATTTGGAGCTATGCAAGGGCAGGACCTCCCGGGCGCAGTCGCGTCAATTGCACTGCGTACCGGGGGCGGTGCACCCGAAGTGATTGACGCGTTCAACCGTGGCGAAATTGTACGCGGCTACCCTATGCGCGGAACTGTATTCGTGCAGACTGCCGAAGACGCACGTTGGACAAGTGAGCTGTGTAATGCATCTGAGGTGCGCGCAGCGCGAAAGCGGAGCCCACAACTTGGCCTTGAAGACCACCATTTCTTAACGGCGAGAAAAGTCCTCGAAAAAACCGCACTGGACGGGGTCAGTCGAAGAGCATTGTTTCAGTCCTGGAATGAGCAGGGAGTTTCACCGGAGCACGGTCGTGGATATCACGTTCTCAAACATCTGCTTGCAACGGGAGTGGCAAGTTATGGCACCTGGAATGGGAAAGACAATAACGTACATCTAGCTGAGCACTGGCTACCGAGAGGTTCCAGCCTTGCTGAAAAGTTTAATGGTGACACAATCGCTGCAACCGCAGAACTTATGCGACGTTACTTCTCAAGCCGTGGCCCGGCAACGATACGCGATATGGCGTGGTGGAGTAAGCTACCACTGCGAATGTTGAATGCTGCGCTCCCGCAACTGCACGACCTAGAACGCGGACAAGTGTTTGGACTGGCCGAAACGGCGTACTGGAATCCTGAGGCGACACACATACTGACTCAACCGAGCAAGCATGCCAGTGATGCGCGGCTCCTTCCCGCGTTCGATGAAGTCATTCTGGGGTATCCGGATCGGATGTACATTGTTCCCAAACAGCATCATGAATCGCTGGTACCCGGAAACAACGGTGTCTTTCGTTCCTCGGCTATTGCCGGCGGAAAAGTTATTGGTTTTTGGAAGCGCGGCGGTAGCAGCGGACGACGCAAACTCATCCTCGAACCCTTTGAGACCATCAGCGCCGCGCGAAGGAAAAAGCTCGAACACGCGTTTGAGAACTTCCCATTCGTGCGATAAGTCCGCAGTGGTGCTGAGACCTTGCAATCTCTAGGAAATAAAGGGTAAGATTACACGGTCACGTCTGTGGCAAAACCCTGTCCAAATTGCTGATTTCCACAAAAATTAGGTGCAGATCAGCCCGATTACCTTTATCCATCCTGGAGAACATTTACATGACGAACGAAACGACTAAGGCAAGCCCCCAGGTCGCCATTAACGATCTTGGCTCATCAGAAGATTTTCTTGCCGCGGTCGAAGAGACCCTGAAGTTCTTTAACGACGGAGACCTCATCGAAGGCACCGTTGTAAAGATCGACCGCGACGAGGTCCTTCTCGACGTCGGTTACAAGACCGAGGGTGTCATTCCCTCACGCGAACTTTCCATCAAGCACGATGTTGATCCGAACGAAGTTGTCGAAGTTGGCGACTCGGTTGAAGCACTCGTTCTCCAGAAAGAAGACAAAGAAGGTCGACTCATCCTCTCGAAGAAGCGCGCACAATACGAGCGTGCTTGGGGAGATGTTGAGAAAATCAAAGAAGATGATGGCGTCGTTACCGGCACCGTTATCGAGGTTGTCAAGGGCGGCCTCATCGTTGATATCGGACTGCGTGGCTTCCTTCCCGCTTCTCTCATCGAGCTCCGTCGTGTTCGCGACCTGACCCCGTACTTGGGTCAGGAAATTGAAGCGAAGATCCTTGAACTCGATAAAAACCGCAACAATGTGGTTCTCTCACGTCGTGCACTTCTGGAAGAAACTCAGTCAGCGAGCCGTTCATCGTTCCTGCAAGAGCTCAAGCCAGGCCAGGTTCGTAAGGGTGTTGTCTCTTCAATCGTGAACTTCGGTGCATTCGTTGACCTCGGCGGCGTAGATGGACTCGTCCACGTCTCGGAGCTCAGCTGGAAGCACATTGACCATGCCTCAGAGGTCGTTGAGGTTGGACAGGAAGTCACCGTTGAGGTACTTTCGGTCGAGATGGATCGCGAACGTGTGTCACTTTCACTCAAAGCGACTCAAGAAGATCCCTGGCAAGTCTTTGCGCGTACTCACGCGATTGGTCAGATCGCTCCGGGCAAGGTCACCAAGCTCGTTCCATTCGGTGCGTTCGTGCGTGTTGCCGACGGTATCGAAGGACTCGTGCACATCTCAGAGCTGTCACAGCAGCACGTTGAACTCGCTGAGCAGGTTGTGCAGGTTGGACAGGAAGTCTTTGTCAAGATCATCGATATCGACCTTGAGCGTCGTCGCATCTCACTGAGCCTCAAACAGGCGAACGAGGGTGTCGATCCTGAAGGCACCGAGTTCGACCCGGCGCTGTACGGTATGACCACCGAATATGATGAAAACGGTGAGTACAAGTACCCAGAAGGCTTCGACCCTGAAACCCAGGAATGGAAAGAAGGCTTTGAATCGCAGCGTGAGGAGTGGGAGAAAGAATACGCTACTGCTCAGGCACGCTGGGAAGCACACAAAGCGCAAGTTGCTCAGGCAATTGCAAACCAGGGTGCTGCCGTCGAAGGCGAAGCTGCAAACTTGGACTCCTTTGACGCAGACGCCAAGAAATCATCGTCAGCTTCCTCAGCAGGTACGCTTGCTGATGACGAGGCACTTGCTGCTTTGAAGGAACAGCTCGAAGGCAACTAGTCTGAAACCGCTGGTTCTTGTAAAGAGCCGATAAGAAACGTTGTAGGGCCCGAGATCTTAACTGATCTCGGGCCCTGTTTTTTTTTGGATCCTCTGGCAGGGTGTTCACTTCTCCTAGAATGGAGACTATGACATTGATTGCGCTCACCGGGGGGATAGGTTCTGGGAAATCAACAATTGCTGCCCGTCTCAGAGAGCTTGGTGCATACACTATTGACTCTGACCAGCTTGCTCGCGATGCTGTCGAGGCTGGGAGTACAGGACTAGCGCAGATCAAACAAAGATTCGGTGCTGAAGTTCTTCAGCATGATGGAGCACTGAACCGTAGCAAGCTTGGCGCAATCGTGTTCAATGACGAGGCCGCGCGTAAAGATCTCGAAGCGATTATTCACCCTGAAGTCCGTCGGCTTGCGGCAGCGGATTTTTCACGTATCCGAGATGAAGATGAAAATGCGTTGATTGTGTACGAAATTCCGTTGCTTGTAGAAACGAATGCAGTAGCTGGTTGGGATGAAATAGTGCTCGCCGACGCGTCTCAAGCCGTACGTATAGAACGCCTCGTTATCGAGCGAGGAATGTCACGCGAAGAAGCTCAGCGTCGGGTCGAACAGCAGGCGACTGATGCGGAACGTCGAGACGTGGCCACCTATGTTATTGACACTTCGACAACAAAGCGATCGACACTTGAGCAGGTGAACCAGCTCTGGCGCCAACTGGCTTCCAAACGTCAGCCGTGACGCGAGGGCAGCCTACAGGAGCATGAGTCGAACGTGAGTGAGCCAATCCACACCTATTTGCGCTTCAACTGCGATGAATAAATAGCTGAAGACAATAAGTACCCACGTCCACTGGTGCAACGATTCAAACACGCGCCTCGCGCTGACGGACAGCCCCGCAGCGCCAGAAGAGGTGACTTTAAATAGCGAAGTCCAAAACAGAGGAATCATTACAAGCCACACCACCATGCACCACGGGCACAACGTGCCTAGCCGGAAGACGCTCTGGAACGATAGCCAGAAAATAAAAACGACTCCCGCAAAATTGCCGAGAATGTAGATCCACCAAAACCATGCTCGAAATCGGGCACCAGCAAGAAGCGCAACTCCGATGAAAATTGGGGCGGTGAACGCCGCAATACCAATAAAGGTATTGCTAAACCCGAGGATTGAACCTTGCCAAGAGTCCATATTGGGTCCGCACGTAACAAGAGGACTAATATCGCAGCCTGGTCGGTAGTCAGGATTCTTGAGGACCCGTAAGTATTCGATGGCGAGTTCTAATGAGGCTATCCAGCCGACCACGCCCAACACAATCGATAAGAGCGCGAAAGCGGTAAAGCGCGGTGGGGTGTGGGATTCAAACTGTTCGTTAGCGGTTTCCGAGTTGGTCACAACGACAGTTTATTGCGATGTTGCTGCAACTCACATGAGAGTAGTGCAATAATGGTACGAGCATGGGCGTCAATGTTGAGACTCTATGCCATAAGTTTTCGGCTGTAGAAGTACGGTCACGGCGCAAAGCCATGGTGGAAAGCACCAATTACCAAGTGTCGCCTGAGGGCAGATACAACATTTTTTGCTCAGTCGCGGGAAGCGCTGAGATTTTGAGGAGTACACCAGAACGTGGTGAATAGTACAGATAACCCAGATGTAATTGAAAACGCGGATTCTAAATCTCAGGTAGGAACAGCAGCAGCATCCGATAAACCTCAAGAGACGCAGTCGAACGCGCTTGATTCTCGGACCGCTCAAAGGCCAGAAACCGAAGCAACTACTGACGCTGCAGCTACGAGTGAAGGTGACAGAACGTCCCCTGAGGAAAATGCCGTGGCTGATACCGCTGAGAAATCAGCAGAACCAGCACAACAGCTGATTTTTGACACATCAGCGATGACACCGCATGAGCGCTTCCAAGCGACCAAGCGACTATTTTTTGTGAAGCCTGACGTACCTCCGGTTCCGCCTCGCCCACGCAGAAGTGACTTGCGTCAGCTCGACGATCTGCTCGACAAACACCTGCGTCAACCGAACCGGGGAAGCGACGCACGACACAGTGGCGGCCAAGATCGAGGGTCCCGTGGCTCAGACCACCTGGACAATGACGCGCGACACAACGACAACTATGATGACGAATCCCAGAACTCTGGATCATCACGTCGGCGTCGTCGCAATCGAGGCGGAAACGACGATAGTGGAACTAGTCGAAATGCATCACGTTCAGATCGGGCAGATAAATCAGTTATTACTGAGCCACAGAAGGTTAAGGGGTCCACGCGACTTGAGGCGAAAAAGCAACGCCGACGCGACGGCCGTGAAATTGGGCGACGACGTTCGGTAATCACCGAGTCAGAGTTCCTTGCACGCCGCGAATCTGTTGACCGCAAGATGGTCGTGCGTAGCAAACCTGACCGTGTTCAGATCGGTGTTCTCGAAGACAATGTACTTGTTGAACACTATGTTGCCCGATCCAGTGAGAACTCGATCATTGGCAATGTGTATCTGGGACGAGTGCAAAATGTTCTTCCCAGTATGGAAGCGGCCTTTGTTGATATTGGGCGTGGCCGAAATGCTGTGCTGTATTCGGGTGAGGTTGACTGGTCCGAGCACAGCGGCTCAAGTGCGTCGCGAAAGATAGAAAAAGTCTTGACGCCCGGCGATGAAGTACTTGTGCAGGTCACGAAAGATCCCGTCGGTCACAAGGGTGCACGGTTGACCAGCCAGATCTCACTTCCTGGACGTTATCTGGTATACGTTCCCGGTGGCTCCATGAACGGTATTTCGCGCAAACTCCCAGACACGGAACGAGCGCGTCTTAAGAAAGTGTTGAAGGAAATAGTTCCCGACGGCGCTGGTGTGATCGTTCGTACCGCAGCTGAGGGCGCATCAGAAGAACAACTCACACGCGACGTGAAACACCTGATGAGCCAGTGGGAAGATATTCAGAAGAGCTTCAGCCAGGGTGGCAACGCAAACATGTTGCATTCAGAGCCGGACATGCTCATCAAGATCGTGCGTGACGTCTTCAACGAAGACTTCAACGAGCTTGTTATTGAAGGTGAAGACACCTTCAAAACAATTGAAAGCTATCTCTCGAAGGTTGCGCCCGACCTACTTGAACGTGTGCAGAGGTACGAAGGTGAGCGTGACGCTTTTGACAAGTACCGAGTAACGGAACAGATTCAAAAAGCACTTGACCGAAAGGTTTGGCTGCCCTCGGGCGGGTCACTCGTAATTGACCGTACCGAAGCGATGACGGTGATTGACGTGAACACCGGCAAATTTGTTGGCTCAGGCGGCAACCTCGAAGAAACCGTTACCAAAAACAACCTCGAAGCAGCAGAAGAGATCGTTCGTCAGCTGCGTCTACGCGACACCGGGGGCATTATCGTGATCGACTTTATCGACATGGTTCTCGAATCAAACCGTGATCTCGTTCTTCGCCGCCTTGTTGAATGCTTAGGCCGTGACCGAACGAAACATCAAGTCGCCGAGGTAACGTCCCTGGGCCTGGTTCAGATGACCAGAAAGAAACTTGGTCTGGGCCTTCTGGAATCATTCAGCGAAGCATGCGAGACGTGCGCCGGACGTGGCGTGATAGTGCACCACGAGCCGGTAGTGAAACACCATAAAAATGATGGCTCGAAGCGTCGTAAAAACTCGCGAAACTCTAGCCATAACAACCAACAGCAGCACCAGCCCAACGGCGGCGCACACGCTATCACCGATGGCGCAAAAAATATGCTCGCGCAGATTGCGGCGAAAACGATCCATGCTGAACAGCCTGAGTCCGACGCTGGCATTGCCGCAGCCTCAACTGCTGCACCGAAGCGATCACAGTCCGAAGAACCAGCGGCTCAGCTAACGGTGACCGATGGGTCCACTACTCAGTCCGCGCAGTCAGAGCATCCGTCTGCTGAGAAGAAAGAGCAGGAAAAAGCTCAGGCTGACCCCGAAGAACTCATAGCAGCAATTCCGCGAAAAGATGTTTCAGAGCGTCAACCAAAAGAAGACGTGAGTAACCTGCTCGATTCACTTCTCGATGCTCTGCCGGTCGCCGAAGAGCGGGGGACCGAAACGCCCGAGAAACCGACTACCGGTACAACGAAGAGGAAATCACGTCGAGTAACCACTCAAGCAGGCTCGCCCGAAGAGGTTTCCCCAACCACAGAAAGTTAAAAATAATCTTGAAATCAATACAACACGACATGCCGAATGCATTTGACGTGAACTTTGATTTCGGGGTAATATAGGGCGTTGGTGCGACTGATATGGTCGCAGTTGGTGATCCGCCTCGCTGTTTCGGTTCGAGGAGAGGTTACCTCACAGACAGCGTTTGCGGCACTACCGCCGCGATCGAACAATTATCTCAAGGAATAGGTGACAAGTGGTTTACGCAGTAGTGCGCGCCGGCGGCCATCAGGAAAAGGTCGAGGTCGGCTCAATCATCACAGTCAACCGTGTTTCAGGCGACGACAACGGCTCGCTTGAACTTCCCGCGGTTTTGCTCGTTGACGGCGACAAAGTCACCACCGATGCGAGCAAGCTGGCTAAGGTTAAAGTAAGCGCAGAAGTTGTAGAAGACGTGCGTGGACCCAAGATCCGTATCCAGCGCTACAAGAACAAGACCGGCTACAAGGCTCGTCAGGGCCACCGCCAAGATCTCACTCGCTTGAAGATCACCGGCATTAAGTAACCTTCGACTTTTACTAAAGGAGAGCCATCATGGCATCAAAGAAAGGTGTGGGTTCAACCCGCAACGGCCGTGACTCAAACGCACAGTTCCTCGGCGTGAAGCGCTTCGGCGGCCAGCAGGTCAACGCAGGCGAAATTCTCGTTCGCCAGCGTGGCACGAAGTTCCACCCGGGTGCAAACGTGGGACGTGGCGGTGACGACACGCTTTTCGCTCTCGCAACCGGCTCGGTAGAGTTTGGTAGCAAGGCAGGCCGTAAGGTCGTCAACGTAGTCTCAGCTGCAGCTGAATAAGACACGAACTTACTAACAAGGGCGGGCCTCGGCTCGCCCTTTGTTATATTCCAGAAGAAAGGCAATTATCGTGGTGAGCTTTGTCGATCAAGTGCAGGTGCACCTGACTGCCGGGCGAGGCGGCGATGGTTGCGTTTCGGTTAAACGCGAAAAATTTAAACCTCTCGCAGGGCCCGATGGTGGCAATGGTGGTAACGGTGGCAATATAACGTTAATTGCTGATCCGCAGGTCACAACACTGCTTGAATTTCACCGTCGACCACATCGCCGCTCAGATAATGGCGGTTTCGGCATGGGGAACTATCGTAACGGCTTACTTGGTGAACCGCTGAACATGCCGGTACCTGTCGGTACTGTGGTAAAGAACGAAGAGGGTGAAATCCTCGCTGATTTGACCGAGGCTGGTCAAGAGTTCCTCGCTGCGGAGGGCGGTCAGGGCGGCCTCGGTAACTCAGCACTGGCGAACGCAAAGCGTAAAGCTCCTGGTTTTGCGCTCCTAGGTACGTCGGGCGTAGAAATATCACTCACGCTGGAACTCAAGACCATTGCTGATGTGGCGTTAGTGGGCTATCCGTCCGCTGGGAAATCCAGTTTGATCGCGGCAATGAGCGCTGCACGTCCTAAAATAGCTGACTATCCGTTTACCACTCTCTCGCCAAACTTGGGAGTCGTCGAAGTGGACGACCACCGATTTACGGTCGCAGACGTACCGGGACTGATTGAAGGCGCAAGTGAGGGACGTGGCCTCGGCCTTGACTTTTTACGTCACGTGGAACGCTGCAGTGCGCTCTTGCATGTGCTGGACTGTGCGACGCTCGAGGCAGATCGAGACCCTGTGAGTGACCTTGATGTCATTCTCGATGAGTTGCAGGCGTATCCGGTACCGGAAGGACAAACTCCGCTTGTTGAACGACCTCAACTTGTGGCGCTGAACAAAATCGATGTTCCTGACGCTCGAGAACTTGCCGAATTTGTGAAGGCCGACCTTGAAGCCCGTGGATTCCGTGTGTTCCTCATCTCCTCTGTGAGCCACGAGGGCCTCACAGAGCTGGGTTATGCCCTCGGAGACATTGTCGACGAAGCGCGAGAGCGCCAACTCGTGGAAGAGAAGCCACGCGTGGTATTGACGCCAAGGCGTCGCGGCCGTCAAGCCGGTTTCACCGTTGAAAAGCACGGCGGAACTTATGGCGATACCTTCAGAATTCTTGGTGAGAAACCTGAACGGTGGGTTGAACAAACTGACTTTACAAATGATGAAGCGGTCGGATTCCTAGCAGATCGACTGCAAAAGCTCGGCATCGAAAACGCACTGGTGAAAGCCGGGGCTGTTTCAGGGTCAACCGTGATTATCGGTCCCGGTGACGGAGTTGTCTTCGATTGGGAACCAAGTCTGACAACCGCAGCTGAGGTGCAAGTCGGCGTGCGTGGCAGTGACGACCGTGTGGATCCTGTTTCGCGTCGCACAAATAAGGAACGACGCGAATCATATTATGAACGTATGGATGCTAAAGCTGAAGCTCGCGAACAGCTTGAACGAGAACGCGAAGCAGGGTTGTGGAAGGACCAGGAGTAATGAGCGGTCTGTCCGCAGCACGTCGAATTGTTGTTAAAGTTGGGTCGTCATCTGTATCAGGAGACAATGTTGAACAAATCCCAGCGCTTATTGAAAGCCTCTCGAGGCTAAAACATAGCGGTGCAGACGTTGTGCTGGTTTCAAGCGGTGCAATCTCTACGGGTGTGCCATTCCTTGATATGGGGGAGCGACCCGAAGATCTCGCGACTCAGCAGGCCGCTGCCGCTGTTGGCCAAAATATTCTCATGAATCGGTATCAGCGCGGGCTTAACGAGCATAATATTGTCGGCGGTCAAGTGCTGCTCACCGCTGGAGACATTGAGAACCCGACTCATCGAGATAACGCACGCAGAGCGATTGACCGGCTTCTTGACCTGGGCATTCTTCCTATTGTGAATGAAAACGACACCGTTGCCACCCATGAGATTCGTTTTGGTGACAATGACCGTCTTGCTGCGCTCGTTGCCCGCATGATTCACGCGGATCAACTCGTGTTGTTAAGCGACGTGGACGCGCTATATACCGCTCCACCACAACAGCAAGGTGCTGAAAGAATCGCGCATGTGGCCTACGGCGATGCGCTTGATTGGGTTGAAATTGGGGAAGCAAAGTCTGGTTGGGGTACTGGCGGCGCCCAAACAAAAGTGGCGGCGGCTCGAATGGCGACCGATGCGGGCATCCGTGTCGCTCTGACGGAAACACAGCTGCTGAAGTCCCTCATTAACGGTGATGCGTGCGGCACGTGGTTCGACCCAGCATTGGAACCAAGCACACAAACGGTGCCGGTTCCAATCATTCGTCCGCGAGCTGAATGAAACGCGTGGTGATCAGCGACTTTCATGGCTTGCGCATACACCGCGGCTGAACGGAGAAGGAGCTGAAACCAGCTAGACTACATACGAACGTTCAAATTAATTCATGAAATGGGAGTTTCCATGAACATCCTTGCTGTCCTCGCAGCCGAATCCCACGTGGTAAATGAGCTGCCTTTCCCCGCGTGGACGGTCGGTATTATCCTGATCGTATTCTTCACGGTATGCGCCTTGATTACTTTCAGTTTCCGTGACGTTGCTAACCGTCACGCTGAAAAAGCTGAGCAGTATGCTCGCGAGCATGGTGGGGAACAGCACTAGGTCCCGTGAGCGAGACACGTCGCAGAATTGGCGTGATGGGTGGGACGTTTGATCCCATTCATCACGGACACCTCGTCGCTGCCAGTGAAGTAGCTGAAAGCTTCCATCTCGACGAGGTGATTTTTGTGCCTACGGGGATGCCGTGGCAGAAAAGTAAAGTATCCAATAGTGAACACCGCTATTTGATGACCGTCGTGGCGACTGCGTCTAACCCGAGATTCATGGTGAGCCGAGTCGACATAGATCGCGACGGGCCCACCTACACGGTGGATACCCTCCGGGAGCTGCAAGAAACTCATCCAAACGCTGATCTGTTTTTTATCACCGGAGCCGATGCCATCGCTCAAATCTTCAGCTGGAAAGATGTCGAAAAAGTCTGGGATTTAGCTCATTTTATAGCGGTTTCCCGTCCAGGCCATGAGCTATCTATCGGTGGACTACCCGATGAGCATGTAAGTTTGTTAGAAGTACCTGCGTTGGCGATTTCGTCTACAGACTGTCGCGCGCGAGTAAAACGAGGGCATCCCGTGTGGTACCTCGTACCTGACGGTGTAGTGCAGTACATTGCAAAACACCGTCTGTATACCGAAGAAAAGGCTATTCAATGACAGAGCAAGGTGAACAGCGACCCCTGACGCGCCGCGAACTGCGCGAGCGTCAGATGAGGAACCAACAACTTCACGTTGAAACCGCTGACGAAGCCGCGGCTCTTACCGGCGAAATCCCGTCCATTGGACAACGGCGTCATGGTCGAGGCGATGCAAGCGGAGACACGGCACAGCCAGATCCAGAGGAACTCGAGCGGCGTGCGCAACAGTACGCAGAAATCGAGAAGCAAATCGAGATCGACCCCGTTAATGATGACGGAACGCCTCGAACACGGCGCGAAATGCGCGCCCTATTCCAAGAAGAGTTTGAGCGTATTTTTGCGGAGCGGGAAGCTGCTCGAGCTGAAGCAGAAGCGTCAGCAGATGAAGACAAGGGGTCTGCTTCAGGAGATACGAGCGAAGACGCTGAAGCAACGGTTGAGCAGCCGCAAACACCGACTGAAGATGACAGCACTGAAAAGGTTGAGTCCAGTCAAGAGCCACCGGCATCCCCTACAGATCCAAGTGATGTAGATGATTCGGACGCTGTTGCACAGGGTGCTGTCTCTGGTGACGATGTTGTTGCCGAGGAATCTCCCGATGTTGCAGCTGCGGAAGTCTCATCCTCAGACACCGCCGATGACGCAAGTAGCGACGACAGTCATGGGGAGGCAGGTACCGTCGAGGAGACACTAGGCGACGTTGAGGATGAGTTGCCCCCGACAGAAGCGCTCACGCTTGAAGATCTCTTCGACGACTCTGCGCAAGGCTCCAGCGCGACGGCCTCAGAAACGGCGTCAGACACCGAACAGGTCGAGCGTCCGGCTCCGGAAGTTGATGCATCTGTAGAAGACGTGGAGACTAGCTTCGACACTGCTGCAGCCAAAGCGGAAGCTGCTGAGGCAGCTCCCAAGGGTGGTTGGCTAAGCCGACTTCGTAAAAAGAAAAGTGTAGACCCAGAACCTACTGAAGACGCTGGTATCGACGTACCTGAAGCTGAAGAGGTCCCGGAATCCCCTGAGACTCAAACTGACGATGACGTGCAAGATCAGGAGCTGCCGCCCACTGAAGCAGTTGGTGTGGGTGCTGCAACTTCATTTGAAGAGCTTTTGAACGAAAGCGTTGAAGCAGAAGCAGAAGCAGAAGAGGCTCCTGAGCCGACCGAAGTTGAAAGTCTCGAATCAGAAGCTGAATCAGAGTCAGAGTCAGACGAGTCTGAGTCGGTTGAAGACGAAGACCTCAGCACGGCAAAAGGTGAATCAATCACCGACATTGAGGACGGGATCGAAGCCGATGATGCCTTCGTGGAGGTTCAAGGCCAGACAGTTGACGTTGACGTAGAGGAATTCGAAGATGAGGCCGCGGCCCTCACCGAAATTTTGCCTGATGCTGAAGAAGACACTGCTGAAGCTGAAGCTGAAGTTGAAGATGATGGTGATGTGTCTGACGCAACGGCGCCAAAGTCCGCGTCTACTGGCGGATATTCATTCCCGAACATCATTCCGCTCGAAGAGTCACAACCAGTTTTTGATAATACGTCCGAGCGTGACCTTGAAAACTCTAAAACTGGCTTTGACAATCTCATTTCACGGGCAGTTGAAGAAGAAAGCTCTGCGAATACCTCAAACAGCACTTCTGCACTGATCCTGCCATCAATGCCACACAGTGACGGAATTTCAGGTCCGATCGGGCAAACTGGTGAGTTATTTGTATCGGGGTCGATCGAGCTTCCTAAATCACTTGGTGAAACCGGTGGGCATCGTCTCAGTGCCGAGGCTTTAGGTCTTGATGATGACCAAGAAGCAGATGGTGCTGATTACACAGATGAACACGGCTCCACGCCAGTTTCGGCAGTACGAGCTGTAAGCGCCCAAAACACGAATTACAGCATCGTGTCACCCGAAAAGAAGGACCACAGCAAGAAGCCGATGATTTTCGCCCTGAGCGGGGGAGCACTCGTGCTGGTCGTTGGTGGGGTCATTTACTGGGGCGTTACGAATGGACTCTTTGGATAAGGATTTGACGGAAATTACAACACATACAGACCAGCTCGAAGTTGCCGTTCGTGCGGCAGACAAAGCCGGCGCAATTCAGCCAGTGGCGCTTGAAGTCAGCGAACAGTTCGGCCTCGCGGATATATTCCTCGTCGTAAGCGGTGAGGTTGAACGGAATGTTCTCGCGATTGCACGGGACATCGAAGACGAACTCAACAACGCTGGCGTCAAAACTATCCGTCGCGAAGGCCGTGAAGGCGGACGTTGGGTTCTGATCGACTTCGGTGATCTGATTGTGCACGTATTCCATCACGAAGATCGAGACTTTTACCAACTTGAACGCTTGTGGGGAGACTGCCCCGCAATCGATGTTCAACACTGGCTGGCAGAGCCGACAATCGCCAGCGAATAACGCTGATTTGCTTTTTGAGTGGCAAACTGCGGTAAAATGAAGAGGTTGTCGGCCGAGGATTCGACCGACTTCCTTGGGTCTGTGGCGCAGTTGGTAGCGCACCTGCATGGCATGCAGGGGGTCACGGGTTCGAATCCCGTCAGATCCACCAACGAACACGAGGGATGTTATCTGCTTAATTGCGCTAGATAACATCTTTCGGGTTTATCATTCGTTGAGGTTCTACAGCTTTTGTTCGTGAGCTTTAACCGGCGACTGTTTCACTCAGCATGTGCTTCACGAGTGGGACAACCTTCTCGCCATACAGCTCTATTGAACGATGCTGGATTGTGTGTGACACCGGCTGATCATATTTGAGATCGAAGCGATCCACGTCGAGCGCATGAATTGTCTTGGCAATCTTCGTCGCAACTGTTTCAGGTGCGCCGACGTACAAGGATCCGCCTTCGATTTCTTGCTCAAAATCACCCGGACGCGGCTCTGGCCAACCTCGCTCACCCACCATCTTTTTACGTAACTTGACCCAACCGGGATACACGAGCGCACGTGCTTTCGCGTCAGTTTCAGCAATAAGTCCGGGGGAGTGCACCGCTATCGGTTTCCTATCGACTTCGAGCTCATCTTGTGCGCGACGAAATAGATCTATGTAGGGACGGAACCGTTCAGGTGCACCGCCAATGATTGCAAGAAACAAGCCGAAGTTGTGGCGTGCGGTACGAACAACCGATTCGGGGCTTCCACCTACGCCCACCCATGCCCGAATGCCATCGGCAGTGGTCGGATAGACACGTTGATCGGAAAGTGATGCGCGAGTAGAGCCTGACCAGGTCACCGGCTTCTCGGTGAGGAGTTCAGCCAAGAGAGCTAGTTTCTCTTCAAAGAGCACCTCATAGTGTTTCAAATCGTAGCCAAACAATGGGAACGATTCTATGAATGATCCTCTTCCGGCAACGATCTCAGCACGACCGTTAGACACCGCATCGAGCGTTGCGAATCGCTCAAACACACGCACCGGGTCATCTGAGCTGAGCACTGTGACGGCAGAGCCCAGGCGAATGCGGTCCGTGCGTGAAGCGATTGCTGCTAGCACCATTTCAGGGCTTGACACTGCATAGTCTGGACGGTGGTGTTCCCCAACACCAAAAAAGTCGAGTCCGACTTCATCAGCAAGAACTGCGTCTGACACCAAATCACGAATCACTTGCGGGTGACTGACGTCCTCGCCGTTCTCATCGACAGTTACGCCACCGAATGTATCGAGTCCGAACTCTATTTCACGCATAAAATGCATCCTTGAGAAGTAACTTGGAGAAACTCATGGGCTAGGAGGGTTTACGCTCAGGTACCGGATGCGTGCTTAAGATCGACACTCGATTGAACGTGTTAATTGCGATAGCCACCCATTCGGCGGCCGTAAACTGTTCGTCGCCAAGGATTTGGCGCGCAGCGACAAGATCTGCCCGTGCATCTTCCGAAAGTGGAAGTTGGGTGACCGCTTCAGCAATCGCAAGAATCGCCGTCTCGCGGTCGTTAAAGATGTCTACTTCACGCCAGGCAGGAAGCAAATCAAGCTGCTGTTGAGGGACGCCGGCATCACGAGCTTCGCGGGTATGTAAATCCAAACAATATGCGCATTCATTGAGCTGCGACGCACGCACCTTGATGAGCTCAAGTTCTGTCAGACTCAAGCCACGCTCTTGCGCCGCTGTCTTCACTGACGCGGAGAACTTTCCTGCTGCGGTCCATACAGTGGGCTCGGACTTGTCGAGAAAGGGCGGCTTGGGATACAAACTATTCATACGAATAGAAACCCGTCTGGCCTGAAAACTATTCCCGTACCGTACCTGCAGAAGGTCAGCTGAGTTCAAGGATGAGTGATTACAGTCGAGACATGGTTGAATCTGCGTATATTGTTCCCGGTGGCGAGTTTACTCGAGATACGAACTACATCGAAGATCGAATCGTGGAAAATCCTGACGTGGTGCGCGAACTAGATGCGCCGCCAGAAACGAAAATTGGTTCTCTCGGGTACGGACTTTCACCGGGAGCAGAAGCTTGGCCCGTTGAGGCGGGACGATATCGGCTTATCGCAGCCGCAGCATGCCCATGGGCAAACCGTACGGTTATTGTTCGGCGTCTGCTCGGACTTGAAGATGTTATTTCGCTTGGAACTCCCGGCCCGGTGCACGACTGGAAATCTTGGACATTCGATCTTGACCCTGACGAGAAAGACCCGGTTCTCGGGACGCACTGGCTGCGCGAAAATTATTTGAAGCGGTTTCCGGACTATCCACGCGGTATTACCGTCCCCGCTATCGTCGAAGAGTCCTCGGGTGAAGTAGTTACGAATAATTACCCGCAAATCACTCTCGATTTTTCTACTCAGTGGAAACAATATCATCGTGATGGCGCACCGAATTTGCTCCCTAAAGAGCAAATGGAAGAAATGTGGCCGGTGATTAAACGCGTTTTCACGGAAGTGAACAACGGCGTGTATCGCGCAGGCTTTGCTGGCAGCCAAGAAGCCTACGTCAAAGCGTACGATCGATTGTGGGTCGCGATGGACTGGCTCGAAGAACGGCTTGCGAAGCAGCGGTACTTAATGGGGGACACGATCACTGAAGCCGATGTGCGGCTCTTTACGACCTTGGTCAGGTTTGACCCTGTCTACCATGGACATTTCAAAACCAACAGGAACAAGCTGACCGAGATGAAGAATCTGTGGGCGTATGCTCGTGACTTGTTCCAAACCCCGGGTTTTGGAGACACTGTTGACTTTGAGCAAATCAAACAGCATTACTATATGACGCACACCGACGTGAACCCCACGCGTATCGTTCCCGAAGGACCAAATCTCGAAACCTGGTTGAGTGATCACGGACGAGAAAAGCTTGGCGGATCACCGTTCGGAGACGGTACTCCACCAGCTGAGCGTCCCGCTTCAGAACGTATTCAGACGGGACATAACCCACTTTACTCCTGACGTACAGCGTGTTGGCTTTCGTCGAGGCGTCCTTCAAAACCTCCCCGTGGATCAATCAGATCAATGGTATGACCATCTCGTTTGAGTCGTCGTACGCCCTCAAGCAGCATGCGCAGCGCGACTGCGTCAATTGAGCCCACCCGACTCAGATCAAGCACGATCGGTGAGGTGCCAGGCTCGATTTCTTCGAACGTGCGCAGAACCCGCTCGCTTGATGCAAAACGAAGCGGGCCTTGAATCTCGAGGATAATCCGATCACCTTCATCGCTGTGTTCGGTACTAAAGGAGCGGACTGCAGACTCGGCGGCAGGTGGGAAGTGCATCAAATGCAGACCCATTTCAGGGCTTAGCCGATGAAATAGTTCAACCCCACGAGTTGAGTTCCCGAACGAATCTAATCGCGGTGAAAATGTGGCAACCGAGACCTGACTGGGCAGTACACCAAAGATGCCGCCACCAACCCCAGACTTCGCAGGAATACCAACATCGGTCATCCAGTCGCCAGAAGCGTTATACATGCCGCACGTCGCCATCACCGCGAGCACCCGCCGCGACGTTTCAGCGCTCACCACACGCTCGCCTGTCACTGGATTGATCCCTCCAGTACCGAGCGTCATGCCCATAATGGCAAGATCACGCGCGGTCACACGAATAGCGCACTGGCGTGTGTACCCATCAACCACGTCCTGCGGTGAGAGTAAAAAGTGTCCGGTTGAGCGTACGAGGTATGCGAGCGATAAGTTACGATATGCCGTACTTATTTCAGACTCGTACACGTTTTCATCAACTACGAGATCACGTCCGGCAAATTTTGACAGGCCCTGTCGCACCAGTTCGAAACGTTCATCTTTAGTTGCACCATAGGGGCCTGTTAACGCATAGGTCGTGATCGCACCGATATTAATCATCGGATTGTCTGGCCGTCCCGTTTCCTCGTCTACGCTTGCAGAATTGAACGGGTCACCGCTTGGTTCAACGTTGACGTGCTCTTCAACACGATCTGCGCCGCGTTCTTCAATTGCTAGCGCATAGATAAACGGCTTCGCCGCGGACTGTATTGAAAACTCTGTCAGCGCGTCACCGGCTGTATACACGGTCCCGTCATCTGTCGCGAGCGCGACTCCAAATTGATCCGGGTTCACTTCTGCCAATTCAGGGATGTAATTTGCGACATCGCCTCCGTCGGTACAGGAGCTTAAGACTTCGTGGAGATAGTCGGTAATCGGTGTCTTCATACTGGAGACTCTAGTTGCCTGCGGTGGTGCGGCGCATTCTGCTGGTCTGATTCATTCGATGATTGAACTCAGAGCGGGAGCTGTCGACCGCTCAGGAATTCACGTTGCGTATGATCTATCGGATCAGTAAAACATATGCTTTGGGCCAGCAGCTGTAAGGGAGTGCTGAATTCATCAACCGGTACGCGTCTGTCAACGGGGTAGAGCGGGTCACCCACGATAGGTGCGCCGAGGGTGAGCATATGCTGCCGTAGCTGGTGAGTCTTGCCCGACTTTGGAAAGAGCCGATATTGGGTAAACTCACCGTTCACTTTCTCCACATCTATGACGGAATGGGCGTTCGGCGGTGCATCGGGGAGTACGCGAACCGTGTGCTCACCTGAAACTTTATGCAAATGGTTCCGAACCTCCACGGGAAAATTAAGGTCCGGCAGAGTTGGTGCCAGAGCACGATAACTACGGGAGACTTCGCGTGCTTGAAAGAGTGACTGATAGGCTCCGCGCCATTTGCGTTCCGTTATCATGATGAGAACCCCCGAGGTCACGCGGTCTAGCCTGTGTGCTGGAGTGAGCTCGGGGAGTTTCAACCGGTTACGTAGAATTGTGGTCACGCTTTGCATAACATGTCGGCCGCGCGGGATGGTCGACAGAAACGGCGGTTTATCAACCACGACGATCCTGTCGTCCCGATGCAGTACATGAAGTTTTCCAGGAACTATGGGCTCTTCCCGGAGCTCACGATAAAACCAAACGAACGTGTGCGGTTGGTACGGTTCGTCCACGGTGACGGCACGGCCTGTTTGCGTAACGAATCGAGATTCAGAAAGATACTGGTCAACGTCGAGAACAGTATTAAGTTTCGAGACGAGCCAGTCTCTCATCGTCGCCCAGGGTGCGGCATCGGTCCCTCGACGCGAGCGGTCAGGGGTGCGCACCCAAGCGGCGTCTAACCCGTGTCGTTGGGGAAGCGGTGAACGAGGAGGCACACCATTATCTTACTGCTTTGTCCCGATACAGGCTTATTCAGCTGTGTTGCTGTATTGCTGTTCCGGCGCAGCTGATCCATCAGATCGGACCCATGACACGATAAGCTCGGGGTCACGGACAAAACCAACTAAGTGGCGTCCGATAATACTTTCAATCTTTTCTAGATCATCACTCGGAGCAGTAGTTTCCAGTTCTAGCGTCTCCTCGGTGGCGACGAACGTCGCACGTTGACCGACGAGTGTTACCCAACCGGATTGTGTTTCTGCATCCCATTCACCGCCGGCTTTACGGCCGAGGTGGTTAGTGAGCTGCTTGCCGAATCGGCTCGCCCTGTCGATCGCGACACTCGCGCGAGTGGTGACTGTTTCAGTCATAACACGTTCCTTTCGATTTCTACACAGACTATTCAAGCCTAGCCAAGTTTGATCTGACTATCATCTGTTGAACTCTAAAAACGCGTATGTGTGGTGTGCGGTCCATTGACCACGGGGTCTGCAGAAGATTTCACACAGCGAGAGTCCTATTACAAAATAATGACCCCTGAAATACGTTGCCTATTGTGGGAGAATAGGAACATGGTCCCTCAACAAATTTTGACTCCAGATCTCGCACGTGCGGCCCGGGCCCTCACGCAAGTATCGGCTGAGTACGTGGGATTGCGAGCTGATCTGACACGCGAACAAATCCGCGGTTTTGAATTATGGAAAGTGGCACTCACAGACGCTGAGCTACTCCGTCTGCGCCAGGCCCTCGAAGAATTCGGCGCAAGGTTCATCGACGAAGATGACGATGGAGGGTATGGCGTCAGGCAAAAATTCAACAGCAAGAAAGTCGAAGAGCTAGAGAATTGGGAGGGCGAAGGTGGCCCTGCCGGAGAAGATGATATTTAACCACTCGTGAATTCATTCTCGAGGACTCCGACTGTCGGTGTCGGCCGGTACGCGCCGAGCCCGTCCGGCGATCTGCATTTAGGAAACCTGCGTACGGCGCTGCTTGCTTGGCTTGCTGCGAGATCAACACATCGTAAATTTGTGATGCGGATCGAAAATCTCGATCGTAGCCGTGACAATGGCGGGGCAGATCGACAACTCGAAGATCTGTGCAGTATCGGCCTTGACTGGGACGACGAAGTTGTCATACAGACAGAACGTCACCAAGCACACCAGCAGGTGCTGAACGAACTGTACGAGCGGGGACTCGTCTATGAGTGCACGTGTTCACGAAAAGATATCCTTGCCGCACCGTCAGCGCCGCACAAGGCACCGGGCGCGTACCCGGGAACTTGTCGAAACAAAACGGAAGACGAGCAGGCTCGAGATCGAAAATCGATTGCGCCGAGGCGTCCCGCGTGCCGGTTACGTAGTCCGGATCCTGGGGCCAAATATACGTTTACTGACCTCGTTCAGGGTGAGGTGACCGGAACAGTCGACGATGTCGTGCTTCAACGTGGGGATGGGACGATCGCTTACAACCTTGCTGTAGTAGTAGACGACGCGGCAGCAGGAGTCGACCAGATTGTTCGTGGCGCAGATCTCGCATCGAGCACCGCTCGGCAACTCCTCATATCTGACCTGCTCGGTTATGAGCGACCTCACTATGCACACGTGCCACTCGTGCTGGGACCGAGTGGTCAACGGCTTGCGAAGCGAGACGGCGCAGTTACCCTTCGCGAATTAGAGGCGCAAGGTATGAGCACGACAGATGTGTTGAAGCTACTCGCTGAATCGGTAGGACTGACCCTAAACGCCAGCTCAACTCGCGGAAATGCTTCAGTCTGGCAGTTGTTAGAACAGTTTGATTTTTCCCAGCTGCCTACTGAACCCTGGGTATTTTGCCCGGAGAGTTAATCGCGGACTAGCGCTTTAGTGCTTTAATAACTCGCGCAAGCGCTCGCCCAGCAAAAAATACGAACGGCGTCCCGACTGCGAGCAGAGCAATAATATTCGGCTCAAAACGAGTCACACCGTCCCGTGTGACGTAGGCACCGACTGGTACTGAGGAGCCGCCGCCGCCTCCGCCGCCACCAGATTCACCGCTGTCGCCGACCTCGCCGGCGCCAAAGCCAAAGCATGCAAGAGCAACTGGAATGATCTTGGTGCCGTCTTGCTCAATCGGTTCGCCGTACGCAGCGCGTGCGCCGACGTTGGTCACATGTTCCGCAAGTTTCAGCGTCAAATTAGCCATGCCTCCAGCCTAGCGGCCTTACCTTTGAAGAAACAGGTTCAATACCAGTGGATTCGCTGATTATTAGACTTTTTGTGCCGGCGATTCTAAAAGTCAGGCCGTTTCGGGTTCACTGTGTCACCAGAAGAAACATGTCTGATGCGCCTGATCACCCACGGGACGAAGTGCGTGCGTGCCCAAATCACATCATCGCGACGAGCTTGCCGCCAATTTTGTCTCGGGTTTGGTGGAGGAAGCAGCGGTTGAAGCTGATGAGGTACATTCAATGCCCGCAACGTTGCGAGCGCAACTGTGTGATGACCCAGCGCATTAAAATGCAGACGATCATCGGACCAATAGCGTGAGTCTTGGGTTTCTTCGAGCGCCCACTGATCCACCACGATGGCGTCGTATTTCTTCGCAATTCGACGCAGGTTCTCATTAAATATCGCTGCCTTGCCACGCACCGCTCGAAACACCGGCTGAAATCCGACATCTACCGAAGTAAATAAGATGACCGTCGCGCCAGCCTGTGTTACCCGGTCAACCATTCTCTCAAGAATTGCTGTGATTTCGTCCGCATCAGCACGTGGACGAAGTACGTCGTTTCCTCCCGCTGAAATTGCGATGAGGTCTGGCTTGAGTGCGATTGCAGCATCGAGCTGTTCATCACGAATTTGTCGAATCACTTTGCCGCGTACCGCGAGGTTCGCATACGCAAAATCGTCACCGAATTCGCCTAACACCTCGGCAACCCGGTCGGACCAGCCTCGTAATCCGCCAGGACTCTGTGGGTTCGGATCACCAAGTCCTTCAGCAAACGAGTCACCGATCACCACGAATCGTTTCCACGGCAATTCAAGCCCCTCGTTGATGCGCGATTGCTCCGTCGCCCGTTTATGAACCTCTGTGACGGGTGTATTTTCGAGATCGTCTGACATGGTCTTCCTATGGGTCATACAAAATAATCTTGTCTGGGTTAGTCTAGAACGTTGTGACGACATCAGAGGACGAGATTCAGCTGCCGGGCCTGACCGCTGCCGAACATCTGCCGCCGTCATACCCGGAACGGGCAGCCTGGGGTACCGCCGGAACACTCCGAGCCTGGCAGGAAGAAGGCATCAAGAAGTATCTTGAATCCCATCCTAAAGATTTTCTTGCATCTGCAACCCCTGGAGCTGGTAAAACAACCTTTGCATTGCGGCTCGCGGCAATTCTGCGCGCTCAGAAAATAGTGACGCAAGTCATTGTTGTAGCCCCAACTGAACACCTCAAAGTTCAATGGGCTGATGCTGCTGCACGCGCAGGAATACGACTCAATCCGACCTATCAAAATGGCCAAGGATTGGGATACGGCCGTGGATTCCACGGCATTGTCGTCACATACGCGCAAGTTTCGATGAAGCCAGTTCAGCACAGACTTATCACCGAAACAGCAGAAACACTCGTCATTCTGGACGAAGTGCATCATGGGGGTGATGCACTTAGTTGGGGCGACGGCATTCGTGAAGCCTATTCGACGGCAAAACGTCGACTCTCACTCACAGGTACTCCGTTCCGTTCAGACGATGCAGAGATTCCCTTCCTTGAGTACGCTCCGCAAGCAGACGGCACCAAAGTGTCGGTAACCGACTATGACTACGGGTACGGGCGTGCACTTGCTGATGGAATCGTCCGTCCTGTGGTCTTTATGGTCTACGCAGGAAAAATGCGTTGGCAAACCTCTGCGGGCGAGGAGATGGAAGCGCGCCTCGGTGAAGGCAACACGAAAGACATTACTGCTCAAGCATGGCGGACGGCGCTCGACCCATACGGAGACTGGATCGGGTCAGTGCTGGACGCCGCCAACCGGCGGCTTGATACTGTCCGACAGCACATTCCTGATGCAGGCGGACTCGTGATCGCTACCGATCATCAGGCGGCCAAAGCATATGCCAAGATATTGCAAAAGCAGACCGGAGAAGAGGTCGCACTGATCCTCTCTGATGATCCCACTGCGAGCGCAAGAATCGATGAATTCTCGCGGTCGGAGAGACGCTGGATGGTCGCAGTGCGGATGGTGTCGGAAGGCGTCGACGTTCCACGACTCGCAGTAGGCGTTTATGCAACCAGCTCGTCAACGCCATTGTTCTTCGCACAAGCTATCGGCCGTTTTGTGCGCAGCCGACGTCGCGGGGAGACGGCAACTATCTTCCTGCCAAACGTGCCGCCTCTGATGCGGTTAGCCGCCGAGCTCGAAAAAGAGCGAAACCACGTGCTCGACCTCGCCCAAGGAGCTGAAGAACTACTGGATGCAGAGCAGTCACTCATCGACGAGGCGAACCGTGAAGAGCAAGCATCAAATGAATTGGGAACAGAGTTCGTTTACCGGGCGCTCGAAAGTGACGCTAATTTCGACTACGCGGTGTTTGACGGGGCCGAATTTGGTGGGTATGCCGAAATTGAAAGCGAAGAGGAGCTCGAATTTCTTGGACTTCCCGGAATTCTCGAGCCGAATGAGGTGCGCGGACTGCTCCTACAACGCCAAGCACGTCAGGCGCGAAAATCGGCACAAAAGCAAGGCATTACAGAGCACGCGCCTGAGCGAGCAGAAGCAACTCAAGCATTGCACCGCACACTTACGGAACAGCGAAAACTCTTACACAGTCTTGTTGGGATGTGGGCACGAGTTTCGGGGGACCCCCACGGTTCGATCCATGCAGAGTTGCGTCGCCTGTGTGGCGGCCCGCAGGTTGCCCAAGCGTCAATTACACAGCTACAGTCACGAATCGATCTCTTACGAAAACGGCTGTCTCGCTAAACTCCCACACGACTAGCTGGAGAGCCTTGTACTCTTGAAGATGTGAGTGAAACGTTCGAATCAGGACCGACGGAAGAGGCGACGCTGCCTGAAGATTTCAACAAGGCTCGTGACGAAGCGAAAGAGCTGAGCAACAGTATTGATGACGCTCGAGCCGCATATTACGCGGATGGTACGAGCACGCTCTCTGACGCTGATTACGACAAAAAAATGCGCCGCCTCGAAACTCTCGAGCGCGCCTTCCCAGAACTTGCTGGTCAAGACAGCCCCACACAACAAGTCGGCGCTCCAGTACGCAATGACTTTCCGTCTCACGCTCACGCAGAGAGGATGTATAGCCTCGATAATGTGTTCTCCCTCGACGAGTTTCGGGTCTGGGCGAACCATGTTGAGCGGGCAATAGGGAGCACACCAAAATGGCTATGCGAACTCAAAATCGACGGCCTAGCGATCAGCCTGGCGTATCGCAACGGAAAGCTTGAGACGGCAACCACTCGAGGTGATGGAACGGTAGGCGAGGACATCACCGTCAACGTTGAACACATTCCGGCCATACCTCGCACGCTCGAGGGGGATGGTATTCCCGAGTTTTTCGAGGCACGAGGGGAAGTGTTTCTTGCGACGAAAGATTTTGAGTATCTGAATCGGCGGCAAGAAAATTTGCAGCGTGAATTTGAAGCGACGCAGGCAAAGAACAGACCTCTCAACGAGGTACGAATTCGCTACAAACAGTTCGCGAATGCGAGAAATACCGCTGCAGGCACGTTACGTCAACAGAAAACAAATAAAACTGAGCACGACCTCGAGTTGATGTACGAGCGGCTCGGGAGACTTTCCTTGTATGTACACGGAATTGGTGCCTGGGAAGGAACGGAACTTGATTCCCAGTCGGGCGCATACGATCTTCTCGCTTCGTGGGGTTTGCCGGTTTCTCCGCATTCGAAAGTCGTAGATACCGTCGATGATGTCCTCGAATATATTTCATACCACGGTGAACATCGACACGATGTTGAACACGATATTGACGGAATCGTCACCAAAGTTGATGCCATTGCTTTGCACGACGTTCTGGGTACCACGTCAAGAGCTCCCCGTTGGGCGATCGCATATAAATACCCGCCAGAAGAAGTGCACACCAAACTGCTCGATATCAAAGTCGGTATCGGACGTACCGGTCGCGCAACGCCCTACGCCGTGATGGAGCCAGTCCGTGTGGCTGGGTCGACCGTAAGCCAAGCGACTCTTCACAACCAAGAAGTGGTTCGGCTTAAAGGGGTCTTGATCGGTGACACAGTTGTCATACGTAAAGCCGGTGATGTGATTCCAGAAGTTCTCGGCGCAGTTGAAGAAGCGCGCGACGGAACTCAAACTGAATGGACGATGCCACAGGACTGTCCTGAATGTGGCACCGAACTTCGTGCGATGAAAGAAGGTGACATTGACCTGCGTTGCCCAAATGCTCAATCGTGCCCAGCACAAGTTCGCGGACGGGTAGAGCATATTGGTTCGCGTGGGGCTCTCGATATAGATGCGCTCGGCGAAGTAACTGCGGCAGCTCTGACGCAACCGCAGCATCCGAAGCAACCTCCGCTGGTTACTGAAGCCGCATTATTCGACCTAGATATTGAGCAGTTAGTGCCAATCGAAGTGTTTGTGCAAGATCCTGAGACAGGGGCATTTCGAGAGGACGAACGTACTGGACAGCCCAAAAAACGCACCCCGTTTCAACGTAGTGAACTCTACTACCCGGGTGATTCAGGTAATTTGACCGCGAAAGAACGACGTGAGCAGGGAATTAAGAAAGTCACTCGACAGGTGCCTTCGCAAACCGCTCACACCCTTCTCAATGAGCTCGAGGAAGCAAAGACTAAACCGCTCTGGCGTTTGCTTGTTGCGCTGAATATTCGTCACGTTGGACCCGTCGCGGCTCGAGAACTTGCAGAATATTTCGGTTCAGTTGACGCGATCCTTACTGCAAGCGTTGAAGAGCTTTCAAGTGTTGACGGTGTTGCAGAAACTATCGCCGAATCAATCGTCGATTGGTGGTCGGTGGATTGGCACAAAGAAATCGTCGACCGCTGGCGTAAAGCTGGCGTGCAATGGGTCATTCCTGGCCACCCAGGACCGGGTCAGAAAGACCTATCTGATGAGGGGGTCCTCTCTGGCCTCACTGTGGTCGCCACCGGCACGCTGGAAGGGTTCACACGAGATGGGGCGAAAGAAGCAATTATTGCTGCCGGCGGGAAAGCCGCTTCAAGCGTTTCAAAGAAGACAGATTTTGTTGCGGCAGGGCCCGGAGCAGGCACAAAACTTACCAGGGCTGAAGAACTTGGAATTCCGGTGCTTGATGCAGAAGGGTTCAAGATCTTAGTCACCGACGGTCCGGACGCATTGCCACGATAGGATAGGCGTCGAACCTTACCCGCATCAGCAATGCAAGAAATGCGAGAAGAATGTCCAACGAAAAAACTATTACACGCGAAACGGTGGCCCACCTAGCCGAACTGTCACGCATCTCACTCACTGAAGAAGAAACCGAGACGCTGACAGCGCAGCTTGGAGAAATTCTTGGTGCGATTGCCAAAGTCAGTGAAGTTGCTGGAGAAGACGTCCCAGCAACAAGCCACCCCGTGCCGTTGACAAATGTCACCCGTGCCGATGAGGTCCGAGACGTCCTCACGCAAGAAGAAGCGCTCGCTAACGCACCCGAACATGAAGAGGGAAAATTCCGCGTCACCGCTATTTTGGGAGAGGAACAGTAAGTGCCCGATATTATTCAGCTCACCGCGGCGGAGCTTTCAGAAAAACTTGCCTCGGGAGAGCTTTCTTCCCGTGAGGTCACCCAGGCGCATCTTGACCAAATAACCAGTGTTGACGGAGGAGTGAATGCATTCCTATCCGTGAACGACCAGGCACTGCAAACTGCCGAAGACATTGACGAACGTCGTGCATCAGGTGAAAAGCTGCATGAGCTTTCAGGTGTGCCGCTCGCGATCAAAGACGTCTTAGTCACGACAGATATGCCGTCAACTTCGGGTTCAAAAATTCTGTCCGGATACATGTCACCGTTTGACGCGACAGTGGTTGCGAAAGCAAAACAGGCGGGTCTGATTGCTCTTGGCAAAACCAATATGGATGAGTTTGCGATGGGTTCTTCAACGGAGAACTCCGGCTATGGAGTCACGAAGAATCCCTGGAACCTTGAGAAGGTACCAGGAGGTTCCGGCGGCGGCTCTGCTGCCGCGGTAACGGCTTTTGAAGCGCCGCTCGCGCTGGGCAGCGACACCGGTGGTTCAATCCGTCAGCCGGCATCTGTAACCGGCTCTGTAGGCGCAAAGCCCACATACGGAGGTGTCAGCCGATATGGTTCAATCGCGCTGGCTTCGTCACTTGATCAGATCGGGCCGTGTTCACGGACTGTGCTTGACGCAGGGCTTCTCCACGATGTGATCGGTGGTCACGATTGGCACGACGCTACTTCGCTGGAGTATGACTGGCCTTCGATGGCTGAAGCTGCACGAATAGGAGCGCGTGACGGTGCACTCAAGGGCGTGCGCATAGGCGTGGTTCGTGAACTTGTGAACGAGTCATCACAACAAGGCGTTTCAGATTCATTCCGCAATGCGCTAGACCTTGCGGAGCAGGCGGGGGCTGAGATTGTAGAAATTTCTGCGCCGCACTTTGAATATGCGGTCGCTGCTTACTATTTGATCATGCCAGCTGAGGCCTCAAGTAACCTAGCTCGCTATGATTCAGTTCGATTTGGCATGCGTGTAGTTCCAGAGACTGGCGCGACCGTTGACGGGGTAATGGGTGCAACTCGAGCGGCTGGGTTTGGAGCTGAAGTAAAGCGACGGATCATCCTCGGTACCTACGCATTATCAGCCGGTTATTACGATGCATATTACGGAAGTGCACAAAAAGTGCGCACGCTCGTCCAACGGGATTTTGCTGAAGCCTTTGAAAAAGTTGATGTTCTTGCCGCGCCGACCTCGCCGACAACCGCCTGGAACCTCGGTGCTCGTGTCGATGACCCAATGGCAAATTACCTCAATGATGCGACTACGATCCCGGCAAACCTCGCAGGTCTGCCTGGAATTAGCGTTCCGATTGGGACCGCTTCGGAAGACGGTATGCCTGTTGGCCTACAGCTCATGGCCCCTCAATTTGCGGACGATCGCATGTATCGCGTCGGCGCAGGTATTGAACGACTCGTCACTGAGCGGGATGGTCGTCCGTTCTGGAGCCAAGCTCCGGACCTTGCAGCGATTGTGAACGGAAAGGCGAGCGCATAATGACGAAGACAAAAGTAATGGACTTTGATCGCGCCCTCGAATTGTTCGAGCCGGTAATCGGTCTGGAAGTTCACGTTGAACTCAACACCACAACGAAGATGTTCTCGGCTGCGCCGAACTATTTCGGCGGTGAGCCGAACACGAATGTCACACCGGTGTGCTTGGGTCTGCCCGGAACATTACCAGTGGTGAATGAACAGGCAGTCCGCTATGCCATTAGTCTCGGCTTAGCGCTCGGGTGTGAGATTGCTGAGCTTTCGGGGTTCGCCCGAAAGAACTACTTCTATCCTGACCTTTCCAAGGCTTACCAGATTTCACAGTACGACGACCCGATCGCTCACGACGGTTCGGTCGAAGTTGAACTCGCGAGTGGACGCGTGATCCACGTGCCTATTGAGCGTGCTCACATGGAAGAAGACGCCGGTAAACTCACTCACGTTGGCGGCTCTACTGGCCGAATTCAAGGCGCAAGTCACTCACTCGTTGACTACAACCGTGCTGGTATTCCACTTGTGGAGATCGTCACTCGACCTATCTTTGGCGGCGAGGAAGACACTGGCGAGATTGCGGCCCAGTATGTTTCTACTATTCGTGACATTGTGAAATCACTTGATATTTCTGACGCGCGGATGGAACGCGGAAATATTCGCTGTGACGCGAACGTTTCCTTGCGTCCGCGTGGAACAGAAACATTAGGGACGCGTACCGAAACAAAGAATGTCAACTCGCTTCGGTCAGTTGAACGCGCTGTCAGATATGAGATTCAACGTCAGGCACAGATCCTCTCAGAAGGTCGATCGATACTGCAAGAGACCCGACACTGGCATGAGGACACTTCGACTACCTCTCCGGGACGACCGAAATCAGATGCTGATGATTACCGGTATTTCCCAGAGCCTGATCTAGCACCACTTGCTCCCTCACGTGACCTTGTTGAAGAGCTCCGGCAGGCGCTTCCAGAACATCCAACGTTGCGACGTCGCAGGCTTCGTGCCGCATGGGAATTTTCACAATTAGAATTCCAAGATGTTGTGAATTCAGGGTTAGTGGAAACGGTGGAAGCGACGATCGCAGCAGGCGTGGCGCCACAGACAGCACGCAAATGGTGGACTGGTGAGATCGCACGTATTGCGAATGAACGAAGCCAGTCCGCGGCAGACCTGATCACGCCTGAGCAAGTGGTTGATGTCGTCAAGCTCGTTGATGCGGGTACATTGAACGACAAACTGGCTCGTCAAGTTATTCAAGGCGTGATTGATGGTGAGGGCACAGCGCAGGAAATTGTTGAGAAACGAAACCTCGCAATCGTGTCGGATGATGGCCCGCTGATTGAAGCTATCGATGCGGCTCTGGCAGAACAGCCAGATGTTTTGCAGAAAATTCGTGACGGAAAAGTTCAGGCTGCTGGCGCAATAATCGGCGCAGTTATGAAGGCAATGCGAGGACAAGCTGATGCCGGACGAGTCCGAGAGCTTATTCTGGAGCGGGCTGCTGCTGAATAGGACCAGCACGATGAATAACAAGTGACGGGCGACAACCTCAGGAACCTAGTTCGTCGCCCGTCACTAGTGTTCGAAGTCGTGGAAATCTCTCGGTCTAAGGTTGACCCAGAACATTTACATCGTCGTCGACCCAGTCCAACGACTTTGAGACGGCCTTTTCCCACACACGTATCAGGCGCTCTCTCGTCTGGCTGTCCATTTTTGGTATCCAGCGTTTGTCTTCCTGCCACAGGTTTTTCAACTCTTGGAGGCTATCCCAGTAATTGACCGCTAGTCCGGCAGCGTAGGCTGCGCCAAGAGCGGTCGTTTCGATCACCTTGGGACGAACCACTGGGACGTTGAGCAGATCGGCTTGAAACTGCATGAGCGTGTCGTTTTTGGTCATTCCACCGTCTACTTTGAGCTCGGTGAGATCTTTCCCGGCATCTTCTGCGACAGCTGAGATCACTTCCGTGCTTTGATACGCGACAGATTCAAGCGCTGCACGTGCGATATGTTCCTTGGTCACGTATCGTGTCAGACCGGTGATGACCCCGCGTGCATCCGGACGCCAACGTGGCGCGAACAATCCCGAGAATGCGGGCACAACGTACACTCCACCGTTATCGTCGACACGGTTCGCGAGCGTTTCTATTTCAGCGGCCTCGGAGATGAGACCGATCTGGTCGCGCAGCCATTGTATGAGTGAGCCAGTGACCGCGATCGACCCTTCGAGCGCGTAACGTGGGGCATCATTACCGAGCTGGTATCCGATTGTCGTGAGCAAGCCATGCTCTGAATGCACGATTTCTTCACCGGTTTGGAAAATCAGAAAGTTACCAGTGCCGTAGGTGTTCTTAGTGTCACCCGGTTCAAAGGCTGCTTGTCCGAAGGTCGCTGACTGCTGGTCACCCAATATGCCGGTAATTGGTGTTTCACGCAGCAGAGAGTTCGATTTAGCTACACCAAATTTCCCGCTTGAAGGCCGTATCTCGGGCAGCATCGACTCCGGTACCCCGAATGCCTCAAGGATATCTGGACGCCAGGTAAGTTTCTGTAGGTCCATGAACATTGTGCGTGACGCATTCGTGACGTCAGTGGCATGCACCCCTCCGTCTGGTCCACCGGTGAGGTTCCAGAGCACCCAGCTGTCCATGGTCCCAAAAAGCAGCTCACCATGCTCCGCACGTTCACGCACCCCGTCAACATTGTCGAGAATCCACTTGAGTTTTGTTCCGGCAAAATAGGTTGCCAAGGGGAGACCGACGAGATCTTTGAAGCGATCGGTCCCACCGTCTTTAGCAAGTTCATCCACAATTCCTTGTGTTCTGGTGTCTTGCCAAACGATCGCGTTATAGACCGGCTCACCTGTCGCCTTATCCCACACCACAGTGGTTTCTCGCTGGTTGGTAATACCGATTGCAACGATATCGTGGCGGGTAATGTTGGCTCGCGACAGGGCCAACCCAATTACCTCGGTGACATTTTCTCGAATTTCGTTGGCGTCATGTTCTACCCAGCCGGCGTGAGGCATGATCTGTTCGTGCTCTTTTTGTCCGGTCGAAACAATGCCAGCATTGTGGTCAAATACGATCGCACGAGATGAGGTCGTTCCTTGATCGAGAGCAATAACGTATTTCGACATAACTGGGCTCCTTCGACGGTCAGTATGTCTAGCCTAACGGGTGTTACCCTTCAAATATGGGTGCGAGTCTCGAGAGCGATGCGGCAATTATGCACATTGACATGGACTCGTTCTTTGTCTCGGTTGAACTGCTTGATCACCCTGAGCTTCGAGGTAAACCGGTTGCAATCGCCCATGACTCTCCTCGCTCAGTGATTTCTAGCGCAAGCTATGAGGCGCGTCCTTTTGGTGTTCGGTCTGCGATGCCTGTCGCGCGCGCAAAGCAATTGTGCCCGCAGCTCATCCTTGTTGATCCCAATATGCACAAATACCGGGACGCATCGCGTCAGGTTATGGATATTTTTCGAGAGTTTACGCCGCTGGTTGAACCAATCAGTGTGGATGAAGCATTTCTTGATGTGAGTGGATCAATCAAGCTTTTCGGAGCTCCGAAAGCGATAGCTGAAAAGATTCGGCACACCGTCCATGAACGTACCGGTTTGCCGGCGTCTGTGGGTATTGCTGCGACAAAGTTTGTTGCCAAGCTTGCTTCTCAACGTGCAAAACCTGATGGTGTTCTCGAAATTCCTGCACATCGTACTCTCGAGTTTTTGCATCCGTTGCCTGTTGGCGCATTTTGGGGTGTCGGCCAGGCAACTGAACGACTCCTCAAGGCCCGGGCGATTCACACAGTTGCTGACCTGTCCCGTCTGTCAGTGGATTCACTAACGAACATTGTGGGGAGAACCACAGCGGAAAAGCTGTGGGCACTTTCTCACGGACGAGACCCTCGCCCTGTGAGTCCAACTCGGCAAGAAAAAAGTATTGGCCATGAAGAAACTTTTACCTACGACGTCACCGATCGGGATCAAATAAACCGGGAAATTTTACGTTTGGCGACGAAAACCGCGCAACGACTCCGCGATAGGGGAGTGACCGCTCGCACTATCGCCGTTAAAATCCGGTGGAATGGCTTTGAAACCATTAACCGTGCACGCACGCTTTCCGAGGCAACCCAGGCGACACAGCGGGTCTATCGGGTTGCAGCGGAACTCTTCGAAGCTGCGGACAGCGGCCGCCCGATACGACTCATCGGTGTTCGCGCAGAAGGGCTCCACGAAGGTACCGTAAACGACGCACTGTGGGCGACCGACGAAGAGTGGGATGCTGTTGACCAAACAGTGGATCGTGTACGTGAGCGTTTTGGGAAATTGGGGATCACAAGCGCGAGACTACTGGGAACTGCTCCGACGCCCGAGCGTCCCTCTGAACACGTTCCCCGCGTCGGGGAGGAATAGCTCGCCGCGAGCAGTTATGACTGCGTAGGGTTGAGTTGCAGGAACCCCTCAACCATGACGCCGAGCCAATCGTATACGAGAACTGAAGCACGGGTATCGTCATCATGAAGCTTCTCGCTATGGTCCTCTGCGCTTGAGATATCGATACGTGCAGCCATAGCGAGGCGCAAAGCGGTGAGTGTCCGTAACCACGCATCAAAATGTTCAGCATCTACTTGCACGGACACTGGGTGGGCGATGAGCCCAGTTTCTGGATCCTCAAATATCGGAGTCTCGGTCGTGTCGTACACGATTTGATCAAGACGATGACCGGTCAAACTATTCGACACTACCTCGGCGTCCGCAAGTTTGCGATTCACTAGGCCCTGCTCTGTCGTCTGTCGGTACTGTGAGGACTCTTCACTATCTTCGAACGCATTCGGAAACAGCCGTGCGAGGGCCGGGTCTTCGGGAAGCTCGCTTGTGCCACCAATATCGAGACTGGCCAGGAGCGGGTCAGGATCAAGCGGAGTCTCGCTGTGACTTTGCAGGAGCAAAATAAGCTGTGTCACGAGGTTATCCAGCACGCCGGCCTCTTCTGTGATCAACTCAAGGAGAACACCGTCGCTACGTCCAGTCATTTTCACCAAGCATCACCTGTACCCGGGGCAGGTCGAAGCGTCGCCCAGAGGCCATACTCGTGCATGGCCTCTACATGCATTTCCATTTGGCTGCGCGAACCTTCAGCGACTACAGAACTACCGGTGGTGTGAACCTGCATCATGAGTATTTCGGCGTGTTCAGCTGTGAAGCCAAAGTGCTTTTGAAATACGTAACTCACATAGGACATTAAATTCACGGGATCATCCCACACAACGGTCTGCCATATGGCTTCTTTTTCAGCGATGGGGGTGCCGTCTGTGTGATGCATGGGGGAGAGTGCCATTACCCCCACCCCAGCTCGTGAACTTTAGCCTCATCAAAGCCATAAAAGTGGGCAATCTCATGGACCAGAGTCACATGAATTTCTCGGATCAGATCCTCTCGAGTTGGAGCGTGAGCGATCAAATTCTCGCGAAAAAGTATGATTCGGTCAGGCTCTTCGCCGAAGCCGTAGTTCTCGCGGTCAGCGAGCGAGAAACCCTCATATACGCCGAGAATGTCTGCGTTGTCTTCTGGACGATCTTCAATCAAAAAAATGACGTTATCGAGAGGCTCAATCATTTCTTCCGGCAACTCGTCAAGGCAATCTCCTACGAGTGCCTCGAACTCTTCCGGTGTGACCATAGTCTCACCCTACCGACCAGGTCTCAGAACTTCATTGCGTTTCGATCAATTCTAGAAAACTTCGAAAAGAATCAGCGGCGTCCCGGCTGGTTCGAAAGCCCAAGTGGGCGGTTTGAAGCTGATCGTTGCATTGCAGCTAATAGAAGTTTATATATTTCACAGCAGGGACATGTCACTCGAGCCGAAGTAAAACAACAGGAAGTTTCGCTTCATCCCGGGTGTAGACAAAAAGGAGGCTGGTTTGAGACATTCTCAAACCAGCCTCCTTAAGCGAAGACTCGCTCAGACTTAGAGAGCCTGAATGCTGGTCGCCTGCGGGCCCTTAGGGCCTTCTTCGATCTCGAATTCAACCTTCTGGTTCTCTTCGAGGTTACGGTGACCGAAGCCAATGATTGCGCTGTAGTGAGCGAAGACGTCACGTGAGCCGTCGTCTGGAGCGATAAAGCCGAATCCCTTGCCGGAGTCGAACCATTTGACAGTGCCTGTGGCCATGTGTGTTATTCCTTATTCATTGTGTAGATCGGAGAAAACCGATCTGCTTACCTGAAACAGCGGCGCCGGTTCAGGGCCTTACAGTTGCTGAGGCGAAAGTCGTCTCAGTCTCACAGCGAGGACTTGTTCATGCTTCACCATTACGGCGGGCATGACGATTAAAAGACAGAGGATAATGAGAGGGCGCGTCGCGCGCTGGGTAATTGATTACCGGGGCGTCGGCCAGAAAAACTTAGAAAAATAAAAACCGTGTTCAATCAGGTCGAAATTGACAAGATGAATTTCGACGGTCGTGCTGCGGTCTTCTCAGGCCGCTGTGTACTTCACTCAATTACCCATCGTGGGCGACTAAGTTGTTTCCACTGTACAGCTTGATGCTTCATCGCGCCACACTTTTCCGGTGAGTTGTCTGATTGTTCTCAGAAAATATTTGCGGCTTCGAGTAATGCTGCGTGGAAGCGGGGGAATGTAGGGAGGCTTGTTGAGTGGCGATGTGAGTGCAACGATGTAATTACTATGAACGTGTCTGAAGAGAGAAGGCGGCGTTGAAATGAAAAAACTTGGTTTGATCGGTGGTACGGGACCTGAGTCGACGGTGGCTTATTATCGTGAAATTATCTCCGGGGTACAGGACCATGCCGGGCTGGAACGTCTGCCGAATATTGTTATTGAGTCACTGAGCGTTTTTGAAGTGATGGATTTCTGTGCGCGCGACGACCTTGATGGTTTGACTGAGTACCTCACTGAAGCTGTAGTAAGTTTGCAAGCAGCGGGAGCTGAGATTGTGGCGTTAAGTGCGCTCACACCGCACATCGTTTTTGAACGGCTCGCGAAAGCCGCTTCGGTCCCACTTGTGAGCGCCATAGAAGCAACTCGGGACGTTGCCTTGTCGCGTGGAATTCATACCGTAGCGTTATTGGGCACGAAATATACGATGTCACGGGACTTCATGAGTCGAGTGCTTGAAGCTGCTGGCCTCAAAGTGGTGATTCCGTCGGATGACGAGATCGAGTACATACAAAAACACATTGTTACCGAACTCGAACACGGAATCGTGCGTGACCAAACTCGCGACGGGTTTATCAAAATCATCGAACGTATGCATACGGAAGAAGGTGTCGAGCAGGTCATTCTTGGCTGCACGGAGCTGCCGCTCATTCTTGATGATGACTCGTCACCAGTTCCATGTATTGACCCGGTGATGGCGCACACAGCGGCGTTGGCTACAAGAATCACGCAGTAGAGCACGCCTTTTCGGTGCATTACACGCAGATGCAGAAAAGGCTCCTAACCGGAGTGATTACCTCCGTAGGAGCCTTTGTTCTGTGCGCGGAGGGGGAATTGAACCCCCACGCCCTATATACGGGCACTAGCACCTCAAGCTAGCGCGTCTACCTATTCCGCCACCCGCGCGGGTGTCGTGGTTGCTTGAAGCAACGAGGAATAACTTACCACGAAATTAAGAGCGATGCGAAACCGACACGTAGGGGTGTTTGAAAAGGCTAGACTGCTGTGAGAGAGATGATCACGAAGGAGCAGCATGGCAGCGCAAAACGGGCAAAAGGTTGGTTCGCTCGACAGTCTTCAGGCCGGAATGAAAGTACCATTTGGCGGAAGTAAGTTTGCGGTTGTAGATGATGCTCTAGCTCGAAAGTTTCAAGCCGGTGATCGACTCTATGTTGTGCAAGCGACTGGAGCTTTACGGCGAGTCCCTGCTGAAGTCGCTGACGTGGTGACGCAGACAGTTGACGCAGCCGTTGACGCAGCTCGTTTGCTTCGCGGGACACCAGTTGCGCAAGTCAGGGACTTTTACCTGAAATTCGCTGAGACGCTCGCGGCCTCTTGGTCGCACGTTGAAGCAGCAAATGCCGAGGATGTTGCTCGGGCGGTAGAACTGGGTCGGTCAACAACTCGGCTTGAAGTCAATAGCAAAATGCGTGACGACATGATTGCCGGGCTGAGAGGATGGGCTGAAGAAATAGCTGGCTCCGCCGAGCTCGGAGTTAAAGATGTGGAAACCATCGACCATGGCGATTGGAACGTGCAGGTCAAAACTGCACCGCTTGGTGTTATTGGTTTTGTCTTTGAAGGCCGTCCGAATGTATTTGCTGATTCGGCGGGAGTGCTCGCGACAGGTAACTCAGCCGTACTGAGGATCGGCGGTGATGCGCTTGCAACAGCACAGGCTATTCTCGATCATGCGCTACGGCCTGCTCTGCAGGCTACCGGGCTACCGCAAGGTGCAATTTCATTGGTTCCTTCGCGCGAGAGATCCGCTGGCTGGGCGCTCTTCTCTGACACTCGACTGTCGCTCGCAGTTGTACGCGGCTCAGGCTCGGCTGTGACTGAGCTCAGCAGCATCGCTCAACAAGCCGGCATCCCCGTGTCCGCTCACGGAACCGGTGGCGCGTGGATGATCGCAGACCGGTCAGCGAACGCTGAGCGATATGCGGCGGTAGTGAGCGCCTCTCTTGACCGTAAGGTCTGTAACACACTGAATGTTGCAGCAATCGTGCGTGAACGTGCTGAAGAGCTAGTGCCTATTTTCCTGGCTGCCGCGGACAACGCCGCGCAAGAGCGGGGCGGGGTTGCTCGAGTCCACGTGGTTGATTCATCCGCGAAGTATGTGGATTCTTCAGAGTTTGAACGTGAGATCTCCGTCGTTCGGCCCGATGGTCCAGCAACTGAAAAACGTGCGAGTCATTTGCCTGAAAATCGGCTTGGTGAAGAGTGGGAATGGGAAGAAACCCCCGAAATCACGCTCGTCATTGTCGACGGAATTGACCATGCCGCAGACTTGTTTAATACTTACAGTCCACAGTTTGTTGCGACACTCATCGCTGAAGACGATGATGCGCACGCACAGTTCCGTGCAGCGGTAAATGCACCGTTTGTTGGTGACGGATTCACCCGTTGGGTGGACGGCCAATACGCACTCGGTCAAACCGAGCTCGGACTCGCTAACTGGGAACGAGGACGGCTCCTTGCCCGTTCAGGAGTATTAACTGGCGCAGACTTGACTGCGCGTCGACTGTTCGCGCATCATTCGAACCACAACCAGCACCGCTAGGTTCGTCAGGGCTGCGGACCGACTGAACGTGCAGCGCCGTTAATTGGAGTTCCAGAGGCATCACGGCGTGAGAGTTCCGTCGGAAGTGATTTTGCGGAACCGTCACTCGCGAGCGCACGTGGGGTTCCGACACCGACCCATGCGCAGGACAATTGATCTTCGCCACGCAGGAACCGATGTGCCCGTACGCCCCCGGTTCCGCGTCCCTTAGGTGGGAACTCCGTCCAAGCGCTGAGCTTTGCGCTTGCGACATCTGTTCCCGGCAAGGTGACTGAACTATCAGCAACAGTCACGACAGTAGCGTCTGCACCTTCTGTTATGGCGGTCGCGAACAACAGAGAAGCCCCCGGCTTTACTTTAATGCCCGCCATGCCGGCAGCAGCACGGCCCTGTGTTCGAACCGCAGAGGTCGGGAAGCGTAGGAGTTGCGCATCGCTGGTGACAAGTGCGAACTCCCAGGTATCTGCAGCGGGGAACGCTGAGACGAGTCGATCGCCATCTTTCAACGTGATCACGTCAAAGTCTGGTCGTGCCGGTAAATCGTTGAGCACCACTCGTTTCACGGTCCCCAACAGTGTTGCGAGACCAATCGGCTGGTCTTTTTCAAGCGGCACGATACTCACGACAGAGCGTTCACGATCCGTGATACCTAGGTATGCGGTGAGGGCTACTCCGGCTGAAAATGCAATACTTGCCGATGGCACGACAGGTAGGTCTACTGGCGTGAACCTGTGCAGCGTACCGTCTGAGAGGATGGCGCCTATTTCTGAGCGGGTCGTAGTGTCTACCGAGGCCAGCACTGCACCGTGTTTAGTTGCTCGTCCTGCACTAATCGGGTCACTCGGCTCCCGATCCACACGAAGAGCGCGACCAGTTGTTGACAACATAACCGTTGTTGGAGCATCAGCGACTTCAAGCGAAGCACCTGTCTTGGCGCGCGCCGGTTTGGCTGGTGCGCCAGTAAGAAGAGTTCTGCGTGGGGTTCCGTAAACTTTCGCAGCGTCGTCAAGCTCCGCGATGACTACCTCATGGAGCCGTGCCTCGCTGGAGAGAATCTCTTCAAGCCGAGCAATTTCAGCTCGCAGCTCATCGCGTTCTGATTCCAGTTCTACTCGCGAAAACTTGGTCAGGCGTCGCAGCCGAAGTTCAAGAATATATTCGGCTTGTGGCTCAGATAAATCAAACACCTGCATGAGGCGGGTCCGTGCGGTCTCTGCGTCGTCACTGGTGCGAACAACCTGAATAACTTCATCAATGTCCAGGATCGCAATAAGCAAGCCGTCAACAAGGTGCAGGCGATCCTTTCGTTTTTGCAAACGGAACTTAGACCGACGGGTAACCACGTCTAAGCGATGATCAATAAAGACTCGAAGCAACTCTTTCAGGCTGAGCGTTTGCGGTTGGCCCTCAACGAGTGCGACCGCGTTAATCGCGAAGTTTTCTTCCAGCGGAGTGAGTCGATAGAGCTGTTCGAGAACCGCATCTGCCGCAAACCCTGTTTTGAGAGTGATGACCAGACGCAGTCCGTGTTTACGGTCCGTAAGGTCGGTCACATCAGAGATGCCGGTGATTTTTTTGGCTTCAACACCCTGTTTGATTTTCTCGATCACGCGCTCTGGCCCGATCATATAGGGCAACTCGGTGACGATGAGGCCGGTCTTACGTGCCGACACTTTTTCAATGTCGACTTTTGCTCGGGTCTTAAACGATCCACGTCCGGTTTCATAAGCATCAGCGACACCGTCAAGGCCAACGATGATTCCGCCCGTAGGGAGGTCTGGCCCCGGAATGAACTGCATGAGCTCAGTGACGGTCGCATCAGGGTGCTGCAGCAAGTGTTTTGCGCCTTCGATTACCTCAACCAGGTTGTGGGGCGCCATATTTGTTGCCATTCCAACAGCAATACCGCTTGCGCCGTTCACCAGTAGATTGGGCACCGCGGCCGGAAGCACCTCTGGCTGCATCAACTGGCTGTCGTAGTTTGGCACAAACTTCACGACATCTTCGTCGAGGTTTTCGGTCATTGCCTGTGCAGCTGGCGCGAGTCGCGCCTCAGTGTATCGATAGGCGGCGGGTCCATCGTCAAGCGAGCCGAAGTTACCGTGGCCATCAACGAGTGGCAGACGCATAGAAAATGACTGTGCCATGCGCACCAGTGCGTCATAAATTGAGCTGTCCCCGTGAGGGTGCAGCTTACCCATGACATCGCCTACGACACGACCAGACTTCACATGCCCTTTGGCTGGGTCGAGGCCCATCTCGGTCATGATGTACAGGATGCGTCGCTGAACGGGTTTTAATCCGTCGCGAGCGTCAGGAAGGGCGCGGGAATAGATAACCGAATATGCATACTCGAGAAACGAAGATTCCATTTCACGAGACACGTCGATATCGTCTATGCGTTCTTCGAGGGACCCTGCGCTCATAACACCTTCCGGCCAGGAAACAGTACGATATTTCGTATGCTACCGATGACCACCGACAGTGGGCGGAGGCTTGCCGCAATCGTTCCAACCGTGAGCGATTTTCTTGCCGACTCAGCCGCGATCCATGCTCAAGAAGACCAGCCTCAAACTCATGTAGGGGTGGTGATTGTCGTGGACGGCCTAGGCTGGATGAATTTGAATGAGCGACTGGCTCACACGCCAGCGATACGACGGTTGACTCGTGAACGAATAGAAACCGTTGCGCCGTCCACGACGGGGGCAGCGCTCACGACAATCACGACCGGGGCACTGCCCGGTGAACACGGCCTCATTGGCTATCGAATCCTGAATCCTGACACAGGCTCGCTCACCACAACACTCAGCGACTGGGATGAAATCATTGATGTTCGAGGGTGGCAACGCGCAGAAACTGAATTTACTCGTGCGCGTGCGAAAGGGGTTCACACCGTAGCGATTGCACGACCTGCACATCAACACAGTGGCTTGACACGAGCAATTTTGACCGGAGCCGAGTATCTTCCCGCGCAGACCATTGCTGATCGTTTTGAGCGAGCCAAGGATGTAGTACAGGCAGCATATTCTAACGGTGAACCGACACTCGTTTACCTCTACATCGATGAACTGGATCGTGCGGGGCATGCCAAAGGTTGGCAGGGCGAACTTTGGGCGAGACGGCTTGAGCAATTTGATGAAGCACTAGCTGAGTTTTTGAAACGAACGCGTGACAATACTGGCATCGTTATCACGGCAGATCACGGAATGATCGATATTGATGTGTCTGAGCAGATTCTGCTCGATAATATTCTTCCGAGTTCTGGCGTACAAGCTATCGGCGGCGAACCGAGATGTCGCTACATCTTTTTAGAAGATAGTGGATCAGCATCTGACGTTGTCGCCCGGTTGCGGAAGCATGAAAGCGCACGAGCGTGGATCGGGACACGGAAAGAATGGATCGAATCTGGCCTATTTGGGCCCGTAGCGCCAGAAGTTGCGGCCAGGCTCGGTGACGTGGTGATTGCAGCAAAAACCCATGTGACGTATTACAGCAGTCATGATGATCCACAATCGATGAACATGATCGGACAGCATGGAAGCTTTGACCGTGACGAACGGGGAGTACCCTTGATCGTTGCAGGCACGTTCGACAGCAGCGAGTTTAGGGAGCGTCTGAACGAGCGAGCCGAAAGAAGTTAGGCCGGGTCGTCTTCGCTTCGTGTACCGAACAAGATGTCGTCCCAGCTCGGGATTGCAGCCCGCCCGCGCTTCTTGCGTTTTCCGTCATCGTTAGCTCGCGACGCTTCTTCAGTCTGCTCGGTGTGACCATTCCCGCCGTACGAATCCGAATTTTGTTCCGAGCGACGCTGTTCAGCACGCTCACGCACTGACTCGCTGCCAGCGTCGTCCGAAAACAGTTCTGGTTCGTCGGCTTTTCGCGCCGCGTCGAACGGACGACGTTCGCTTTCGGCAGCAGGCTGTTGTGGTTCGCTTTCGTCTTCTGCAAATGAAAGCCGTTGGTCTTCGTCCTGAAAGTTACCACCAGACACACCGGGCGCTGAGAAGAGCGCGTTCGTGTTCGAGCTTGAGCTTGAGCTTGGCTGCTGCTCTCGTTCGCCTCGCCGCCGGCGCAGCTCCTCAAGAAGATCCTGAGTTTCACCAAGATCTCGTGGAGTATCGGACGTAGTGGTTACTGCGAGATGATCAATATTTTGGCGCCGAAGATATTCCTCTTCGCTGACGTGAGTCTGCTGAGGCTCTTCTTCGTCCGGCACTTCAATGATCGGCAATTCGATTTCATCCGCTGGTTCGGGCGTTTTATCTACGGCTCGAAGTTTCGGAATAAGACGGTCACCGGGGTCGTTCTGTTTTGAGAGTGTGACAGCGTCTGCGTTAATCGGTGAGAGGAGGCGCTTACGGTGGTCGAACGACCACACAGCGCGATGATCAACATCGTAAGAACGAAATTCCAGCGCAACCATCCAACCGATGTCACTGTCTCTCCACGCGGACCAGTCGATATGTTTTGCGTTGATCCCGATGAGTCGTTCGACAATGACATCGCCAAATTTCTGAAGATCTTCCTCTTCAGTTTTACTGTCGGTGCGCACAGGAACCGACTGTGCTTGGTTCAGAATAAAACCGCGCTCCGCAAGGACGGGGCCCTCATATCGTTCGATGTCGGCGTCTTCTGCTCCGGTGAGCTCGGCAACTTCATCTCGAGTTTTGCCCTCGCGAATGAGCCGCTGGATCTCCGCGGGGTTCACGCCTTTCACCCCTCGACTCGAACGGACAGCGCTGCGTACTTCAGCAAGCAACGTTTCATCCGCAGTGATTGCGAATTCGTTTCCGGCGCTGTTGGACACTATGACACGGTCGTCATCACGGCGCTCCAGGCGAAGTTCTTCCATTGCCTCTTCCTCTCGCAGGGTTCGCGCCCTAGCTTGTCATGCTTGCGCATTTCTTGTTTGCATTGACGCGGCGAAACATGAAATCTCTCAATAAATTCGCTGTAAGAAAGTCCGAGTTGCATTCTCAGGAATGGTGGGGCAGAATATGCCGCGATTATAGGATTTATTCCCCCTTCCATTGAGGAGATATATTTTGGCAACGGATTACGACGCTCCGAGGAAGTCTGCAGAAGATGAGACTGACTCCATCGAGGCTCTCAAGGAACGAGTACCCGACAAAAATTCGTCATCGATTGACGCTGAAGATGCCGACAACCCGAGTTTTGATCTCGCGGGTGCCGACCTCTCAAATGTTGACCTGGACGTTGTCGTACTCCCACAGCAAGATGATGAATTTACATGTGTAAATTGTTTCCTTGTGCGTCACCGCTCTCAGCTCGATCACCAGACAGACATTGGGCCAGTGTGTCGCGAGTGCTCGGCATAAGGCGCGTTCCTACAGTCTGCAAGTCCTTCGTGTAAGGCTGAAGATATCGAAAATCCCGGCGGCTATTGCCCGCCGGGATTTTCATTTCAGATGCGCATTAGTTTTGTGAACGCGTAATAGCTGCCTGGAGTTCTTTCGGACGTCGAGTGGTGATGACCCAATATGGTGCGGGATCTTGCGGGTCATTGTTCTCGATTTTGACCGCGGTATGAATCCAACCTCGAATGAGGAGGAAAGCGCGAGCGTCAGCGCGAGGGCCAATCGTGAGCGTCAATTCATTCCGGTCAAGAAGATCCACGTTTCCGAGCTCGTTCAGTGGAATTGAGGCATTTCCAGCAATCAATGTTCCGTCCGTAACCGTTACGACTGGGCACGAAAATGTGATGAATCCAACGATAAGTGCGTACACCACCGGCGCAAGAATAACGCCGAGTGTTGCGTTCAACGGCATAAGCATGAGCATTACGCCAGGAATGAGCAGCAGGAAGATAATGTAGAGCCAAATAGTTGGCCACAGCCGCTCGCGGAAGATGGAGTTCTGAGTCACAGCTGCAATTCTATGGGTGTGGCGCGTGAAATCCCTGAGGAACGTCGCAGAAGCAGGTATGTGAAGTCGGGTACGCTATCTTTCGTGACTGAACGAATTGATATTCCGATCCAGGCCGAGAAAGTTCCTGGCTACGCTCATCCGGGAGACGCCGGTGCTGATATTAGAAGCACTGAACAGTTGACGCTTGCGCCCGGTGAGCGAGCGCTTGTGGGTACTGGGATCAGACTCGCATTGCCAGAAGGATATGCAGCTTTTGTGGTGCCTCGTAGTGGGCTCGCTGTTAAACACGGTGTCACGGTACTGAATTCACCCGGAACGATCGATGCTGGGTATCGCGGGGAAGTAAAAGTTCCGTTGATAAACCACGACGTTGACACATCATTTGAGATCGCCCCGGGTGATCGTATTGCGCAGCTGATCATCATGCCGGTGTCTCAGGTGAACTTTGTGCAAACTGCAGAACTGAGTGAAAGTATCAGGGGCGCTGGCGGTTTTGGATCGACCGGTGTAGCTCACGCGCTTCCCAGCGAACGCGAGTAGAACTAGCAACAGGACATTTATTGCGCGACCCGACTGCGTTATCGAGTGCGGGCGGTCGTGCCACAATCGTTACGGATGTGAGGATCGATGAGCGAAGAGGATAAGAAATCGTCTGAGGAGATCGAAAAGAGCGAGCTGCAAACCGATGCGGCTGACGTTGACGAGACGAAAGTTGCGCCTGCCGATCGTGCTGATAACGGCCCGTACGACGCCTCAGAGGTTCCTTCAATGCGTCCATATATTGATATGGGTGGGATCAAGATTGCGCCGCGTGAAGGATTGAAGGTGCGACTCGATGTAGACGAGAAAACGAAACGCATCGTGGCGATTTCGCTCGACTATCAAGGGTCGACCCTGCAAGTCCAGGGTTTCTCAGCGCCAAAGTCGACTGGTCTCTGGAACGTTTTGCGAGCTCAACTGGTGCAGAACCTGACGTCACAAAAGGCGCAGGTCACAGAGCGAGAAGGACCACTAGGGCCTGAGCTTTTCGTCATTCCTCCGCAGGGTAAGCAGGCGCAGGCTGTAAGGTTCGTCGGTGTTGATGGGCCTCGATGGACGCTTCGGGGCGTCATAATTGGTGCTGCCGCCCAGGGTGGCGCAGAAGGCGAAGGCGTCGAATCTGTTTTTCGCGAAATCGTTGTAGTTCGTGGCGATGCGCCGATGCCTCCGAGTGAACTTCTCCAACTTAAAGTTCCAGCAGGCTTGCAACAGGCAGCCCAACAGCAGTCTGAAGCGCAACAGACCTCGCAAGATTCTTAGTTTCAAATGAACGATGACCGTCAACAGTCGCGCTCCGAGGAGCCTGAAGAGGTAGCCGTTGCTGAATCTAGACTGGACGATTCTCAGGCTGTAGATGAAAGATTCAGTCGTAAGAGTGCTGGCATGGGCCATGTGATCGGTGAAGCCTTGCACGGTGAGACTGTGTCGAAGGAAGGCGTGTTGGAAGCGCTGGGCGGCGTTCGAGGGATGATCGAATCTATATTGCCCGGATTGCTGTTCCTGCTGTGGTTTGCTTTCACCCAAGATGCGCTCACGGCGCTCATCGCGCCGGTGGTGGTCGCGGTAGCGTTGCTTGTGGTTCGGCTAGCGAGGCACGAAAAAGTGATGCCAGCATTGACTGGACTGTTCGCGGTGGCGGTCTGCGCCGCAGCCACGCTCATTACCGGAGATGGCCGCGACTATTACGCGCCAGGACTCATTATTAATGCGGTATGGATCGTCGGTATTACCCTCTCGCTCATCGTGCGCTGGCCGGTCGTGGGTCTTATTGGTGGTGCAATTTTAGGTAATCTCACGCAATGGCGGGAATGGTCTGCGTACCGTCGAGCCTCATTTTGGCTCACTGTGATGTGGCTGGGGTTGTTCGTGCTTCGGCTGGCAGTGCAATGGCCGCTGTACCTGGTCGGGGAAATTGAAGCGCTCGGTATTGCGAGACTCGCCATGGGAATCCCGCCCTATGCGCTGTTGATCGTCATAACCTGGCGTGTCCTCGCCACTGCAGGGAAGGCTCCCTTATCCTCATCTGATGAATAACCGAGTTTCGCGCGGAATCTCGGGGGAGTAGCATGGTGGGTGACCTGAACAACGTGGTGTAGAATTATCTTGACGTCAAGATAAATCGTGCTTGGCCAGAGTTTGTTCTCTTGTATGCACGGCACCGCAACAGCGAAGGAGACATCAATGTCAGCGGTCAATAGTTTTGGGGCGAAAGATACCCTTACTGTCGGTGACACCGACTACGAGATTTTTCGGCTTGATCGTGTTCCAAACACGAATCGTCTGCCGTACAGCCTGAAAGTGCTTCTGGAGAATCTGCTCCGGACCGAAGATGGCGTGAATGTTACGAAGCAGCACATTGAAGCACTGAGCAACTGGGACCCGTCCGCAGAGCCGGACACCGAAATCCAGTTCACTCCTGCGCGCGTAATTATGCAGGACTTCACCGGCGTTCCCTGTGTTGTTGACCTGGCGACCATGCGTGAAGCTATGGCTGACCTTGGTGGCGATCCTAATAAAATTAACCCGCTTTCCCCAGCAGAGCTCGTCATTGACCACTCAGTGATCGCTGACGTATACGGTGAACCAGATGCCTTCCGTAAAAACGTCGAAATTGAATATCAGCGAAATGGCGAACGTTACCAGTTCTTGCGTTGGGGACAGGGCGCCTTCCAAGACTTTAAGGTGGTGCCTCCCGGGACCGGCATTGTGCACCAGGTGAACATTGAATACCTGGCTCGCGTCACCTTCACTCGTGAAGTAGACGGCGTGTTGCAGGCCTACCCGGACAGCTGTGTGGGAACTGACTCACACACCACCATGGTGAATGGTCTCGGCGTGCTTGGTTGGGGCGTCGGCGGTATTGAGGCGGAAGCGGCGATGCTTGGTCAGTCAGTATCGATGCTGATTCCTCCCGTTGTTGGATTCAAGCTTTCGGGTGAAATCCCCGCTGGTGTGACCGCAACCGACGTGGTGCTCACGATTACCGAAATGCTCCGTGACCGCGGAGTCGTTGGCAAATTCGTCGAGTTCTACGGTGAAGGTGTGAGCTCGGTACCGCTCGCGAACCGCGCAACGATCGGAAACATGAGCCCAGAATTTGGCTCAACTGCAGCGATGTTCCCTGTCGATGACGTGACGCTTGACTACATGCGACTTACCGGTCGTCCAGAAGAGCAGATCGCGCTGGTGAAGGAATATTCACAGCTTCAGGGCCTCTGGCACGATCCAGCAAATGAACCGAAGTTCTCTGAATACATTGAACTTGATCTCTCGACAGTGGTTGCTTCAATTGCCGGACCTAAGCGTCCGCAAGACCGTATTGAGCTGACAAACGCGAAGTCTCAGTTTGAGAAAGATCTGCAGAACTATGCGGATGCTTCAAACCCCGCTCAGGTTGTAGATCCGCAGGGCCGGGAATTCGAGATTGACCACGGTGCAGTAACACTCGCCTCCATCACCTCCTGCACCAACACGTCAAACCCGTCCGTTATGGTTGCTGCGGGTGTTCTGGCACGTAATGCGGAACGTCGTGGCCTTCAGGCGAAGCCTTGGGTGAAAACGACGCTGGCTCCCGGTTCGAAGGTTGTCACTGACTACTACGAGAAGTCAGGACTACGCCCGTCACTTGAAGCTCTCGGCTTTTACTTGGTTGGCTATGGCTGCACTACTTGCATTGGCAACTCCGGCCCGCTTAACACCGAGGTGTCTGAAGCAGTGCACGAGAATGACCTCGCCGTGACCGCGGTGCTGTCGGGTAACCGTAACTTTGAGGGTCGTATTAACCCCGACGTGAAGATGAACTACCTGGCGAGCCCACCGCTGGTTATTGCATATGCTCTCGCTGGTTCTATGGACTTTGACTTCGACAACGATTCACTTGGCAAAGACTCGGAAGGCAACGAGGTTTACCTGAGTGAAATCTGGCCAGAGCCTACCGAAGTGCAAGAAATCATCGACGCTTCTATTGACTCTGACATGTTTACAACGAAATACGGTCAGGTCTTCGACGGTGACGAGAATTGGCGTGCACTCGAAACTCCCGAAGGTGAAATCTTCGAGTGGGATGACGAGTCAACCTATGTTCGGAAACCACCGTATTTCGATGGCATGCCGGCCGAGCCAGAACCTGTCACGGATGTGAAGGGCGCGCGAGTACTTGCGAAGCTTGGCGACTCAGTGACCACTGACCACATCAGCCCCGCCGGTAACATCAAGGCGGACACTCCTGCAGGCCAGTACTTGCTCGAGCATGGGATCTCACGGCGAGACTTCAACAGTTATGGTTCACGTCGTGGCAACCACGAGGTTATGATCCGTGGAACGTTTGCTAACATTCGACTCCGCAACCAACTCTTGGACGACGTTGAAGGCGGATACACTCGCGACTTCACGCAAGAGGGTGGACCGCAGGCATTCATCTACGATGCGTCACAGAACTACCAAGAGCAGGGTATTCCGCTCGTTGTGCTTGGCGGTAAGGAATACGGCTCAGGCTCGTCACGTGACTGGGCTGCCAAGGGAACGAGCTTGCTCGGAGTCCGTGCAGTGATTGCCGATAGCTTTGAACGAATTCACCGTTCAAACCTGATCGGCATGGGCGTGCTCCCTCTGCAGTTCCCTGAAGGTCAGAATGCTGATGCGCTCGAACTCGACGGTACTGAAACCTTCGATATCAGCGGAATCACTGAGCTAAACTCGGGTGATACTCCTAAGACGGTTCACGTGACTGCTACGCATGAAAATGGAAAAGTCACCGAGTTCGATGCGAAGGTTCGTATCGACACACCGGGTGAAGCAGATTACTACCGTAACGGTGGAATTCTGCAGTACGTGCTCCGTACACTGGTTTAAGAGACACTAGCCAATAGAAGAGCCGGCCTTGTGCCGGCTCTTCTTTGTTTCGGGCGGCAATCGCAACGTGCAACAATATGGAATATGGCACCCACGCTTATCGCTACGCTTGACGGCACCCTCCATGACGTGACGCAGCCACTCATCCGAGCGGATGACGCTGGCCTTCTGCGTGCGGACGGCGTGTTTGATGTGGCCCGGTGCCTTGACGGCCGGGTGACAGGCCTAGACGACCACCTCAGACGTCTCCAGCGGTCCGCAAAGCTCTTCAAACTACCGCAGCCAGACCTGTCTGGTTTTCACCGCGCAATTGACGCGGTTCTATCCGCATGGGACTGGTCAACCGAGAACGAAGCGACACTTCGAATGGTGATCACTCGCGGTGTCCCTGAATGCGGGCCAAACAGCTGGGTCGCACTTGAATCGATTCCTGCGTCTGTACGAGATGCTCGAAAGTTCGGTATCGACGTGTTAATTCTAGACAAAGGATACGATCCGGGGGAGCAGACTGCTGTTGCCTGGCAGCCTTCTGGCGCGAAGTCGCTTGGATATTCAGATGCAATGGCGGGTCTACGGTACGCACACGAACAGGATGCTCATGACGTCATCTTTGTGACTCCGAACGAAGCCGTCCTTGAAGGAGCAACCTCTGCGGTACTTTTAGAACGAGATGGAGAGCTCTATACTCCGCGTCATGCCGGCATCATCGAATCAACGACGCTGAAACGACTGAGAACCTCACTGAAGCCGCGGGGTCTAACGCTGGTGGCGCAGCCCATAAGGCGCAGTGAGCTGTATTCTGCGGATGGATTGTGGCTTGTCTCCTCCGGTAGATTACTCGCACCGGTCAACAGCATTGACGGGCACAGCGTGGCACGGGGCCGCCATCATCGACTATTGAGGGAGATACTATTCGGGCCGTGTGTCGAATAGCGCTATCTCACACACGGCCCGAATTTCAGCTCGAATTACTATTCTCCAGCACCAGCAATCTTTGGATCATGAAACAGTTTTCCATTGACACGTTCGCTCGCACCCACACGGTCAAGGTAGGGCGTAATTCCGCCTGCCTGGAATGGGAAACCAGCGCCAAACACGAGGCACAGGTCAATGTCTTCGGCTGCTGCAACGACACTTTCGTCGAGCATGATCTGGATCTCCTTGGCCAGTTCATCTTCAACGCGGCGTAGAATCTCGTCTGGCGAGACCGGAGAGTTGCCCACTGTGATTGCCTTACGGCCGGAGCGCGATAGGCCTTCAACGGTTCCCTGCTTCGATTTCTCGAGCGGTTCGTCAACCTCAGCAAGTTTATGCAGGTTGTCTGAGTTGTAGAAGCGATCAGGGAAGGCATCCACCATAGTGTCTTGCACGTGGGCCGCAACTTTCCAGCCGACGAGGTCGATTAAAGCGAAGGGGCCCATTGGCAAGCCGATAGGGTCGAGCGATCGTTCGATCTCAGAAAGCGGCGTTCCAGCATCGAGCGCTCGAGCCGGCTCGCCCATCACTTTGGCGAGCAGACGATTCACTACGAAGCCCGGGCGGTCCGCCGTTATGACGGCACTCTTGCCCAGTTTCTTCGCGGTAACAAGAGCTGTGGAGAGCGCTTCGTCAGTGGTCTGTCCAGTCTTCACAACCTCAATGAGCGGCATGACTGCCACCGGGTTGAAGAAGTGAAACCCAACGAGGCGTTCCGGACGCTTCAGAACTGAACCAATTTCAGTGACCGACAGTGATGACGTGTTTGTTGCCATAATCGCGGTGTCCGGAATGATTGCTTCAATCTCAGTAAACACTTGTTGCTTTACTGTGAGCTCTTCAAAGACTGCTTCAATTACCCAATCACAGTCGGCGTATTTGGTTTTATCCGTGGTGCCGGTTACGAGAGCCTTGACCTGGTTTGCTTCATCTGTATTGAGACGACCCTTATCAAGCATCTTGTCGATTTCAGCGTGAATGTACGAGACGCCTTTGTCGACTCGCTCCTGGTCGATATCAGTGATTAGCACCGGGACGCGTAGTTTACGTGCGAAGAGCAACGCAAATTGGCTCGCCATGAGTCCCGCGCCAATGACACCAACCTTCTGAACTTTCTGAGCAAGTTCCTTATCGGGGGCGCCTGACGGGCGCTTGGCCCGCTTCTGCACGAGATCGAACGCGTAGATAGATGCATGGAATTGATCGCCAGAAATAAGATCGGTGAGCGCATCATCTTCGCGTTCAAACCCGAGTTCAATATTATTGTCTCGGGCAGCATCGAGAAGTTCGAGCGCTCGATACGGGGCCTTCGCTGCGGTACCAATTTTGGACCTCAACATATTGCGCGCGATCTTGATCGCCGCAGGCCATTTGGTGAGACGCTCGAGTTTTCCGGGAACATTCTTGCGTTCAACGGTTTCAGCGCCCGTAAGCACACGATCAGCCCACAAAATTGATTCTTCAAGGAACCGTGCCGCGCCAAACTCTCGGTCAAACAAACCCAAGTCCACGGCTTTCGAGGCTTTAATGAGCCGGTTATTCTTGAGCGGATTCGAAACAATAACTTCTAGAGCATTTTCAATACCGATCAGGTTGGGTACGAGTGTAGCGCCACCCCAGCCGGGAATAATTCCCAGAAAAACTTCGGGAAACCCAAGCCCGGCAGCCGTTGAGTCGACTGTTCGATAGTCGCAGTTGAGCGCAATCTCCATTGCGCCGCCAAGCGCAAGCCCATTCACGAACGCGAATGATGGAACTCCGAGCTGTGAGAACTGGCCGAGCACAAAATGGCCAAACTGGGCCATGAGGCGCGCGTTTTCTCGGGTTGCGAGTGCACCGACTTTTGACAGGTCAGCACCCGCAGCAAAAATCCATGGCTTTCCAGTCACCGCAACGGCGTGAATCTCGCCGATCTCAGCGCGTTCCTTTTGTGCCGCAATTGCGCGGTACAGCGAGTCAAGGCTGCGCGGACCAAGCGTGTTTGGACGACGATGGTCGGCTCCATTATCAAGTGTGATGAGCGCAAGATTTTTGCCGGATGGTAGCTTAACGTCCTTCACCAGCGCATGTGTGACGACCTCATCTTCTGACGCTTGAATGAGCGGAGAAAAATCGATTGTTGAATAATCGGTCATTATTTCCTCTTCTTCCCATCGAAGTGCGGATTTTCCCAAATTACGGACCCGCCTTGTCCCAGGCCCACGCACATTGCGGTGACGCCATATTGCACGTCTGGGCGCTGCTCAAATTGGCGTGCGAGTTGGATCATGAGACGCACGCCTGAAGATGCTAGCGGGTGGCCGAGTGCAATCGCTCCGCCCCAGGGGTTGACGCGGGGATCATCGTCTTGCAGATCAAAATGGTCGAGGAAGGACAACACTTGGACGGCGAATGCCTCATTGAGTTCAAACAAGCCAATGTCGTGAATAGTCAGTCCAGCACGTTTCAGCGCTCGCTCAGTTGCTGGAACGGGACCGAGCCCCATCACTTCTGGCTGAACACCAGCGTATCCAAAGCTCACCATTTTCATTTTTACATTGAGATTAAGTTCGCGCGCGGTGTCGACACCTGCCAGGAGCGCCATCGTCGATCCGTCAGTGAGTGGTGATGAGGTACCAGCGGTAACTCGACCGTGTGGTCGGAAGGGTGTTTTCAAGCCTGCGAGGCCTTCCATCGTCGTTTCAGGGCGGCGGCCCTCATCCTCAGTCGCAAGACCCCAACCCTGCTCAGACTTGGTCGCAACTGGTACTAAATCGGCTTGCAGGTCGCCGCGTTCGTATGCTGCCTGGACTTTAAGCTGACTGTTCATTGCGAAACGGTCGGCACGCTCTTTCGTGAGAGCAGGGAAGCGATCGTGTAAACGTTCAGCAGTAATACCCATATTGAGTGCGTCAGGTGCGACGAGCTTCTCTGCCAGGAACCGCGGGTTCGGGTCCGAGTCAAACCCCATAGGATGGCGACCCATATGTTCAACGCCGCCTGCAATTGCCACATCACTTTGGTTTGCAGCAATTGTGCTCGCAAGTAGCGTGGTGGTTGTCATTGCGCCAGCGCACATGCGATCGAGCGCGAAACCCGGGGTGGTTACCGGCAAGCCCGCCAAGATCGCAACCGTTCGGCCCAGCGTAAGCCCCTGGTCACCTTGCTGTGTTGTTGCCGCGATTCCGACATCGTCAACGCGATCCAGCGGTAAATTCGGGTTACGTTCAATTAGCCCCTGAACCGCTTTGACAGCAAGATCGTCTGCTCGTGTGTTCCAATACATTCCTTTTTCGCCGGCTCGACCGAACGGGGTTCGAACCCCATCGACGAACGCGACTTCACGTGATTTGGCCACATTGCCTCCTGATCAATGGTTAGTTACAAATACCATCTTGGCGTGCGCGGCTGAGTGGCGCTAGTGAAGCGTGGAGGGCCTCAGAACTCGGCGATGACATACGTGAAAAAACTATAGAGAAGCTACAAAAGCGTCGGCAATAACTTGTTGTGTATATTGGATTTGCCAGTCGCGTGCCCCGAGTCCATGTAGTTGTTTTCCGACGTTTTCGGGTGATACAGGAAATATTGGTTCCCACGCCACTCGACGCAGCGTGTCAGGAGTGAGCAAATTTTCGATCGGTAAATCTAGTTGTTTTGCGGCATCGGCGATGGCGGGCTTCACCATCGCTAGTCGTGCAGCGGCTTCAGGCCGCTTTTTCTCCCACGTGCGTTGATGAGGGATGGAGTGAGGGTCACGCGGCGCAGGTGTGGGAAGATCCTCGGTTATCTTTCCACGTCGAATCGCGCGCCACCAGCGGTCAAGTTCAGTGCGAGAGGCTCGGCCGCGAAACTCTTTCTGTGATGCTAAATCGCCAGCTGAGCGAGGCACATACTTTGCTGCAAAAGATATCGACCGATCAGGAATCAGTCTGCCTGGAGCAATATCACGGGCACGCGCAACTTCATCTCGTGCGAGCCACAATTCACGAGCAATTGCAAGCGAGCGAGCGCCGCGCAGTTGATGGATGCCTGAGAGCTTCCGCCAGGGTTCGGTGGGTTTATCTTTCGGTGGCCGGTGTAGCACATAGTCAAACTCTTGCTCGGCGAGTTCCAGCTTGCCAGCTTCTTCTAAATCGGCTGCAACATGTTCCCACAGGGATGGAAGCACTGCTGCATCAAAAGCTGCATACTCTAACCAGTCTTCGGGGAGCGGTCGTACGGACCAATCATCCGCAGAGTGTGCTTTCTCGAGATGGATGTTGAGATAGTGCTCTGTTAAAGTGCCGAGTCCGACCTTGGGGAGTCCGAGGAGACGGGCACCGAGCTCTGTGTCCACTATCTTGGTCGGAAATAGCCCGAGATCCTTGAGACAAGGAAGATCTTGACCTGCTGCATGGAAGATCCATGTTTGTGGGTTCATGAGTTCTGTCAGCGGCCGGAGATCATCCACTGACACCGGATCAATCAGAAACGTTCCGGCGTCTCTGCGGGTGATCTGAATCAGATACGCATCGTTCCCATAGCGGAATCCGGAGGCGCGCTCAGCGTCCACAGCGAACAGTCCGTTGCCATTCGCGAGTTTGGTGATCGCATCAGACAGAGTCGCTGCGGAGTCGACCAGACGGTACGCCAGGTCAAGATCGGACTGTTCGAGCATATTTCTTTATGAACCTTGTGTTGCTCGTTTAGTCCGATGTGCGCCAAGCGACGCAACTCCCTCTTCGTGGGGGAGCCCGGCCAGCAAGCAGAGCAACTCGGACCACGCTTCGGCGTGTGCAGCAAAGTCGTTACCCAGAGGCGTCCACGAAGCGCGTAGCTCGAGTTGTGACCCATCACCTTGATCGGCGAGCGTGCCGTATCCGGTCGAAAGAGTCTTCGTCGCAGTCCCAGCAATAGCGGTGTATTGGGCGTTCCTAGAATCGAGGGCGTCGATCAGCCAGGACCATGTAACGTCTGCAATGAATGGGTCTGTGCCGATCTCAACCTCGAGCGGTGCTTGAGCGTAACAGACAATGCGGAAAGTGCCTTCCCAATCATCAACCATTTCGGGGTTGTGAAGCAAAATAAGTCGTCCGGCGCCCTCTGCGGAATCTATTTCCGTGTGCTCGCTACGTGAAATAGGTCCACCTTGTCGAATTCCTGCCCCGAATGCGACCGCTTGTGGAGCAATTTTTTCAGGAGCCGGAATTTCTTTCGACACGAGTTCAGCGCGCAATCGTGCACCTCGAAGTTGAGCCGCTGCCTCAGCAAACTCGCCAGATTCCGGTGCAATAGTCGCGATCACGAAACTTACACTAAGAGAATCCTATGCACTCGCAGGGTTGCCACGCCGGGAAGTGGTCGCACTGTCTCACTGAACCTGACGACCGTTATCTCGTGTGAACAGAGTAAGCTGGTCGGTGATGTCAGAAGTAACTACAGCCGCCCCCGCGCATCTTGTCGACCGTACCCCTCGAATTACCGGTGCTGAAATTGTCGCTACCCTGGTACCACCACCCCAGTTTGCGAACGCTACTTTTGAGACGTTCCGACCGGATCCGGCTCATCCGTCTCAGGAAGAAGCACGATCCACTCTCCAAGCTTTCACTGCGCCGAAAGTTGCGCCGTCCAAAGGTAATGGGTTTTTTGGGTTTGGCAAAAAAAAGAAACCCGCTCAGTCGGTTGATCGTGCACAGGCGCCAACTCAACCAGGTGTTTATCTCGATGGTGGCTTCGGTGTTGGTAAAACGCACCTCCTCGCGGCAGCGTGGCACGCTCAAGCCGGAACCAAATATTTCGGTACGTTTATTGAATACACTGCGTTAGTTGGAGCGCTCGGATACGATGGGGCACTGCAAGCACTAAACGGTGCAAAACTGATTTGCATCGACGAATTCGAACTTGATGACCCGGGCGACACAATGCTGATGACCCGGATGATTAAAGACCTCACCAACAACGGTGCGAAGATTGTTGCTACATCAAACACCCCGCCAAACGCGCTCGGTGAAGGTCGTTTTGCCGCAGTAGATTTCTTGCGCGAGATTCAATCAATGTCAGATCGCTTCTTAACGATTCGCATTGACGGCGAAGATTACCGTCAGCGCAACATTGAGGGAGACTCCGTCACCTTGACTGACGAGCAGTACCAATTTGCTCTAGCGGACACAGCAATGTCTGGTGGTCGTGCCACAGATGATGACTTCGGCGAACTCCTGAAACATTTGAGCAGTGTGCATCCGTCAAGTTATGCCTCACTCATTCGAGGGGTGAATGCGATTGGCCTGCGTAACGTGTACGAACTGACGGACCAATCAGCGGCGTTGCGTTTCGTCGCTTTCATTGACCGCGTGTACGACGCGCAAACGCAAGTGCTTTCAACGGGCGTGCCACTCAGCCAGGTTTTTGGCGGGGGAATGACTGATGGGGGATACCGTAAAAAGTATTTGCGCTGCATTTCGCGAGTCAACGCACTGACTGCAGAAGGACAGTAAGAGCTGACACTAGTCCTGAAGGAGGAGAAGTGGCTTCCCAAGTCAACTGGGGACGCGTGATTCGTAGCGCTGCAAAAATTGTGGGAGGTCTTGCTCGATCCTCTCGTCTTACATCGACTAGGGGCCCTCAACGGTCAGGCAAGAAGACTCGTGCGAAGGCGAACCAACACGCCACCCATTCGAGGACCGCGGAATCTGGCAGGTTTCGTGATGAAGACGGTAGCCCCGGACAATTTGGAATTAGTGCGACCAGGGACGCTACTGCCGAAGAAAAAAGCGCTATGCGGGTCTCGTACGCACCAGATACTGATGGGGACCCGGACCCGGGAGAAGTTGTGTGGACCTGGGTGCCTTTTGTAGAGCATGACGGACGTGGAAAAGATCGCCCCGTGCTCGTAGTCGGACGTATAGATAGTGACGCTGTTGCGGCATGCTACCTATCGACGAAACACCATGACGGTTTTATAAATATTGGCGCAGGTCCGTGGGACTCTCAAGGTCGGGAGAGCTTTTTGAATCCTGCCCGAGTGCTTCGAGTAACGGCCGCTGGCATGCGTCGTGAAGCGAGTATCATGCCCAAAGATCGCTTTGATCGCGCTGTCAAACTTTTAACTTAGAGCGCGGTTTCAAGATCATTCCAAAGCGAGCGACGACGAGCTGGGGTCAGTCCACCGAGAGCTATTCGTCGTCTTTTCTGTAGCTTCTGCGACCGCGTTGATCTGGATCAGAAAGAAGCGTTTGAGATAGATCAGCGTTCAATGTGATCTCCCCAGAGGGATCCACCGCAAAACCGGTAAGTGTCACACCAGTTGGTAATCGGTCCGCGATACATGCCGTGTGTGGCTCGTTCATGGCCTGAGAAATATACACACCAATTGGGCCATCGTCGCCAACCGAAATATCGCTTACGTCAACAACAAGATCCCCAACTTGCACCGTTACAGAAACGGATGCATCGAAACAAAACTCAGCGTGGTTGTGGCGGACACTTCGTCTGACAGAACAACATTTTCGGCAGTCACGGTGACGTGCGCAATTTGCCAACGAAGCGCTCCCCAGAGCAAAGACCCGGGCGTATCTACCGTAACGGCGTGATCCTGGGGAACACGCAATGCGACTTGACTACCACCCTCAAGAACTGAATGCACGAGAACCCGCAGACCGAGTTCTCATACTCCACCAAGCACGATGAGAATGATGACAGCTGTGATCCACCGTTTTAACGACCTCATCGCGTGACCGGCTGAGGCTGTGAGGAACTACTTGACTCGTTCGTACCTTCCGCCATAGTCACAATATAGGGCGCGCCCACACTGTGACGCTTCCGAACGACGTCTGCTGTGGAAGCAATTGGGCGCTGTGGGAACAGACGACCACGGGTTCAGAAGCTCGTTTCCGCATGGAATCAAGGGGTTCGCCACGATGACAACCCCGAAGCCGAGGCAGACGACGCAATGATCGGGGCGTCAGCGGAACCAAGTAAACGACCTCGAACACGACTCACTGACAAGGAAGTGGACGCTATGCGAACAGCTCGCGAGCGCGGCGTGAGCGTGAAGGCCATCGCGAAGCAGTTCGGGGTTCACCGGGGCACGGTGTGGGCGAAGACTCGTTGATTTCGCCGCGCGCAGTGACGCTTTCGTCCAAAGGTACACTGATGACAGGGCCGAGAGAGAGGATGGTGGCGTGGCGAGCAATCAGGTGGGGCACGTGACAGTCGTCCTTTACGTCAAGGATCAGTCTGCTGCACGGGATTTCTATGTGTCTGTGCTCGGCAGTCAGCCGACGCTCGACGTGCCTGGGATGACGGAGTTCGTGCTCCTGTCCGGGGTGACTCTTGGATTAATGCCTGAACACGGGATCGCATCGCTGATCTCACCACCATTGACACATCCTTCGGATGGGGCTGGTATTCCGCGCTGCGAACTCTATCTGCGGGTGCGAGATGTGGACGCTTGCTACGCGCAAGCTCTGGAGGCAGGCGCGCAAGAAGTTTCTGCGCCAGCCTCCAGAGACTGGGGTGAGCGCGTTGGCTATCTCAGCGACTCGGACGGACACGTTTTAGCATTCGCTCAGAGCGAATAAGAACCATCGCAACGCTACGCCAATGTATCGCGCGTGCTTTCGCTGTTCCAGTTTAGTTCTCCGAGCATGTAGCGGTCGATGGTGGGGCCGACGGTTCGTGCAACCTCCGAGACCGACAGACTCGCGAGTGGTGGGACTTTGAGGACGTAGCGAGCGAGGACGATTCCGAGGAGTTGCGATCCGGCGAGTGCGACGCGCGTTTCGGGGTGGTCGACGTCGAGCTGGGGCGCGAGTCGTCCGAGGAGTTCTTCGCTGACGAATCTAAGGAAGATGCGCCGGGATTCCTCGTGGGTACCGAGTCCCCGAACGAGGCCAATGAACGCGGCCCCCATGCCGGGGTCTTCAAGTGCGGTGAGCACGGCGAGGAGGTACTGGGTTCCCGGCGATCCGTCGCCTTCGGCGGTGCGGACGGCGAGAAGGTCAGGGAATCCTCGGGAACGGAAGGTCTCGGCGATCGCTGTGGCGAAGAGGTCTTCCTTAGTGCCGAAGTAGTAGTGGACGAGCTTCGCGTCGACGCCCGCGGCCTCGCCGATCTTGCGGATGGTGGTGGCCTGATAGCCGTGCTCCCCGAACTGCACGGTCGCAGCTTCAAGAATCTGTTCCTTGCCTGCGCTGCCTGCGGGCCGGGGTCCGCGCCGTGGCGTGGCCGGGATGTTCTCGCCCGTCACTGTGCCCGTGTCGCTCGCCTTGCCCATGCATCCACGGTATCAGCGCAGCCGCTATTTCACCGAACGATGAACATCCGGTATGGTTGATTTCATCCGTTGGTGAAATAGGGAGGTGGGCGATGCGAGCCCTGGTCGTGAAAGAGTTCCGGGAGCTGGCGCGTGATCGCCGCACCCTGGCGATGCTGGTGGTACTGCCGGTGCTGTTGCTGGTGATCTTCGGGTACGCGGCGAACTTCTCCGTGGATCGCGTGTCGGTGATCATCGTGGGCTCGGAAGCGGAGGAGCTTGCGGACGAGCTTGACGGGTATGACGTCGCGGGCGACGACCTAGACATCCTCCGTATCGACCCGGCCTTAGATGCCGCCGACGCCGAGGTGTTGCTGCGGGATCAGGAGGCCGACGCGGTGATCGTCGCCGAATCTGCCGACGATGTCGATGCAGCTTTGTCGGATCGGATGCGCGTGTTCATCGACGGCAGCAGCCTGTTCACCGCGCAAGCGGCGCAGGGCGTGTTCGTGCAATTGGCTGCGGAAGACGCACAGGATCGCATCGCCGACGCCCAGGCCTCGGTCGATGAGGCGCTGGCCGACGCGGAACAGGCCGAGGCCGAGCTGGAGGCGTTCGGCGAGGAACTGGCCGAGTTCCAGACGGCACTCCAGCAGACGCTTGCGACCGGCGGGCCAATGCCTGCCGCCCCGACCCAGCCGGAGGGGCTGTCCATACCCGATCTTCCGAGCATCACCGCGCCGACGCTCGACCCGGACGAGCTGGTCACGGTGCTGTTCAACCCGGACTTGAAGACATCGTGGGTAATGGTACCGGGGCTCATCGGCCTGATCCTGCTGTTCATCGGCGCGCTCATCACCAGCATCGGCCTGGTGCGCGAGCGCGAGACCGGCACTCTGGAACAGCTCGCTGTGATGCCGCTTCGCCCCTCGGCGATCATCATCGGGAAGATCACTCCCTACTTCCTCCTCGCCCTCATCGACATGGCGGTCGTGACCGCGCTCGGGGTGTGGCTGTTCGGCATCCCGTTCGTTGGGAGCCTGTGGCTGTTTAGTGTCGCCGCTATCGTGTTCCTGTTCGTCGTGCTCGGCATCGGGGTGCTGATCTCCTCGGTGTCGCAGAACACAGGGCAGGCCATCCAGATGGCGATCCTCTTCGTCGTCCCACAAGTGCTGCTCTCGGGCCTGATCTTCCCGCTCGATTCCATGCCTCTCGGGGTGCGCTGGATCGGCTACGTCCTCCCACTGACCTGGTTCCGGGAGATCGCTCAGGGCGTCATGCTCCGAGACGCAGGCCTCGACAGTCTCTGGCTGCCGCTCGCGATCCTGACCGTCATGGCGGTCGTCGCGTTCGGTGCTTCGACCGCACGGATGCGGTTCTCCCTCACACATGGAGGTGCCCGCTGATGCTTCCCACCACTATCCGCCTCGACGGCGCCTCCGTCTTCTTCGGCAAACTGCCCGCGTTGGATGGCTTCACGGGTGCTTTCACTCCTGGCACGGTCACCGCTCTCATCGGTGGTGATGGTGCCGGAAAGTCGACCCTGCTCCGGCTTCTCGCCGGTCGTCTCGCCGCCCATAGCGGTACCACCACGGGGCTCCCTGTCGACCGCACGAGCGTCGGCTATCAGCCCGCCGACTCCGGCGTGTGGCGCAACCTCTCGGTCGCGGAGAACATCGAGTTCGTCACCTGCGCCTACGGCATCGACCCTCAGCAGTCCCGTGCCCGTGCGGAGGAACTGCTGGCGCTCGCGGGGCTCGATCAGGTCACGAGTCGACTCGCGGGTCGCTTATCTGGTGGCATGCGGCAGAAGCTTGGCGTGATTCTCGCGACACTGCACCGTCCCGGCCTAGTGCTGTTGGATGAACCGACCTCGGGTGTCGATCCGATCAGCCGCGCGGAACTGTGGAGTCTGATCGCCGGGGCGGCAGCGGACGGGGCAACGGTGGTGTTCGCCACGACCTACCTGGATGAAGCAGAACGCGCCAGCAGGCTCTTCCTCCTCGGCGACGGCAATCTACTCGCCGCGGGCACCCCAGACGAGGTCATCGCGCACACCCCCGGTGTCATCTGGCAGGCGCCCATCACCCTCGATGCCGCCGGACGCGAACTCGCCTCACAGCAAGCGTGGCGGCGCGCCGGGACCGTCTACCGCTGGGAAGCAACCGCCGCAGCCGTCGCCCCCGACGGGTTCGCACCCGCCCCCGGCGACCTGGAAAACACCAGCATCGCCCTGCTACTCAGCACGGACACCGGCACAGAAACCACAGCGGGGCTTCCCGATACCGGCAGCACCCCCGCGCCTGGCGGCGACGGCCCACTGGTTGAAGCGTCCGACGTCAGCCGCAGGTACGGCTCCTTCACCGCCCTCGACGGCGTCTCTCTCAGCGTCGAGCCCGGTGAAATCGTCGGACTGCTCGGCGGGAACGGTGCGGGGAAGACGACCCTGATGCGCATCCTGCTCGGCCTCGAAACGGCAACCACCGGGCAGACGACCCTCTTCGGAGCCGAACCATCACTCGATACTCGCCGCCGCATCGGGTACGTCGCCCAAGGGCTCGGGCTCTACCCATCTCTCTCCGCGATCGAAAACCTCGACTTCGCGGCCTCCGTCCACGGCATCCCCGTCACCGAACACGCCCGCGCGTTCGCTGCGGGCTTCGGACGAACCCCCATCGGCTCCCTGCCGCTGGGCACCAAGCGCATCCTCGCCTACCTCGCCGCGTCCGGTCACCATCCCGAACTGCTCGTGCTCGATGAACCGACCTCCGGCATGGACGCCCTCACCCGCGCCCGCCTCTGGCGAAACCTCCGCAGCTCCGCAGACAACGGCACCGGCATCCTCGTCACCACCCACTACATGCAAGAGGCCACGCAGTGCGACCGCCTCGTCATCCTCACCGGCGGTCGAATCACCGCAGCAGGCACCGCAGCAGACATCACCGCATCGCACAGGTCATTGGTCGTCCGCACCGAGCACTGGGAGGATGCCTTCGTTCTGCTCCGAGCCGCGGGTCTGGGCGCGCTTCTGGACGGCCGCACGCTTCGCCTGCCCGGTGCCGACCGCGATCAGGTCACGGCCGCTCTCACCCCGCTGACCGGAGCAATGACGATCACCGAAGCGCAGGCAACACTCGAGGAGACGATGATGCTCGCCACCCGCAACCAACACGCGACCTGAACAAGGTGCGGCACGCCCTGTAGCCTCAACAGACCCCATCACAGGCCGAGCCCTGGCCCTTCTCGCCCAGTCCTCGTCAGCCCTACGTTGCGGCGGGTGAGGGCTTCCTGACGGGCTTGCAGGGCTTCGTGTTCGGCCCGTTGCTGCTCGCGTCGTTGGGTGAGCCATTCGGCGGCCTCAGCGACGGGGCGCGCGTCCAACTTCGCGATCACCCGCCGCGCCTCGGCTGCCCGCTTCCTGGCGCGTTCGGCGTCGGCCCTGGGGTTGGATGTGCGGAAGGTGCCTCGCATCTGCCGTGCCTGTTCCGCCCCGTACACCTCGACGGTGAGACGGTCCCGCTCGACGGCCTGACGCCGGGCCGTATGCTTCCTCGCGGCCTCAGCGTCACTGAGAGCCTGTTCAGCCGCCTGCACCTCCGAGTGAGCGTCAGCGTGTTCCGTCGCGATCTTCGTCGCCCACTCGGAGACAGGGCGCAGGAGAGACGGTGCGGTGCCCCATGTCTGGGTGATGTGCTGTTCGATCTTCTCGACCGATTCTTCCGCGGCGTTGATGTTCCGGGCGGCGGTGCGCCTGCGCCCGAACCGCGCCGCCCTCGCTGCATCGCGAGCGGTGTGAAGATGCGTGCGAGCCTCCACGAGTTCTTGCCCCTCCGTCCGCGCCCGCGTCTCCACTTCGGCGGTGACCGTGTTACGGGTGTGCTCGGCAAGCGCCTTCGCATGGGTCACAAGTTCGGCGTGCTCCTCGGCTTCGACCTGATGCGCTTGTTTCTGCGCGGCGAATCGGACGGCGGCTTCCTCGAACACAGCCGTCTGCTGCTCGGCTCGTTCGATGATCTGGGTGAGGCGTGCCCGCTCCGTCTGCACGAGACGCACCGGCCCCTCGTCCACGAGTCCCCGCACAGCGTCTGCTGCGCGTTCGGTCGCGTCGGTGAGGCCACGGTCGGCGCGATCACGCGCCATCGCCGCGATGAACTGCTCCCGCGCCTGCTCCTGGCTCTCGGCCACGACGTGCAACAGGTTCTGTTCCCGGCCGCGAGTCATGCCGACATAGACGCCTGCGGCGCTGGTCGCATCGGTGAGGATCGTGTGCGACCCGGTGACGGTTGCGCCCTGCACCCCGTAGGCGGTGGCCGCATACGACAGGTGCGCGTGCTCGGCCACATACTCGGCGGGCAGGCGCACGGTGCGCTGCCGCTTCCGCCCGCTCCCCGCCTCCCGCACACGCAATGCCCCGTCCTGCTCGACGCCTTGCACGAGCCAGTTCTGCCGGTTCGCCACCCCAATGCTGGTGCTGTTCTTGCGCGTTTGGATCACATCCCCGGAACCGATGGGGAGACCGTCGCTGCCGGTCGCAGTGCGGCAGTCGTCGACCTCGCCACGAGCCACCCGTTCCTCCCGAATACGCGCGTTGACAGTGCGGGCTTCGTCGTTCGTACTGACGGTGACCGCCTCGCCGTCCTGCCATCGCTGGGCGATATGCTCGCGCGCCTCGTCGTCGCTGTCGTGCAGACGGATGAGACCGAGCCCGGCGAGCTGATCGAACACCTCGCTGGGCTGGTCACCATCGCGCATGTGCAGCGTGACTTCGGCGTAGGCGGGATCGGTGAAGCGATGCACCTCGGCCATGTCGAACGTGCGGCCCCGGAGCTGTGCGGCCATGTCGAGCACGCCGCCACGACCGACGGCGGCGAGCTGCGCGCGATCCCCGACGAGCGCGACCGTTGCGCCCGCTTCGGCGGTGACTGTGAGCAATGCGATTGCGGTGTCTTGGTCGAGCATCCCGGCCTCGTCCACGATCACCCGCTCACCCCGCACGAGCCGCGCATCCTCGGCCGGGCCGCGATAGGCGCGGCCTGTCTCGGGATCGGTGTCGCCGGGTGTAAGGCGCGTCCATACGCCGTCATCGTTCCATCGCCACCCGTGCGCGTGCACGAGCGCCGCAGCCGATGTTGCGGGCACACCGAGTTCATCGTGCGCGACCTGCGCGGCGCGCAACGTCGGCGCAACCACCCGCGACGCCCGACCGTGCTGTGCGGCGACCTCGATTGCAGCACCGAGCATCGTCGTCTTCCCTGCCCCTGCTGCACCTTCTACGACCACGAGCGGGTCCGTCGATGCGACCGCAGCGGCGGCGCGCTCCTGTCCGGTATCCAGACCGCGCCTGCGCCCCGCCCGGCTTACGTCCGGGTATTCAAGGTCTTGCTGTGGGATGCGGGCGGCGATGAGGTCGCGCAGCTCCGTCTCGGCCTGCACGACGCGCAGGCTGGTGAGGTGCGCCACATGCTCCGGGGCTGGTGCGTCGGGCGGGAGGAGCGAGAGGCAATCCTCCATTGCCAATGATGTTGCGATGTGGACGAACTCGCGCACCTCGGCGGGCGCTGCTTGCACGCCGTACTCGGTCATGATCCGTGTCGCGTGCTCCTGCACCATATGTTGCGTCCACGCTGAACTCCCTGCCGCGCACCGGTCGAGCGCCCGGCTTGCGACGATCTGCACGGAGAGGCCGTCTAGTGACGCTGGCGAACGGCGCGCAGGCCGGCGCAATGTCTCCGGGTCGTAGCCGGCTTCCCGCAACTCGGTCACCCAAGCGTGTTCTTCGCGGAGAGTAGTGGGCTTCTTCGCGGGCCGCTCGAAGGCCCACGCCTCGGCTCGCAGGCGTGTGGCGACGACCGGCCCCATCGTCTCGCCAGGATGCGCGACATCCCATTCTGCTTCGAGTCGGGCAAGGTTCTTCCCGACCTGCGCGCCACGCTTCGACATGATCGCGTTGAACGGCTGCAACTCGGCCACTTCACCGGTCACGGGGTCGAGGGTCAGTCCGTGCCGCTCCAGCACGTCGGCAAGCTGCGGGCTGGCGGCGATCACGGCGGTGCCGAGAGCACGGATCGCGCCCTGTTGCTTGAACAAGGCACCCGTGTCGAGCGCCCGCCACTTCCCGGCCGCGAAGATTCTCGTGCCGATCTGCATGTGAATATGCCGGTGCGGATCACCCGCCCGCGATGTCCTGTGCGTGATCCCCACTACCTGCATCTGCTCGGCGGGCACGACCTCCTGCGCCCCGAGCGGGCCGACGCGGGTAACGGAGTGCTGGGCAAGCCACCGGCGAATCTCCGAGAGTGCGTCCTGCTGAGCCGCATCGAGCGCAGCAGAGACCTCCGGGTGCAGTGCGGCGGCGATCGACAAGCTCTTGGGAGCGTTGATCACCAGCTCCGCGAACTGAGGCGACCCCTTCCGATCCGGCCCCGCCGCACGCGGCTTCCCCATCTGTTCCCCAGTTACCGGGTGCATCCAGTCCACCCAACCCGAATACGCCGCGGCTTCCAACCCCAACTCGGCGGTCACATTCCCGTCACTGTCGAGGACGACGAACTCGGCCAGCGTCGTGTCGGCTCCGAGGTAGTAGTCATCAGCACGGGAACGGTCGGACTCGACATAACGCAGCGCGGCAGCACCCGTGTCACGGAACAGGAACACTCCACCCTGCACGTCGACCACCTCCCTCCATCCAAATCTGGCGTATTGGCAACTAACGCAGTTAGTATACGTTCATTCTTGAATTCTTGAATTCTTGAATTCTTGAATTCAAGAATGGACGTATGCTGTCTCAGGACATCGGTGGCACTTCGGGGTTGTCGGGGGTTCGGGTGTGCCAGAACGCGATGCGAGCCTCGTCGACACGGACGGTGCGACGGTCTTCGCCGGGTGGGGCGATGGCGCCGGTGCTGTGGATGACGTCACAGATGTTCTTCGGTCGCGCGGTTCCGGCGCCGCGGGGTCGGCCGTTGCTGACGTGTTTGGTGCCCGGCTCAGGCCAGGGTGTTCGAGGAGGAGTTCTCCGGTGTCAGCAAGGAATGGAAAGTACACCTCAGTTGGTGCGACTCGTTTATGCAAACCAGTCAACCTCGGTGGCTGAACTCGGCAGCAGAATTTAGGCAACACGACGCGCCAATACGTATGTATGCTACTATCGATACAGTCGTATGGGGCTTGGATGCCTGGCCTGCAGTCGCGTGAACGAGCACGGCTGAACCCAGGCAGTCGGATGACGCGATCTGCACTGGGCTGGGTGCCAATACCCAACCACACCCCTCTCGACCGGTTGGAGGACGATCTTGTTCCGAGTGCTTGAAATAGTGGGGCTGCTTGCTCCTATTGGCGGCACCATTCTCCTTGTCCTATACCGAAAGCGGTCACGACCTGCTTTCGCGTTGGGAATCACGGCCTGCGTGCTGGGGATCATCGCGTCGGCGATCGGGTTCTTCGGCACGCGCATCAGCGTGGCCTCTGCATTCATCGCGGATGCGGGTGTCGAAGGAGTCAGCGAGCGACTGGACTCGTGGACACTGATCCGCTTCTGCCTCCTGGTCGTGGCGAGCGTTCTACTCGTGGTCGCCGCCCTCGTCGACCGCGGCAGCGCGAAACCCGTTGCCTGGCTCTTCGCAGGGGTTTTCCTTATGAGTGCAGGTGTCGGGATGCACTTCGTCTCTGCTGATTTAGGGGGCGAGCATGAGCGGCTAACCGTGATTGTGGGCATGCTCATCGAGATAGCTCAGGTGGGGTTACTTGGTGTGGGCTTTCTCGTGCTCTGCATCGCGGCTATCGCCTACCGGGAGGGGAGCGACGGACGCCAAGACCCGACCCAGCTCGCAGCGCGCGTAGGAACAACTGCCTGGCGTATCTATTCCGAATCACGTCGAGGGCCGAACCGATGAGCGGCGGAGCGCGGGAAACGCTCGTGCGAACGATGATCGAGATTATCGCCGAACACGGTTTTGACGGGTTGAGCGTGAGAAGCGTCGCGTCTCGCGCAGGTGTTTCCATCGGAGCTATCCAGCACCATTTCCCGACAAAGACCGCGATGCTCGATGCAGCCATGACAGCCATCACGTCGATGGCCACTCAGCAATCCTATGAACTGGCGGACGTGACCGACCCCGCCGAACGGCTCCACGCCCTTGTTGAACTCTTCATTCCCGCAGATGAAGCCGATCGGGTCGCTCGCGTATGGCTGGCCTTCACGGCCCGCGCGACCGTCGATGAGAATACCCGTAACACCTATAAGCACTTGTGGGCCCGCGTACGAAACGAGCTGCGGCTGCTGTTGGCCGCTGCGAGCGGTAACCCAGAAGGTGCCGAACACAGTGCACGCGAGTTGCTTGCCCTGCTCGACGGGTTCGCACTCGGCGTCATCGCCGAGCAGCAAGACTCCGATACCGCACGACAAATAGCACACGAGCGTCTCGACAACCTCATTCGCGTGAACACCCGAGCCGGATAATCGCATTCACGATGCCTATCCGGTTCTATCTCGGGTTCGCGAGCCGGGCCGTTCCCGCTATTGTTGACCCTGCCAGCGTGCTGACGGAAGCCGGGGGCTTCTCTTCCGGTGCCAGTTCAACTCCCGCGCTGCATCCCCGCGCTTGATTATCCGGCGCGTCCGCGTCGTCCGGGTGGGAGTAGACCCTTCGAGCGTGCGCGGGCTACCCATCCCTGTGCGGTGGAGAGGGGTACGCGGCTGATTTCTGCCATTTTCGCGGTCGGGTTCGGTTCCCCGTCGTCCACGAGGCGGGTGTGTTGGAGGGCGACGACTTCGTAGAAGTCCGCGATCCGCTTCGGGTTCCCCAGCGGTTGCATGACCTCGGTAGAGCGGAGGATGCGGCCCGACGGCATCGTGAGTTTGCCTCCCTCGAACCGGGTCGCTCCGGTGACGGAGAACTGGCGGCGGTTGATCGCCGCCTCAATCCGGGAAGTGGGGAGGTTTCGCAGCATCGGGCTTGCCACCGGGTCGCCCGCCTGCTCCGGAAGGTAGATGATCCCCGTGATCCGTACTTCACCCATTGGCTCTTGGTGCATGAGGTACTGGCGTTGCAGCCGCAGGAGAACGCGGGTATGGGACTGCATATGCTCGATGAGGAACCACCGACCGTCGCGGCCATCGTTATACCCGCGCAGTTCTCCATCTAGCCGCGGTGTGGGGTATGTCCGCTTGTCGTACTTGAGTGCGGCATCGATGGCTACGGAGTCGGCGGAGGAGGCGATCACGGGAGGGTCGGGCATCGCCCAGCCTGCTGGCAGGTCTTCGGGAACCAGCAGCGGAACATCCTCCACGTCTTGACTCATGCCTCTGATCGTAGTGGAACCGCCACTTCATCTCAAACAATGGCCGTTACGCCACCAGTGTGCTACCTTGGTTCTGGCGTACCTGCTTTTGTGTGAGATAGAAGGTGAGTGGCCTGAACCCAGCCCCGGCCCGTGAGCGTCGTTCCTACGCGACGCAAGGCCGGGTTGTGCTCGGCGCGGGGGCAGGGAATGATCCGGGCCAGCTTCGACTCCGCACGATCCGCCGCACCGAACCCGACATCACGAAGCTCGTGGAGTGGGTGCTGAACATCGCACAGGCCCGTTGGGAGGCATATCGAGCAGGCGACCCCGACCCCTACGACCTCCCGATGCCTGCGAATCTGAGCCTGATGTCAGATGCGCGAGGCAGAGTAGAAGAGAACGAAGATTCCGAGCTGCTGCACCAACGAAGGAGCACCGCATGATCCCCACCGCTCCCACCCTCGCCGCTCTTGACGCGCAGGCACACGATCAGCCGGTGCTTCTGGCCGTCTCCTACCTCCGCGTCTCGACCCGTGAGCAGGCCGAGCGCGGCGGCACCGAGGAAGGGTTCTCCATCCCCGCGCAGCGTGAGGCGAACCACCGCAAGGCCGACGAACTCGGCGCACGGGTTGTGCGGGAGTTCGTTGACCTGGGCGAGTCCGCACGCTCCGCCGATCGTGACGGGTTGCAGGAGATGCTGGCGTTCATCGCCGCCACCCGCGTCACGTTCTGCATCGTCCACAAGCTCGACCGCCTCGCACGCAACCGCGCTGATGACGTGAAGATTCACGAAGCCCTCATTAATGCGGGAGTGACTCTCGTCTCCGCAACCGAGTCCATCGACCAGACGCCTTCGGGGATGCTCGTGCACGGCATCATGTCGTCCATTGCCGAGTTCTACAGCCGCAACCTCGCCACCGAAGTCACCAAGGGGCTGACCCAGAAGGTCGCTCAAGGCGGCACGCCGATGCGCGCGCCCATCGGGTACTTGAACGTGCGCCGCACCGACGAAAACGGACGGGAGGTTCGCACCGTTGAGGTTGATCCCGACCGGGCACCGCTCATCGCCTGGGCGTTCGAGCACTACGCGACCGGCGAGACCTCCGTCACCGGCCTCCTCCGCGACCTGACCGCGCGAGGATTGCTGACGGTGCCGACGCCGAAGCGCCCGTCGAAGCCGCTGGGGAAGAACACCCTCTACAAGCTCCTGACAAACCCGTACTACGCCGGGGTGATCCGCTACAAAGGTGCCCTGCATCCCGGCGCGCACGATCCCATCGTGGAACCCGCCTTGTTCGACAAGGTGCAGTCCCTGCTCCGGGCTCGGACGGCGAAGATGACGCGCCACGTCCAACACGCCCACCACCTCAAAGGCCTGCTGCACTGCGGCACCTGCGGGTCACGGATGCTGCTCGACTTCGCCACCAACCCGCGCGGGGTCACCTACGCCTACTTCATCTGCTCCGGCCGCGCCGCCAAGAAGACCACCTGCACCCGTCGTGCCGTGCCCGTCGCTGTCGCAGAACGGCTCGTCGCCGACTCATACGCGAGCGTCACGATCAGCGACAGCACTTACCAACGTCTCGCGGCTGATCTCGATGCCGCCTTCGACGAGCGCAACGCCGGGAATGACCAGGAACTTACCGACCTGACCGCGAACCGGGCCAGGCTGGAATCCGAGTCCGACAAGCTCCTGGCCGCACATTTCGCCGACGCCATCGACCTCGACACGCTGAAGCGTCACCAAGACCGCATCCGCGCGGGCCTCGCAGACGTGAACCGCCGCCTCGCCGAGCACAGCGAACACCACACCGGCGGACGAGCCTTCCTCCACGACTCGCTACGGCTGCTTACCGATGCGCACCGCGCCTACCAGCACTCCGGCGACGCCGACCGCAGGCTCGCGAACCAAGCGTTCTACACCCGGCTCGACATCACCGACGACGAACAACTCCGCCCGACACTCGCGGAGCCGTTCGCCACGATCTTCCGCGAAGCCAATGACAGCGGCGACGAAGGCAAGGAAGCGAAACGGGAACACCCAACATCTTCCGATGTCGCGTGTTCCCGTAAGGCACTTTGGGTGGGCGATACTGGACTCGAACCAGCGACCTCTTCTGTGTGAGAGAAGCGCGCTAACCAACTGCGCCAATCGCCCGTGTGCTGCACCAGCAGAACAACCTTTCTGACTATACATCTTTGTGTATCGTCGAGTCACATCGGGTGCCGGTTTCGTGATTAGCTACTCGGCAGGGTTTGTTTCAGTCAGCGGTGCAAGATCACTGTCGAGCTTCTTGTCAAGTTCAATGGAAAGGTCGCTGAGACCCTGCAAATTGTCTCGCATAGCCTCATACTCTTCGGCATCTTTTTCAAATTGCGCGTGCCGTGCAATCAAGTCTTCACGCCGTTCTCGAAGTTGTTCAGTGATGCGTTCAAACTCTTCTGGATTGTCCGAAAACTCGTAGTTGTCATTACGTCTGTTGAGTTCGCGAAAATCCTTGTTGAACTGTTCTACATCATGCTGATACCGGGCGGAACCTCGTTCTACTTCGTCCCGAAGTTCGCGCATCTGCTTTTGTAAAATATCTGCCTGCTGCTGTAGCGCGTCAAAGACCTCGTGGTAATGATTAAAGTATTGCAGAAGTTTTCCACGATCTTCGAACCATTTCGCGTAGTGCTTTTCGAGCCAGGTGGGCAATTCCGCTTCTTCTGTAGCAAGCACCGAATGAAGTTCGTTAGCGAACGAGGCACGCGAAAGGTGTTCATACACCTGCATTCGTTCCTTCAGGTCCGGATCGGATTCGACACGCTTCTCATATAGATCCTCAAGCTTGCTAATGAGGTCATCCCGTTCAGCCTGTGGGGAGCGTGCCCAGGCTGCGTGTAATAACTCGTGTGCCGCGGTGACTTCGACTATGCCATCGAGCCGTTCATCATCGACCTGAAAGAGATGAATTTGTTGTTGAGGTGTGAAACACCCCAAGAGATGACCCTTTTCAGATTGGTCAACGCCCGCGCACTTGTGTGAAAACTTCGAGCTGCCGTCCAATGTTGGGTGCGAGGCGCGGAACAGATACTCGCCACGTGTGGTTAATTCAAGGCGCGATTCTAGTTTTGTCATGGCCGGAGTCGCGTCGTAACCCATCGCATCGATGCGGGTTGCGATCTCTACACGGTTGATCCACGCAAACACTCCGCCACCGATTACAGCGATGACCAGAATCACCGTCACGGCACGACGGAAGAAGCGACGCACCGAAGAGACCATACCTACCAGTATTAGGGACGACTCCTGATCGAACGGTTTGGGTAACCGTATCGTTACGAAAAATGATGTGAAGTCGGGCATTTGTGACTGAAGTTGTGGTCATTCGAGTTCAAATCTGTTGTAAATCGTCCATCATTTTTGAAAAGACACACCGAACTAAAACGGACGATTTTGCATGTTGACGAATTCGTCGCTATATTTGATCGAGTGCTCAGCAACGAGCGCAAAATGCGGATGTAGCGCAGTTGGTAGCGCATCACCTTGCCAAGGTGAGGGTCGCGAGTTCGAGTCTCGTCATCCGCTCTGGTGGGCCGGAACCCCGGAACACACGTGGTAAAACCACTCCGGTGGCGTGGCCGAGAGGCGAGGCAGCGGCCTGCAAAGCCGTATACACGGGTTCGAATCCCGTCGCCACCTCGCAAGGCACAATTTCACATCTGAGCGATTGGCGCAGTCTGGTTAGCGCGTTTCCCTGACACGGAAGAGGTCGCTGGTTCGAATCCAGTATCGCTCACCATTTCTTCTCAATACATCGATAGTTCTTCGGGTTATTGGTCCGTGCACCGCGCGCTGTGCAGTGGTTTTGTTGGCACAACTTGTCCTTCGAGAGCTGATGAACCGCCGCAACAGTGTCTCAAGCTCCATGCTCAGGGTTGGCGCTAGACTAGTGGAGCTTGTAATCAACACGAGGAGACGACTGTGGCCGATGGCTTTGAGCTGTTCACCGATAAGAACGTTGTCGCGATGCGCGTCAACGGAGAGCTGAAGGACCTTGCAGCAACGGTCACTCACACGGACACGGTCGAGCCGGTAACGCTCGAGTCAGAAGACGGGCTCAGTATTCTTCGCCACTCAACGGCTCACGTACTTGCGCAGGCAGTGCAGCTGATTAATCCTGAGACCAAGTTAGGGATTGGTCCTCCCATCACGGATGGTTTTTATTACGACTTCGACCCCGAAGAAGCGTTTAGCCCAGAAGCTGTTAAAGCGATCTCAAAACAGATGCAGCGCATTATCAAGCAGGGGCAACGGTTTGTACGCCGTGTCGTCACTGAAGACGAGGCGCGTGCAGAACTCGCAAACGAGCCGTACAAACTTGAACTCATTGGGCTCAAAGGTGGTCACACCGGTGACGATAATGAAAATGTTGAAGTGGGTGGATCAGAGCTCACAATTTACGACAATGTTGACCCTAAGACCGGCGAAGTGAAATGGAAAGATCTTTGCCGTGGACCGCACCTACCGAACACCCGCATGATCGGGAACGGCTGGTCGCTAACTCGTACTGCAGCTGCATACTGGCGAGGAAGTGAAAAAAATCCTCAACTTCAGCGTATCTATGGCACTGCGTGGCCGACTAAAGACGATCTTGTAACGTACAAGACACGCATCGAAGAGGCTGCGCGGCGTGATCACCGAAAGCTCGGTGTCGAGCTCGACCTGTTCAGCTTCCCCGATGAAATCGGATCAGGTCTGGCTGTGTTCCATCCGAAGGGCGGCATTATTCGCCATGAGATGGAAACGTATCTGCGTGAACAGCTTCTCGCGGCTGACTATGAACTCGTAAACACACCGCACATCACTAAATCTCAACTTTTTGAAACCAGTCAGCACTTGAATTGGTACAAAGACGGCATGTTTCCAGCCATGCACCTTGATGAGGTTATCGACGATGAGGGAAACGTCATCAAACAGGGCCAGGACTATTACCTGAAACCAATGAACTGCCCGTTTCACAACCTAATTTTCCGTGCGCGTGCCAGATCTTACCGTGAACTTCCACTCCGGCTCGCAGAGTTTGGTACTGTCTACCGATACGAGAAGAGCGGCACACTTTCAGGCCTTACTCGTGTGCGCGGACTCACACAAGATGATGCACACATCTATGTCACTGATGAACAGGTGTCTGACGAGATCAAACGTCAACTTGAATTTGTGTTCGAAACACTCCGCGGGTACGGCCTCGATGACTTCTATCTCGAACTGTCAACGCGGGATCCCGAGAAATCGGTTGGGTCTGAAGAGCAATGGCTGTCGGCTGAAGCTATGCTCCGTCAAATCGGTGAAGAGTCGGGTCTCGAATTAGTGGATGATCCGGGAGGTGCCGCGTTCTATGGGCCGAAAATTTCTGTGCAGGCACGTGACGCGATCGGACGAACCTGGCAGTTGAGTACCGTGCAGCTCGATTTCAATCAGCCTGAACTCTTTGAACTCGAATATGCTGCGGCCGACGGCACCAGGAAGCGCCCTGTGATGATTCACCGAGCACTGCTCGGGTCCGTTGAACGGTTCTTTGCGATTCTGCTCGAACACTATGCTGGCGCTTTCCCAGTGTGGCTCTCTCCAGTTCAAGCGGTTGGTATTCCGGTCGCGGAAGAATACGTCACGTATCTAGACGATGTCATTGCGAAGCTTCGCACGCGGGGAGTGCGCGCAGAGGTCGATAGAAGCGATGACCGCATGCCGAAAAAGATTCGCACTCACACGAAAGCAAAAGTACCGTTCCAGCTCATCGCCGGCGAAGACGACCGTACTGCTGGGGCAGTCAGTTTCCGTTTCCGTGATGGTACGCAGCTCAACGGCGTTCCAGTCGATGAAGCAACCGACCGCATCGTGAAAGCTATTGAATCTCACGAGCAGGTATCCACCGCCTGGAGCGAATAGCGGATGACGACTTCTGACGAAAGCGATGCACTGGAGTACGCTTCCGACTTCGCGGCGGGGGCACCAGATGGCTATAGCCGTCTGTGGGTACCGCACCGAATGGTTTATGTCGGTGACGATCATCAGCCTGATGAAAGTGATTGCCCGTTCTGTGAAGCTCCCAAGCATGACGACGAAAGTAAGCTCATCGTCTACCGTGGCCAACACGCATATGTGCTGCTCAATTTGTACCCTTACAATGGGGGACACGTGCTGGTGTGCCCCTATCGACACGTATCGCTATATGAAGACGCAACCGCTGCTGAGATCCAAGAAATTGCAGAATTGACACAGACAGCCATGCGGGTCATACGTGGGGTAAATAATTGCCACGGCTTTAATATTGGGATGAACCAAGGAGAAGTCGCAGGAGCAGGAATCGCCGCGCACCTGCATCAACACATCGTTCCACGGTGGCGTGGTGACGCAAACTTCTTACCAATAGTTGGCAGAACTAAAGCAGTTCCTCAACTGCTGGGTGAAGTGCGAACGCAACTTGCGCAGGCTTGGCCGCGAAAACCCCGAGCCGCGAACCTACAGCCCGAGACGTAAAACAGACATACAACAGAGGATGTGACACATTGGCAGGACACTCCAAGTGGGCAACCACAAAACACAAAAAGGCAGCACTCGATTCCAAGCGTGCAAAAGCATTTGCGAAGCTGACGAAGAACATTGAGGTTGCAGCGCGCACGGGTGGCGCAGACCTCGAAGGCAATCCGGCGCTCGAACTGGCGGTACACAAAGCAAAGAAGCAGTCTGTACCCAATGACAATATTGATCGCGCAATCAAGCGTGGCGGCGGTCTCACCGGTGACGCGGTCGACTACGAAACAATTATGTATGAGGGGTACGGGCCAAACGGCGTCGCGCTGCTTATCGAATGTTTGACAGACAACCGTAACCGTGCAGCAACTGAGGTTCGCACCGCAGTTACCCGCAACAGCGGAAACATGGGTGATCCGGGAAGCGTCGCATATAACTTTGCCCGCAAGGGAGTTATTACCGTGCCAGCTGAAGCGACGAGCGAAGACGATATTTTGCTTGCTGTGCTTGAAGCCGGTGCGGAAGAAGTCAACGAAGCACCTAATGGTGAGACGTTCGAAGTTATTACTGAACCTAACGATATGGATCCGGCACGTGAAGCGTTGAAAGAAGCCGGAATCGAATATGACTCCGCCGACGTCGAATTCGTGCCAAACCTGAAAGTCGACATAGACGCAGACACTGCACGAAAAGTATTTCGGTTGATTGACGCCCTTGAAGACAGTGACGATGTGCAAAATGTGTACGCGAACTTCGACTTGAGCGCAGAAGTTCTTGCGGAGCTTGAAGAAGCCGAATGACCACACGAGTGCTCGGTATTGACCCTGGACTCACGCGGTGCGGGATCGGTGTCGTGCGCCTTGGAACCGGACGCAACGTTGAGTTTGAACACGTAGAAGTGCTCCTTTCCCCGTCAAAAGATGAGCTACAAGACCGGATCCACCAATTAGGTAGCTCGATTAAGCGGCTTCTCGACGGACCTGAACCGCCCACTGCAATTGCACTCGAGCGAATTTTTGCCCAGCAAAACCTTCCAAGTGTGATGGGCGTTGCACAAATCTCGGGAGTTGTATTATTTCTTGCGGCTGAGCGAGGAATCCCAGTGACCATGTACACCCCGAATGAAGTCAAAATGCAGGTGACCGGATACGGCGCCGCAGATAAAACACAAGTGACCACAATGGTGACAAGACTTTTGGGACTCAAATCGCCCCCGAAACCTGCTGACGCAGCTGACGCGCTCGCCCTCGCGCTCACGCACGCATGGTATCTGTCTCGAACTGCAGGGCGTCCCACCGGCGCTAAACCCAACGCCACAGGGGCAGAAACAGCAGCGCAACGTGCGTGGCGAGAAGCCGAGCAAAAAGCTGGACGTAGACGTGGGGTCCAGCGGCGCTAAGACGAACATACTCGTCTATGCTCGGGGCGTGTGATTCGGTCCCTCAGGGTCAATGTCTGGAAGACCCTGCTCGAACTGGATAGTCTGCGTGCGAATAGCCTCCACAGTCTCTTCCACTTCGCGACGCTTCCGACGCTTCAACCGGTCCAACGCACGCTGTTCTGGCAGGCTCCAGCCGAAAAAGAGTGAAAGTAGTCTCAAGCAGGTAGTGACCACAACACAAATAACACCAGCCAGTGTCACATCAATCCCGAATGTGAGTAGCCCCACAAGGACTCCGCTGCCAACCAGCGCAGCAACTGCATAAAACGAGCCCACATGCATGACCGCAATGGGGAGATTCAACAACAGATCGCGTAGTAACCCTCCGCCGACAGCAGCGATTGTGCCGATAAAAAGCGATGGGATAATAGGGAGTCCTGCAGAAAGTGCCTTAGTCGTGCCCAGGGCAGCAAACATTCCAAGAGCAACCGCGTCAAAAAGGTTAATAATCGGATCAACCTTGACTAGCAATCGTTGCAGCAGCATCCCGAAAAGACCTGCGGCAACACATACGACGAGATACCAATTACTGCTAAGAGACGCGGGGGTGTCGTTAATGAGTAGGTCACGGAAGAAACCCCCACCAAGACCGCAAGATATTGCGATTACTGCGACACCGAGCAAATCCAGCCGCTTAAATCCGGCTGCGAATAACGCGCCCTGCAGACTCCCAATTCCGGCAGCCGACAAGTCAAGCCAGAGCGGAATATGGAACGTTTGCATACCGTCTATGTTGCCATGGTTCCGCTGACTTTCCGACGTAGTGATTCGGAATTGTCAGCTGTGTCGACGATACTTAATCTGTGCCGCTATATCGTGAAGAAGGTGTCGTGATCCGGGCGCATAAGTTGGGCGAAGCTGATCGCATCGTCACGTTACTGACGCGTCATCGGGGGCTCGTGCGCGCCGTTGCAAAGGGGGTTCGACGGACTTCATCTCGTTTTGGCGGTCGACTCGAACCATTTTCTGTCATCGACTTACAGTGTTACGAAGGTCGAAACCTCGACACCATCACCCAGGTAGAGTCAATTGCGCTCTACGGAGCAGAGCTGAGCGCCGACTTCAATAAATACGGTGCAGCAAGCATCATGGTTGAGACCGCAGAACGATTAGCATCGGGTGAAGCATCCGGTCACCAATACCACCTACTCGTCGGTGCATTACGTTCTATGGCGAAAAATCTCGCGCCCTGGGAACTGGTGCGTGACGGCTATATATTGAGGTCTCTTGGCCTCGCAGGTTGGACCCCAGGCCTGGATCAGTGCGTTGTGTGTGGCAAACCCGGTCCGCACTCGAGTGTGATGATTGCGCATGGTGGCGTGGTGTGTGAAACCTGCCGGGTTCCAGGAGCGATTAGAATCTCGTTAGAAGCGATCGAACTGCTGTCGTCGTTGCTCCGTGGAAACTGGGAAGACGCGCTACGTACGTCAGACGGGGCTCGCCGTGAAGCGGCTGGTTTTACTGCCGCGTTTTCTCAGTGGCACCTTGAGCGTGGCCTCAAATCAGTCGCATCAACTAAACGTCCGAAAGACTACACTCGGAGGGTCGCGAAAGGAGGAGCGGATGCCGAAAGCTCCTGAGCAATTGGTACCTGTCGACTGGACCGGTCAATCGCCGCCTGCCTTTGACGGCACTGTGCCTAAACATATTGCGATCGTTATGGATGGGAACGGCCGGTGGGCGAACCGTAGAGGACTTGCCCGAGTGGAAGGACACCGTGAAGGTGAGCAGGCGCTCCTGGACGTTGTCGCTGGCGCGATCCAGGCTGGAGTAGAACATCTTTCGGTTTACGCTTTCTCTACTGAGAACTGGCGGCGTTCACCTGAAGAAGTGAAATTCTTAATGGGGTTCAACCGCGATGTGCTCCGTCGCAGACGCGAACAGCTCAACGCGTGGAACGTGCAAATGAAATGGGCTGGACGAAAGCCACGCCTGTGGTCCTCGGTGATTTCAGAGTTGAAGGCAGCTGAGCAACGCACGAAACACAACACGGGACTCACCTTGACGATGTGTGTGAATTACGGGGGCCGTAATGAGATCGTAGACGGTGTAAGAAACCTTGCAGCGGACGTTGCAACCGGCAAGCTGAAGGCCAACAAAATAACCGAACGTACACTGGCAAAATATTTATATGTTTCGGGCATGCCAGACGTGGATTTGTTTCTTCGCACGAGCGGTGAACAACGTCTCAGCAACTTCTTACTTTGGGAGTCCGCGTACGCTGAACTGGACTTCACAGATGTACTCTGGCCGGACTTTACGCGGCTGGACCTTTGGGATGCGATTACACGATATACAACCCGAGACCGTCGATTTGGTGGTGCACGAGATCTGCCAGTGTCAGAAGATCAAGCAGAGTCTGAGAGAATACAAACGCTATGACCACAACTCTTACTGACTCACGCCTCAGGATCGGTGACATTTCTGTTGACGTTCCCGTTGTACTTGCGCCCATGGCCGGGATTACAAACACCGCGTATCGCAGGCTGTGCCGTGAATATGGGGCTGGACTATATGTCAGCGAGATGATTACTTCACGCGCGCTTGTGGAGCGTACTGAAGGGTCCATGAGGCTCATTAAGCATCACGAGAGTGAAACCCCAAGATCAATTCAGCTGTATGGTGTCGATCCGAAGACCGTGTCCGACGCAATTAAAATGCTGGTTGACGAAGACCGCGCAGACCATATTGACCTGAACTTTGGATGCCCGGTCCCCAAAGTCACGCGAAAAGGTGGCGGAGCCGCCCTGCCTTGGAAGAAGGATCTTTTCGCCGCGATAGTACAAAACGCAGTGAAAGCCGCGGGAGATCTTCCTCTCACAGTAAAGATGCGTAAAGGTATTGATGACAACCACCTCACGTACATTGATGCCGGAAAGATGGCTGAAGACGCGGGGGTATCCGCGGTTGCCCTTCACGGGCGAACCCAGAATCAGCACTACTCAGGCACCGCCGATTGGGACGCTATACGTACGCTGAAAGAAACAGTCACGAGCATCCCAGTGCTTGGAAATGGAGATATCTGGTCCGCTGAAGACGCAATTCGCATGGTAGAAGAAACCGGGTGCGATGGTGTTGTGGTTGGGCGTGGATGTTTAGGCCGCCCCTGGCTCTTCGGGGACTTAGATCGAGCATTCCGGGCACACGCCGGCGAAATCACTTGGGAAGAAGCTCAAACACATGCGGCGCAACCGCCGCTTGGTGAAGTAATGGCGGCAATGCGACGTCACACTGAACTACTTGTAGAGTTCTTCGAAAACGATGAAGCTCATGCTTGCCGGGATATCCGAAAGCATGTTGCCTGGTATTTCAAAGGCTACGGAGTGGGAAGTGAAATCCGCAGGGCACTGGCTGCGGTCGAATCTCTGGAACACATGGATGAACTGTTTGCAAAACTTCCAGTAGATATGCCCTACCCGGGAAGCGATGCAGAGGGGCCACGAGGGAGAGCAGGGCGGCCAAAGCGACCCCATCTACCTGATGGATGGCTCGACTCCCGCACATGCGAGAGTATTAACTACGCAGAGCTTGCTGAAGCGGAACGTGACGATAGTGGCGGCTAATTTTGAGTCTTTAGAAGACGCAGGTTATGGTCCGCGAGACATTGAACGATTTGTTCCAGAAACACATCACTCATCGCGAACAGCGTTTTCACGAGACCGAGCACGACTCCTGCACAGCTCAGGTTGGCGACGGCTCGCAGCTAAAACTCAAGTGCTTAGTCCTACCGCAGGAGTGGACTTTGCGCGAAACCGTTTAACGCACTCACTTGAAGTCGCTCAGATCGGCCGGGAACTCGCAAAATCTCTGGGCCTGTCGCAAGATGTGGTCGATACTGCCTGCCTGGCGCATGATCTCGGACATCCGCCGTTTGGCCATAACGGCGAGCGCGCCCTAGATGCTTGGATTGAGCCGTACGGCGGGTTTGAGGGGAACGCCCAGACGCTACGTATTTTGAGTCGGCTTGAAGCAAAGACCTTTGACGAACATGGCAAAAGTCGTGGGTTAAATCTCACCCGAGCAACCCTAGATGCGAGCTGTAAATATCCGTGGCCGCGAATGACCTCCAGAGACTCGCTGGGCGTGCCGCGGGCGAAGTACGGGTACTTCGATGATGACGAAGAAGTATTTTTGTGGATCCGTGACGGTGCGCCGCAGGATCGTAAATGTGCAGAAGCTCAAGCCATGGATCTTTCTGACGATATTGCGTATTCGGTCCATGACTTTGAAGATGCGGTCGTGAGTGGCTACATCGATCCCGAAATACTGACATCACGCTCGGGTCACGAGTCATTGCTGCGTGCGGTTTCAGATTGGGCTCAAGGCACTATCGATCAGGACGCGATTGGTCGAGCGTATGAACGTATTGCCGCGCAGCCGCAGTGGCTTATGGCTTGGCATGGGAACCGGCAAGATCTAGCTCAGCTTAAAAACTTCACAAGTGACATGATTGGACGGTTCGCGAGGGAAGCAATTCATGCGACGCAGGAATCGTCAAACAGTGCGGCGCCGCGCTTCGGCCTACAGATTTGTGTACCTGACGAAGTTCGCGCAGAAATTGCGGTGTTGAAGGGAATAGTGGCGGCTTTTGTCATGTCTAGTGGACGACGGCAGCCTACCTATCAGCGACAGCGTGATTTACTTGAGCAGCTTCTTGATGCGCTGTGGCAAAATCCGAGTCATCTCGAGCCCGAATTTGCTGCAGATTATGCGTCAGCCCTAAACGAAGGAGCGGCCCGCCGGGTCATCGTTGACCAGGTGGCTTCTCTCACGGATCAGTCAGCTATTTCTTGGTTCGAGCGACTTTGTCAGGTTCCGCTGGTCTAAGTCCGACTGACCTCTACTACACTCTCTGACATGGCAGGTCGTATTCGGGATGGTGATATTGAGACGCTTAAGCAGCGTGTAAATATTGCTGACGTTGTGGGTGATTACGTCGCCCTGAAGCGAGCCGGCGTCGATTCTTTGAAAGGTCTGTGTCCGTTCCACGATGAGCGTACGCCGAGCTTCCATGTGCGACCAAACCTGGGGTACTACCACTGCTTCGGCTGTGGAGAGTCTGGGGATGTTATTCGATTCGTGCAAGAGCTTGACCACTTGACGTTTACTGAAGCCGTTGAGCGTCTCGCTGCAAAGGCCGGGATTGCGCTTACCTACGAAGAAGGACGGTCGCTGAAACCGCAGGGACCGAGCAAAACTCGTTTGTTTGCGGCGCACGATGTGGCAGCAAAGTTTTATATCGAGGCGCTCGGCAGTGACGAGGGGAAGATTGCGCGAGACTTTCTTATGAACCGTGGGTTTGACGAGTCAGCGCTCAAAAAGTTTAGTGTCGGATACGCTCCTCAATCGTGGGATGCGCTCACGAATCATCTGCGAACTTCAGGATTTACAGCCGAAGAAATTCAGGCTTCAGGACTCGTCTCGCAGGGCAATCGGGGAGTGTATGACCGATTTCGTGGGCGAGCTATGTGGCCGATTCGTGATACGAGCGGACAAATCATTAGTTTTGGCGCACGAAAACTGTATGAATCAGATCAAGGTCCCAAATATTTAAATAGTCCGGAAACACCGATCTACCATAAGGCACAGGCACTGTATGGGATTGATCTTGCTAAGCGTTCTATTTCTAAAACAAAACGGGCAGTGATTGTTGAAGGCTATACCGATGTTATGGCGTGCCATCTTGCCGGCATCGAACAAGCAGTTGCAACATGTGGAACCGCGTTTGGCATCGATCACATATCTGTGCTGCGACGCGTGTTAGGGGACGATGCAAAGGGTGAAGTAATCTTTACCTTCGACCCGGATGAGGCCGGACAGGCGGCCGCACTGAAAGCTTTTGCAGAAGAGAAACGGTTCCAAGCGCAAACCTATGTGGCGGTCGCACCTGACGGGTTAGACCCAAGCGATTTGCGTCAAGAGCGAGGCGATGACGCGGTTGCTCACCTGTTCGACACCAAAATTCCGATGTTTGAGTTTGCTTTGAAACAAGCGGTCACAGGATTTGATCTGAACAGTGTCGAAGGACGAATTTCTGCGTTGCGTCAAGCAGCACCCATCGTTGCGGGAATCCGTGACACCGCCCTACATCCTGGCTATACGCGCGAGCTTGCCGGCATCTTGGGCATCGATCGCGCGGAAGTGCATCGCGCTGTGCGAGAAGCACTGCGCCATCCACCACGTAACCCATTTGCTGCAGTCGAAACAGTGCCGTCTCAACACAAGGATCCGCCCGAGCTGTCGGAGCGGCGCATGACGCTTGCAGAGTTGCCTCGAACCCCGCAAATACGCGTCGAACGTGACGCGCTCATGGCGATGCTGCAGTTTCCGCAATCCATTGGTGAAGAATTATTAGTTCAAGCCGTGACCGCGCAAGTTACTCACCCGGCTCTTTGGCCGATCAGAGATGCGATTGCATCGAACCTGCCGGCAGAAGGCGGCGCACTATGGGTTGAACGAGTCATACATGCTGTTCCCGGTGAGCTGCAAGATCTCGCACGCCAACTTGTTGTTGCGCCGCTGCCCGAGCGTACCCCAGAAACAGTCGCAATCTATGCGAGGGAGATCGTGATTTCTTTGCTTGATCGAGATTTGGTTTCGCTCAAGACTGAACTTCTTGCTCGAATGCAACGGGTAGGTGACCCGTCCGATAGTCGTGCACGGCGGATGAGCGAGCAAATAATGGCACTTGAAAATGCGCGAAGAGCGTTGCGGGCCGAGCATGAATAGTGCATTGTGCCGTAGCCTGAATGGTGGAGGTCGCAAATGAGCAAGTTTAATCTCGACTCAAATCCGGTCATGCGCGTGTCTGACCTGTCGCTAGAGTATCCCGCACACAGTGGAGCGCGCTCGTACGCGGCAGTGCAGGGTGTGAGCTTTGACCTGGAGCGTGGGGGAGTCATGGCGCTGCTCGGAGAGAGCGGGTCAGGAAAGAGTACATTAGCGCGCACACTCGCTGGACGAGCCCAGGAAGCGCCGCAGCGAAGCGACCGAATCAAAGTAACTGGTGGCGCAGCTCAGGTCTTCGAGGTGCCAATCCGTCGAATGCGGCGAAAAGACCGGAACCTCGTGACTGGGCACACCGGCTATCTTGCTCAAAATGCTGGTGCGACACTGACGCCGGAATTCACAGTTGCAGATATTTTGATGCAGCCAATTCGCGAACGAGACAAACACTTCGACGCAAACCTTGCTGGCGAAAAGGTCGCCGAAATGTTCGAAACTGTAGCCCTCCCTTTGGAGATGCTGCAACGCTATCCCTACGAGCTTTCAAAAGGCCAGCGTCAACGAATTGCTGTGATGCAATCGCTCATGCTGGAGCCGTCACTACTGGTTGCGGACGAACCAACTTTGGGTATCGACGCTACCCATCGGCCAAGTGTCGTGAATTTGCTCAAGTGGTACCGCGAGCGAACCGGCGCAACCTTGATGCTGATTTGTCACGATATTGGCATGCTCGAAGCTCTTGTTGAGTCCGTGCTCGTAATGCAAGAAGGTCAGATCGTAGGGCGTGGCTCCATCAACACAATATTCAGAGACATACAGCACGAATATGTCGAGCAGTTGGCCCAAGCGTTGCGAACGACTGCCTACGATGAGATCTCAGTCGAAAAATAGTGAGGTCTACGAGACTGGGTGCGTGTCTCAATCACTGAAGAAAATTGGAGCGGATGACGGGAATCGAACCCGCGTCATTGGTTTGGAAGACCAAGGCTTTACCATTAAGCTACATCCGCATTTGCCGAAGCAACGAGAACTACTCTAGCGTATCTCGGACGGGCATCTTGAAACTTCCTGAAAATTCTTTCTGAAGTCGCCACGATGGCGCATTATGACGCCGTCAAATAAGTCAGTTCAGGCTTACCTAACGCATAATCAGGGTTGCCTGTGCTTGCTTGATTTTCAAAAGCTGCGGCGTAGAATTGAAGTGTTCAAAAAAACCAGACCTCGTAAGGAGAGCTGAAATGACCGACACCAAGACAATTTCGCAGCAGGCAGTTACCGCTGATATGGCAGCAGGTGTTTCGCAGTTCCTGGCTCCCGTAGTACAGAACCTGATCACGCTGTCCATCAATGTGAAGCACGCTCACTGGAATCTCCGTGGCGCAAACTTCCTTGCAGTTCACGAATTCTATGACCAGCTGCAGCAGCACGCTATCGACGCATACGACACCGCTGCTGAACGAATCATTGCGCTCGGCCTGCCCGTTGACGCTCGGTTCACAACGGTCGCTGACGAGGCAAGCAACCCTGTGCAGACCGAAGGGTTCCAGCAGTGGCAAGATTCCATCAAACAGGTTATCGATCAGCTCGATGCATGCATTGAAGTGACGTACCGCGCTGTCGAGGAACTCGATGACGTTGACCTAGTGAGTCAGGACATCGCGATCGCTATTGCCCAGCAGCTCGACAAAGACCGTTGGTTCTTGTACTCATACATTGCTGAGTAAACTCGCTTGTACTTAGAGGGCTGAAGCGAACCTTTTCGGGTCGCTTCAGCCCCTTTGATTCATCAATTTGGTGAGAACAGATAATCTCGTGTAATGTAATCGCTGGTGCTGATCCCCTGTAGCTCAATGGCAGAGCAGCCGGCTGTTAACCGGCAGGTTGTTGGTTCGAATCCAACCGGGGGAGCCGCTGGCCCTCACTCTTCGGAGTGGGGGCCTTTTTTGCGTTCGGGGGCATTTGCGTGATGTTGCCTGTAATGAGGTCGGTGAGTTCGACTCCGAAGTAGTTGGCGAGGCTGCCGAGTTCGTCGATGTCGAATGGTTCCGAGTCTGTTATGCGGCTGCTGAAGACTTAGAAAACCAAGCAGAACTTGAATGCTGCCGATGAGTGAGTACCTCAGTCAAATCATGGCCAGAGCTTGCCAGCCCGTCAGTACCGGCGTATCTGATTACGAAATCAGCCTCAGGTGGATCTTGCGCGGCGGCGAGCCCGAGTTGCGTATAGGAGCAGGTCTTCCATCTCGGATTGCAAGATGCTGGGGCGAATAGCTTACGCCTTTCGCCCCAGCATCTGCGGGCTGGCTGATCGCGCTATTTCCGGTACATCACTGCACCACGCCAGACATAGAAGGAGGACATTTTGTCCGTGTAGTAGCACTCGGCACTCATGATTTTATTTCCGTTAGCTATGAGCGTTGCCACCCTCACAGTCCTCCAAAGACCGCACGCAGTCGAGTCATTGAAGTCTCTCAACTCTAAGAATGGATTCGCTGACGCGGCAGGAGCGGTTACTAACCCCGCACCAAACATGACGGATACAGCTAGGGCGATAGCTGCGGCTTTCTTTTTGAGTCGCATATTGGTACCTCCAGGTTGTGTACCTTTCTAGAAGATCGAGTTGGTTCAAATACAACCTCACTTAAGCCAACAACATACGCCCGATGTAAGCAAGATGTATTGCATGTTTCAGTTTGTTTGCTGCATCGAACCGGGTATGGCATACGCACTGAAACAGTGGAAAAAGTGAAAATCGGCTCCAATCGAAACAATACGAAGAAGTCGAAAACACGTAACTTTCACACTCGAGTCGCAGAAGCGGTCACTTTTCAGCTAGACTGTCTCAGGTTGCGTGCGGCTCTCAGAATCTGTGAGCGCACAACAGCACTGTTTCGTCCGGCTCGCCGGGTTGTTACGGGGTGTAGCTCAGCTTGGCTAGAGCGCCCGCTTTGGGAGCGGGAGGCCGCAGGTTCGAATCCTGTCACCCCGACGCGAAGCGGTGCTTGTCACCGGATACCGACACGATTAGTGAGAGGCCGACATTGCCGACTACGAATGCTGAAAAGCTCACGCCGACTCGTGCGAAGCTGAGCGTAACTGTTGCTCAGAACGAGCTTGAGCCATACCTCAAGACTGCGTACAAGAATATCGCTGACCAGGTTCAGATCCCTGGTTTCCGCAAAGGCAAGGCGCCTGCGGCAATCATTGACCAGCGCGTCGGACGCGAAGCGGTCATTCAAGAAGCAGTTAATGCCTCGCTTGATGACTTCTATCAGGCGGCCGTCGCTGAATCCGGCGAACGTCCCATGGGACGCCCCAGCGCAGATGTTGAACAGTGGCCTGACGTTGCAGATGAGTCAAGCAACCTCGTGCTGGTGTACGAAGTAGAGGTTCGCCCCGAGTTCACGCTCCCGAACTACAAAGGCAAGAAGATCACGGTTGATAACGCCGAGAATGGCGATAACGCAGTTGAGGAAGAACTCGATAAACTGCGCGAACGCTTCGGTGAGCTAAAAACGGTGGATCGTGCCGCTGCCAAGGATGACTACGTCGACATCGACCTCGTTGCACACGTGGATGAAACTGAGGTCGACCGTGCAGAAGGTGTTTCCTACCAGGTCGGTGCAGGCAACATGCTTCAGGGGCTAGATGATGCTGTTGAAACCTTGACTGCAGGTGAAACCACCACCTTTACCTCTCAGTTGCTCGGCGGAGACTACGAAGGTCAGGATGCTGAAGTCGAGATCACCGTCACCGCAGTGAAAGAGCGCGAGCTCGCAGAAGCAAACGACGATTTTGCGCAACTCGCAAGTGAATTTGACACACTCGAGGAACTGAAAGAGAGCCTCGTTGAACAGGTGAAGCGCCAAGCCGAGTTCACTCAGGGAACACAGGCACGTGACAAGTTTATTGATGAGCTGATTGAAGAGGCACAGATCCCTGTCTCAGAAGAGCTTGTGAAAGAAGAAGTCGAGCGTCACCTTGAGCAAGAGAACCGTGTTGATGACGACGCGCACCGCGAAGAAGTCACCGAAAGCGCCGGAAAACAGATCCAGCTTCAGCTGCTTCTTGACTCAATCGTCGAGGCTGAAGAGGTTGAACCCACCCAAAACGAGCTGAGCCAGTACATTTTCCAGTCCGCACAGCAGTACGGAATGGAACCAGGACAGTTCCTGCAGCTGCTGAGCCAGGGCAACCAGATGCAGGCAATCGTTGGCGAGGTCACTCGCAATAAGGCTCTCGCACTTGCACTTGGGCAGGCTGAGGTTGTAGACGCCGATGGCAACGCCGTTGATCTGTCGACCTTCACTCAGGTTGATTCAGGTGAAGAAGATGCAGAAGAAGCGAGCGAAGGCACGGCTGAAGACGAAAACGAGTCGGAAGAAAAGTCTGCCGAGTAAAAACACTCGCTGCTTTACCTATAAGAAACCGTCCGGGGTCAGTCCCGGACGGTTTCTTTATTTTGGCATTGCAACTCCCACTCTGCCAAGGGCGAACACGAGGGGTAAACCGGGTCAAGGTTCGTTAGTCTCTTAATCAACGACCAGAGAACGGAGCGCCGAATGGCAGAAAAAGATCCGACACAGTCGGTATTTGACCGACTGCTCAAAGACCGCATCATTTGGCTCGGCTCGGAAGTTCGTGACGAGAATGCAAATGAGATCTGTGCAAAGATTTTGCTTCTTGCAGCGGAAGACCCTGAAGCCGACATTTACCTGTACATAAACTCACCCGGCGGTTCGATCACCGCAGGTATGGCCATCTACGACACGATGCAGTTTGTTCCTAACGATATTGTGACCGTGGGAATCGGAATGGCAGCATCCATGGGTCAATTCCTCTTGACAGCTGGCACGCGAGGCAAGCGATACATCACCCCAAATGCGCGCGTGCTTCTGCACCAGCCACACGGTGGATTTGGTGGAACGGCAAGTGATATTCAGACCCAGGCGCAGCTCATCGTATCGATGAAAAATCGTCTCGCCGAGATCACTGCAAGCCAGACCGGCAAGACCACTGAACAAATCAACGAAGATGGCGACCGAGACCGTTGGTTTACCGCTGAAGAGGCTCTCGAATATGGCTTTGTTGACTATATTCGCGACTCAGCATCCGACGTCATCGGTGGCGGCGGAACGAAACAGCAGGCAACGGAGTAAAAAGTATGAGCAACACAGAAACTTCACTTATGATGCCCGAGTCTCGGTACGTTCTGCCCACGTTTGAAGAGCGCACGGCCTATGGATATAAACGTCAAGACCCGTATGCGAAGCTGTTTGAAGATCGCATTATCTTCCTGGGAGTACAGGTTGATGATGCTTCAGCGGACGATGTTATGGCACAGCTCCTCGTTCTTGAAAGCCAAGATCCTGAGCGTGACATCATTATGTACATTAATTCGCCAGGCGGGTCATTCACCGCGATGACTGCGATTTATGACACCATGCAGTACATCAAACCCGAAGTGCAGACCGTGTGCTTGGGACAGGCTGCCTCGGCAGCAGCAGTGCTTCTTGCCGGAGGTGCGCCGGGCAAGCGCCTCGCACTCCCCAACGCGCGCGTCCTGATTCACCAACCGTCGACGGGTCAAGCAGGTCAGGGACAGGCCTCAGACATCGAGATTCAGGCTGCCGAAATTCTGCGGATGCGGGAGTGGCTTGAGCAAACGCTTGCCAATCATTCGCAACGCAGCGTTGATCAAGTACATGAGGACATCGATCGTGACAAGATTTTGAGTGCTGCTGAGGCACAAGAATATGGTCTGATAGATCAGGTGCTCACGAGCCGTAAGGTTCAAAAGTAGCTCCCGTAGACATGCAGTAGATCCTGTGCCGGGCCGCAAGCCCGGCACAGGTATTTCTTGGGAGAACAAAGCCAATGACATGCGGGTGAACGCAACGGCGTGCCGGTTCAATAAATGTCGGTGGTCCCGGTTAGGCTCGTATGAGTAGTTGTCGACACAGACTGGAGGCTCCGCATGGCAAAGATGAGTGACTCAAGCGAACTCATCAAGTGCTCTTTCTGCAGTAAGACGCAGAAGCAAGTGCAGCAGCTGATCGCTGGTCCACAGATTTATATCTGTGACGAGTGTGTTGGTCTGTGTAACGAGATCATTCAAGAGCGAATGGCTGAAACTGAGGAATCTCCTGCCGCAGGTTTCACTCTGACCAAGCCGCGCGAGACGGCCGCCTTCCTTGACGAATTCGTTATCGGACAAGACAGGGCAAAACAAGCACTTTCTGTTGCGGTATATAACCACTACAAACGTGTTCAGGCTGAGCAAGAGTTGACTGCTGCAGAGAAAGCTGAACAGCAGGTTGAGCTTTCTAAATCAAACGTGCTGCTAGTTGGTCCTACCGGTGTAGGTAAGACGTATCTTGCCCAATCACTTGCCCGTCAGCTTGGTGTCCCATTTGCCGTCGCTGATGCGACCGCATTAACAGAGGCTGGTTATGTCGGTGAGGACGTTGAAAACATTCTTCTGAAGCTTCTCCAAGAGGCAGACTTTGATGTCCAGCGCGCCGAGACTGGCATCATCTATATCGATGAGATTGACAAGATCTCGCGAAAGGCGGAAAATCCGTCGATCACGCGCGATGTGTCAGGCGAAGGTGTGCAACAGGCACTCCTAAAAATTCTCGAAGGTACCGTTGCGTCCATCCCACCGCAGGGCGGACGCAAACACCCCAATCAAGAATTTATCCAGCTTGATACCACCAAGATCCTGTTTATTGTCGCTGGTGCGTTTGCTGGCCTTGAAGAAATCATTTCAGCTCGGCTCGGGCGCGGAGGGATTGGCTTCGGCGCAGCTATTACGAACAAGGATGAAGATACCAACATTTTCAGCAAGGTCGAGCCAGAGGACTTGCATAAGTTTGGCTTAATCCCAGAGTTCATTGGGCGTCTTCCAGTTGTTGCTACTGTAGATGCTTTGGACACGGAATCTCTCATCCGGATTCTGACGGAGCCGCGCAACGCTCTCGTCAAGCAATACCAGCGAATGTTCGAGATTGATGGTATCGACTTGGAGTTCGATGCCGAAGCGCTGGAAGCAGTTGCAGAACAAGCGGTTGCACGCAAGACAGGGGCGCGAGGACTGCGCTCAATTCTGGAGAATGTCCTGGGTCCGGTTATGTTCCATGCACCGTCTGAAGACGATGTGGTGAAAGTGATCGTGACGCGTGAAGCTGTGACAGGTGAAGGTGAACCACGGATCCTCCGAGCAACCTCTCACAGGGACTCACAAACCGCGTAGCCCTAAAGCCCGGACCCTGCCTCCCAGTGAGAGGCGTATACCCAGACCAGGAGGGTTAGCCTGTGGCTCTATCAATATCGATATTGAGCAGTGCTGAATCCCCATCTTTCTGCGTCAAAGTATCAACGAAATATTGAGGGCTCAAATAACTTAACTGTTCACCGCCGTCGCTTGCTTCAGTTGCGTCGCCCTCCACAGTGAACTGTGAATCTTTTGCAATTTGATCCCGCAGTTTAGCTGCCGCCTCGAGATCCTCGGTTTGTAGACTGACAAACCAGGTTGACTCACCTCGGGTGCCCGCGTTATCGATTTTGATGTCATCAGGAAGTTTAATTTCATCACTCGGAAACGAATCTGGAAGTGTTGTAACTTTTTCTTCCTCCGGCGTGATTTCAGACCAGGAGGACCCAGGATCGTCCTGCGCATGGTCTTCCGGCACCTCATTTGGCTCTGGGGCACAGCCCGACATGAGCGACCCGAGGAGTAATACTCCAAGCGATGCCACAAAGAGACGCTTTTTCCTTGCCACATGAGTCATGAGACTTCCAAACTTACGGGGATCATACCTATACCCACCAGACTAGAGTAACCAATCGTCGTCCTCGTCGTCATTTTCGACCGATTGTTCCCAAACTGCTTCGCCACGAGCATCCACGGTCAGTATTGCTTCGTCGATGAGCTGAAGTCGAGGTTTACCTTCTAACCAAGTTAGTGTCCAAGCTGAGGCTTCAGGATGATCGGATTCGTGCGCACGAATTGCATCTCTCAGCGCAGCCGGCACCTGACCCGGTGGGGTCTGTCCAGTGTTCCAACGAGTACCAAGTTGCATGGCTATGGTTCGATAACAAGTTCAACATCACGTACTTCAACAGCGTCACTGCCTCCGATGATGTTGAGTTGGTGGATACGACCAACGGCTTTCAGATCACCCGCAGCTGACTGCAAACTTGCTAAATCTGCGTCAGGCACCGCGATGGTAGCCGAACTGATTTCGGTGCGTTGCGACACTTTTGCGTCAGATTTAGCACCACGAACACCGATTAATGCATGCCCAACGAGATCAAGCAATTCTGCGTCTCCATGAATCGATCTCGGTTGCGGCCATGGTGCTTGGTGTACGGATCCTTCCTGGAACCATGACCAGGTCTCTTCGGTTGCATAGGGAAGGAATGGAGCGAATAAACGCAGAAGCGTCTCGAGCGCGAGTCTCAAAGCAGTTACGGTCGACGCTTGACCGGCACCTGGTTCACCGTGGGCACGGTCCTTCACCAGTTCTAAATAATCGTCACAGAAGGTCCAAAAGAAGGACTCGATAATGTCGAGGGAACGCGCATGGTCATATTGTTCAAACGCTAAAGTTGCTTGCTCAACAACGTTATCGAGTTGAGCGAGCATTGAACGGTCTAGGGGCTCCGTAACCTCTCCGGCAGCTGAATCATCGAACCCAAGGACAAACTTGGCCGCATTCAAAATCTTAATTGCGAGTCGGCGCCCAATTTTAATTTGAGTCGGATTATTCGGGTCGAATGCGGCGTCGACACCGAGTTTCGAAGATGCTGCCCAGTATCGGACGGCGTCTGCTCCGTGCTTTTCGAGCATTCCTAACGGCGTAACAACATTGCCCTTCGACTTTGACATCTTCTTGCGGTCGGGGTCGAGAATCCAACCAGACAGACCCGTGTGCTTCCACGGGAGTTTGCCCGCTTCTAACTCGGAACGAAGCAGGGTGCTGAATAGCCAAGTGCGAATAATATCCTGACCCTGAGGGCGCAGATCGAACGGATAGACAAGGTCGAAGAGTTCAGGGTCTCGATTCCACCCGCCAGCAAGCTGCGGGGTGAGCGAGGATGTCGCCCAGGTATCCATCACGTCCATTTCACCGACGAAACCATTCGCCTGTCCGCGCTGAGATTCTTCAAATCCTGCGGGTAAGTCTATGGTTGGGTCGACGGGATACTGGTCATCGGTTGGAAGAATTGGTGAATCGAACTGCGTCTCACCATGCGCATCAATTGGATACCAAACGGGTAGGGGGACTCCAAAGAAGCGCTGACGAGAAATCAGCCAGTCGCCGCTCAATCCCTCAACCCAGTTTTCGTACCGTACGCGCATAAAGTCTGGATGCCATTTCAGCTCGCGTCCGTGACCGAGGAGACGCTCTCGTAATTGCTCGTCATGTGCGCCGTTCGTGATGTACCACTGACGGGTTGAAACGATTTCGAGCGGCTTGTCACCTTTTTCAAAGAACTTCACTGGGTGAGTTATTTGACGAATGTCGCCGACTAGTTCACCGCTGCGTTGCAATAGATCAACAACGGCTTTCTTAGCACTGAAAACAGTCTTACCTGCAATCTCAGCATAGGCTGCTTGGCCTTGTTCGGTGTGAATCGCGTCTGGAACCGAGTGCGAGATTCGACCGTCAAACCCGATAATACTGCGGTTTTCGAGACCGAGTTCGCGCCACCACACGACGTCGGTCACGTCACCAAACGTACATACCATTGCAATACCAGTGCCCTTGTCTTGTTGTGCGAGGTGGTGGGCAACAACTGGAACTTCGACATCAAAAAGTGGAGTGCGTACTGTTGAACCGAACAAGGGCTGATAGCGTTCATCGTCCGGGTGAGCTACGAGTGCTACACATGCTGCGAGAAGCTCTGGACGGGTGGTATCGATGAGAATGTCTTCGCCATCGTTACGGTGGAAAGCGAGCTTGTGGTAGGCGCTTGGCTGTTCTCGGTCTTCGAGTTCTGCTTGAGCCACCGCGGTTCGGAACGTCACGTCCCACAAAGTTGGTGCTTGAGCCTGGTAGGCCTCTCCACGTTGCACGTTTCGCACGAACGCCCGTTGTGATGCCGTAATTGATTCGTCACTGATGGTGCGGTAGCTCTGTTTCCAATCCACTGACAGACCCAGTGTGCGCCACAGTGCTTCAAACTGCACCTCGTCCTTTTCGGTGAGCTCTTCGCACAGCTCAATAAAGTTTCGACGAGACACGGGTTGCTGGTCAGCGACCTTTGTGGTTTTTCCATCTCCTTGGTGTGGAGGCACAAAGTTCTCTACGTACGGAAGGGAGGGATCGCAGCGAACACCGTAGTAGTTTTGGACGCGGCGCTCCGTCGGAAGGCCATTGTCATCCCACCCCATGGGGTAGAACACATGTTTGCCGCGCATCCGCTGAAAACGGGCCACAGTATCGGTGTGGGTGTATGAGAACACGTGGCCGACATGCAGTGAGCCTGAAGCTGTCGGAGGGGGTGTGTCGATGCTGTACACGCTATCTGTCGTAGCGTTGTCACGATCGAAACGGTATGTTCCTTGGTCTTCCCAAGTAGCGCCCCACTTCTCTTCGAGACCTTCTAGGGCGGGCTTATCGGGAATCGCGCTCATTCGTGCTCCAAACACCGTAAAAACTTGACGCGCGCAAACTTCGCACGCGCGTCACGAAACGTCTCGAACAGTCTACCGAACTCGGGGAGACCCGTAGGTTGCTCTCAGGGCGAGTCAATTGGTTGTGTCATGCCGTGTTGTAACGGGGTGAGTGCCTGTTCAACAAAATCATAAAGCTGACCACGTGGTGGGGGAGTCTGGGCCCAGGTGATTGCCGCGGCGATGATCGCTGCAATGACAGCGTAACTCGTGGTCCGGGAGCTGAGATTATGGTGGTTGAGGCCAAGCCGGCTCGTGATGAAGTCGTCGAGAATATTCTGGGCGCTCGAAATGCGCTCAGTTGCGCTTTCTCGGACCGCTGCTGGCTGCCCAATGAGGTCAAACTGGATGAATATCCAAGGGACGTTACCGCCATCCCAGGGTTGCAGTACTCTTTTGAGCGCACTGGTGATCGCATCGAACAGTGACGTATGAGGTTCAAGAGTACGGAGCTCTTCTGGGAGGAGCTCAAGGGCCTTATCTACTTCCACCCAAAACACATCACTTTTTGCTTCGAAGTAATTAAAAAAGGTCGCTCGGCTCACCCCAGCGACCCGAGCTATATCGGTCACACTCGTGTTTTCGTATCCCTGGGATTGAAAAAGCTCGAATGCAGCATCACGAAGTGTTGAGACCGTAGTGGATTGTGGTCTTCCACGCTTTATTTCGGGCTTATTCATGTCTGTTATAGTAGCAACAGTCTAATACTTATACTCAGTCTAACAATCGTGGTTGGGTGTCTCGGTCGAGATGAGGCGAGCAAAATGATGTCATGCGCTCCGCTCAACCGGCGAAAGGAAACTATGCGCAAATCTGCTCGTGCTCTCTTCACAGTTGCTAGTGCGTTGTCGCTCGTCTTAGTGGGTTGCGCAAGCGGGGCAGGGTCTGGCCCGGCGGGAGATCCAATCGAAGGTGGGACTATCCACTGGGCGACTCAAGCCAGCAACCTGGACCAGGGGCATATGGATCCGCATAAAAGCCAGTCCGATGTCTCTGCGATGATTAACAGGTTGACACTCGATTCGCTCACCTACCTAGACAAAGACGGAAACCTTCACCCGTGGCTCGCATCAGACTGGGAAATCAGCGACGACCAGAAGAGCGTCACGTTCACGCTTCGTGAACAAGTGACGTTTCACGATGGTGAACCGTTCGATGCTGAGGCAGTGAAAGCGAATTTTGACCATGTCATGGCCCCGGAAACCGAATCAACACATGCCAACAACCTCCTCGGTGGCGAACTATATAAAAGCACGGAAGTTGTCGACGACCATACAGTTACGGTGCACTTTTCTCAGCCATATCCCCCCTTTTTGAATAATACGTCGAGTGCATTTTTAGGAATATACTCACCAAGAGTTTTAAAGGAGCATGCTTCCGAGCTTGCCTCAGGTGGACCAGGAATCAGCGTTGGAAGTGGCGCCTGGAAAATGGTTGAATTACAACCAGGCAGCTCGATTGTCTACGAGCGCAACGACGACTATGCGTGGGCACCCGAAGGCATAGAAATCAGAGATAATCTGGCTGGTGTGCTTGAAGTCAGCGTCGTACCGGACGATCAGCTGCGGGCAGAGAGCCTCAATGCGGGGGAAATTGAAATTGCGAGTGAGCTTTCCCCGTCTGCGGTAGACACACTTGAAAATGAAGATGTGACGTCCAAACCCTCGCCAGGCGTTCCCTACTCGCTCTACCTCAACGAAGCACACGGCGTACTTGAAGATCAAAACGTGAGACAAGCGCTTATGTACGGGGCCGACATTGAATCGGCTGTTGAATCGATCTACCTCGGCTATTACACGCGTGCTGAAAGCTTATTGAGCCCGACGACGCCGAACATTACGAGTGATTTGTTGGACGGAACAACTGAATTCTCGCCCCAACGTGCAGAAAAACTGCTTGACGAAGCGGGTTGGAAATTGCCTGAAGATGGATCTGTCCGTGAAAAAGACGGACAAAAGCTTGAGATTGAGTGGTTGAGCTGGACACCGCGCGAAGACGATAAACAAGCCATCGCTGACTTATTAGTATCCGATTGGAAAAAGATCGGTGTAGAGGTGACCAACAGCGTGCTCGAACCAGGTGCGTATAACGAAAAGTATGGGCCGGGAGAATATGACATTGTGGACTGGAGCTTTGCGTCGATAGATCCCGATATTTTGCGAAACCATCTCTCAACAGACGGGTTTCAAAATGCATCACACGTGACAAGCACTGAAATTGATCAACAGCTCAACGAAGCCGTCGCATCATTTGACTCGGAGGAGCGCACAAAAATTTATGACAACCTCCAAGAGTGGAACCACGAGTATGTTGCTATTTTGCCGCTGTTTAACCAGTCGACAATGAGTGCGTCGAATACAGGCATCGCTGGCGTCGAATTTGACGGAAATGGCTGGCCGAACTTCATTTCGGCCCAACAACTGCAAGCGAATTAACCCATTGGGGGAGCAGACCCGATCGTGAACCCGAGATTGTGGCGTTTCACTTTGGATGGCTTGGCCCGACTAGGCCAAGCCGTTTTCACCGTGTGGTTAGCGGCGACACTTAGTTTTTTTGCGCTGAAACTTATTCCTGGCGACCCGGTTGAGGCAAGACTGGGGCCACTCGCAGGAGTCAGCGAAGAACAAAAAGAACGTATTCGAACCTCACTCGGACTCGATCAGCCGATAGGGGAGCAATATCTGTCCTCGCTTGGGCAGATGCTTCGCGGCGATTTCGGTCACTCCTATCAACAGAATTTAGAAGTTACCGAAGTGCTAGGCCGGCAACTTGGGCCGACAATGCAGCTTGCAGGGCTCGCAATCTTATTTATGATGTTGCTGATTACAATGGGCCAGGTTATTCGCCGCACCGGGACCGACTGGCGGCAAAATGGGGTACGCACAGCGATCGTAGACACCTTCCAACTCATTTCGGTGTCAGTGCCCACATATTGGATTGGCTACGCACTCCTCATCATATTCTCCTTCTCACTCGGCTGGTTCCCGTCAAGCTCGAATCGCGGCATTGCTTCACTGATTCTGCCTGCGATGTCGCTGGCCATCCCCCTTGCGGGCCTGATGTCGCGCGTTCTCGATATCGAACTCGATGCTGTTGAACGATCTGCGTTTGCACTTTCGTCGCGTTCACGCGGAATGGGACGTGGACAGTTTGCCTTTCAGCATGGTCTCCGACATACGCTGATGCCGCTAGCTGGCCTGTTGAGCACGCTCGTAGGTGGAATCTTAGGAGGCGCGGTACTTATTGAAAACGTGTTTGCGCGTCCAGGTCTGGGCCGTGTGGCGCTGCATGCGATCACGAGCCGCGATATGCCGGTAATTATCGGGATTGTCGTGCTGTCAGCGACAGTGTTCGCGCTGCTGGGCCTCCTGGCTGACCTGATCGTCTGGTGGGCAGACCCGAGACCAGGGACGAGGGCGGCATGAGCACGACAAAGCAGCCGAACTTACACAGCGACAACCAGGATGTAGCACCGGTGCGTGCGCACACACTGACAAAAAATCTCGTGATCAGCATGGCATGCGTAGTCGTTATGTGTTTGTTCATCATCGCAATGTTTGTTCCTTCACTGTTTGCGCCGGGTGACCCGCTTGCCACTTCGGCAGCCGAAGCACTCCAGCCTCCTTCATTGGATCACTGGTTTGGTACTGACCAGGTAGGTCGTGACGTGTATACGCGGGTGATTCACGGGACTGCGTCGACGCTTGGTTCGGGGCTCATAGCAACTGTCGGGGCCGCTGTCATCGGTGGCGTCCTCGGTTCGCTCAGCGCCTTTGGCCCCACATGGGAACGCTCAGCGGTGCTTCGCTTAACCGAGGTGGGCCTAGCAATACCCGAATTCTTGTTGGCACTTCTTATACTCGCTTTCATCGGCACAGGAACAGTGGCCGTTACTGTCGCAGTCGGTGTCGCCGCAATACCCGCGTATGCACGAGTTGCAGCTCTTTCAGCGCGAACAGTAATTGGTTCAGAAGCTGTGGAAGCCGCACGCATTCTTGGCGTGCATTGGTTCCGGATCGTCTGGAGGCACGTGCTTCCAGTAGCGTTGCGTCCGGTCGTGGCTCTCGCAGTCCTCGGTGTGGCCACCGCAATGCTCGCGATTGCCGGACTCACGTTTTTGGGCCTTGGAGTGCAGCCACCGAACGCCGACTGGGGCCTGATGATGTCCCAGGGCAAAGCGGTCGTACGGCGTGCGTGGTGGGTGGTCGTGCTTCCTGGGTTTGCGCTGGGCATAGCCGCGGCAACATTCACCGTGGGAAGCAGGCTCTTGCAGAGTAGGGGACGTCGTGCCGAGTGAACAAGATCAGAAGCCGATTCTTCTCAGCTTGGCCAACGTCCGGGTGCAGTCCAAGAAACAGCGACCTCTCGTAGACATCGGCGAACTTACGATTCGGTCTGGGGAGTGTGTCGCACTTGTAGGGGAAAGCGGTGCCGGGAAAACCCTTCTGGCACGGTCGATTCTCGGGCTGATTGATCCACCATTAATATCCAGTCGTCACCTGGAGGTTCATGATCGTACCGGTGCGACTGTCCTCGAAGACGAAATACGCTCACGCCTGGCATATGTTGGCCAAGATGCGCTCAGCGCTCTCGACCCACTCATGCGAGTAGCACCCCAAGTTGCTGAAGCACTACAGTTTGGCAGGTCAGACTTTGGCAGGTCAGACTTGCCTCAACAACGCCGTACGCATCTCGTCAATCGTGCATTAAAACGCGCTCACCTTGATCCGACCCCTGAACTGCTGAGGTCGTATCCCTTTATGCTTTCTGGCGGAATGCGGCAACGGGCGCTGATTGCCGCGGCAACGGTCGCCGAACCGGATATCATCATCGCTGATGAACCCACCACTGCATTAGACGCAACTGTGCAGCGGCGAGTGCTGGCCACACTCCGTACGTATGTTGACGCCGGAGCCGGGCTATTGTTGATTTCACACGATCTAGCTGCGGTCAGCCTGATTGCTGACCGTGTGCTTGTAATGAATCAGGGACGCGTCGTTGAGTCGGGAACGACACACAGCGTTTTTCACAGCCCGCAAACCGCTGTTTCTCGCACTTTGGTCGCAGCACAGGTTGGCGTCGTTCCGCCTCGAGACGAAACCACGCAAATTCATACTGGGGCACGAATCGAAGTTCGCAACCTTTCGGTGAAATATCCAGGCGCGACTAAAAACGCGGTTTCTCACCTGGATTTCGACGTTAGAGCTGGCAAAACCCTCGGAATTGTAGGAGAAAGTGGATCTGGAAAAACAACAGTTGGTCGCGCAATTTTAGGTGTAGTGGCACCCTGTCACGGAAGTATCAAAAAGTCGGGTGACGACTCGAATCAAGAACGCGTTGCGGTCGGTTGGGTTCCCCAAAATGCGCGTGACTCATTTACACCCGGTGTTCGTGTTAACGGTGTGCTGACAGAAGCACTGCGTCTTGCACGTAAGCGGAAGCATGGCAGGCGCCAGCACAGTGTTACCGCGTTACTGGAGCGAGTCGGATTGCCACCCGATATCGGTAAGCGTCGAGTTGAAACGCTCTCCGGTGGTCAAGCACAGCGTCTTGCAATTGCAAGATCATTAGCTATCGGCCCACAAATACTGGTGTGTGATGAGCCGGTCTCAGCACTCGACTCCAGCACACGAGTAAAAATCGTGGAGCTTCTTGAGCAGCTCCAAGACGAAGACCAAATCGCGCTCGTCTATATTTCACATGAACTCTCGAGTGTTTCCCGTCTTGCGGATGAAGTACTTGTGCTGAGAGATGGTGTAGCCGTGGAACACGGGTCGACAGCAGAAATATTTACCTCGCCGAGACACGACTTTACGCGAGAGCTCCTGTCAGGAGTTGGGCACCTCGGATCCACAAATTTCAGCTACAATAATCCGGTACAGTGACGATCCGGCAATCACCGGGGAACTTTTGGAAGAACAGCACCAGGCAAACACCAACGTGCCCAGTAGAACCGAACGGGTGAGCCCGATATCGCTCAAACGAAGAGGCGTGTTGCCTAATCGCAGCACGCAATGCGGGGTGGTACCGCGGGTAGACAGCTGAAAGTTGACTTTTACCCGTCCCGGCGAAGCAGACGTGTCAAAAACATTTCCGAAGCTGAACCGATGAAGAAGGACCGCATGAGCTACCCGAAGCAGCACACACCACACACTCCTGACCAGTCCTCCGAGGGTGTTGTCGCGTCACCTCGATTTCCAGAGGTTGAACATCGGGTACTTTCTTTCTGGAAAGCCGACGAGACTTTCCATGAGTCGATTCGTCAGAGAGACGGTCAAGAAGAGTGGGTGTTTAATGACGGGCCTCCGTTTGCAAATGGTCTGCCGCACTATGGGCACCTCCTGACCGGATACGCGAAAGATGTCTTTCCTCGATTTGAAACAATGCGCGGGAAAAAAGTAGAGCGTCGTTTCGGATGGGATACTCATGGCCTGCCAGCAGAACTTGAAGCCATGAAACAACTCGGCATTACCGAAAAGCAACAAATTGAGGACATGGGCGTTGACTCGTTTAACGCAAAAGCACGCGAATCAGTTCTTCGGTACACCGAAGAGTGGGAAGAATACGTTACACGGCAAGCCCGCTGGGTTGACTTCGAAAACGACTACAAGACGCTCAACGTGGACTACATGGAAAGTGTGATTTGGGCGTTTAAACAGCTCTATGACAAAGGTCTTGCATATGAAGGTCAGCGGATCCTGCCCTATTGCTGGCGTGACCAAACACCGCTTTCAAATCACGAACTTCGTATGGACGATGACGTATACCAGATGCGTCAAGATCCGTCGGTCACTGTTACTTTTGCGCTTCGGGGAGAAAAAGCTGAAGAACTTGGTCTCGCCGATGTTCGCATGCTTGCTTGGACAACCACCCCGTGGACACTGCCGACAAACTTCTCCGTTGCTGTAGGCCCAAACATTGAATATGTTGTGGTGCCGGCTGGGCCGAACGGCGCCGCCGATGGTGGTGAAGCAGGACGATCACGGTATTTGATCGCCCGAGATCGTTTAGTGGCACATGCGAAAGACCTCGGATATGTCGCAACTGAAGAGAACTCGCTCGAAGAGGTTGTCACTGACGCTATTGTGTCGAGTGTCGCTGGCTGCGAATTGGAATACGCGAAGTACGAGCCACTGTGGGACTACTACGCTGACGTTGAAAAGTGGGGTACGCAAAACGCCTGGATCGTAACCGTTGCAGACTATGTTGCGACCGGTGACGGCACAGGCATTGTGCATCAGGCCACCGCATACGGTGAAGAAGACCAGATTATTAACGCGGCGTACGGCATTCCGACGATCCTGTCGATTAACGAAGGCGCAGAGTTCTTGCCAATGTTTGGTGAGGGCTCACTCGCCGATATCGCTGGCAAACAAGTATTCGACGCAAACCGCACCATCATTCGTGTGTTGAAGAGCGAAAGTCGACTACTGCGGGAACAAAGCTATGAACACTCATATCCGCACTGCTGGCGTTGCCGTAACCCGCTCATCTACAAAGCGGTGTCAAGCTGGTTTGTTCGTGTCACTGAACTTAAAGAGCGAATGCTTGAGACGAATGAAGAAATCACTTGGGTGCCTGAAAATGTCAAGCACGGCCAATTCGGTAAGTGGTTAGAGGGCGCGCGCGACTGGTCAATCAGCCGCAACCGATATTGGGGTTCACCAATCCCTGTCTGGGTGAGCGATAATCCCGAATACCCTCGCGTCGACGTGTACGGGTCACTTGCAGAACTTGAAGCAGCCTTCGGGCGCCTGCCCCGCAACCATGAAGGGGATGTGGATCTGCACCGTCCATTCATTGATGAACTTACGCGACCAAACCCAGACGACCCGAGCGGTCAAAGCACGATGCGGCGAATCGCCGACATCTTCGATGTCTGGTTTGACAGTGGATCAATGCCATTTGCGCAAGTTCACTACCCATTTGAGAATGAGGACTGGTTCAACACTCACCAGCCGGCAGACTTCATTGTCGAATATATTGGCCAGACTCGAGGCTGGTTCTACCTGCAGCACGTGCTTGCTACTGCCCTGTTTAACCGGCCCGCATTTAAAAACGTGATTAGTCACGGCATTGTGCTTGGCAGCGATGGCAACAAAATGTCGAAGTCGTTACGGAACTATCCTGACGTCAACGAAGTGTTCGAGCGTGACGGCTCCGACGCAATGCGATGGTTTCTGATGGCCTCGCCGGTGGTGCGCGGCGGCAACCTTATCGTTACCGAAGCAGGAATTCGCGAAGGCGTGCGACAGTTCCTGTTGCCGCTATGGAACACGTGGTATTTCTTCACCCTGTATGCGAATGCTGACCACACCGAAGCCACGTGGCGAACCGATTCACGCGATCCACTCGACCGATATATTCTGGGCAAAACCCGCACGCTCATTGCTGAAGTGCAATCGCATCTCGAGAATCTCGACACCACCAGCGCAGCAGTGTCACTTCGCGTCTTCGCAGACACCCTCACGAACTGGTACGTTCGTCGCTCTCGTGACCGCTTCTGGGAAGGCACCTGCGGCGAGAACGGTCAGGCGAGCAACCGTGAAGCGTTTGACACGCTCTTCACCGTTCTTGAAACACTCACCCGCGTAGCGGCTCCCATGGCACCGCTCGTGTCAGAAGAAATCTGGCGAGGACTTACCGGGGGGCGGTCAGTGCACCTTACTGACTGGCCGGACATTGAAGCATTTCCCTGTGAGACCGGACTCACAGAAGCGATGGACGAAGTGCGCCAGATCACATCGCAGGTCCTGGCCTTGCGCAAGCAACACAACCTTCGTGTACGCCTGCCCTTGACCACACTGACGGTCGTCACGGACCGTCCCGAGGCACTACGTGAGTTCTCGAGTGTGCTACAAGACGAACTGAATGTGAAACACGTCACGTTCGCTCAGCAGACTGAAACCAGCGCAGAAGAACACGGCATCACCTCCACGCTAACGGTGAATGCGCGTGCTGCCGGACCGCGATTGGGTAAACAAGTACAGACTGCGATTCGCGGATCAAAGACTGGTGACTGGAGTGAAGCCGACGGGACCGTTGTCTCAGGTGGAGTCGAGCTCGAAGCGGGCGAATACGAGCTCACACTCGTTGCCGACAGCGATGGTGACGCTGATTCTGCCATCACGCTTATTCCCGGCGGTGGGTATGCGATTCTGAATACCGCGACCACACCCGAAACCGAAGCGGAAGGCGTCGCCCGGGACGCAATTCGTGCGGTGCAGGATGCTCGTAAACAAGCTGGTTTCGATGTGAGTGATCGCATTGTTCTTGCTCTAAACGTGTCATCTGAGTATGCGGATGCGCTGCGCGCACACGAGAAGCTTGTGCGCGCAGAAACGCTCGCGGTCGGGTACGCAGTTCACGCGACTGCAACTCTTGACTCACTTGTTTCTGAGGGCAACTCACAGATCACAGAGGGTGTGCACCGTATTGTGGTTGCGAAGGCACTCGGCGCCGAGAAGGCACCGCTCGTGGCAACCGTTGACCGAAATATTCAGGAGTGACTGTGACTGACGACAGCGATCAACCCGTGGATCCGCGTCTCACTGATCCGTGGGCAGACGCAGAACGTGGTGACGAAGATGCGACCGGAGTCGGCCGAGACGACGACGCATATGAAGCCGAGGAAGAAAGTTATAGCGGCGAAGACGAACACACTGCCGCCGTGCCCACTGGACTGAGTCAGGATGCGATGCGTGGTGAAGTCGTAGAACACATGCTTCAGCCGATCGTTGGAGACGACGAAGAAAACGAAGAAGCCACCCTTCTCGAACGTGCTGAAGAAGAAATCGAATCATCCGTTTTGGCCGCAGAATCCGAAAGCGCTGTCGAACGAGTGTATGAGGAGCTTCTCACGCGAGTAGGTGAAGCACACCCACGTCCGCGGATCGATCCAGTGCGAAGGTTCGCTGAACTTGCCGGCCAACCACAGACTCAGTTCCCAGTCATCCACGTTGCTGGCACAAATGGAAAAACCTCGACGAGTCGCGCAATTGAATCCATACTCAGGGCTCATGGCTTGCACACAGGCTTATTCACGAGCCCGCATCTGGTGAATTTCAACGAGCGAATCCAACTTGACGGTGAGCCGATAGACGGGACCGTTCTCGAGGCAGCGTGGAAAAACCTCCAGCCAGCACTGCAAATCGTCGACAGTGAACTCATTACCGCAGGCCAGGGAAAGATCACCTTCTTCGAGGCTCTCGCAATATTGGCATTCGAAGCATTTGCCGATGCGCCAGTTGATGTCGCCGTAATTGAAGTCGGTATGGGCGGGGAGTGGGACGCAACAAATATAGTCACCTCGGACGTGGCAGTCTTTACCCCGGTCGCAATGGATCACACTGAGATATTGGGGTCCACTATCTCAGATATCGCCGGGACGAAAGCAGGCATAATCAATGACGACAGCATCGTCGTCAGCGCTGAACAGGATGCGGCCGCAAAACGTGAGATTCAACGAGTTTCTCGTGAGCACAACGCACCCGTGCATTTCGTAGGGGAAGACATCCGACTGATCCACGATCCAGTCGCCGTGGGTGGACGATTGATTACCGTCGCTGGCTTAACCAATCACACCTATGACGCGACACTTTTGCCACTGTTCGGTCGGCACCAAGCTCTCAACGCTTCGCTAGCGATCGCTGCCGTTGAAGCATTCTTTGGCGGGGAGCGTGAGATTCCTCAGGAAATCATCGAGCACGGCCTGGCTCAGCTCACGGCGCCCGGACGGTTACAGCTTCTTGCGCAGGATCCAGCCGTCTACGTCGATGCGGCACACAACCCTCACGGCGCTCGATCGCTCGCTGCAACCGTAGAAGAATCATTCGAGTTCGCTGAGCTTGCACTGATCGTAGGCATTCTCGAAGAAAAAGACGCCGCGGGAGTACTTCGCGAGCTCGCCCCCCTCGCAACACGATTAACACTGACACCCGTGAGGTCGCCGCGTAGCCTTTCTCCTGAACAGCTCGAGGAGCTCGCACACGCAGTGGGTACAAACGTTACTGTTGCGCAGTCCCTTGAAGATGCATTGGACGACGCTCGAGACTGGGCGAGTGCCACAGAGAGTCGCGGCGTGCTCGTTGCGGGTTCGGTCGTTCTGGCTGGCGAAGCGATTGCCGTTGCGCATGCCGAAGGCTGGAGCGTGTAATGACAGATCGGTCGCACAGTCCAGGACCAGCACCAGAAGACGAGGACCTGCAGCTCTCGCCGTCCGAGCGTATGGGAATCAACGCCGCTAACAAAATTTCTGGCAACACAAACGGTCGAGGTTCTACCCAAGCTGCTCTCGGGTCAATCATTCTCGGGTTCGAACTCTTTGTGATCTTTCTGACCGGACTCACAACCTTCGGGCTCAGAATATTTGATCCACCATCCCTTGGGATCTGGGGTGGTATTGGGCTGTGCGTGCTCACAGTCGTTGCCCTCGCCTGTATGCGTACCCGAGTTGGGATTTGGCTCGGGTGGCTCGTGCAAATTCTGTTGTTACTGAGCGCATTTTTCCTGCCACTCATTCTGCTGGTCGGACTCATATTCACGGCGGTATTCGCTTACGGAATGATCAAAGGCGCCCAAATTGACCGCCAAAAAGCAGTTTGGCGGGCGCAAGGCCTGATCCAATAAACGACCTGTCACCATGGTGTGGCCATGGAATAGTTACACTCGTATCAACACATGAAAAGGGAGACAGATATGACACAAGAATCTACCCTCGTACTGGTCAAACCAGACGGAGTGAAGCGCAACCTCACCGGTGAAATCTTGCGACGCATTGAAGCTAAAGGCTACACAATCGCCGATCTGCGCATGTTCACGCCAAGTCGTGAGCTTCTCGAACAGCACTATGCGGAGCATGAGGGGAAACCCTTCTTTGAGCCTCTCGTCGAGTTCATGCTTTCAGGACCGGTTGTAGCGGTACGTGTTGACGGACACCGTGCAATCGAGGGGTTCCGTGCCCTTGCTGGAACGACTGACCCAACAACCGCTGCGCCAGGCACGATTCGTGGTGATCTTGCACGCGATTGGGGGTTAAAGGTTCAGCAAAACCTGGTTCATGGAAGCGATGCTCCCGAGACAGCAGAGCGTGAACTGAGTCTCTGGTTTAGCTAGCACGTGTGTTGGGGCCTCGACTGGTTGACCGGTCGAGGCCTTTCGCTTTGCCATAAGCGAATGTCGTGCAAGATGTCAGCGGTGAGTCTTACACTCGTCATTATGGAACCTACGCGCAGTGTTCGACCGTTTGAGGTCGTGAGTCCTTATGAACCTAACGGCGATCAACCGAAGGCGATTCGAGAGTTAACCGAACGAATCAACGCTGGCGAAACCGACGTCGTGCTCCTCGGTGCAACGGGAACAGGTAAAAGTGCTACGACCGCGTGGATGATTGAGCAGGTGCAGCGACCAACCCTGATTCTTGCCCACAATAAAACTTTGGCCGCTCAGTTGGCGAATGAGTTTCGTGAGCTTTTGCCGAACAATGCGGTCGAATATTTTGTTTCGTACTATGACTACTATCAACCCGAAGCATATGTTCCCCAAACGGACACATTTATTGAGAAAGATTCTTCGGTCAACGCTGAAGTGGAACGACTTCGACACTCAACCACGAACTCCCTGCTGAGCCGACGTGACACCGTCGTCGTGTCGACTGTGTCTTGTATTTATGGTTTGGGGAAGCCGGAAGAGTACTACGAGGCAATGCTGCCTTTAGCAGTTGGTGATGTGATCGACCGGGACGCACTGCTGCGCCGCCTCGTTGACATGCAGTATCAGCGTAATGATATTGAATTCGTCCGAGGAAACTTTCGCGTACGGGGTGACACCGTCGAAATTATCCCGATGTATGAAGAGCTTGCAGTGGGGATTGAATTCTTTGGTGACGAAATTGAGGGTCTCACTTATTTGCATCCGGTCACGGGCGACGTCTTGAAATCAGTTGAGACAATTTCAGTGTTCCCCGGGTCTCACTATGTCGCAAGCCGTACGGTCATGAACCGAGCCATGGGGACGATCAGTGCTGAGCTCGACGAACGCATTGCTGAACTGAAGAAACAAAACAAGCTTGTTGAAGAGCAACGTTTGCGTATGCGAACGACGTTTGATCTGGAAATGATGGAACAGATCGGTTTCTGTTCGGGAATTGAGAACTATTCACGTCATATAGACGGCAGAAAGCCGGGGGAGGCCCCGCACTGCTTGTTGGACTATTTTCCAGACGATTTGCTTGTCGTAATTGATGAGTCTCACGTCACAGTGCCACAAATAGGCGCGATGTATGAGGGTGATGCATCACGCAAACGAACTTTGGTTGAGCACGGATTTCGGCTCCCAAGTGCACTCGATAACCGACCTCTCAAGTTTAGCGAATTTCAGGATCGGATTGGACAGGTGGTGTACCTGTCGGCAACCCCCGGAACCTACGAGCTTGACCGCGCTGATGGCGTTGTTGAACAAATTATTCGCCCCACGGGTTTGGTAGACCCAGAAGTTGTAGTGAAACCCTCACAGGGTCAAATTGACGATTTGCTTGAGCAGATTCGCCAGCGCACCGAGAAGAACGAACGAGTGCTTGTCACGACCTTGACAAAAAAGATGGCAGAACAACTCACAACGTTCCTAGAAGAGGCCGGAGTCAAAGTGCGCTATCTGCACTCCGATGTGGACACACTCAAACGTGTTGAGCTGCTCACAGAGCTTCGTGCTGGGGTGTTTGATGTGCTCGTCGGAATTAACCTACTGAGAGAAGGTCTTGATCTCCCGGAAGTGTCGCTGGTCGCGATTCTTGATGCTGACAAAGAAGGATTCTTGCGTTCGAGTACGTCACTCATTCAGACCATTGGTCGTGCAGCGCGAAATGTGTCCGGTCAGGTGCATATGTATGCCGACCGGGTAACGAGATCGATGAATCAAGCGATTGAGGAAACCAATCGTAGACGCGAAATTCAAATCGCGTACAACCGTGAACACGGAGTGGACCCGCAGCCTCTCCGGAAGAAAATTGGTGATATTACCGCGATGCTCGCTCGCGAGGCTGCTGATACTAATGAGACTCTTGCAAAGCGCAGTAAGAAGGGTGGAGGAACCCGAACATCGCATGCGTCTGACGGCATCGCTGCAGAGGGAGCGGCAACGCTTGAAGAGCTGATTGAGAAACTCACTGATCAGATGCTCGTAGCAGCTGACGAATTAAAGTTTGAGCTTGCAGCACGGCTACGTGACGAAGTGTCGGAGCTAAAAAAAGAGCTTCGCCAGATGGATGTCGCCGGGCACCGATAAGACGGCAGGGCAGGTCCGACGCTATTCAAATATTTGTTCGAATACCGGTGTAGAAAACTGTAGGATGGTCGAGTGGCAAATATTGAAACTGGTTCAAAAGCTGTGACGCTCAAACGCTCTCAAGAAGTCATTAGTGTCCAGGGTGCACGCGTACATAACCTGCACAACGTTGATCTCGCAATCCCGCGTGACTCGCTTGTCGTCTTCACTGGCCTGTCCGGGTCGGGAAAGTCCAGCCTCGCTTTTGACACCATTTTTGCTGAAGGTCAGCGTCGCTACGTGGAGTCGCTGAGTGCGTATGCCCGGCAATTTCTTGGCCAAGTGGACCGGCCTGATGTGGACTTCATTGAGGGCTTGAGCCCGGCTGTTTCGATAGATCAGAAGTCCACGAACCGTAACCCACGCTCAACTGTCGGAACCATTACTGAGATCTATGACTACATGCGTTTGCTGTGGGCTCGTGTGGGCATACCTCACTGTCCAGTATGTGGCGAACGCATCCAAGCACAGACGGTCCAGCAGATCGCGGACCAGGTGATGGAACTTCCCGAGCGAACAAAGTTTCAGATACTTGCCCCGGTTGTGGTGAAGAAAAAAGGGGAGTTCGTTGATTTGTTTCAAGAACTTGCGGCAAGTGGGTACCGCCGCGCAATTGTCGATGGTGAGCAAATCATGCTCAGCGAACCACCGAAATTAAAGAAACAAGACTGGCACTACATATCGGTTATCGTTGACCGGTTGGTTGCAAAACCAGACGGTCTGCCTCGCGTGACCGACTCTATTGAGACAGCGTTGAAACTGAGTGTTGGAACTGTCGAAATTGATCTCGTTGATGTTGACGAGAATGACCCTAAACGGGTGCAACGGTACAGCGAAAAAATGAGCTGCCCGAACAACCATCCGCTAGAACTGACCGAAATCGAACCTCGAACCTTCTCCTTTAACGCGCCGTTTGGTGCCTGCCCAACGTGTTCAGGACTCGGCACAAGCATGCAGGTTGACGAAGAACTCGTCCTTGGTGATGCAGAACTGTCCATCACTGACGGCGTTATTATTCCGTGGACGAGTCAAGGAAAGAGCCTGTATCAGTATTACGAAAAACTGTTGAAGGCCCTTTCCCGGGACCTCGATTTTTCATTATCTTCACCATGGAAAACGCTGCCGGACTCAGTGCAACAGGCAGTCCTGTACGGTAAAGACTTCAACGTGAAGGTTCGCTATCGCAACCGTTTCGGCAGAGAAGTGAAATACACGTCAGGGTTCGAGGGCGTGATTCCATTTATCGAACGACAATATGCTGAAGCAGAAAGCGACAACCGTCGCGATCGCTGGGCAGAATTCTTGCGCGAGGTTCCCTGCTCGACCTGTCATGGTGCGCGACTTAAACCCGAAGTGCTCGCGGTCACCGTTAACGGCGAGTCAATCGCGGCGGTCACAGAATTTAGCTTGTTGGACGCACAAAAGTTCTTCGGGCAGATCCAACTCACTGAACGAGAAGCACGTATCGCGGCCCAAGTGCTTCGTGAAATACGGGCTCGCTTCGATTTCCTTATCGAAGTGGGACTCGGATACCTCACACTTGCTCGTTCTGCCGGCACACTGTCAGGCGGTGAAGCGCAACGAATTCGTCTTGCTACGCAGATTGGTTCCGGACTAACCGGAGTACTGTACGTCCTCGACGAGCCGTCAATTGGGCTGCATCAGCGTGACAACCGACGACTGATCGAAACGCTTGTGAAACTCCGTGACCTTGGCAATACGCTGATCGTTGTTGAACATGACGAAGAAACAATCGCCTCATCTGACTGGATCGTTGATATTGGTCCGGGAGCCGGTGTTGAAGGCGGTAAAGTCGTACACTCGGGCGACATTGACGGTCTTATGTCGACTCCTGAATCAATTACTGGCGACTATCTTGCGGGGCGGCGTGCGATCCACACTCCTCAGAAGCGGCGCAAGCGCGACAAAAAACGTCAACTCAAAGTGGTCAACGCGCGCTCAAATAACCTGCAAGACGTGACCGTTGAATTTCCGCTCGGAGTGTTCACCGCGGTCACGGGCGTGAGTGGATCAGGGAAGTCAACTCTCGTGAATGATGTTCTCTATCGAGTTCTTGCGAACAAACTCAATCATGCCCGCATGGTTCCAGGAAAGCACACGCGGGTCACAGGGCTCGAAGAACTCGATAAAGTCGTACACGTCGACCAGGCTCCTATTGGCCGCACCCCTCGATCAAACCCGGCAACCTACACTGGTGTTTTTGACAAAATCCGTAATCTTTTCGCCGAAACTCAAGAAGCTAAAACGCGCGGATACCTACCGGGCCGGTTCAGTTTCAACGTGAAAGGCGGACGTTGCGAAGCCTGTTCAGGCGACGGAACGTTAAAGATTGAGATGAACTTTCTGCCAGATGTTTATGTGGCATGTGAAGTCTGTGGCGGCAAACGCTATAACCGAGAAACTTTACAGGTGAAGTACAAAGGCAAGAACATTGCTGAAGTGCTTGAAATGCCGATATCGGAAGCTGCCGAATTTTTTGAACCAATTTCTTCGATTCATCGATTCTTAAAGACCCTTGTCGAAGTTGGTCTCGGATACGTGCGACTGGGGCAAAGCGCTACGACACTTTCTGGTGGCGAAGCGCAACGAGTGAAGCTCGCGACCGAATTGCAACGTCGATCGAACGGCCGAACCGTGTACGTTCTCGATGAGCCAACTACCGGGCTCCATTTTGAAGATGTCAGGAAGCTGCTGTTGGTGCTGCAGGAGCTTGTTGAAAAAGGAAACACAGTCATCACGATTGAACACAACCTCGACGTCATCCGCTCTGCGGACTGGGTGATTGACCTCGGTCCAGAAGGAGGAGCCGGAGGAGGGACGCTCGTTGCTGAAGGAACCCCAGAACACATTGCAACTGTTGAACACAGTGCCACTGGACAGTTCCTTCAAGAGGTATTGGCTCAACATCCTGCAGGGAAATAGCGTAACTCATGGATTTGCAGGATCGTCGACACGAATTTCGACCAGCCTCCGGAGAAATCCCCACGAGTGCTGGGGTGTATCGTTTTTCAGACAAACACGGCCGAGTCCTATACATTGGTAAAGCGAAAAATCTTCGGAATCGCCTCAATAACTACTTCCAACCGCTACAACACTTGCAGCCTCGAACACGCCGAATGTTGATGCTTGCGGCGCACGTTGACTGGACTGTCGTTGAGACCGACACCGAGTCGCTTGTTCTTGAACACACCTGGATTACACACTACAAACCACCCTTTAACGTCCAGTTCAAGGATGACAAAAGCTATCCGTACCTTGCCGTTACGCTCGCTGCTGAAGCACCGCGACTTATCATCACTCGAAATGAAAAAATCCGCGGAGCAAAATATTTCGGACCGTTCCCAAAGGTGTGGGCACTCCGTGAAACAGTCGGGTTACTCCAACAAGCATTCCCAATCCGAACCTGTAACGACGCGGATTATAACCGCGCGATACAAACTGGAAGACCCTGCCTTGCAGGACAGATTGGACGCTGTCACGGGCCCTGCTCAGGCAAAATCACGATACAAGAACATCGCGAACGAGTACAGCTGCTGGTGCAGTTTCTGCAGGGGAACGACCGTAGCCACCTGAAACGCCTCAAACAAGAAATGAAAGCCGCGGCACACGAGCAACGATACGAAGAAGCGGCAAGCCTGCGCGATCAAGCCGAGGCGGTCGAACATGTGCTCGAACGTAATGCTGTCGTGCTCGGATTTGATGTGAATGCAGATCTGTTTGGTCTGACCGTCGACGAACTCTCAGCAGCAGCGCATCAGTTTATTGTGCGCGGTGGGCGCATTCGAGGTGAACGTAGTTGGATCGTCGACGTAGAAATCGACGATTCGCCACAGACACTCATGGAGCAAGTCCTACAGTCCGCATACCAAGAATCTGCCACTGCGCCCGCCACCATCTATGTCTCGAATGCGCCCGCAAACCAGCCAGAACTTTCAGCGGCATTGTCAAAGCATCGGCCGAGGCAGGGAAAAGTTAGTATTCACGTGCCCGAACGCGGAGACAAAGCGACGTTAATGGACGGGGCAGTCCGCAACGCGCAGGAGAACCTCCTGCGACACAAAATGAAGCGAGCCGCCGATCTTGCGAGCCGCAGCGATGCGCTTGCCGAATTGCAGACCGGACTGGGGATGCAGGAGGCTCCGTTGCGCATTGAATGTATCGACGTCTCTCACCTCCAGGGCACAGGTGTTGTCGCTTCGCTGGTCGTGTTCGAAGATGGGATTCCAGCCAAAGGCGCCTATCGTAAATACAAAATAGAGCACACTACTGACGATACGGACTCGATTTATCAAGTGGTAAAACGCAGAGCTGCACAGCTTAACGCTCACGAAGCATCCGGTAATGCACCTACGGGCGTCTACCGCGATAGGCCTCAACTGCTCATTGTTGACGGCGGAAAACCCCAAGTCGGTGCTGCGAAAAGAGCGCTTGACGAGGCTGGAATTCGTGATGTGTTCTTGTGTGGAGTCGCAAAACGTTTGGAAGAGATCTGGCTGCCCGATGACCCGTTTCCAGTCATTTTTTCACGGACGAGTGAGGCATTATTCCTGGTGCAAAGAATTCGCGACGAGGCACACCGATTTGCGATTACTTTTCAACGACAACAGCGAAAGAGCGGGATTCAGAGCGAGCTTGCCCTGGTTCCTGGCCTCGGACCGAAGCGTGTGAAAGCGCTCCTGAAACACTTTGGTTCCGTTGCTAAGCTTCGTGATGCCACAATTGAGCAAATCGCTGGTACACCCGGCGTAGGGCCAGCCTTAGCTGAGCAGGTGCATGCTCATATCACACGTAATCGTGGCAAAAAGACGGCCACAAGTGACGGTAGACTAGAAGATCACAGCAACCCCGGCCACCAGGAGGAACAGGCATGACTGAACCGCAAACACCGCCTCCAACTGAACAAGAAATACTGATTGTTACGGGTATGTCGGGTGCTGGCCGCAGCACCGTTGCCAACGCGTTAGAAGACCTGGGTTGGTATGTCGTCGACAACCTGCCGTTACAAATGTTGAAGACTCTCGCGGACATGGCTGACCGATCGTCTGGTGCGTTACCCCGTATCGCTGCCGTCATTGATGTGCGTGGTCGCGACTTTTTTACGAGCGTCCAGAAGACCGTCGATGAGCTGAGCGAAAAAGCACAAGTGAGGATTGTCTTTCTTGACGCAACCGATGACGTGCTTGTCCGGCGATACGAATCGGTACGTCGGCCGCATCCGCTCCAAGGGGACGGAAGTCTGCTTGACGGAATCCGTATAGAACGCGAACGACTTCACGAACTCCGAGCAAAGAGCGATGTTGTCATTGACACTTCACGTTTTAACGTGCATGAACTTTCAACACAAACCCGTGAATTATTCTCTTCGCAAGATACCCCTAAACTTCAAGTGGTCGTCCAAAGTTTTGGGTTCAAGTACGGTACTCCAACAGATGTTGACTGGATGCTCGACATGAGGTTTTTACCGAACCCGTTTTGGGTGACCGAACTGCGCGCACTGACTGGAGTCGATGAAGCCGTACGCGACTACGTCCTCAGGCAGGAGGGCGCCCAAGAGTTTCTTGATAGTTTTGTGCAGGCGATCACACCGGTGTTTGCCGGGTACCAGCGCGAAAACAAACGTCATGCGTCAGTGGCGGTAGGTTGTACCGGCGGAAAACACCGCTCGGTTGCTACCTCCCGTGAACTGGCAGATCGTCTTGCTCGCCTCCCTGGTGTGCAAGTGAGTGTGCGTCACCGGGACCTCGGTCGCGAGTAAGCCCGCCTACCAACATCTAGAACACCGTCAAAATACCTGAGAAAGGACCTGCGTCTGTGTCGTCCTCTGCGACTTCAACTCCCACAGCCGAGATTAAAAGCGAACTTGTTCGGGTTGCCGAAACTCGTAACTCGGTGCGTAACGCGGAACTAGCTGCGTCATTACGACTAGCTGGGGGACTGCACACTATTTCTGGGCGCGTAGCGCTCGAGGCTGAACTACATACGCCACAAATCGTTCAGCGTATTCGTAAGGCGTTAGCTGAATTGTACGGAGTGCGGTCTCAAGCTCGACAGTTGCCACAAACGAACGCGCGGCCCGGAAACCCCATGTTCTTGGTTCGAGTCAACGACGGTGAAACGCTTGCACGTCAACTCGGATTACTTGATGCGCGACGCCGTCAAATTCGTGGACTTCCGAACCGCCTGACAACGGGCTCGTTTGATGAGCTCGCTGCTCTCTGGCGAGGAGCATTCTTAGCGCGGGGGACACTCACCTCACCAAGTCGCACTGCAAGCCTTGAAATCGTGTGTCCAACGAATGAGACTGCGATGGCACTAGTTGGAGCTGCCTCAAGAATAGGCGTCGCAGCAAAGAATCGAGAGATTCGAGGCCAAACTAAAGTTGTAGTTCGTGATGCCGAGGCAATCTCGCGTCTGCTGCAACTCATGGGGGCAACTGACACTCTCAACAGCTGGAATGCGCGCCGTAAAGAACGTGAAACACGCGCAACAGCAAATCGACTCGTAAATTTTGATGACGCAAACTTACGACGTTCTGCACAAGCCTCAGCCGCAGCCTGTGCACGAGTGGAGCGTGCTCTTGAGATTCTCGGAGAAGACGTGCCAGAACATTTGAGTATTGCTGGGCAACTACGTTTAACGCATCGCGAGGCCAGCCTTGATGAGCTTGGAGCGAAAGCGGACCCGGTATTAACGAAGGACGCAATTGCTGGCCGAATCCGACGTCTTCTCGCGATGGCCGATAAGTCTGCGCAACAGCGAGGAATACCCGGAACCGAAGCAAATCTGCCACAAGATCTGAAGTAACTGGGCAGGAAAGGAATAACCCTGACATTGATCTGGTTGTTCTCGGTAGAGTGGAAATACACCAACGAGTAAGGAGTACTCAATGACGAAATATGAACTTCCTGAGCTTCCATACGACTACTCAGCTCTTGAGCCGCACATTAGCGGCCGCATCATGGAATTGCACCACAGCAAGCACCACGCGACTTACGTGAAGGGCGCAAACACTGCGCTCGAGAAACTCGAGGCAGCTCGCGAAAACGACGATTTTAGTGCAATCAACCAGCTTTCGAAAGACCTGGCCTTCAACCTCGGTGGTCACACCAACCACTCAATTTTCTGGGAGAACTTGTCACCGGACGGTGGTGACAAGCCGGTAGGTGACCTTGCATCTGCCATTGATGAGAATTTTGGGTCATTCGACAAGTTCCGCGCGCACTTCACGGCTGCGGCTCTTGGAATCCAAGGCTCCGGCTGGGCGGTGCTTGCATACGAACCAGTCGGTGGAAATCTCGTAATTGAGCAGTTCTACGATCAACAAAACGGGATCCCCGTGGCGACGATTCCACTCTTCCAATTGGATATGTGGGAGCACGCGTTCTACCTTGACTATCAGAACGTTAAGGCAGATTACGTCAAAGCGATTTGGAACATTGCGAACTGGGAAGATGTGGCAGCTCGCCTCGATCGCGCCCAAAAGCAGGCCAAAGGCCTCGTCTAATCGCTAGACTAGTAATTTGAAGCGATAGGGGTGGATCACCACATAGTTGCGTGATCTGCCCCTCGCTTCGTTTATAAACCAAAATACTGAAAGGCGCGTGATGGGCACACGTATTGCAATTAACGGTTTTGGACGCATTGGACGAGAATTTGTTCGAGCCTCAATGGATCGGGGTTCGGACTTTGAAATCGTTGCAGTGAACGACCTGACTGATACTCGTACTCTGGCACACTTGTTGAAATATGACACAGTTGCCGGAATCCTGGATGCTGAAATCCTCCACGATGAAGACAGCATTACTGTAAACGGGAACGATATTCTGGTCTACAGCCAAACCGATCCCTCAAAACTTCCCTGGAACGAACTCAACATCGATGTTGTGATTGAGTCAACCGGACATTTCACTGAGGCAAACGCAGCACGTGCTCACATTGAGGCCGGTGCAAAGAAAGTCATTATTTCTGCGCCTGCGAAGGGCGACGCACCCATGTTTGTCATGGGCGTAAATGAAGATTCTTATGACGCTGACAAACACGACGTGATCTCAAACGCGTCCTGCACCACGAACTGCCTCGCACCACTCGCTCAGGTCTTTCACGATGCCTTCGGTATTGAACACGGATTCATGATGACCGCACACGCTTATACGGCAGACCAGCGTCTGCAAGACAGTCCACATGCTGATCTGCGTCGTGCTCGTGCTGCTGCTGAAAATATCGTTCCTACATCCACCGGAGCCGCACGTGCAATCGGCAAGGTTATTCCTGAGCTTGACGGGAAATTAGATGGCACGTCATACCGGGTCCCTATTCCCGTAGGCTCTATTGTTGATCTCAATATTGTGACCCGTGAAGGGCTTACTGTGGACGAGGTAAATGAGGCATACCGCAAGGCTGCCGAATCCGGTCGTCTCGCCGGCGTCCTGCAGTACAACGAGGAACCGATTGTGTCGAGTGACATTGTGCACAATCCGCATCCATCAATTTTTGACGCTGAGCTCACCGCAGTAAACGGTCCGCTCGTGAAAGTCTCTGCGTGGTATGACAATGAGTGGGGATACTCGCAGCAGCTAGTTACTCTCACCGAATACATTTCTGATCGTCTCTAGCCACAGGAGAGAATTTGCGTACTCTGTCTGACCTCGGGTCGCTCCAAGGCAAAAACGTATTGATTCGTTGTGATCTCAACGTTCCGTTGCAAGACGGCACGATCACTGATGATGGGCGCGTCCGTGCAGCCCTGACCACTATTCGTGAACTGATTTCCGAAGGTGCGCGAGTCATCGCGATGAGTCACCTGGGGCGCCCGAAGGGTCAGATTGACGAGAAGTATTCGCTGGCTCCTGTCGCAACGCGAATGAGTGAACTGCTGGGACAAAAAGTGCAGCTCGTCGATCAGTCTGCTGCCCTAAAGACTGCTGGGGCGCTTGAGGACGGTCAGGTTGTCCTGCTAGAAAACCTGCGTTTCTCCGCTGGAGAGACAAGTAAGGACGCAGGCGAACGCCTCGAATTTGCGCGTTCTCTCGCCGCACTCGGCGACGTGTACGTGAGTGACGGTTTCGGGGTTGTGCACCGAAATCAGGCGAGTGTCACAGACATTCCACAATTGCTGCCAAGTGCTGCGGGACGCCTTATTGAAAAAGAACTGACCGTTCTGAACCGGTTGACTCACGACCCTGCACGCCCCTATACCGTGGTGCTTGGCGGCTCTAAAGTCTCAGACAAGCTTGGAGTGATTTCGAATCTGCTTGAGCAAGTTGATTCGTTGCTGATCGGCGGCGGAATGGCGTTTACGTTTCTCGCTGCGCAAAATAAAGACGTCGCGGGAAGTCTAGTAGAACGCGACCAGCTTGAGACGGTCCAAGACTACCTAACGCGCGCGGCAGAGCTTGGAGTAAAAATCATCGTGCCCACTGACGTTGTCGTGGCCGAAGCTTTTGATGTCCAGGCGCGACACGAAATCGTTGAAGCTGACCAGATCGGTGATACTGAATTCGGCAAGAACGCGATGGGACTCGATATTGGCCCCAAGACCGCAAAATACTTCGCAGAGGTAATTGCTGCATCACAGACTGTTTTTTGGAACGGCCCCATGGGCGTATTCGAAATGAAAGCATTTGCGAACGGCACCCGTGAGATCGCACAGGCACTCACTGAGTGTGAGGGCCTAACAGTTGTCGGCGGTGGCGATTCAGCCGCAGCTGTGCGCACGCTGAACTTTGAAGACGAAGCATTTGGACACATTTCCACCGGCGGTGGAGCAAGTTTAGAATTTCTTGAAGGGAAAACCCTTCCAGGACTGGAGGTATTGGCATGAGCACGACATCACGCACACCGCTAATTGCGGGCAATTGGAAAATGAATTTCGACCATTTGCAGGCGATCGCATTCGTTCAGAAGCTCGGCTGGAGCCTCTCCGACGCTAACCATGATCCGAGCAAGGTTGAGGTTGCCGTCTTCCCGCCCTTCACCGACCTGAGATCAGTGCAGACCTTGCTCGCGGCAGACAAGCTCGACCTCGCACTGGGAGCTCAAGACCTATCACCCGAAGATTCGGGCGCGTTTACCGGAGACGTGTCCGGTGCATTCCTGGCGAAGCTCGATGTCGAGTACGCGATTGTCGGGCACTCAGAACGACGAGCAGGCCACCACGAAGATAACGCAACGGTGGGTAAAAAGGCCGCGGCCGCGATTAAACACGGTCTCATACCCGTGATCTGTGTAGGTGAAACAGCAGAAGATCTCGAAGAGCACGGTGCTTCGGCGGTTCCATCGTCACAACTCGCAGAAGCTCTCGAGCATCTGCCTTCAGATGCCGAAATTGTTGTCGCATATGAGCCGGTGTGGGCAATTGGAAGCGGTCAGGCTGCAACGCCTGAACAGGCTCAGGAAGTTGCCCACGCTCTGCGTAAAGTGATCGCTGATGCTCGAGGGGAAGAATACAGCGAAGGAACACGAATTTTGTATGGCGGTAGCGTGAAGAGCGAGAACATCGCAAGCTTCATGAAACAAGCTGATATTGACGGTGCACTTATCGGAGGCGCAAGTCTCAAAGTTGAAGAGTTCAGTCGGATCGTGCAGTTTCCTAAGCACGTAACGGCCTAGTCTGCTCCGCTCACCAAATTTTCGAACGAGACAGGTATAGTAGTCGACAGTGTCGTTCGTCCATACTTCAACATGTGAAGGGCCATTGTGCTGATTCTTCAGATTATTCTGACCGTATTGCTCGTGTTAACGAGCCTGCTGCTGACAGTATTCATCCTCCTCCACAAGGGTCGAGGCGGAGGGCTTTCAGACATGTTCGGCGGAGGAATGACCTCAAGTCTGGGCAGTTCGGGCGTTGCCGAGAGGAACCTCAATCGGCTTACCATTATCGTCTCAATTGTGTGGTTTTTCTCGATCGTTGGACTCGGACTGATCGCCCGATTCACGCTGTAACAGCGACCCATACTTTGAAGTAACGCCTGCCGAAATACTACGCTGCGGGCTGCAACTCTTATACAACAGAACAGGAGCGGACTTCCATGTCAGGAACTCACGCCATACGCGGAGCTCGCGTCGGCTCAGGCCCCATGGGTGAAATGGACCACGGGGGACGTGCCGAACGTATTGAAGTGTCATACTGGGATGCTCTCGGTAACGAAACCATCAGGCACTTCTCCGCAGATGTCGCGGATGAAGATATTCCCGAGCAAATTGATTCCCCTCAAACAGGGCTTCCCGCTGGCCGCAACAAGCAAGCTCCGCCAGAATCGTCGAAGAACGAACCCTACAAGACTCACCTCGCGTATGTGAAAGAGCGACGCACCGAACAAGAAGCGCACGATCTTCTTGAAAACGCGCTCACGAAGCTTCGGGAACGCCGCGGGGCAAAGAAGTAGCTTCTCGAGTTTGTGGAACGCGTCCCACTCGTAGTTCAGGGAGTACTGACCGACTTATTCTGAGCCGGTGAGTGCTCCCTGATCCACATATACTCGGGTTTGTTCAACACCCAAAATTTGAGCAGCAGGGAGCAGCCGGAGATTCACCAGCGACCCTGTTTCAGAGGTAGTCGTAGCTTCGGCGTCCTGTTGCAGAAGCTGGGGGAATGCTTCGGCGAACACCTGATGCTTTCCGGCACCGGATACTAAAAGCCAGACCTGGGCGGCGCTACACAACGTGGTGCGGGTGAGCGAGATACGCTCCGGGGGAGGTTTCGGACTATTCCTTACCGCGATGGCACCCTCGGCAGAACTTGATATCTCGTCACGGCCGGGAAACAATGACGCAACGTGACCATCAGGACCGACTCCTAGGAGCACAAGATCGAGATGCCCAAGACGGGAGATCACGTCAGAATACACAGCTGCGGCATCTTCTAGAGGACTTCCGGCGTCAGAAGCTAACGTGGAATACACACGCCCAGGATCGACTCCAATATGATCCAGAAGCGCATCTCGAGCCTGGCGATCATTCCGCTCCACGTCGTCGGTTGGTAGCCAACGCTCGTCGCCCCAAACAAAGTTGACGCGAGCCCAATCTACTGTGGTCCGCGTGGCATCTGCTTGGATCGCCCTCAGCATCGCGATACCCATCGATCCGCCAGTTAATGCGACCGTAGGCACAATATTTTCGTCCTGTTTCTGACGAATCAACTCAATGGTGTCGTGCGCGAGCAGCTGAGCTAACGAGGACGAGTCAGCTGAGCGGATGAGGTGAGGCTGAGAGAATGACGATGACAAGGGATTCTTCCAATCAGTCTGGGTTGAGCGCTACGGTTACGGCTCAAGCTGTGGGACACCATATTTCACAACGCGCGCAAAGAGATCGTCCGTACCGAGAAGACGAAGGTCTTCAATAAGACAGTCTGGCAAGCTGCGTCGAGGTAGTGGCACTTCAAGAGGTGGGTGACCTGGCTGTTCGATTCGCGCGAATGCTCCGTGTGAGCGCGTAATTGCTGCCGCCCCGTTCGGAAGCTGCAAGGTAATTGAGTGGATACCCCAGGCAACATTTGCACCTTCGGGGAGGTCGATTGTTTCAACCGGGGCGTCAAGTTCAAGACCGAGCCATGCAGCTAGGAGAAGGGTTGAAGCAGAGTCACCTGTTCCGCTAACAGTAATTTTCTCAATCTGGAAGTCGCTGACGTTATCAAGCATTGCCGCCAACTGTGCACGCCACAGCGTTAACCTTGCCCACGAAAGATCCGTATCTCCGGCCTGAAAATTGTGGCATAAACGGTTAAGATGATCGATCGCTTCGCCGCGGAACGCGCCCGAATCGTGGATGTGCCGTGCCGACAAGCTGCGCATCGTGTCACCGTCGTCAGGCCAGACCGTGAACCACCACACAACAATTGGCGTATCAGAAACGAGCAGACCGGAAACAAGGTGCACGATGTCTTCGTTCACGGCACCCTGCGGGCGCAAAATAATGACTTCACCGGCCCCTGCATCACCGCCCAACCGTAATTCAGCAGCGAGCGAATCACTGTCACGAGAATAGTTTTGTTGAAAGAACTCTTCTTCTGGTCGCCAATCAACCACGGCGATTATGCGCATGGGGTGTTCTTGAGAAGCTTGAATTGCGGCGTTCACCGACGCCTCAAGACCTTGCTCGGTGGTACGAATGACCAGAGTTAGCACTCGACCGAGCGTGTTCACCCCGCCTTCACTGCGAATTTCCATGAGACGATTCGCAACCTGGCGAACTGTCGTATTTTCAAAGCGCTCAATCATGGACGCCTCCACTTACGGTTGCTCGAAGTGAGCAGTTCGGCCGAGCTATCTGGGCCCCAGCTTCCTGGAGTGTACTGCTCAGGTTTACCCTGTGTGCGCCAAACATCCTCAATAGGGTCGAGAATTTTCCAAGACAGTTCAACCTCTTTCTGCCCTGGGAATAGCGGTGGGTCTCCGAGGAGAACGTCAAGAATGAGACGCTCGTAGGCTTCAGGGCTTGCCTCAGTAAAGGCATGGTTATATCCGAAGTCCATGGTGACGTTACGGACCTGATGCCCTGGACCTGGTACTTTCGCGCTGAACCTGGTCGTGACCCCCTCATTAGGCTGCACACGAATAACAATCGCATTCTTGCGTAGATCTTCCTGCGCGAAGGGGCCAGGTTTCGGCGTCCGGAATATAATCGCGATCTCGGTCACACGTCGGGCGAGACGCTTACCTGTACGTAGGTAGAAAGGTACACCCCGCCAACGATCATTATCGATGCCGAGTGTGACCGCTGCGAACGTTTCAGTCGTGCTTTCTTCACTCATGCCATCTTCTTCAGTGAATCCAAGTACTCGAGATCCACCTTGCCAACCAGGGGAATATTGGCCTCGTGCAGTGGACGCGACAAGATCGTTGGGAAGCCTGACTGCGGCGAGCACACTTTCTTTCGCATGTCGTAGATCGTCTGCATCAAGGGACTCAGGCTGGTCCATTGCGGTCAACGCCATGAGCTGAAGCAGGTGATTTTGGATCACGTCCCGTGCGGCGCCGATTCCATCGTAATAGCCGGCACGGCCTTCAACACCAATGTCTTCCGCCATCGTGATTTGTACATGATCGACGTATTCGTTGTTCCAGATTGGCTCATAGAGTGAGTTCGCGAACCGAAAGGTCAGAATGTTCTGGACGGTTTCCTTGCCCAGGTAGTGATCGATTCGGAACACGTGTTCGGGTGCAAATACGTCGTTCACCGCACGATTGAGCTCCTGCGACGACTCAAGATCGTGTCCAAACGGCTTTTCAATTACAACGCGCCGCCATGCCGAACCGTTAGGGTCACTCTCGAGTCCAGCGTCACGAAGCCCGTTACAGATAGTCTCAAACGACTTTGGCGGTACTGACATGTAATACGCGACATTACCCGATGTGCCTCGATTTGCATCGAGTGCAGATAAGGTCTCGCTGAGACGTTCGTAGGCAGCTGCTTCGTCAAATGATCCCGAGACGAACCTGATGCCTGCCGAGAACTGATCCCAAACGTCTTGGTCAAAACCCGTTCTTGAACGTGCTTCAACTGAATCTCTAACAACCTCAACGAACTGTTCGTCAGTCCAGTCGCGGCGCCCGAAACCGACGAGTGCAAAGCCTGGAGGAAGTAAGCCACGGTTCGCAAGGTCATAAATCGCGGGAAGAAGCTTCTTCCCGGCTAGGTCCCCGGTTACTCCGAAGAGTACCAAGGCGCAGGGACCAGCCGGCCGGGGAACTCGAACATCGTCATCGGACCGCAACGGGTTCGCAAATGAACTCGCGTCTGGGGTACTGGTCACCGAGCGCTACTTCCTTTGTATGAACGAACGATTTCCTCTAGCTCTCGGAGCCCCTGTGGGGTGTCAAGAAGACGAAGCACAAGAACCGGTCGCCCGAGTTTGCTCAACACAGATGCGTCACCGTCGGCTTGTGCTTCGAGTAATTGACTGAAGGTTTCCGATTGTCCAGGAATAACCACGTCCTGTGTGGGCACGTCGCGCAGTTGGAGGAACACACCGGTTCGGGGGCCGCCTTTGTGGAACTGTCCCGTTGAGTGCAGAAAACGGGGACCAAACCCGAGAGTAACCGGAACAGCAAGTTGTTTCGCCAAGGAGTCACGCAGTGCGAAATACAGCCTCGCGTGTTCGGACTCCCGGTTGACATACGCTTGAATCGAAAGATATCCGTCTGCCGCGATCTGATCGAGTTGCCGAGACACTTCTTCCGCAAGAGTCTGCGGTTGCGTGGGGTCACCAAGGTAACCGCCCACACGGGTCACCGGGGAGCTCGTGAGAGGCTGCTCCGGCAGTGGCTCGCGGTCAGCTTGTTCGAGCACTTCTCGTGCTGCGATCTTTGCTGACTCGACATCTGGCTGGTCGAATGGGTTAATCCCAATGAGCGCGCCTGCGACTACAGTTGCAGCTTCCCAGAGCATGAACTGTGCGCCCAGAGGCGCCGAAACTGCCAGCTCATCACTCGTCAGCTCACGTGTCGGTGACAACGGAGCCCAGAGGCGAAGTGCGTGCGCAGAAAAATCGATTCCGGTTTCGGGTGAAGCGCCTCGAACTGCTACAGGCAGAATTCCGTTTTCTTCTTTCCCCGTAGATTCAGCAATCAGCTGTTCGATCCAGTCACCGAGCCCACTGCGATCCGTTGGGTTCGGAGCAACAATGAGCGCAAATTGTTCGGGAAGGCCACTTGCAATAGCCGCGCCCAACGTGAGTGCAGGGTTGTTCGCCGAGTCTTCAGCAAGGACATCGCGAACAGCCTGCGCATCAGCAAGAAGCTCATGAACGTCCGCGCCGGCCAAGATTGAAGGTACTAGGCCAAATGCTGTCAGCGCTGAGTAGCGCCCGCCAACATTGGGGTCCGCGAGAAAAACACGACTTCCTGCTTGACGCGCAGATGCTTCGAGAGGTGAACCGGGATCAGTGACGACCACAATATGGTCAGCCGGGTTGAGACCTGCTTCAGTGTAGGAGTGTGTGAACACGTCACGGTGGCTTCGGGTTTCAACAGTTGATCCCGACTTTGAACTCACCACCACGACTGTTTCAGCTAGCTTTCCGTCTAGCGCAGCGGCAACTTGATCAGGATGCGTTGAATCAAGCACTGTGAGCGGGACATTTGCTTCTCTACAGATGAGCTCCGGAGCAAGCGACGAACCACCCATGCCACTGAGGACGACGCGTCGAATACCACGTGCATTGAGGTCGTCGCGAAGCTGGGTTGCCGCTACTACGACCTCTCGTGAATTTTCGACCGCATCAATCCACCCGAGCCTGATAGACGCTTCCTCTTGCGCCGCATCGCCCCACAGTGTTGCGTCTGCGCCAACGAGACGACTGGCGAAACGAAGCCCAACCAGTTCGTCTACGACTTCGGTAAGGTCAGGGAACTCAGTTCCGAGTTCCACAACGATTTCGGTCATGATGCATCCTTCAACTGCGTCTCAACAGTTGCAACGAGTTCGTTCCATGACGCGATGAATTTATCTACGCCCTCGGTCTCGAGTTGTGCGGTTACTTCTTCATAGCTGATGCCCTGCTGTGAAATTGCGTCGAGCGTCGCATTTGCATCTTCATACGCGTGAGTCACTGTGTCTCCGTGAACTTCCCCGTGATCTGCAAGCGCCTCAAGCGTCTTCTCAGGCATCGTATTAACCACGTTGTTCACGGCGAGTTCAGTGACGTACAAGGTATCGGGCAGGTTCGGGTCTTTCACACCCGTGGAGGCCCACAATGGTCGCTGCAGCTGAGCTCCTGCATCGAGGAAGAGCTTGGCACGCTCACTTCTAAAGCCCTGCTCAAATACTTCGTATGCAAGTCGCGCATTTGCGAGGCCTGATTTGCCCTTGAGTGCGAGGGCTTCATCTGTGCCAATTGCTTCGAGGCGCTTATCGATTTCAGTATCCACGCGTGACACGAAGAAAGACGCAACAGAGTGGATCGTACTGATATCGATACCAGCTTCGCGTGCACGTTCAAGGCCGGTCAGATAAGCGTTAATCACCTGACGATGACGCTCGAGGCTGAAGATCAAAGTGACGTTGACGCTGATACCCTCGGCGATCGTATCTGCGATGGCTTCAAGACCAGCTTCAGTCGCCGGAATTTTAATCATGGCGTTTGGTTTGTTCACTTTTTGCCAAAGTTCGCGAGCTTGAGTCACAGTTCCAGCTGCATCGTTTGCAAGCCCGGGTTCCACCTCAATGGACACGCGACCATCTTGGCCGTTTGATTGCGCAAAAACGTCAGCGAAGAGATCGCACGCATCTGCTACGTCAGTGGTTGTCAATTCAAAAATTGTTTCAGTGGGGGAGAGATTCGCCTTTTTGGACGCGGAAATCGCCTCTTCGTAACCGTCACCCCCCGAAATTGCTCCCGCAAAGATTGTGGGGTTCGTGGTGACACCGACAACGTTTCGGTCAGTGATCAGCTGTTTTAGGTTGCCTGAGCTCAGGCGTGATCGTGAGAGGTCGTCCAGCCAGATGCTGACGCCGACGTTACTGAGATCTTGAGTTGATTTGGTCATGCTGTTCCCTTCAGCTTTTGCTGCAGCGAGTGTAGCGCTGCGGGCTAATGATGTGAGCGTCGAAGGTCGTTGCCTTGACTCGTTCACTGCGTATGTTGACTGTTGCTACTGTGCAGCGAGACTATCCTTCGCTGCTTGCACAACGGCGTCTGTGGTAAGTCCAAATTCTTGGTAAAGCGTTTGGTAATCGGCGGACGCGCCGAAGTGTTCGAGGGAGACGTGACGGCCTCGATCACCAACGTAACGTTCCCATCCGAGGGAGAGCCCAGCCTCTACTGAGACTCGTGCAGTGACTTGCGCTGGAAGGATTTCTTCGCGGTATGCGTCATCTTGTTCGTCAAACCATTCGACACAAGGCACCGAAACTACACGTGCACCGATGCCGTGCTGTGAAAGTTCAGCCCGTGCTTCGACCGCGAGCTGAACTTCAGAGCCTGTCGCGAGGAGAATGACATCAATGGAGCCGGTTGGGCTGTCGATAAGTACATATGCTCCGCGTCGAACCCCTTCGACACTGCCGAACGTTGAGCCGGTGGCTGTTGAGTTGCTTCGTTCAAAAACTGGCACACCCTGCCGAGTAAGGACGATGCCCGCAGGGCCCTCGCGACGGCTCAGGATCTCGTGCCAAGCAATTGACACCTCGTTAGCATCTGCTGGACGAACAACTGAGAGATTTGGTATGGCTCGCAGGCTTGCTAGCTGTTCAACGGGCTGGTGAGTTGGTCCATCTTCGCCAAGCCCGATTGAGTCGTGCGTCCATACGAACAGCGACGGAACGTTCATGAGCGCCGCAAGGCGCACCGCTGGACGCTGGTAGTCGCTAAAGATCAAGAAGGTTCCGCCGAACGAGCGAGTCTTACCGTGCAATTGAATGCCGTTTAAAATTGCTGCCATCGCGTGTTCCCGAATACCAAAGTGCAGAACGCGCCCGTACTCATTCCCTGACCAAGTTGAGGTTGATCTGCGTGACGGGATGAAGCTCGCTGAGTCGGGAATAGTCGTATTGTTTGAACCGGCAAGGTCCGCTGATCCGCCCCAAAGCTCAGGCATGATTGGACCCAGAGCGGCGAGAGTCTTACCGCTCGCAGCTCGAGTAGCGAGGCTTTGTCCAGCTTCAAATGTGGGCAACGCTTCAAGGACGCCTGGGGGGAGTTCCTCCGAGTTCACGCGGTCGAACAGTTGTTTCTGTTCAGGGTTTTGATCGGCCCATCGGTCGAAGGAGTTTTGCCACTCTGCTTGGAGGCTCTTGCCACGCGTTACTGCTTCGCGTGTGTGGGCGAGTACTTCATCGCTCACTTCAAAATGGTTCTCAGCGGCAAAACCGAGTTCCTTCTTGAGCCCTGCAAGTTCGTCGGCGCCAAGCGCGGAACCGTGGATGCCACCTGTATTCTGCTTCCCAGGGCTTGGCCATCCAATAATTGTGTGCAAAATTATCAGGCTCGGTTGTGAAGTTTCAGCTTTCGCATCTTCAATCGCCGCATACAGCGCCGGAACATCTTCGACGTACCCGTTTGGCGTGTTCCAGTTCACATCGATGACCTGCCAACCGTACGCACGGTATCGATCAGCAACGTCTTCGGTAAATGCGACGTCAGTGTCATCCTCGATCGAAATTTGGTTCGCGTCGTAAATTGCGATCAAATTGCCGAGTTCTTGATGACCGGCGAGTGAGGACGCCTCGCTCGTGATTCCTTCTTGCAAATCGCCGTCACTGGCTAGGACATAAATATGGTGATCGAACGGACTTTCACCTGGAGCCGCTTCAGGATCAAACAGGCCCCGTTCATATCTCTGCGCGTATGCAAAGCCCACGGAAGAAGCAAGGCCTTGTCCGAGCGGTCCGGTAGTGATTTCTACGCCACGAGTGTGACCGTATTCCGGGTGACCTGGGGTAAGAGATCCCCAGGTTCGGAGCCCTTTTAGGTCGTCAAGCTCGAGCCCGTATCCACCAAGATAGAGCTGAACATATTGGGTCAGAGAAGAGTGGCCAAGCGACAAAATGAATCGATCGCGACCGAGCCAATCCGTATCTGAAGGGTTTTGCTTCATGACCTTCTGAAAGAGCAGATATGCCACCGGAGCAAGGCTGATGGCAGTGCCGGGATGACCGTTGCCTACCTTTTCGACAGCGTCTGCTGCAAGTACGCGGGCTGTGTTCACCGCTTGATCGTCGAGTTCATTCCACTGGAGTTCTGGCACGTCGTTATACGCCTTTCTCAAACGGGCATCATATGGCCTGGGTCGCATTGCAGCGACACCTTTCAAGCCTAGGCCATACGCGCGTCGCCGCATTGAATTATGACAAGTGAATTACTAATTCTCTACAATCGTACAGAGAGACCACTATGTGATAATCATAGCCCAGCTCGCGCCGAGTATCGAGGTCTGGCTCCGCAAACATTCATATGATAAATGGCGTACCATGGAGGGTGATGTCCACACAATCTCTCGCCCCACTAACTCATAACGAGCGGCCTTCAAGTCGCTCAATTGGTTCAATAATTCGCGCGTATGTTTCGCTGACAAAACCACGAGTGATGGAGCTTCTCCTCGTCGTTACAGTGCCGGCAATGATTCTGGCGCAACAGGGACTGCCGAACTTGTGGCTGGTTATTGCCACGTTGATAGGGGGAGCACTCAGCGCGGGCTCTGCGAGTGCGTTTAACTGCTACATCGATCGGGATATGGATCGGAAGATGAAGCGCACCGAAAATCGTCCGCTGGTCACCGGTGAGATCTCGGACCGCAGTGCGCTTATTTTTGCGTGGATTTTGGGAGTCGCTTCTATCGCGTGGTTATACTTCACCACGAACTGGCTCGCGTCGCTCCTGTCGCTGGCTGCGATTTTTTTCTACGTCGTCATATATACGCTGGTACTTAAGCGACACAGCGAGCAAAACATTATTTGGGGTGGTATTGCTGGATGTTTCCCCGTGCTCATCGGCTGGGCGGCAGTTACCGGAAGCCTTGACTGGGCGCCCTGGATCTTTTTCCTCATCATCTTCTTATGGACACCTGCGCATTACTGGCCGTTGTCTATGAAGTACCGTGACGATTATGCTGCGGCGGGAGTTCCCATGCTTGGCGTAGTCCGCGGCCGCACAACGGTGGGGCTACAGATAATTTTGTACACCTGGGCGACTGTTGTGAGCTCGTTACTACTCATACCCATTTCAGAACTTGGCATTGTTTACACTATTGCCGCAATTGCCTCCGGTGGCTACTTCATTTACGAAGCACATCGGCTGTACCACCATGCAATTCATGGTCGTGAAGGCAAACCCATGCGAGTGTTCAGCGGGTCAATTACCTACCTGACGTTAATCTCGCTCGCGCTAGCGGTAGATCCGTTGCTTCCGTTTTAAGTAGGTCGAAGCCTACGAACTTCGATAGAACACGGCTGCCTCCGTCTCCATGCGAAGACGAAGGCAGCCTTTCTTGTTTCGGCGTGCGGTGACAGCGGCAGGAGCGCTTTACGGCTGAGGCTCGTCACTCACCGGCTGTTTGAGATTCATAACAGCCCACACCATGAATGCTGTAGATACAGCTGCGAGTAACATATGTACGCCAACGCTGAGCGCAGGAAGACCGTTACGCGCCTGGTATACCCCGATAAAGATTTGCACGATCAGCACAATGAGCAAACACAGAAATTGAGTTTTTGGACGGAGGTTTTTTGACATTGCCCAGATTGTCAAAATAAGCACGAGGCTAAGCAAGATATATCCGGGCCAAGAGTGCAAGTGGGCGAGCAGTGACGCGTCAAAACCGGTGCGTCGAACGTTAGCATCACCCGAGTGCGGGCCAGCCCCCGTGGTCAAAACGCCGATAACTAGCGTTATTGCAAGAAACAACGTGGTGACATGTGTGAGCACAAGAAACAGCGGGTGTACCGCCTTCACGCGTCGTCCCAGCGAGCTGTAGAACCGAATCATAAAAACAGTGGTGATCGCCACCAGTGCAAGGGTCGCCAAGTAGTGGAACCCAACGATAAAGGGATTGAGTCCAGTCCAGACGGTGATGCCGCCAACAACTGCTTGAGCGATAATTCCAACAATCACGATGATTGAAAGAACATACAAGTCTCGACGATGGTTGCGCCAGCGCCAAAGCAAGAGCAACACAATCACTCCGAGTATGCCCAAGACCCCGGTCATCGTTCGGTTGCCAAATTCAATAAGGCTGTGCCACGAAAGCTCTTCGGTGGGCACCAGGGAGCCTGGCGTGCACATAGGCCACGTGGGGCATCCCAATCCAGACCCAGTGAGGCGAACCGCACCACCCGTGGCGATGATCAACACATTCGCGATCAGTGAGAGCCAAGCGAAAACCTTCAATGCCTTCCAGCGGCCAGGGGCATCTGACCCGTCTGGCTGAGGGGCAGTTCGGTCCAAGTTGTTGATTTGGTCTGAGGCGGATATACCCTGTGACTGACGCACTTTTCTCCTTTATGACCGTATGCGTACGCTACAGGCTGAACACATCTATGAAACAGCCTAGATTTCCCCAGAATCTCAACAAAATCTGTAGAATGAGAAGCTGTGGCTATCGAACTGGTCCAGGTCCGTAGTGACCAGGATTCTCGGTTCAGTTACAAGGATACTTCACGCAGGTGAGTGGAACCGACGGCATTGAGCGCCTCCGGGTCTTTGCAAGGAATGATTTCCATGCAAATTTTGTTCTCATACTGTGGATGAAGGTTTATAACGAGGAAAGGGTACACAATGTCAGACGTGCTCATTGACCGACCAGAGCTGGAAAGCCTGGGACAATACGAATTTGGCTGGCACGACACCGACTCGGCAGGTTCAAGCGCACGGCGCGGCCTGAGCGAAGATGTTGTGCGCGACATTTCCGGGTTGAAAGAAGAACCAGATTGGATGCTTCAGCGGCGTCTGAAAGCGCTCAAACTTTTTGAACGCAAACCTATGCCGCGTTGGGGTGCAGATCTCTCTGAGATCGACTTCGACCATATTAAATACTTTGTGCGCTCGACTGAAAAACAGGCACAGACCTGGGAAGATCTTCCGGAAGATATTAAGAACACGTATGAACGTCTCGGGATCCCCGAGGCTGAACGTCAGCGCCTGGTTGCAGGAGTCGCGGCACAGTACGAATCAGAAGTTGTGTATCACCAGATTCGTGAGGATCTCGAAGAGCAGGGCGTGCTCTTCCTAGACACCGATACGGCATTGCGTGAGCACCCGGAGATCTTCGAAGAATACTTTGGCACCGTTATCCCGTCCGGTGACAACAAATTCGCAGCGTTGAACACTGCAGTGTGGTCTGGTGGATCATTTGTGTACGTTCCTAAGGGAGTGCACGTAGAAATCCCACTGCAAGCATATTTCCGTATCAACACGGAAAACATGGGACAGTTTGAACGTACGCTCATCATTGCGGACGAGGACAGCTACGTGCACTACATTGAGGGTTGCACCGCGCCTATCTACAAATCTGATTCATTGCACTCGGCTGTCGTCGAGATCATTGTGAAGAAGAACGCACGTGTGCGCTATACAACGATCCAGAACTGGTCGAACAACGTGTACAACCTGGTCACCAAGCGTGCAATTGCTGAAGAGGGCGCAACCATGGAGTGGGTCGATGGCAACATTGGCTCGAAGGTCACCATGAAATACCCATCGATTTACCTCACCGGTGAGCACGCGAAGGGTGAAACACTGTCGGTTGCTTTCGCTGGTCCGGGACAGCATCAGGACGCAGGCGCAAAAATCATCCACCAGGCGCCAAACACGCAGTCGTCGATCGTGTCGAAGTCGATTGCGCGTGGCGGTGGACGTGCCGGCTACCGTGGTGAAATCCGAATAGCTGAAAACGCGCATAACTCTGCGAACTCAGTTATTTGTGACGCGCTACTTGTCGACAGAATTTCGCGATCAGACACGTATCCAGCGATTGATATACGAGTAGACGATGTGCAGCTCGGCCACGAGGCGACTGTGACCAAGGTGAGCGAATCCCAGTTGTTTTACTTGATGAGTCGCGGTCTATCTGAGACCGAAGCAATGTCGATGATCGTACGTGGATTTATTGAGCCTATTGCTCGCGAACTGCCGATGGAATACGCACTCGAACTCAACAAGCTGATCGATATGAGCATGGAAGGATCGGTGGGCTAAGTTGGCAGCCGAGAACAATGTAGCTACTGCAATGCGCGAAGATAAATTCGTGCCGGTCCAATCGCGTGCAGAGCGACCACACTCCTTTAACCTCGAGGATTTTGATGAGGTGACGGGTCGTGAAGCCGAATGGAAGTACTCCCCAGTCCGTGACTTCAGCGACCTACTGAATGGTCCACTGAAGCCGGCTAAACCTTCGGTAGACGATCCCAAAGTTCCTGGAATTTCAGCCTCGTTTATCCCCCGGAGTGATAGCCGTCTGGGTACGGTACACCCGCCAGAAGATCGGGCAGCTGCACAGGCATGGAACACGTTTGATGAGGCACTGCTCATCTCGGTGTCAGGCGAGGAATACAAAGAATCCATCATTCGCCTCAATGACTACGGCGTTGATGCAGTAGGCGGCCACGTTTTCGTCGACATTGAGCCGAACGCAAGTGGCCTCGTCGTCTTGGTTTATGAAGGCACTGCACGTCTGTCGGAAACCGTTGAAGTGCGTGTCGGTGATGGCGCGAACGTAACCCTTGTCACCCTTGGTGAATGGGACGATGACGCGGTGCAGCTTTCAGCGCACCACGTTGTTGTCGGGCGCGATGCGTTCCTGAAACACATTGTGGTTACCCTTTCAGGGAAAATCGTCCGTTTGAACCCGTCCGTGCAGCTTGCGCACAAGGGTGGAAACATTGAGATGTACGGTCTGTATTATGCAGACCCAGGCCAGCACCTCGAGCACCAAGTGTGGGTACACCATATTGCCGAACACTGCCGCTCACGAGTGAGCTACAAGGGTGCACTGCAAGGTAGTAAAGCACATACCGTGTGGATTGGTGACGTGCTCATTGGTGCGGATGCGGTCGGTACCGACACTTACGAAGAAAACCGAAACCTTGTGCTCGGTCGTGGCCCGATCGCAGACTCAGTTCCGAACCTTGAGATTGAATGCGGCGATATTGAAGGTGCGGGGCATGCTTCCGCAACGGGCCGCTTTGAAGAGCAGCAGCTCTTCTACCTCATGTCACGGGGTATTGATGAGCTCAGTGCTCGTCGACTAGTGGTTCATGGCTTCCTGAATGAGATTGTGCAGCAGATCGGTAACGAAGAAATCGTGAACGAGCTGACTGAGCGACTAGAAGACGAACTTGCTCAATCAGACGCTGCTATTCAGGCAGGAATGGGGTCACAGCAGTGACGTACCTTCGTGCGTGTCGTTCTGATGAAGTTGCGGTAGATACTCCAGTACGGGTCGAATTGGACGGGCAAGATATTGCCGTTGTCCGCGACTCTGCTGGTGATCTCTTCGCCGTTGGAGACCGGTGCACACACGGCGACATTTCACTCAGTGAAGGCTTCGTCGAAGGTGAAAATCTTGAATGCTGGGCACACGGTTCCCAGTTTTCGCTCCGCACTGGTTGGCCGCAAAACCTGCCGGCATACGAACCGGTTCCCGTTTTTGACCTGAAGGTCGAAAACGATGAAATTCTTATCGATCCGACTCCGATCTACAAGGAGAACAAGTAGACATGTCAACACTCGTAATTAACAACCTGCACGTTCAGGTAGAGACCGACAACGGTCCAAAAGAAATCCTCAAGGGTGTAAACCTCACCATTAACTCTGGTGAGATCCACGCAATTATGGGACCGAACGGTTCCGGCAAGTCAACGCTGGCGTCAACGATTGCTGGTCACCCAAGCTACGAAGTCACCGAAGGTGAAATCACGCTTGATGGCGAAGACGTCCTTGCAATGTCTGCAGACGAGCGTGCAAAGGCAGGACTCTTCCTTGCGATGCAGTACCCGGTTGAAATTCCCGGTGTCACTATGGCGAACTTTCTCCGAACGGCAAAAACTGCCATTGATGGTGAAGCACCCGCTATTCGTTCATGGATGACTGAAGTGAAAGATTCTATGAAGAACCTGCGTATGGGCAATGAATTCATGGAACGGAACGTCAACGAAGGCTTCTCGGGTGGTGAAAAGAAGCGCGCGGAGATCTTGCAGCTGGAGCTCCTGAAACCGAAGGTTGCACTTCTTGATGAGACGGATTCCGGCTTGGACGTTGACGCGCTGCGTATCGTCTCTGAAGGCGTCAACCGGGCCCACAGTTCGAACGACCTTGGCGTAATGCTCATTACGCACTACACTCGTATTCTCCGGTATATTAAGCCAGACTTCGTTCACGTATTTGTTGAAGGCCGCATGGCTGAAGAGGGCGGCCCCGAACTCGCGGAACGACTTGAAGAAGAAGGTTACGATCGCTACCTGACCGCAACCGCGTAAGGGAGTCACCATGACAGAAGCAACGACAGTCGGAATTGACCCTGATTTTCGTGAGCAGGCGATGGACGCGCTCAAAGAGGTCGCAGACCCCGAGCTCGGAGTCAACATTGTTGATCTCGGTCTCATCTACGATCTCGCATACGATGACGAAAACGACGCGCTTGTGATTAGCATGACACTTACCAGTGCAGGATGCCCGCTCACCGACGTGATCGAAGCAGACATTGGAGAGTCGCTAGACGGCCTCGTACGTGCGTTTCGTATTAACTGGGTCTGGATGCCACCGTGGACACCACAACGCATTACTGAAGATGGGCGAGATATGATGCGAGCCCTCGGCTTTAGCATCTAACCCCCTCCGTTCATTACCAGTCATTGGGCCCGGGCTACGTTCCCGGGCCCAATGTTTGCTGTGACTGGACCGGTGCTTCATCAGACCCGTCAGCGAGCACAGCGCAAAAACTGACACCCTCACAGATCCACCCAGATAACATCGCTCCTCGAGAGGCACTTTTATGATCACAGCCCACTCAATCGCAATCGATGTCGGCGCCCGTCGACTCATGAGTGAGGTCTCGTTTGTGGTCAATCCGGGGGACAAGATTGGACTTGTTGGTCGAAACGGCGCGGGAAAAACCACACTCACCAGAACACTTTCTGGCGAGCTTCAGGCGGCAGAAGGCACGATTCATGTCCGTGGCAAGTTGGGTTTTCTTCCTCAGGACTCGAAGACCGGTGACCCTCAGCAGGTGGCTCGAGACCGTATATTGGACGCGCGCGGTTTGGGAACGGTGACGCGGAATCTACGTAAAGCAACTACGGAGATTGCCAGTGACGACCCCGCAATTGCAGAACGCGCAATGACACGATTCAGCAACCTTACTGATCAGTTTCAGTCGCTTGGCGGTTATGCTGCTGAAGCCGAAGCCGCCACAATCTCACACAACCTTGGACTTCCAGACCGAATACTCGATCAAACACTGGGAACCCTCTCGGGTGGTCAACGACGTCGCATTGAACTCGCACGAATTCTTTTCAGTGACGCAGACACAATGATCCTTGACGAACCGACAAACCACCTTGACGCCGATTCGATTCTGTGGCTGCGTGATTTTTTACGATCATACCGAGGCGGAGTCATCGTGATTAGTCACGACGTCGACCTTATCGATGAAACTGTGAACCGTGTGTTTTACCTCGACGGTAACCGGCAAGTCATCGACATCTACAATATGGGGTGGAAACATTACCTTCGTCAGCGAGCGGCCGACGAAGAACGCCGACGTAAAGAACGCGCCAACGTTGAGAAGAAAGCAAGTCAACTCAAAGACCAGGCGGCCCGATTTGGCGCGAAGGCTACAAAAGCAGCAGCTGCGCATCAAATGGTTGCGCGTGCAGAACGTATGCTCTCAGGCCTGGAAGAGGAGCGACAAGTCGAGCGCGTTGCAAAACTTAGATTCCCCGAGCCGCAAGCCTGCGGCAAGACCCCGCTGAAAGCTGATAGCTTAAGCAAGTCATACGGCTCACTTGAAATCTTTGCGGGGGTGGATCTTGCATTTGATCGCGGGTCCAAAGTTGTTGTGCTGGGTCTCAATGGCGCAGGAAAAACAACTCTTCTACGGCTGCTTGCCGCAGTAGACGAGCCGGATACCGGCGAAATAGTTGAAGGTCATGGTTTGAAAGTCGGCTATTACGCGCAGGAACACGAGACGCTCGATGTTCGCCGAAGTGTGCTGCAGAATATGGTCTCTGCATCACCCCATCTCACTGAAACCGAGGCACGGCGGGTTCTCGGCTCGTTCCTTTTCACAGGAGACGACGTGCATAAGCCGGCCGGTGTGCTCTCAGGCGGCGAAAAAACCCGCCTTGCACTTGCGACGCTGGTTGTATCGAGCGCGAACGTTTTGTTGCTTGATGAACCCACAAACAACCTTGACCCTGCGAGTCGTGAAGAGATCCTCGGTGCGCTGTCGACGTACAGTGGGGCAGTCGTTTTAGTCAGCCACGACCCTGGCGCCGTAGAGTCACTGCACCCTGAACGTGTTCTTGTGATGCCGGAAGCCACTGAAGATCTATGGTCGAAAGAATACCTTGAGCTGATTGAGCTCGCGTAGCGGGATGCTTCGAGCTACTCGCTCATGTGCGCGTCGATCCACGCATCTTCTTGTTCGGCATCAGTTAACCCTCGACGTTTCTTCCGCTTTTCGCGCTTGTCGTCCATTTCTTGCACACGGTCGGACCCCAGGTTAAAGTTCCTGAATTCTTGTCGAGCGGCGTAGCCCACGCCAACGCCCGCAATGACGATAAAGACGAGCCACTGAAGTGCGTAAGAAAGGTGAAAGCCTTCATCTTTTTCAGGCTTCGCGGGCAGTCTTCCATGGTCATATGCGGCCTCTTCACTTACGAGCATGCCAAAAGTCTCAGCGTATGCCTCGTACTGTTCGACACCCGCAACGCGAACAAGTTCGGATACGTGCATGCTCCCAGCGGTGTGTCCAACCGAGGTACGGCCAGGAACAGTAGGTTCTGAAGCTCGAAGCCGTGCGACGATAGTGGTCTCTTGACCGTCTGGTGCGACCGGAAGGTCTTCACCCTCAGGATCGTCAGCTGTGACATCAACCCAGCCACGATTCACGAAAAACACTGTCCCACGATCCGTCAGAAATGCTTGTGCAATATCTGACCCAACACCGCCCGCGCCAGGGCGGTTGCGAATAAGCACTGGGTCACCAACATATCTGCCATGCACGGTGACAGGCTGCCATTTAAACGTGTCTTCATCAAAGTATGTGAGGTCCGGCACTGCCTCTTGAAGCGGAACTGGTTCGGCGTCGTAGTTGTTCTCAATGCGCTGAATTTCCTGGCGTGCTTCTTCACGGCGATCAAATTGCCAGTTACTCAACAGCACACAGGCAACCGCGAATATGACCAGCATCGCGTAGTATCCAAGCCACCTGGGGGAGTAGAGGAACTTCCAGCCGCTATAGCGGCGGTCACCATGTCTCAAAGCTCGGACACCTCTTTGACCTCTAGCGGAAAGTCCCTAGCCGCGAGGAAGTCTCGAAGCGTATCGATATGGTCGTCACAGGCAAGCCAAGTCTTGCGGCGGTCGACAGAATGAATCTTTGGGTTACGCCACACAATGGCTTGAGTTGCAGCCTGAATACACCCTGCGCGCGAACATTTCATAGGAACGGCTGTTTCACCGCCGAAAAGTGAAAACTTTGATGTCACGCTGGCTGGTCTCCTGCAGATGTGTCCGAATCTGGGATTCTTTCGCCGGTTTGGCGTCGTTCAGCAGGCGCATCAATAACTATCAATTGGTGGGGATTTTCAGAACTTTCGTGATCTGGTGGCATAATTTCCGCTGGTGTAACCTTCTCAGGTTTTGCATCATCATTGCTATTAGCAACTGCGTTACCGACCATCACTGCGAGGTATGGCAGTATGACTGCTCCTAGGACAGGCAAAATCACCCACCAGCCGCGAACCCACAAAAGAGACGCGACGCACGCGAAGCGCAGAGACATCGAGATGAAGTAGAAACGTATCCGATGGGCACGATCCTCTGCAGGGTTCGCGCCAACGCTCGTCACGTTGTATTTGTCAGCCAATTCATCTCCTTTTAGCCACTACTAGCCTACGCGCCTCAGCTGAAAAAAGAGCCCTCCGGCTACAATCAAGGCAGCAAAAGAAAGGAATCCCGATATGTCAACTGCACGTACTGTGCTTATTACTGGTGGAAATCGTGGAATTGGCCGCGCGATCGCTGAACGCATGGTTCAAGATGGCCACCGCGTGGCTGTGACTGCCCGTTCGGGAGAAGGACCCGACGGAACCCTGACGGTTCGTGCTGATGTTACTGATTCAGCCTCTATTGATGCTGCTTTTACCGAAGTTGAATCACAGCTCGGCGCGGTTGAGGTTGTGGTTGCAAATGCCGGCGTGACGAAGGACACACTGATATTACGAATGAGCGAAGACGAATTCACGAGCGTGATTGACACGAACCTTTCCGGAGCTTTTCGTGTCGTCAAACGCGCTGCAAAGGGATTCTTAAAGCAGCGGTTTGGACGCGTCGTCTTCATCTCCAGTGTTGTGGGTCTCTATGGATCACCAGGACAAATCAACTACGCATCATCTAAGGCTGGTCTGGTTGGTTTCGCTCGCTCGCTGACCCGTGAACTTGGAAGCCGTGGTATCACCGCGAACGTGGTAGCACCTGGCTTTATCGATACTGACATGACGTCGGTGCTTCCCGAAGCGCAACAGAAGCAATACCTGTCACAGATTCCAGCAGCACGCTTTGGTGATGTTTCCGAAATTGCTGGTGCGGTCTCGTGGCTTTCCGGTCCTGACTCTGCGTACGTCTCAGGCGCAGTTATTCCTGTCGACGGTGGGCTTGGAATGGGACACTAAAGCCGATCAAGATGTTCAATCACTTGCGCGAGACTGTCCTCAATAACGATGTCGGCAGTCTCGCGCACAATCGATTTGGGTCGATAGCCGACGCTTAAGCTCGCGACTTCCATCATCTGTAAGTCGTTCGCGCCGTCACCAATAGCCACTGTATGGGCCGGATTGATTCCAAATAGCCTCGTCCATTCACGTAGAGACGAGGCTTTTGTGTGCGCATCAACAATCTCGCCGTCAACGCGACCTGTCAATACGCCATCTTTCACTTCGAGCCGGTTAGCTCGCCAGACATCGGTTCCAGTGTCAGGCAGAAAAAGATCCAGTACTTCAACGAAGCCTCCTGAGACAATGCCGACTTTGCCGCTACGGTGGTGCACTGCCTCGATAAGCTCCCTCAAACCGGGAGAGAGTGTCACTTGCGATGCGACATTCGAAAAAACTTCAACAGGAACCCCTGCGAGAGTCTGAACCCTGCTATGAAGGCTCGCAGCAAAATCCAGATCACCCTGCATTGCTTGTTCTGTAATTCTGGCAACTTCATCGCGTGTGCCAGCCACTTCAGCGAGCAGTTCAATAACTTCTTCCTCAATGGAAGTTGAGTCGCAGTCAAGAACGACGAGCGGGCGCGGAGAAATATGTGTCATACCTTTCAGCCTATATCGAGCTGACGCGCTCAATTACGAGACGGCGTGGGTCGTCAAATGAACGGCAGAAACGAGTAGGGTAATGGTCATGGCAAATGTGTTGCGACTGACAGATGTGAACTACGTCCGGAACGGGCGAGCGATCTTGCAGAATCTCAATTGGGCGGTCGACAGTTCTGAGCGGTGGGTGATCCTAGGCCCGAACGGAGCCGGAAAATCCACGATCTTGAAGCTTGCTTCTGCGAGTGACTACCCAACTTCTGGAACTGTTGACGTTCTCGATGAGCAGCTCGGTAAAGTTGACGTTTTTGAACTCCGCACCCGAATTGGCGTTGCAGCACGTGAGCAGGAACGACGCATTCCAGCAACAGAAAGCGTCCGGAATGTTGTGCTGACCGCCGCGTATTCCGTCACGGGACGCTGGAATGAACAGTACGACGACTTTGATATTGCTCAAGCCGATCAGGTTCTTGCCTCATGGAACCTCACTGAATTTGCTGACCGAAGTTTTGGCACGCTGAGCGATGGTGAACGCAAACGCACTATGATCGCACGTGCAGTGATGACCGATCCCGAATTACTCCTACTCGATGAACCAACCGCAAGCCTCGATCTGGGTTCGCGGGAACGGTTAGTTCGTTTACTTTCCGAGTTCGCTCAGTCTGAATATGCGCCCGCGTTAGTCATGGTGACGCACCACGTCGAGGAAATCCCGCGAGGGTTTACGCATGTCCTGCTCGTGAACGCAAATGGGCAGGTTCAAGCACAGGGCGAACTTGAACACACACTTACTTCAGAAAACCTCGAGTCAACGTTCGGTATGCCATTTGAACTGAGCGAACACGTTGGACGTTATTCGGCAACTGCACGCGTATAGCGCGGGCAGGGCGTTTGTACTCAAGTTGTCTCAAGGCCAGTTTGGAAACATTGGTATATGAACACAAACCCTGAGTACGCACCTACACCAGGGCCGCAGGACCCTGAACAGCTTGCACTCGCTTTCCGTGGTCTCGGCAAACACTTCGGTCAAAAAATTGCCGTGAACAACCTGACACTCGCCATCCCGCTTGGAACGATGTTTGGTCTCGTTGGTCCAAATGGCGCTGGAAAAACCACCGCCTTATCGATGGCGACCGGTATTTTACGTCCCAATTTTGGTGAGGTGAGTGTTCTTGGACAGAACGTCTGGAGTGATCCCGTCGCGGCAAAATCAAGAATGGGTGTACTGCCTGACGGTCTGCGCACCTATGACCGTCTTACTGGCCCAGAACTCCTGCGGTACACGGGTCTATTGCGTGGGATCCCAGAACATGAGATAGCAGAGCGAAGCGCAAGCTTGATTCATACTCTGGGTTTGGCAGAAGCAGGCAATTCACTCGTTGTTGATTACTCGGCCGGTATGAAAAAGAAGGTTGGGCTTGCTGCGGCGCTGATCCACAGTCCAAAAGTGCTGATATTGGATGAACCATTTGAGGCGGTAGATCCCGTTTCTTCCCAAATAATTCGAGCGCTCTTGAGACAGATTGTGGCCCGCGGTGGCACTGTAGTCCTGTCAAGCCATGTTATGGAACTGGTGGAGCAACTGTGCGATCAGGTAGCTGTGATCCACCAGGGCCAACTCATCGCGACCGGAACTGTTCCAGCTGTGCAGCAGGGGAAGTCGCTACAAGATCGTTTCGTCGAAATGGTCGGCGGAGGTGCGACGAATGAAGGCCTTGAATGGCTCGGATAATTCTAGCGTTGAGCTGGCGTCAGACGCTACGCAGCCTCACTCGATCGGCGTGGACGATCGTTGGTGTCGTGGTCGGCCTACTGTACGCACTCGGAGCAGTCACACTGGTTTTTGTGTTTTCTGTCGTCGGGCGACTTTTTGCTGATGTGGACACGATTCGCAATATTGTTGCGATTGCCGGACTTGCGGCTTGGGCGATTTGGCTAGTTATTGCCTTCGTGATTGGTCTACAAGAATCAACTGGGCCAGAGCAGCTGTCCCTCTTGCCTGTAACACCGCGTGATCTCACGTTTGGCCTGTTCCTCAGCGGATTACTCGGAATTACTGGCATAGCTTTTGCCCTGTCTCTTCTTGGTTTGTGGATCGTGTGGAGTGGCACAGCAATAACGTTGATCGCTGCGATATTAGTTTCTCCGTTCGCGATCACACTGTGGTTTTTGTTGACTCGGCTGATTACCGACGGCTTGGCTTCGCGAACAAAAAATCGTCGCGTGCGAGACACGGCGATGGTGATCTTGTTCCTTCTTGCTGTGAGCGCCGGCGTGCTGCTTCAGTTTGTGATTCGTGCGATAGAAAAAGCGACCGTGAGTGCCGATGTTGTTTCCCTGCTCGGACAGGTTGGAAGTATTGTGCAATGGCTCCCGCCCGTGGCCCCGGTAGCAGTGCCAGGTGCGATTGCAGCAGGGGAGTACTTGACTGCTGCGGGTCTTACGGTAATAACCCTTGGATCTACTGTTCTTGCTTGGCAGTTGTGGTCCAGAATGCTGACGGCGCGACTGACCGCACCAATCCAATCAAGTGGTGGATCAGCTGCCCACGACGGGACCTGGATCGATAACCTGTTCCCGGCAACTGCGTGGGGTGGTGTCGCTGCTCGACGAGTGCGATATTTTTTGCGAGACTCGCGCCATCAAATGAATATTGCGACATCATTCATTTTGTTGATTTTTGTATTCGTATGGACACAATTTCTGCTGTCACCCGAACTGGGCAAACCTGCGGCAATATTCGCACCACTGCTGGTGTGCGTGAGTATTCTCTCAATTGCGCAGATGGAATTGGCTTATGACGGGGAAGCATTAGCGGGTGACCAACTTGCTGGCATTACCGGTCGAGCCGACCGTCTTGGTCGGGCCATGACAATCGCACTGATCTTTGTGCCCTTAGTTCTTGTAGCGACTCTTGTGACGGTCTTGAGCGCAGGAGTGCCAGAGATGCTTCCAGCCGCGCTCGGGATCAATATCGGTGGCGCTCTCGTAGCGATTGGCGTTGGCTTAGCTGTGGGCACACTTCTGCCAGGGACCGCGCCGCCTCCGGGTGGAAACCCGTTCGGAAAAGGGAGCAGCGGTGATATACAAAACTTCTTAGGGACACTCATCGGCATCGTCGCATGTTGCCTGCTCAATGGCTTAGCGCTCGGGTTTGGAATCGCCGCGTTCTGGGTGGAATGGGCAGGATATGTGTCCCTCCTCGCAGGCATCCCCATAGGGGTAGGTGTCATTGTGCTTTCCGTGCGAGTCTCAGCACGCTGGTTTGAACGACGCGCGCCCGAGAATCTCCAGCACGTTCGGAAAACCGCTTAGAATTCTGGTAGACTCAAACGCTGTTGCGATTATTTCGCTCATATTGACTTTCGCTTGCCGGACGCGGCAAGTATTCACAACAATCGAAGGACCACCATGAAGACCGACGTTCACCCGGACTACCAGGCAATTGTCTTCCGCGACCTCGCGTCGGGGGAGAGCTTCCTGACCCGCTCAACGCTCACCAGTGACAAGACCATTGAGCTCGATGGTGAAACCTACCCGGTTCTTGACGTTGAGATTTCAAGTGCTTCGCACCCGTTCTACACCGGTAAGCAGCGCATCCTTGACTCGGCAGGCCGTGTCGAGAAGTTCAACCAGCGCTTCAAAGGTTTCGGCGCCTAAAGCTTCATTGATACGTCAGATAAGACGAATAAAAAAATGCGGACCGCTCTCACGAGTGGTCCGCATTTTTTATGCCTCGATACGTAACAGCTGATTGCAGCATGTCATGTTAAGCGTGTATCGGCCAAGCTCCGTTTACGGGGTTGCCTGTACGACCAATACGATCGAAATATTCTTGAAGACTCTGCGCCTGTTCAGCTGCCCAAGAGATCTGAGAGGTGTGTAACTCAGCGACATCGGTGGGGAGTTGCTTGGCGTATTGTTTTGCCAATGCCTGCACGATATGCGCGGTAGAGATCGCATCTGAGCCGGCATCGTGAGCATTATCTAAAGTGACACCATAGTGTTCAGCGACAAGTGCCAACTGGCGCTTGCCCTTACGGTAACGATCGACCTGCTTGTCGATAATGAGTGGATCGATGACGGGGGAGACCACGTCTGGCCAATCAACTCCATGACGCTTTGCTTCTTCGCGAAGCAGCGTCAAATCAAACGGGGCATTGTAGGCGGCGATAGGGAAACCACGCTCGAGCATCGCAAACAGCCGTTCAACAATCTGCGCAATCGCTATATCTGGTCTCATGCCAGAGACTTCTGCAACCTCTGTCGTGATGCCATGCACCGCAGATGCTTGGGGTGGGATCGGGATACCGGGATTAATCAGCCAGTCATAGCGCTCGCTGACGACTCCGTTCGCAGTCACCAATACGATACTGGCACTCACGATGCGAGCTTCGTGAGGATTGACTCCAGTGGTTTCTGTGTCAAAAGCGGCGATGGTGTCTGCCCAGAGAGGCGTTGTAGCGGCCACCGGTGCTCCTTAATGTTGTCCGTCAGAGGGTTCTTATATGTAGCGTATCGGCCCGGTCTGACATTTCTGCACAACTTGCGGATAACTCCGGCTCTCTCCAGAACAAGATCGATAGAATAGCTGAGTGAGTATGCCGCTGAAATTTATCACCGTCAGGGATAGTCCTGCGGCGTATCATCAGCTGGGTAATCCAGAGGGGATGCCCGTCATTCTGGTGCACGGTTTCCGAGGAGATCATCACGGATTGTTGCTCATCGCCCAAGAGATCATCAAACGGCACCCAGAAATTTTGCTCATCACACCTGATCTTCCTGGGTTTGGTGAGAGCCCTTCGCTACCTGGATCCACCCACAATCTGACAACCTACGGCGAATGGTTCGCAGAGTTCGCTACATCGATGGCCCCCGGGGGGAGTCTCGTTGTAGCACATTCATTTGGCACGCTCGTTACCGCGCAAGCGTTAGCGGTCGGTTATTCCCCACAGACTGTCGCGTTGGTGAATCCAATCAGTTCGCCAGCTCTTCAGGGTCCGCGCAAGGCGCTGACAAAGCTTGCTATTGCCTACTATCGTGCAGGGAAAATATTGCCGGCACCGCTAGCCGAAACACTATTGGCGCATCCGCTCATTGTGCGCGTGATGAGCGAGGTGATGGCTAAAACAGGCGAGGGAGGTCTGAGGCGCTGGATCCACCAGCAACATGCGCAATACTTCAGTGGCTATTCAGACCGGACGACTCTGCTCGACGCTTTCGAAGCATCAGTGTCACACACCGTGATGGAATTTTCGGACTCGTTTACCATGCCCACAGTCGTTATCGCCGGAAATAAAGATGACATTACACCGCTGCACACACAATTAACATTGGCTCGCACGGTTGCTGGGGGAGACCTGCACGTGTTGCCTGGTGTAGGTCATCTTTCTCACTACGAAGCACCGCACGATGTTGCTGAAATTATTTGTGAATTTTGGGAGCGTCAGACGTGAACATCATTCCAATCAATGATGCACAGGACGATCGTCTGCGGGACTACAATTCCCTCACCGACGTGCAATTGCGCAAAATACTTGAAGTGAAACGAGGCCTGTATATAGCTGAGTCTGAGAAAGTGATTGAACGCGCGCTCCAGGCGGGTCACCAGCCACGATCGATCCTGGTTGCCGAAAACAAGCTTCACAAGGTTCAACCGTTACTTGAAGGTTATCCTGAAATTCCTGTATTTGTAGGGGAGGGGAGCGCTGTTGAAGCGGTAACAGGGTTTCAAGTGCATCGAGGTGCTCTTGCGGCAATGCACCGTCCGGAGCTTCCAAACCCCAGTGATCTTCTCGCACATGCGCATCGTGTGGTGATTTTAGATGAGCTGTTTGACCACAGCAATGTTGGGTTAGTTTTCCGGTCGATTGCCGCTCTCGGCGCAGACGCAGTCTTTTTGACCCCGTCGTGTGCGGACCCACTCTATAGAAGGTCCGTCAGACTGAGTATGGGGGCTGTGTTTCAAGTTCCGTGGACACGACTTCCTGGCTGGCACGCGGCCGGCCCGCTCCTTCACGAACACGGATTTGAGATTGCTGCGTTTGCGCTCAGAGACGACGCGTTGTCGCTTGAAGCATTTCTTCAAGAGGTTCCCGATAAAGTTGCATTACTTTTCGGTAACGAAGGCCGCGGACTCGGGTTTCGGGCACTCGGCGCGGCAGACACGCTCGTCAAGATCTCTATGGAACACGGGGTAGATTCATTGAACGTGGCAACGTCTGCAGCAATTGCGCTCTGGGCAACACGATTTGCGAATCAGACTGACGGAGGAGCCAATGAAGTTACGTGGTAGCCGCGTACGGGCGCTTTGGACCACCGTTATTGCGTTAATTGTTGGTACGACCGCTTATGTGCTTGCCGTGTTGAACGAAACCGGACAGCGGCTTGAAGCATCGGTTTTGTCGGCGGCAAGCTTTGACTATACGCCAGCGGGGCCACTAATGCTGGTCTCGAACACGAGTGTAATCATTGCGCTGATCGTGGTGGTGATACTTGCACTTATTCGATGGGGAATGGGCCGAGCAGTTGTTGTTTTCGTTGCGCCAGCGCTGGCGCTCTTACTGTCTCAGGTTTTGAAGCTCGCGGTTCTTGAGCGTCCACCGTTGTGGGAAGTTGATGCAGTTAACACGTTTCCTAGCGGGCACGTCACAGTCTATGCAGTATTGATCGGCGCACTTATCTGGGCGGTCCCACCATCCTTTCGCGGGTTTATGTCAGTTTTTGGCACTGCATTGCTCGGGTTGGTAACCGTACAGATTCTTGCGTATGGATGGCATCGACCCAGCGACGTGGTCGGTGCCATTGCGCTCACACTGGCAAGCTTTGGTCTCGTCGCGTGGGTTGCTCCATTGCGCGAAAAGTCTATTGGCGCGAAGGTTCAGCCGAGGCTTTCTCGGAAGCTGTTGAAGCTCCTGGTTGTGCTCGGCGTTGCCGTTGCTGCTGTTGCAGCATTCGTGGGTCTGGTTACCGATAATGGATCAGCCTGGCTCGTAGCCGGTGAGTCAGCTGCCTTAGCAGGGTGCGCATTCTGTAACCGTGAGATTCTTTCGCTGACCATCGTGCGCTGATTCGTTGTCGGCCGACTGTCGAAACCGCCGGGCAACGGCATATGAGTAAAAATGGATAATCTATATTATGTCAGTTTAGTCAAACTCGAACTGACGGTTCCTCTCTTCGCGCCACTCCGCTGAGGTTGAGAAACAGCTCCCCTAGTGCTGCAATTTGCAGGGAAAGAGTTGCTGTCCTGTAAATCTCGTTCCGGTGCGATGAACAGTGCTTTGTGAGATTGCAGGCCGTGGGAGCTCACAAGGCTTTAGACGCTTTGAGTTGCACGTACCCAATCCTGGACTTTTTGTGAAGCTTTGCCGGTGTCGATCGTGTCTGCCGCGATCTCCATCTTTGCGCGTAGCCGCTCAAGTAACGCTTCGTTCACTGAGTCTGGATTCTTGTACAGGTCATAACTGACCATTCCAGCAGCAGCATTCAGCAACACAATGTCTCGAACCGGGCCCGTCTCTCCAGCAAACACACGGTGAAGAACATCCGCATTTGCTTCCGGTGTACCGCCGAGAAGATCCTGAATTTTTGAACGCTTGATGCCCAAGTCAGTGGGGTTTAGATCATGTTCGGTGACCGCTCCCCTGCTCACTTCCCAGATGTGTGAGTGACCAGTGGTTGTGAGTTCATCCAGCCCATCATCACCTCGGAAAACTAGTGCTGAAGCCCCACGAGTTTGAAAGACCCCAGCGATCAGGGGTGCGCGCTGCGCGTCTGCGACGCCGATTGCGGACGCTTCTGGACGTACCGGGTTGCAGAGTGGACCGAGGAAATTAAATACCGTTGGCACTCCAAGCTCTTTGCGAGTCTGTGCGACGTGCCGGAAACCTGGGAGGAAATGTGCGGCATGTACGAACGCGATACCGGCATCTGTAAACACCTGGGCTAGTTGCTGAGCCGTCAAGTCGAGACGCGCGCCAAGCGCTGTCAGAATGTCTGAGGCGCCAGACTTGCTGCTTGCGGCTTTATTGCCGTGTTTAATGATTGGCACCCCAGAAGCAGCACACACCATGGATGCCATCGTGGACACGTTGACGGTACCGACTCGGTCGCCACCGGTACCAACGATGTCGAGGGCATCCGTTGTCATATCGATGGGTGTGCTCTCAGCAAGAATCGCATCACGAAAACCCACAAGATCACCAACAGCGACACCTTTTGAAGCGAGAGCCATGAGAAATGCGCCTTGCTGAGCCCCTGAGGCCTCCCCCTTCATGAACTGCCCCATCGCCCACTCAGCCTGCGACACGCTGATAGCGTCACCTTCAAGCAAAGTCGTTAATACGGTGGGCCACGTCAGTTCTTCGAGTTCCATGGCAAATAGTCTAGTCCCCGAATTCAGCATGAATAAACGCGAGTCTATTCAAGGTGTGAAATCATGTTTTACATGATCGAACGGTACGTCCAAAACATCTGATGATTGCGCACACGCCGAAGAGTCCTAGGTGGACATTTCCCAGCGAAAAGTCAGGTATGCTGAATGTGACCGTTTCACTGAGTGTCATGACGGACTCGGGACTTCCCATACCCGTGTACTCGCTCAGTAACAATGGAGAGGTGACTACAACCACAATGAACACGAACTCTGCCGTGCAGGCGGTGAAGCGACCAAATGTCGTCGCGACCGGCACGATTGTGTGGCTGGGTAGCGAAGTGATGTTCTTCGCTGGACTCTTTGCCATTTACTTCACGATCCGTGCCATGGCTCCCGAACTTTGGGCGTTTGAGACTGCTAAGCACAATTTCCCATTTGCGCTGATAAACACGCTCATTCTTGTGAGCTCGTCGTTTTCTTGCCAGGCGGGCGTTTTCGCCGCCGAGCGCATGCAGCCACGTCGCACTGGAAAGCTCTTCCAGATCGGCAAATGGGGCACCGTGGAATGGTTCTATTTGACGTTCTTCCTCGGCGCGATCTTCGTGTCAGGCCAAGCTTGGGAATACGCAACCTTCATGTCTGAAGGTGTGACCATGTCAGCGAACGGTTACGCGAGTGCTTTCTACCTCACGACCGGTTTCCACGGCATTCACGTGACGCTGGGCTTGTTCGCGTTCCTGCTCGTCATCGGACGTCTCTACGCGGTAAAGAACTTCACCCACAAAGAGGCAACAACTGCGGTCGTAGTTTCTTACTACTGGCACTTTGTTGACATCGTGTGGATCATTTTGTTCGCAATCATCTACATTCTGAAGTAAATAGGAGACATCAACTATGGCTCGCACTCGAAAGAATGTGCGTAAGACGGGTCGCCGTCACCCCCTCGCAACCACAGCCCTTGTTGCAGTCGGTTTGCTGATTACCGGCGGCGCTTATGTTGGCTTCAGCCAAACATCGGCCACAGCCGAAGTTGACTTAACCTCTCAGTCAACTATTGATGATGGTGAAAAGCTCTTCGCTGCGAACTGTGCCACGTGTCACGGAATGAGCGCTGAAGGAACTGACGAGGGTCCCTCACTGATTGGTGCTGGCGCCGCGTCAGTACACTTCCAGGTCGGCACGGGACGTATGCCGCTCGCGTTCCAGGGCCCTCAGGGCATGGTGAAGACACCGCAGTTCACTGAAGAGCAGACGCTGCAGCTCTCGGCTTACGTTGCGTCACTCGCTCCAGGCCCTGACCTGCCTGACACGCAGTTCCTCCAAGCTGACGGCGATGCCGCAAACGGTAGTGAGCTGTTCCGCATCAACTGTGCAATGTGCCACAACGTTTCCGCAGCAGGTGGTGCGCTTACACAAGGGAAGTTCGCTCCCCCGCTGACCGGTGTGGATGAATCGCACATTTATGAAGCGATGGTGACAGGTCCGCAGAACATGCCGGTCTTTAGCGACGCCAACCTGACGCCGCAAGAAAAGTCAGACATCATCACCTACTTGAAGTACATCGAGAATGAACCAGCAGTCGGTGGTTTCTCGCTCGGTTCGCTTGGTCCCGTTGCTGAGGGTCTGTTCATCTGGGTGATCGGGCTGGGCGGCATTATTGCGCTCACCGTATGGATCACTGCAAAATCAAATTAACTTCTCCCATCTCGGGAACTATTTACATCTAGTCAAGGAGCAACATGGCAGAGGAAGCGAAGAACGGTAGCGAAGGCTCCGTTGTCGCCAGCCAGGGCCACGGGGCTGAACTTGCGGGCTACGGCACCGCAGTGGTCTCCCCGGATGCTGTCGAGAACCCAGGTATGCCCAACCACCGGAAACGGGTCACGGATCTGAATCCGAAGAAGGAGAAAACCGCCGAGCGCGTCGTTTTCTCGCTCTTCTACCTATCGATAGCCGGTAGCCTATGGGCAGTATTCGCATATATGGCATTCCCGATCGAGACCGGCTCGATGATGTCCATCCGCCTGCACACTTTGTTTGTCGGGCTTGGGATGGCACTTGGACTCTTCGGCATCGGTATTGGTGCGGTCCACTGGGGCAAAGCGCTCATGGCCGACCACGAATCAATCGATATCCGTCATCCAGTCGCCAGCGACGACGAGACTCGCAAGACCGCAGTCGAGATCTTCGAGATTGCTGATAAAGAATCGGGTTTCAGCCGTCGATCACTCGTTCGCAACAGCCTTTTTGGCGCGCTGATTGCATTCCCGCTGCCGGGCATTACCCTGCTGCGTAGCCTTGCACCGCAAGATAAAGATCCGATTGAACTACTGCGTCACACGATGTGGGAAGAGGGTGCACGTCTCGCGCGTGACCCATCTGGAGTGCCGATCAAGGCGAGTGAGGTCACTATTGGCTCGGCCTTCCACGTCATTCCTGAAAACCTGTACCAGGCTGAGCACCCACTTGACGAGAAAGCCAAAGCAATTGTGCTGTTGATGCGTCTCGACGAGTCTGAACTCAAAGAAGAAGAGGATCGCAAAGACTGGTCGTATGACGGCATTGTCGCGTACTCGAAGGTGTGCACCCACGTTGGTTGCCCAGTTGCTCTGTACGAGCAGCACACGCACCACCTCCTGTGCCCCTGCCACCAGTCACAGTTCGACGTTTCAGAGCATGCGAAAGTTGTGTTCGGCCCTGCAAAACGGCCGCTGCCACAGCTACCGATCACTGTGGACGATGAGGGATACCTTGTCGCACAGAGTGACTTCCATGAACCCGTCGGCCCGAGCTACTGGGAGCGTCTGAAGTGAGCAATACCCAAACTCAAGTCCAGCAGGGCGGCTCAACCCGTTTCACTGCAAAGGCATCCAATTACCTCGACGAGCGCACCAAAGTTGGTTCTGCTGTTAAGGAGTTCGGCCGAAAGGTCTTCCCGGATCACTGGTCGTTCCTACTCGGTGAAGTCGCACTGTACAGCTTCGTCGTTATTCTGATTTCTGGTACGTTCCTGACACTGTTCTTCCAGGCAACCATGATTGAGACGCAGTGGGATGGTCCATTCGCACCTATGAAGGGTGTTGAGATGTCTGGCGCGATGGCGTCAACGCTTGACATTAGCTTCTCTGTGCGTGGCGGGCTGCTTATGCGTCACGTCCACCACTGGGCAGCGCTCCTGTTCGTCGCTGCTATCGGCCTGCATATGCTCCGTATTTTCTTCACGGGCGCATTCCGTAAACCACGTGAGCTGAACTGGGTCATCGGTTTTGTCCTCTTCGTCCTTGCAATGGCTGAAGGCTTTACCGGCTACTCACTCCCCGATGACGTGCTTTCAGGCAACGGCCTGCGAATCATTGACGGCATCATTAAGGCAATTCCCGTTGTCGGAACCTGGTTCTCGTATATCTTCTTCGGAGGCGAGTTCCCTGGCCAAGACATTGTTGGGCGCCTATACATGCTGCACATTATGGTGTTGCCGGCGTTAGTGATCCTGTTCCTTGTGCTTCACCTCATGTTTGTTGTGATCCACAAGCACACGCAGTACCCCGGCCCCGGAAAGACCCAGCAGAACGTTGTTGGCTTCCCCGTGTTGCCTGTTTATGCTGCCAAAGCCGGTGGATTCTTCTTTATCGTCTTCGGCGTGATCGTCCTCATCTCCTCGTTCTTCACGATTAACGGTATTTGGGCATATGGTCCGTATGACCCGTCGCCGGTATCTGCGGGTACCCAGCCGGACTGGTACATCGGTTTTGCCGATGGCATGCTCCGTCTGATTCCACCAGGGTGGGAAACTGAGTGGTTCGGTTACACATGGTCCTTTAACATGCTGGTGCCGCTTGTCATTATCGGGATCTTCCTGGTACTCGTTCTGATCTACCCCTTCATCGAAGCGTGGGTCACTGGCGACAAGCGCGAACACCACCTACTTGACCGTCCTCGCAACGCACCAACACGTACGGCAATCGGCGCAGCCGGTGTCACGTTCTACGGTGTGATGTGGGCAGGCGCGAGCTCGGACCTTATTGCGACGCACTTCCAGCAATCAATGGAGTATGTCATCCACGGGCTGCAGTTCCTGCTGATCTTTGGTCCAATCATCGCTTACTTGGTTACCAAGCGTGTGTGCCTGGGCCTGCAAAAGAAGGACCGAAGCATCGCCCTGCACGGATACGAGTCAGCACGCATCGTTCGTATGCCCGGTGGCCGCTTTATCGAGGTTCACAAGCCGTTGAATGAGTACGAACGCTGGGAGCTCGTAAGCTACACTGACTATGCTCCGCTCATGCTCCGCCCTGATGATAACGGCAAGATCAGCTTCTCACAGCGCCTGCGCGCAGGCTTTAGCCGCTGGTTCTTCGAAGACCGCATCATCCCACCAACACAAGGTGAGATCGAACAGTCTCATCATCACGATGAAAACGATGAGCATTAATAGCTAAGTTACTCTGCTCAGCTAAGTATGGCCCCGGTCCAGATTGGATTGGGGCCATACTCATTCAAAGGACCTGCTCCCCTACTGGCAACTCTCAGTGGCGGTCTTCGCTGAAACTCGTAGCAAGAACTGCTCTATGGTGTCGGTCCAAGTGACCGTGCAATAGCGTTCCACGGCGATTTCGTCCTCAAGTCGGCGCGCTGCGTCATCAAGCCCGCGGACGGCTTCCCGATGATTGAGACGGCTTCCCGATGATTGATGAGAGATTCTCCGGCGGGAAAGATGCTCAAAATTACTGAGCGAGAACGCATGGCGAAGCGGCATCTCCTGCAAATGATGCAACTCCAGATGTCTCACAATTCGAGTTAACAGTCACGTCCAGGCTCATATGAGCCAGGAATAGTTGACCAAGCCGCAAACACTGATAGACAGTGAGTGTGCTCCGATGAACGAATACTTCTGACAGCAACATATTGGCTGGCGTGCAGAAGAAAATACCGGAATGCTCCGCCACTGTTGCAACAATGGTCGTAAGACACAACAGGAGAACGGCGGAGAGACTCCTAGAGGCCCGAACTAGCCAATGTCGAGGACCTTGCGATAGTGCTGCCCGATCGCCTCAAAATCGCGGTGATTATAGAAATTGCCCATGTGTGAGGTGACCGCAGATATCTGTCGAACACCACGCCCCATACAGTAGTGCTCATTTGCTTGCATCAGTCGATCACCGACGCCCTGACGGCGATGAGCTTCATCTACTACGATCTCCTGTAGGTGCGCGGTCAGGCCAGGCGCGTGAAGTAAGCGCGAGACAGTCAAGAGTGAGTAGCCCACAACGCTGCCATTGAGCTCAGCAACAAACAGCACATTTGTCTCCGCGGGTCGGTAACGAAGAACATTATCTAATGTGATCTGGAACTCGGCCGGAGTAATTGATTCACGCCCAGTTTGATACTGGCGTGCGAGCTTGTAGAGCGTATTTTCATCCTCGAGTTGTGCCCGGCGTATCTTGATGGTCATGCCTTAAGTCTATCGGTCCTGACAATGCTTGTGCGAGTCGGCTAGAGCGCCCATATAAAAGCGTTCTGCCGGTTCAGAATGACCTGAACCGGCAGAACTTGAATGTAAACGAACTCCCCTAGCTGTTAGCGAGCGAAGTAGCCTCGATAGTATTCGTAAACCAATCCCACAACACCCACAACAATAAAGGGGATTGAGAAGAACGACAGCCAGAAGAAGAACCCGGTAGCGAGTCCCAGCGCAGCAAGAGCGATCGCTCCAGCGAGGATGATCGGCCACCAACTCCACGGACTGAATTCGCCGATCTCAGGGTCACCATCGTCGATATCAGCTTCGAGCAGGTCTTCTGTCAACTCCCCACCCTGCTTCTTGTAGTGCAGGTTGAGGTAGTACGCGATGAACGCGAAGAGAATCGAACATGCAAGCAAGGCCATCGAGCCAGCCCACTCGATCTCGCCGTTATAGGAGATCATGTGCCAGACCGTGTACATCGCTGCCACGATCAGAAAGAACGTGGTGAGGATGTAGTAGATAACAATATTTGACTTCATGAGGTACGTCTCCCCTACTTCTGCTCAGCGAGCTCAGGACGTGCTTCCGCGGTGACCGGCTGTACAATTCCGCTGACCTCAGGGTGGTGCAGGTCGAATGCGGGTGATTCAGTACGGATACGTGGAATCGACGTGAAGTTGTGGCGAGGCGGAGGACAGCTGGTTGCCCATTCGAGTGAGCGTCCAAAGCCCCAAGGATCATCAACCGTAACCTGCTTGCCGCGACGTGAAGTGATGTAGACGTTCAGCAAGAACGGAATCATTGAGATGCCCAGAATCATGGCACCAATCGTCGACAGCTGGTTCATCCAGGTGACACCATCTTCCGGAAGGTACGTGTAGTAGCGACGTGGCAGAGCCATAACACCAATCCAGTGCTGAACCAGGAAGGTTGTATGGAATCCGACAAATAGTAGCCAGAAGTGGATCTTGCCCAAGGATTCGTTGAGCATTTTCCCGGTCCACTTAGGCCACCAGAAGTAGAAGCCTGAGAACATCGCGAAGACCACGGTTCCGAAGACCACGTAGTGGAAGTGTGCCACCACGAAGTACGTGTCTGACAGGTGGAAGTCGAGTGCCGGTGATGCGAGGATCACGCCGGTGAGACCACCGAAAACGAAGGTAACCAAGAACCCGAGCGCCCAAAGCATCGGGGTTTCAAAGGTGACCGAACCTCGGAACATGGTGCCGATCCAGTTGAAGATTTTCACGCCGGTAGGAACCGCGATCAACATAGTCATGAGTGCGAAGAACGGTAAGAGAACCGAGCCAGTGACGTACATGTGGTGTGCCCACACGGTCATTGACAGGGCAGCAATCGCGATCGTTGCCATGACAAGAGTCTTGTAACCAAAGATTGGTTTACGGCTGAATGCCGGGAACACTTCGGAAACAATGCCGAAGAACGGCAGAGCGATAATGTATACCTCTGGGTGTCCGAAGAACCAGAAGAGGTGCTGCCATAGTATGGCACCGCCTGTTTCGACGTTATATATCTGAGCTCCGAAGATACGGTCAGCTCCAAGGGCAAGCATGGCCGCAGCAAGCACTGGGAATACCAGCAGGATCAGAATCGACGTGATCAACGCGTTCCACGAGAAGATCGACATCCTCCACATGGTCATGCCTGGGGCACGCATCGTGATGATCGTGGTGATGAAGTTGACTGCACCGAGAATCGTACCGAAACCTGAGATGCCCAAACCGAGTACCCATAGGTTTCCACCGACACCTGGTGAGAATGTTTCACCAGACAGCGGCGTATAGGCAAACCAACCGAACGATGCCGCGCCCTGTGGAGTCAGGAAGCCCGCAACTGCGATCAGTGAACCGAACGAGTAGAGCCAGTACGCGAACGCGTTCAAACGTGGGAACGCGACGTCAGGGGCACCAATCTGAAGCGGCAGCATAACGTTTGCAAAGCCAGCAAAGAGCGGCGTTGCAAATATGAGCAGCATGATCGTGCCGTGCATGGTGAAGAGCTGGTTGAACTGCTCCTTCGTCGCAACTACCTCAAGCCCAGGAGCGAAGAGCTGCGCACGAATAATCAGGGCCATAACGCCACCGATCAAGAAGTACACAAACGAGCTGATCAGGTACATATACCCGATGACTTTGTGGTCCGTGGATGTGACCCACGAAACAACAACATTTCCCTTTTTCATCTTCGCTATCCCTCTTGAGTTTCTTCTTCAGGAACGCCTGCGCCCGGGAGATTCTGGTTCGGGTTGTAATCAACACCGAGCAGACCCTGTGTCTCAGGGTTCTCCTTGAGGCTTGCGATGTAAGCGTCGTACTCGTCTTGCTCAACAACCTTCAGTTCGAAGAGCATCATCGAGTGGTACTCGCCACAAAGCTCGGCACACTTACCCATGAAAGTACCGGTCTTGGTAGGAGTGAAATACATGTAGTTGGTCTTTCCGGGGACCATGTCCTTTTTATAAAGGAAGTCAACGACCCAGAATGAGTGAATCACGTCACGTGATTCAAGCTTGACCTCAGTTGTCTTGTTGACGGGCAGGTAGAGAACGGGCATCGTTTCCGGAGTCGGTGAACCAGCCTCGTCGGTCTGAACCTGCACACCAGAGAAATGCACATCTTCATCGGTGTAGTTAAAGTCCCATGCCCAACGCTTGCCGACGACCTCTACGCGGGTGTCTGGATTCTCAACTGGTGCTTCAATCTTTGACTGTTCAACAGCGGTAAATGCGAAGAAACCGAGTACCAAAATCACAGGAACTACTGTGAAGAAGGTTTCGATCGGCATGTTGTAACGCATCTGGACCGGGAATCCGGTCTGTCCTTTACGGCGACGGTACGCAATTGTTGACCACAGAACGAGACCCCACGTGATGACACCAACGATGAGAAGCACCGTCCATGATGTCGTCCACAGGCCGGTGATTCCGTCCGTATGGTTCGTCGCGCCTTCTGATCCTTCTGGCAAGAACCCGCGCTGCTGCGCGGAAGTACATCCTGCGAGTACCAGAGCTACGGAGAGTATGAGGGGGGCTGCAACCCACTTCATTCGTCGTTTTGAACGCACCGCGTACCTTTCCTAAACTTTTGCACTGGCATTGTGCTGCTCATCACCTTTAAGCTGATGACTCTCTGATAGCTTACAGCCTTTCAGCTGCCTTTCAGGACACACGCCGTTGACCCTTAAATTATGGCCTATCCGCTGATTGAACTGTTAACTGAAGCTGTCTCCACACGCGCAACTTCCCTCCGCCATAGGGTTGTCAATGGTGAATCCTTGCTTCTCGATCGTGTCCGAAAAGTCGATGGTCGAGCCTTCGAGGTACGGGACGCTCATCTCGTCAACAATCACCTCGACCGGGCCAAATTGAACGACGGCATCGTTTTCAAGAACTCGTTCATCAAAATACAGCTGGTAAATCAGTCCTGAGCATCCCCCAGGCTGAACCGCAATCCGGAGTCGTAAATCGGTTCGACCTTCTTGCTCCAGGAGACTATGTACCTTGTCTCGAGCGGTATCGCTGAGAGTCACCCCGTGAGTTGGCGCATCTACCAGAGGCGCCGCGGTTTCCGTGCTCATATTGCCCTCACACTTCTTTCGGCACAACTCTTGTGACCTAACACTTCTAGTCTACGACTGTTTTAGAATTCTCGCGCCCGACGACACTCATCCCTGGTGTCAGTGTCGAATTCCTTCTGTGTCTTTGCCAGGTAGACTGGGAGAGTTATTGAAAACACCACAATTTTTGAGGATTCAGCTTGGCACGCAAGAACACGAACGATGAGGTTAATGCGACTGTGCCCGAAGAGCCGTCGCAAGAGGGGAAAGGTCGACCGACCCCTTCACGTAAAGAGGCACAAGCACGTAATGCTCGTCCTCTTGTAGGAAACCGCAGTAAAGAGGCTCGCAAGGCAGAGCGGCTCAGAATGCAGGAACAGCGTGAACGTGCACGGGTAGGTCTCGCTCAAGGCGAGGAACGCTACCTTACGCCACGTGACCGAGGGCCCCAACGTCGCTGGGTCCGCGACTATATTGATGCGCGTTTCAGCGTTGGGGAATTTTTGATTCCTGCGATGCTCGTGGTGCTTATCACTACGTTTATGCCAAATCCGATCCCCTACTACGGGATCGCAATTATGTGGACTTTTGTGGCGGTTTCAATCCTAGATCTGTTGTTCTTGAATATGCGGATGGGAAAGCTACTGCGTGAAAAGTTCGGGCCGGACCGAGTGCAACGCGGGTGGCGTTGGTATGCCGCGATGCGCGCCCTGCAGTTCCGTCCACTCCGTCTTCCAAAACCACAGGTTCGGCGCGGGAAGTATCCCGAATAAATAGTTGTTTGCACACGCGGCGTTAGGCTGCGTGCATCAAAACGCGGTCGGAGTTCTACGCTTCGACCGCGTTTTTGTTCGTCCAGAGATTGCCTTGCCAACCAAGTTTGACCAAACCGGTATTGATGGTGTGAGCCCAGAGCGGACCTTCGTAAATGAAAGCGGTGAATCCCTGCACTAAATCTGCGCCCGCGTTGAGTCGCTCAAGAACATCTTCGGCGGTCGTGACTCCCCCGACCGAGATAACCGCGAACCCTTCTGGCGCGGTGGTCTTTACCCGTCGAAGCACTTCAAGTGAGCGTGCCTTCAGCGGGGCACCGGAGAGTCCTCCAGCGCCAATTTCTTCCACCCGCTCACCGCTTTCGGTGAGACCCGCCCGAGAGACTGTAGTGTTGTTCGCGATCACACCGTCGAGCTCTAGACGCACAGCAAGCCGCACAATTCCGTCGATTTGCTCGTCATCAAGATCGGGCGCAATCTTCACTAGAACTGGAGTGCCCTCAGCTGCATCTCGAACCGCAGCAAGAAGAGGCTCCAGCATCTCAAGTTCTTGGAGTCCACGAAGTCCAGGTGTATTTGGTGAACTGACATTGACAGCAATGTAGTCCGCTACGCGAGCGAGTCGTTGTGTGCTCCACACATAGTCGCTGACTGCATCTTCAACCTCGGTCTTACGACTTTTGCCAATATTGACACCAATGACTGGACGGTGGGTACGAAGACGCGCACGTTCAATTCGGGACAACGCGTTCGCGGAGCCTGCGTTGTTGAACCCCATACGATTAATGAGGCCGCGATCGTGCACTAACCGGAATGAGCGAGGTTTGGGGTTACCTGGTTGTGGATAACGAGTCAGCGTTCCAATCTCGACATGCCCGAAGCCCAACGCGCCAAGACCAGAAATCGCCTCAGCATTCTTGTCAAAACCAGCCGCCATTCCAAAAGGACTGTCAAAATCGAGTCCAAGCACTCGCGTACCCAAGACCGGTGCAGGCTGCAACCTACGCTTAATTCTTGGGCTGACGTACGCCATTGCTTTGATGACTGGGAAGGCAAGGTTGTGCGCGAACTCAGTGTCGAAATGTTTCAATACCCCATGAAACAGAAGGTGATACAACTTCACTGTCACTCACCTTCCCCAGTTTGTACTGTGTCATCGGTAGCGTTCTCGGTGGAATTGGATGACGAATTTGAAGCAAATTCGCGGCGAAGTTCGGCGATCGCCTCGTCAAAATCATCGAGGGTGTCAAACGCACGATAAACACTCGCAAATCGCAAGTATGCGACTTGATCGAGCTCCCGTAATGGTGGAAGAACTGCCAGACCTATATCATTTGCGTCAATTTGTGCTGCACCGGTCGCGCGGAGTGCATCTTCAGCCTGTTGCGCAAGAAGAGCAAGGTCAGATTCTGTTACCGGTCTCCCCTGGCATGCCTTTCGAACCCCTGACATGACCTTCTTTCGGCTGAACGGTTCGACTGCGCCGCCTCGCTTCACGACGGTGAGACTGGCAGTTTCAGTCGTACTGAAGCGCTGCTTACAGTTTGGGCATTCACGACGTCTACGAATCATCACACCGTCATCAGTGGTCCGGGAGTCGATAACGCGTGAATCTGGATTTCTGCAAAATGGGCAGTACATGTCAACCTTCGAATCGAGCGTCTACCGCTTCACCGTGTGCAGGTAAACCTTCTGCGGCTGCGAGTGTATTTAGTGATGCTTGAGTGTTTCTGAGTCCCTCGCGATCGTAGCGGATGATTTGTTGCGCACGTAAGAATGTGTGGGCGCCGAGCCCGGCTTGAAACCTGCTCGTACCACCTGTCGGAAGCACATGGTTTGAGCCGGCCAAATAGTCTCCCAGGCTTACCGGTGAAAATTCCCCCGCGAATATAGCTCCGGCATTGTGAATACGTTTCACGACTTCATCTACTTTTTTGGTGTGGATCTCGAGATGTTCCGCGCCATATATGTTCGCAAAATTGATGGCGTCGTCCATTGAATCAACCAGTACGATGCCAGACTGTGTCCCTCGAAGTGCTTGGAGTACACGTTGGGAATTCATCGTGCTCTGAGCCCTTGACTGGGCTTCCCGCTGTACATCTTCGACCAATTTGACGGAATCTGTCACTAATAGTGATGCAGCAGCTTCGTCGTGCTCGGCTTGGCTGACCAAATCTGCGGCGATAAATGGGGCAGTCGCAGTCTCGTCAGCAACCACGAGAATCTCCGTGGTTCCCGCTTCTGAATCAATTCCTACAACTCCGTTGACGATTCGTTTTGCCGCGGCCACAAAAATATTTCCTGGGCCGGTCACCATGTCAACCGGTTCAAGACCTATTTCAGGCACCCCATATGCAAATGCGGCAACTGCTGCTGCTCCCCCAATCGCATAGACTTCCTTTACTCCAAGAAGGGAGGCGACAGCAAGGACAGTCGGGTGAACAGACTGTGATGAACGCTGGACTGGGCTGGCGAGTGCGAGTTCAGAAACTCCAGCTTCTTGAGCTGCAACCACATTCATGACGACACTCGAAGGATATACTGCTTTACCCCCCGGAACGTAGAGGCCTACTCGCTGCACCGGCTCCCACCGCTGCTCGATAAACGAGCCTGGGGCAACTTCAGTGAATTTAGGGTCAGGAATACCCGCACGTGTGGCAAGGCGCACCCGCGTGATCATCTTGTTTACGGCCTCACGAAGCTCAGGAGATAGTTCAGCCTCTGCCTGTGCGAGTGTCTGTTCCGAAATGCGAAGCGTATGCCCGGTCACTCCGTCAAACTTTTCTGCTTGTTCACGCAGGGCAGGCTCTCCGCGTTCACGGACCGACCGGACGAGGGGCTCTGCTTGAAATACGGCTTGGGAAATATCGAGGGACGCTCGGGGAACCAAGCTTCGAAGTTTGCTTGTCGTGGCCGTTTGTCCACGAAGATCTATCAATCGCATCATGATGTGTTCTAGTCTAGTCGGCGCTTGCAAATTCAATTTCTGTAAATACCGCGCACCAAGCAAGTTCTCGGATGACGTCCACTAGTTGCGCAGCGTAGTCATCGGCATCCCCGCCGAAAATATTCGCGAGCCCGTTCGAGAGTTGCGCGACGGTGAGCTCTCCGTCGCTCGCGCCAACAACCGCAGCTGTCGCCGTATCCACAGATATAGTTCGAGCAATAGGGTAATCGACGGCAAGCCATATCTTTGAGGGGTCTTCATTCCCTGGTACGTACTCCCGCACCTCCCGTACGGCGGGTGAACGAGTGAGCAACGCTTTGCGGACCATCTCATCAGTGGCGCAAGCAGCGGTGAGTCCAGTGTTCATCGACTCCCGGAGGAGGTCGCCAAATATCTGTGCGTCAGAAGTCGCAATTGCTCCCAGGGACTCTTCAGTGTGAATCACGGGCACCGAGTTCATTACCGCCTCTGAACGCGCGCGCACACGAAACCAGCCGAGCATCACCTGTGTGACGCGTCTGGAACGGAAATCATCGACTGCTAAGGTCATGGCGCGTTCATGTTCGACAGTCCCAGGAATCACTCCCCCGTCACGCGTCCAAGTTTGCGCGTAACGCATCGGTGTCAGTCCATCACGAGCGACAACCCAGGCGCCGGCGATGTGAGACGAATAGTCGCTGGATTTGATCCACTCCCTTACTCGGGCGAACACGTCTTGCCCCCAATGAACTTCCCAATTACCGAGAAATATTGCTTCACCGCCCGCCGCGAGGTAATGAGCTGTCGTTTGTACGACTCGCTGCATCAGTGCATCGCCCGATTCAACACTGGAACGATATTCGGGCGCGGCATCTTCACCGACAGGTGCAATCACAAACGGCGGGTTCGAAACAATCAAATCGAACCGCTCATTAATAACAGGTTCGAAAAGATTCCCTTGTCGGAAATCGATAGCGGTGAGTTGATTGAGCCGAGCATTCGCTTGAGCAAACGTGAGTGCGCGAGATGAAAGGTCGGTTGCGGTGACTTGAGTGCCTTGGGCAGCACATATCAGCGCAAGAATTCCCGAGCCGGTTCCCAAGTCGAGCACACTCACATTTTCGTCAAGGGTCGGAATCTGTCGCGCGAGCGTCCGTGTCGCGCCACCAATACCCATGACATGGTCGTGGGCGGCAGCATCTGGGCGCAAATGATCGTCAAGGTCGCTCATGACCCAAAGCGTGCGATCTTCATGTGATCGGCTTCGGGCAGTAAACGGAGTGAGCGAAAGAGCCGCGCGGAATCGACCAGAATTTTCTTGAGTGATGAGTGTAAGACGCACGGCCGCGTGAACACCCAAGCGAGGGAACGCCTCTTGTACAACCTCTTCCTCAACTGCATCACCAATGATGAACAGGCTCAGCAGGTGGATCAGTGGGGTTGGAGTATGAAGAGCAAGTTGCGAACGAGCAGCCGCCGAACTTCCCTGGTGCAGAAGCTGGACAGCGTCATCAGTGAGCAGAGCAGAAACGGCTGATTCTGTGAACGCCGCGGCTTCTAGATCATGACGAAGTGCATCAAGGAGAGAGCTTTCCATAAGAAACAGGGTAGCGGGGTGGAGCATAATAGAACCTATGACAAATTTTGCACTCACCATTGCAGGCTCTGAAGCGACCGGCGGTGCCGGCGCGCAAGTTGACCTGAAAACGTTCCAAGCACACAACGTGTATGGAATCGCAGCCCTCACATGCATCGTCTCCTTCGACCCCAAAAATGATTGGTCGCATAGGTTTGTGCCGGTTGATCAGCAAGTAATTGCGGATCAACTCGAAGCCATCACAGGAACATATGATGCACACCTGTTGAATACGACAAAGATTGGCATGCTCGGAACACCGACGACAATCGAAGTGGTCTCAGAGGTTCTCGAGAATCGAAACTTTGGCAACGTCGTCCTGGATCCCGTGCTTATTTGTAAGGGACAAGAGCCCGGTGCAGCTCTCGATACGGATAATGCCCTGAAATCACATATTCTTCCCAAGGCTTCAATTGTGACCCCCAATCACTTCGAGTCGCTCTCTCTTTCAGGAATGGATGAAATCAACTCTGTCGACCAGCTGACAGAAGCGGCGAAGCGAATTCACGACATTTCCGGAGCAGTAGTGATTGCCAAAGGTGGCATTCGCCTCGCCGGTGCGCACGCTGTCGACGTATTCTACGACGGTGAAACGACTGAACTCCTCAGCGCGCCAAAAGTTGAAGACGTGGCGGTCAGCGGCGCCGGCTGCACGCTTGCAGCTGCAGTTACTGCCGAGATTGCCTTGGGCAAGTCACCTCTGGAGGCTGCACGAAACGCGAAACGCTTTGTAACACGTGCTATTCAACAACGAATTCAGCCAAACACGCCATTCGCGGTTGCGTGGCAAGGAAACTAACCAAAAATACACGAGTCGAGCAGAAACTTTGGTCACTATCCTGGTTTCTGCCCGACTCGTATTTACTGAGTTTTATCTATTCTGATGCGAAGCTGCTGACGTCACCGACGAGTCGAGTGTGTCCGTCTGGAATAGGATCTACCGCAGCTTGAGCGACTTCAGCCGCAAACTCTGCAACATTGTAGAGCTTGCCCGCGTCCTCACGACGACTTTGAATTGCCCCCGGGTTCACACGCTCGAGAAGTGTTGCAGTAATTGTGCCCTCAATCATGTCGCCGGATACGACGACAAACTCGACACCCTTCTCAGTCAGCGCCGGAATATGTTCACGAAGCGCATCTTCGCCAGCACGTTTAGATTTAGCGACCGCCTCATATTCCGGCATCGTCGGAGTCGTGCGGATGAAGTGTGCTTGGTGACTCGTCACGAATACGACACGTGCTCCTTCGCCAAGTAGCGGTAGGAAGGTTTTGAGCACATTCACCTGTGCGTCGCGGTTCAAGACCATTGCATAGTCTTCGGCCATACCGCTTTCCATACCGCCAGAAGCGTTGAGGACTAGCACGTCGAGCCCTCCGAATTCATCGCGAACCGTGGTCGCCATGTCCTGAAGTGAATCGATGTCAGTCAGGTCGGCCCCCTGGACGAGGACGTTACGTCCAAGTTCCCGGAGCTCAGTGGCGAGCTTTTCCGCTCGAGGAGCCTTCGAGCGGTAGTTAATGACTACATCGGCACCAGCTTCAGCGAAGTAGCGGATGGTGTCGGCGCCAATTCCGCGTGATGAACCGGTAACAAGCGCCCGCTTGCCGGTGAGGCTACCTGGAGTCAATGGATTCATAAGCGTATCTCCGTTTCGAATGGTTGTGTCTAAGCGTAGTGGAATGCTTCGGCTTGTCAGTGAAGGCGCTGGGAAAGGTGGCTAAATTCTCGTTTAGGTCGTAACGTCAGGGGTAACCGAGAGGAGAACCTTATGCCGGAACGCACACTCCGCGGTGAAAGGCTCGGCTCACAGAGCCTACAAGGAGAACACGGTGTCGAATTTGCCCCGCGTAAGACCGTCGAATACCTGACCGATACTGGTACGAGATTTACGGTAACTTTCGAAGCCGATGCTGAACCCCCCGCGAACTGGATTGATCAGAAATCAGGACAGCTTGGCTTTCTAGATGATGAAGCTGGAAAAGCAGCGCGTGCAGAATTTGAAGAAAAGGAATCCTCCCAGCGCACACACTGGGATATGCTGCTCGAACGGCGCAGTCGAGAAGAACTCAACGAGCTTCTCGAGGAACGACTCGCCTTGTTGAGAAGTCGACGAGCGTCGCAATAAGGAACAACAACACGCCAATACCGCTCGTACCCGTAGCGATCCACCCGCCAATACGCATCGCTGGAGTCACCACTGATACGAGCGGTACATTGGCAATGACTGCTCCTGGTATATGTGAATCGATTGCGTCAAGGGTGTCACCATTAGGGGCGAGTATCTCACTGGTTCCCACTGTTGAAATATTCACCAGGGAACGCCCCATCGAAACCGACTGCATACGAGTAATCGCCAGTTGCTGGGCACTTTCATCAGTCTGACCAAAGTCAGCATTATTTGTTTGGGCTAGAACCACCTCCGCGCCTGAACGAACTAGCTCAGTTGCGTGACGGTCGAAGGTGATGTCAAAACAGATTGCAAGTCCAGTTTGCACGTCATCAATGTCAAGTACGGTAGGACGTAAACCAGGTTGATAATCCAACTGCACCAAATCGACCAGGTCAGGAACAAGCGTATGAAAAAAGGGACGGTTCGGCATATATTCGGCGAAAGGAACCGGATAACGCTTGTCGTACCTTCCACTAAGCGTGCCGTCCGGCTCGATAACGAGCGACGAGTTATAAAATTCTTCAGTGGTATCAGAGGTGACGTCTCGAAGTACTGACCCGACGACGATCGGTGCTTGCGCTTGCCGCGCGAGCCCAGCTATCAGGCGGAATCGTTCAGGCTCTTCGCGGACGTCAAACTCAGCACTGTTTTCTGGCCAGACAATCAAGTCGACCGTATCGTCTTGCGACTGGAGCTCGTCAAGCAGCCTTTGTGTAGCATCGAGATGACTCTGGAATACGTCTCCAGATTCGCGATCATCAAAAATCCCGGCTTTCGCATTCCCTTGGATTCCTGCAATGCGCAGCGTATCTCGACTGATGTTCGCTTCATCAGGCCCAGTGAGTGAGGTCATCGGGATAACCGCTGCGCCCAGAATGCACACCACGGCCGCAAGGATCGACACTCCGCTCGTTGTTCGACTCGTGCGTGTCCTACTTTCAGGCGCATGCGAGATCGAAGCTACGACAAGTCCGCTCGCAAAAATCAGCACCCAAGACAGCCCAGCAATGCCAATCCACGACACCGACTCGAGAAGTGGAGTGTTCGCCTGTGTGAGTGCAGCCCTCCCCCAGGCAAAACCCCCGTATGGCCAGGAGGACTGGACCTGTTCACGCAGCACCCACAATCCGGCTACTGCCACCGCTTGAGTGAAAATGAGAAAGCCACCGTGTTGGTTGAAGAACGAGCTTCTTGCCAAGTGACGGGTTGTGTATCCGGCTAGTGCTCCAAACAGGCCGAACCAAAGGAGCATGACCACTGACAAGGCCAGCCACGGTACCGGTCCCAGGTACAGGGTGAGCCAGTTGAGGTGTGGCAGCCAAAACGCGGCCCCAGCGACCAGTCCGAGCAACAGTCCTTTCCAGAAAGTTTGGTGCCATATTGCCCAGAGGATGAGCCCAAAACCGAGATAAGAAAATCCCCACAGGTCGAGCCCAGGTGAGGCAACGTCAAGCAACCAACCACCAAGAGCGGCAGCGAGGATTCCGATGAGGAAACGACGGCGGAACCTACGGGTCATGGTTCGTTGATCTCGATAATTCCGCGGCGAATAAGTTTTGCACCACGTTTTGCGGTGTGCGAAAGCATTTCCAATCGAGCTGCTTCGGCCTCATCAACGTCGTTGAGTTCAAGGGCGACTTGTCGGGACGAGGCAGAAATCTGGTCGAGCATGTCAATGGTTTGCCGTACCCACCGCACAAATTCACCGGCAGATACCCCAGTCTCGCGAAGGACGGTGTTCAAGTCGCCGCCCTTGGCCCACTGGAATATGGCCGGCGAGAGACCCAGGTTTGGAATTTCGGTGCGTGGGAGGTGGTGCCGTTCGGCGAGGTCATCTAATTCGGCCCAGACAAGGAGGGTTGCATCGAACGCCCGCGCAAATCGACGTCCTGGAACGGTGCCAAAATACGCCGTGTCTGCCCTGCGTGGCTCATAAATCAGGCTGCAGACCATCGCTGCCAGCGCGGGAGGATCGAGTTCGTCCCAGGTGCGGCGGCGAATATTCTCCGTGACCAGCAGGTCGCGTTCTCCGTACACGCGTTTGAGGAGTGCACCCCAACGTGTTGGAGTCAGCTGATCCTGCGCGCCTTCAAGATATCCAAGCGAGAGTAGAACTTCGACAACTCGGTCGAAGTGGCGCGCGATACCGCCGGCTTGCGCAGAAATACGTCTGCGCAGTCGCGACGCGCGTTTACGAAGTTTTTGCGCCCGCCCCAACCAACGAGAACGGTCGGCCTTGTCTTTCGCCTGGGCTGCCGCACGGTCATATCCTGACAGCGTCTGTTCCATTTCTCGTACTTCTTCCGCGACGCTGACGACGGACCGGTCTGCTTGGAACTGCGCAAAAGAACGCTCAAGAGTTTCACGTACGTGTTCCGGTGAGAGACGTTCAAGCAGATTTACCGCCATATTGAAGGTCGGCGAAAAACTTGAACGCACGGGATATGAGCGGTTTCCTGACAAGTGTGCAAGAGCTTCAAGGTCGAGCCGGTCATGCCAGACAACGACTGCATGCCCCTCATCATCGATCCCGCGACGTCCAGCGCGTCCAGTGAGTTGGGTGTATTCACCGGAAGTAATTGGGACGCGTTCCTCACCATTGAACTTTTCGAGCTTTTCAAGTGCCACTGCGTGAGCGGGCATGTTGATCCCGAGAGCAAGGGTCTCGGTTGCAAACACGAGTTTCACAAGTCTGCGTTGAAAGAGCTCCTCCACAACTCGTTTAAACATGGGAAGAAGACCCGCATGGTGTGCGGCAACGCCACGTTCGAGTGCATGCATCCAACTGCGAGTTCCGAGAATCTTCTTATCCTCTTCACTGAGTGAATCAAGCGCGGCGTGTGCCACTTTACGTATTTCACGTCGTTCTTCAGCATTGGTCAGGCTGATTCCGTCGAACAAACACTGTTTAACCGCCTGCTCGCAGCCATTTCGACTGAAAATGAAGACGATGGCTGGGAGCAGTTGGGTTTCGTCAAGTGCTCGTGCAATATCTGCTCGTGAGATGCGTCCGTGACGCGTCCGCTTCGGTGGACCGCCACGGCTGCGCCTGCGCGGGGTGGCATTCGGCAACCTGCGCAGCTCCGGGTTGATCCGACCACGGGGATCCGGTTCACCGTGTCGACTCACAAGTAGCGGCAGCAGTGCCTGAGGAGTTAACACATGTTGATACAACGGCACCGGACGCTTTTCAGAAATGACGACTTCAGTGTCCCCACGAACGGCGTGCATCCAGTCTCCAAGTTCCTCGGCGTTCGACACCGTCGCAGAAAGTCCCACGAGTGATACGTGCTTGGGCAGATGAAGAATAATCTCTTCCCACACCGCACCACGGTGACGGTCACCGAGATAATGCACTTCGTCGAGCACCACATACGTGAGATGCTCGAGTCGTGACGAGTTCTCGTAGATCATGTTACGGAGTACTTCGGTGGTCATGACGACGATCGGAGCATCGCCATTACGGTTAATATCTCCGGTGAGAAGTCCGACTTGATCACGACCGTATTCGTCGCAAAGTTCAGTGTATTTCTGGTTAGACAGTGCCTTAATTGGCGTCGTGTAAAACACATGGGTGTCCTGCTCGCGTCGCGCAAGTGCCACCGCAAATTCGGCCACTGTGGTTTTACCGGACCCAGTCGGGGCAGCAACAAGAACGCTGTGTCCGGCCGCAAGACGCTCACACGCGACTCGTTGAAATTCATCGAGCGGGTAATCGAGTCCAGATTCGAAACTCGTCAGTGCTGACTCGTTAGTCATACCACCGCATCTTCTGCGAGAGCTTTCTCACGTTTCTTCTCCACTCTTCGATCGTGCAGCAACGCAATACCCACCGCGACAAAGTACAGCAAAGTCATGGGTATGAGCAGTACAAACATGCTGACAATATCTGCTGCGGGCGTGGTGATTGCGGCGAATAAGGCAATCAACAGCACCGCAACCCGCCAGCTTTTCAAAATGGTTTTACCGGTGAAAACACCTATAAAGTTCAACAGCACAAGGAGTACAGGCATGACATAGCCTGCGCCAACCGCAAACATGAGTTTCATTGCGAAGCTTAAATAGTCTCGGGCATTCAGTAGAATCGCGTCTTGATCGGAACTGAAACTTGTCAGCAGCGTCACGATGTTTGGTAGCACCCACCACGCAGTCACGGCCCCACCAAGAAAGAGCGGTACAGCCGCACTAATGAATCCGATCCCGAGGAGTTTTTCCCGTCGTCTCAGACCTGGCGCAAAAAACGCCCATATTTGGTAGAGCCAAATAGGGCACGCAATAAACAATGCGATAAAGAAAGATATCCGAAGTTTCAAATCGAACGAAGACGTGACATCGTTGTACGATATTTTCGCGACGCGATGCCCATCTGCTGCGATTTCCTCGACAGGAGCGCGAAGCAGCTCCCAGACCAGGTCTGACAGAAACCAGCCCGCCACAGCAGCGACGACGATCGCGATTGCGGAAATAACGAGGCGTTTGCGCAGCTCAACAAGATGCTCGCCGAGGGACATGCGTCCTTCGGGATTTTTTTGTTTCTTTTTGCGCGCCACGACTGCGAGTCTATCCCAGGTTAATAGGCGGCTAGGGCGCTCAACGCCCAGTCACCGATGCGCAGCCGCCGTTCAACGGGCTCTAAGAAAATGATCTCGCCAGGAGCAATTCCGAGCATTTCGAGTTCAGTATTTTGATGCCACAAATCCACGTTGCCAAGACGCCATGCGCCCGCGCTGGCATCGTAAGCAATTTCATAGTTAATCAGGTCGTTGACCGCGTCTTCATGAACAGCGACACGACCAATATTGTGCTCCTGTTTGGATTCGCGGCTTTCTGTCCTTTGCTCCGCGTCGGAGGCAACTGACCTGTTTGCTTTATCAATTTCGTCCCGATGGTCTGCGGTGGCATCCGCGACCAGCATGTCTTCTATTCGATCTAGTCTGAACCGACGGTGAGCCTGACGATCAAAACAGTACCCTTCGACCAGCCAGTTGCCAGTTGATTGATCAAGTGTTTCAGGGAACAGCTCGCGTTCACTCATCCCACCGTTTGCGGCTCGATATTGAAATCTGAGCGTCTTTCCGTTTGCTATTGCGTCCGTGATGGGACGCAATAGTGAATTGCGCTGATCGTCATGGGCAGAAAGCCTCGAGACTGCAGAATATTCGGTCAATTTTGCTATCGAGGAGCGTACATCCTCTTCATAGCGTTCAGGCAGATAGTCAGAGAGGAGTTGCAGGCTTGAAAGCAACCCCGCAATTTCTATACCCGTAAACGCTGGCGCACCATCGATGGCCACAGATTGGTTCAACACCACAACGTCGTCTTCTTCTAGTGCGTCGTAGTCAATTTCAATCATGTCTTGCGGAAGATACAGGCCTTCTTCACCGGGGACACCGGCTTGACCCAGAAACCGCACTAGATGACGAATTTGTGTCTCGGTTGAGTCAAACCTCTCAGCCAGTTCAGTGACTGACGCAACTCGTTCAGTTTTCAAAAATTCAACGAGTGCCAACATGAGCACTACATTCTCAGTAGCATCCAATTTCGCGGCACCTCGGTGTCTGGACCGAGCTGCACCGCCAATCGGGGTCCCGCCGTCGAACTCATTGTCTCGACTGTGTTGTTCTAAAATCAGGCTGAAAAGCTCTTTCGTGTGAGCGACAAGCACCTTTGGTTCACACACGGCGATGTCTGCGCCGTATCCGGTAATCTCGCGCGCCAATTCACGCGCGTCAAGCATCGGCACTTGTAGCTCGCTCCAGCCATTGCTTGCTTCGGGAGCAGAGAGCCCACGGGAATGGAACGCACGGTACGCTGATGTGCCGTTTCTCACTAGGAGCGTCGCAGGATGTTCGAGCGCAACAGCTCTGAGTTCACTTTTGATTTCAGGAACATGCGTAAAAAGTGCCGCGTCAAAATGTCGAGCCAGAACTTTCACATTACCGACGATTCGCCGGAGCAAGAAAGTACGTGTCCCCTCACGGTCGTAATCCCAGGCGAGCAGATGCCAGCGACCGTCCGCCTGCTCGAGATGTAAAGGAGCGACGGTGCGAGTTTCGGAAATTTTGCGGTCAGGCTGACGGTAATCAAACATGACTACTTTTTGTGCGTGGATCGCGTCAGCTAGCGGTGCCGCGGAGCGGTCGCGCAGACGCATACTGGGATAAATACCAACCTCACCAACACTGAGGCCTGCGCCCAGCGATGTGAGCTTGGCACGTGCAAGTCGAGACTGCGTTGCGAGATGTTCTTGTCCCCACACAAACGACGCTGCTCGAAGGACTTCCAGCTCACTCTTCGAGAAGACAATACCTGCAGGCATCTCTAGGAGTGATCGTTCAATGCAGTAGCGGGTAGCTTTGTTATTGCCTGATTCGTCGTATGGTTCGAATGCTTCTATTGGTACGCCGAGCTTCTTGAGGTCTTGCTTGTCACGCTCAAACATTCGATCAAGTGAATCGCGCGCGCGTTCCGTATCTGCGGCGTCCCAAAGCTGTCGGTACCCATGAACAGCCTGTAAAAGCTCGGCTTTTGAAAAGCCGACTTTTGTGTCGGTCAGCGCGAGCACCAGATTAAGTTGCCGTTCAGCCTTGTCTGGCCCACGCCTGTCCCCCGATGCTGCCATGAGTTACCCCGCAGCGAGCAGCTTCACTACGAGAACCTGTGCGGGGGCTTGATCAGTTTTTGGTTCTAGGACGACAGCAAGTGAACCGGTTTTGAGCCCGGTGAGTTCGGTGCGCCAAGCGGGGGCTTGATCACCCTCGGGTGCAAGTAGCTGTGGTCCAGCTTCCCAACTGTTACCGCTGGGCATTGTTCCATCCCAGTTCACCTGAAGGACCTGCACCACTACGCTGTTTTCAGCTTCGATCTTGTCGCCGGTTCCGCTCATGCGCTCAGCAACACGTGGTTCAGTCGGTGCCTCCGACGGTGGGAGCACAACGCCCGGGGTTCCATCATTATCGGTTGTTACGGCTGGGAATCCATTCGGTAGCGCATGAGTTGACCCACCATCTGCAACTCTCGCCACATCTTTGACGTCGATAATCGCGACGACCGGGCTTCCGGGGGTTGTTCCAAAGCTTTGTGCAAAACCGAGAGAGTCTTCAGCGGTAAACGCGATCGCATAGCGCTCTCCCGCTGTGGCACATGTTAGGGCGGTTCCAAGGCTGACGGGCGTATCTTTTTCGAGCTTCGGGATCGGCACGAAGTCCGACCCGGTTTTCGCATCATAGCCTTTGCTCTGGTACACAGTCTCATCTGTTTGACCGTCAATCACGGTGATGTCGATCGTCGCAAGGTCGCCTGCCTGCGCACGGGGGCCGTTTGCCTCACTTTCTGAGGGCGCGTTGACAAGAGTTGCTTCACTGTGTGAAAACGACGCCTCTTTCGGAAGCGAAACTGAATCTGGTTTCTCACCAAAACTGCTACCGACGTCGATGTTGTCACTCACCACACCGGCAGAAAGAGGTGCATTGCATGACTCCGCGGCTTCGTTTGCCTGAGATCCACAACCGGTCAATCCGATACCGAGCAACACAGCTGCCGCTGCGGCAGGAATAAACTGTCGACGCATGTCATCCTTTCGATAAGACTCAGTCATCTTATCTGAGCGAATCTTGAGCTTCCTGATCCACGCCCAAGTCTGCTGCAAACTTTTGAGCTTCGCGAACTTTTTTTCGCAAAACTTTGTCACTTTTCACGCGCTCACCGACCAAGTCGGGGGTCCACGCTGCAACATCACTCTCATCGTAATCTGTTTTTGAGGCACGTCGTTTCACTTCTGGAAGAACCGTGCCCGGAGCGAGTCTGCGTGCAGAAATGAGGAAGCCTGTGTGCCCCACCATGCGATGATCAGGACGCACTGCAAGTCCCTCAACATGCCAGGTTCGCAGCATAATTTCCTGCGACTCTGGGGCTGTAAAATTTCCGCTCCGCCGAATTTCTTCAGCCACGCGCGAGAGTTGAGTTACCGTCGCGACATAGCACAGCAATTTACCGCCGGGCGTGAGCGCGTTACTGGCCACATCCACGCATTCCCAAGGGGCAAGCATATCGAGAACGACTCGATCAATAGTGCCCGGTTGTGTACGTTCATGGAGTGTATCTTGCAAGTCACCAACTGAAAGATCCCAATTGCCCGGATGAGACCCAAAATAGGCTGACACATTACTATCAGCGATTTTGGCAAACTCGTCACGACGCTCAATCGAGTGCAACCTTCCGGTTCCTGCAAGAGCGCGAAGCAGATGCAGACTCAATGCCCCCGAGCCAACTCCTGCTTCAACGACGGTCATCCCCGGCCCGATGTCCGCAAGTGACAAAATCTGCGCCGCATCTTTCGGATAGACAATGGCTGCACCGCGCGGCATTGACATCACAAAATCGCTGAGAAGCGGGCGCATCGCCAAGTATTCTTCTCCCTGAGGAGTTGTGAATACGCTCCCTTCGGGGTGTCCCACGAACTGTGCATGTCTGATCATGCCGTGCTGGCTGTGAAATTCCCCGTGTTCGGTGAGCGTGAACGAATGTTTGCGGCTCTTTGGGCCAGTTAGCTGTACACGGTCACCGTATTGGAAGGGCCCTCGGTTCATGCGCGTGCTCCGCGAAGGTCAATGTAACCGCCCGTTGTCGGTGATGATCCGCGATATTGCGTCCACCAGTCACTGACAGTATTCAGGTGAACGTTTTCAAGCGTATCGAGAAGCACGTGCGCATCATTATTGCTGAGAGACACAAAGTGCTCAACACCGACGGAAACCGCTCCTGAGGATGCTGCCGCTTTGAGGCCGGTTGATGAATCTTCAAAGGCAATGCACGATTCGATTGGCGTATCGGCGAGCTGTGCACCTTGCAGGTACGCGTCGGGAAACGGTTTTGGCCGTGGAACCCGATCGCCAGTGACCAATCCAATAAAGGTGTCGTCAGGAAGGAGCTGGATTGCGCGTTCCGCCACCGGGTAGGTGGACATTGTGACAAGCACGTTCGGGACCCCGGCATGTCTTAATTCTGCGAGCAGTTGCGGGGCGCCTGGCCTCCATTGCGGCTCGCGCAGGTCATATAGTTCCGTGACACGTTTCGTCCACTGGTTCACGATCGCGTCCGCGTCAAGCGGAACACCGAGCTCGCGAAATACCTCGGCTCCAACCCACAGCCCGGAGCCGATCATTCGGTCGCGGGTATCGTTAGCGAAATCCAGGCCATAGTGGCGTAGCATTTCAGTTTCGGCTTCTAGCCAAAGCGGTTCGGTATCAATAATGGTTCCATCTAGATCCCATAGGGCCGCTTGAAAGGTTGGTTGCTGAATCAATGCTGTTCTGGCTCCTCACATATTCACTCAGACTCATTCTTCCACACACGTTTAGCTAATAGGCTGCGAACGACTAGCCTGGAGTGGTAACGAGAGGACTCCAATTATTGTGAGTGAGATGCATCAGGAAGACTATGAAAACTCTGTGGAAGCTCCGCAGCGTGTGCTTGTCGTGTCTTTTGAAGGATGGAGTGACGCGGGAACTGCTGCGTCGTCTGCGGTCTCCCACCTTGCGTCTGCTTTAGAAGTCGCGTTAATTGCTGAAATAGATGCCGAACGATATGTCGATTTCCAAATTCATCGTCCACGGGTTCGTTTTAGCGAGTCTGGAGAGCGGATAATCGAATGGCCGAACACGAAGTTGTGGGGGCCAATAGCAACCCCGGGGGCAGCAACCGTTGGCGCAGATGCTAAGTCACACCATGCCGCACCGGATGGAACGTCTCACATTGACAGCGAGTCATCCGGCGCAGATGTTGATTCTGATGAGATTGCAGGGGCATTACAGCGCGTCCTATCACTCGACGGAAGCCCAATAGAAGAAATCTATGTGATGACCGGGGTGGAACCTGCGAGGCACTGGCGCGATTACATTGATGAGCTGATGACGCTGGTAATGACTTGGGAGATTGACTTAGTCATCATTGTGGGCTCAGTGTTCTCTGACACGCCACACTCGCGTCCAGTCCCAGTTAATGTTTACAGTCCGCAGGAAAATATACGATCGCAGTTTGACGCGGACCGCTCAGACTATGAAGGACCTGCGAGTATCGGGACTGTCTTCGAAGAAGCTCTCACGCATTCCGGAGTGCACGTGCTTTCACTTTTTGCGCAGATCCCCCACTATGTCCACAGTATGCCCTCGCCGAAGGCGACGCTCGCGATTTTAGACACGATTGAGGAGCTCATAAACCTGGTAATTCCACATGGCAACCTCATTAGTGACGCCCAGCAGTGGGAGAACCAAGTTTCAATGTTGACGCAGCACGACGAGGAAATGCAAGGCTACATTGAACGACTCGAGGCAGAGCGCGACACTGTCGAATCACCAGAAGCGACCGGTGATGCGCTCGCGTATGAGTTTGAGAAGTTCTTACAACGTAACCCGAAACCTCAGACGATTGACATAGATGAAGAAAAGCAGTCAGATTCCGAGGGTTCTTCTGAAGAAACACCCGAGGAATCGAATGATGACGATGCAGATCTAGAGGATTCTGATGATCACTCAGATGATGAGGACTAGTCTTTTTCCATAACTGTGATACCGAGAAGTGACTCGACCGCATCGGCAAGAAGCTCAGGTTGATCCACACCTGTCCCCCACGCTGAATCAAGCATCGCAATCATCACCGGAGTATCGAGGTCATTTGCAAGGGCTGCTCGCATCTGTCCCAAAACTTGAACGGCCGACTGTGGGTCTTGAGATTTGCGGTAATAGCCCTCACGCCAGGCCTGCAACCGTGCCTCTGCAACTTCAAGGTCGGAGTCTTGCCATTCCCATGGCGAACGGTAGTGGTGTGCCAGCAGAGCGAGTCGAATGGCTGAACCTTCTGCGCCCTGGTCGAGGAGCTGTGAAACGAACACGAGGTTGCCCACCGATTTGGACATTTTCCCGCCCTGGTATCCGACAAGTTCAGTATGAGAATAGAGGTGAGCCAGCGGCGTACCTGTCAGCGCTGTCGCGGTCGCCGCGCTAAACTCGTGATGCGGGAAAATCAAGTCCTTCCCCCCGCCTTGCACACTGAATGCGGGGCCGAGTGTATCGGTCGCGATAACCGCACACTCGACATGCCAACCGGGACGACCAAACCCAACAACGGTATCCCAATTCGGTTCGCCTTTACGTCCTGCTCGCCATAAAAGCGGGTCGATCGGGTCATGTTTACCGGCACGGTCTGGGTCTCCGCCACGCTCCGCGCTGAACTGGTTCATGGTTGCGGCATCGTACGGTGCGACATCACCAAGCCGCCACTGTGTCTTGGCCTGCGCCGTCTGCACATCAAAATAGATGTCGTTCCCGTGTTCGGAATCGGGCGTAGCAACTTCATATGCGAGCCCAGCCTGCACAATTCGGTGAACAGCCTCAGCAACCTCATCGATAACGTCAGTGACTGGCACGAAATGATCGGGTGGAAGCATCCCCAACCTGTGCATGTCAGACCGGTAGAGACCGATCTGTTCATCTGCGAGATCACGCCAATTAACACCCGTTTCGTTTGCGCGCTCAAGGAGCGGGTCATCGATGTCGGTGATGTTTTGTGAATAGTTTGTCGTGATTCCTGCATCTCGCCAGGCACGCAGGAGAAGGTCATACGTCAGGTATGTGAAAGCATGCCCGAGGTGAGTTGCATCATACGGAGTGATGCCGCAAACATAAAGAGTGCCCGTGCCCTCGTGCGTTGCCAGGTATTCAAACCGGTTCGTCGCGGTGTTGAGCAGTTTGGGCGGCTGGCCGGTTCCCGGAAGCTCAGGCTGACGCGGTGCAGTCCAAGTTCTCACTGGTTTCCTCCGATTGGAATTGTACTTGCGGCGGTCATGCTGCTTTCAGCGGTCAAAACGCCGGTGCCAACAAGCACAATGATGACGATGCCGAGAATAATTCTGTAGATAACAAACGGCATGAAGCTGCCGTGCGAAATGTAACTCATAAAGAGTTTAATGACGATGATGGCCACAAAAAATGCCACAACTGTTGCCACTGTCGTGGCAAGAGCCGGAGTCGTGCCTGGCTCGCCGACAGCTTTTACAAGCTTGTAGCCACCTGAACCTAAAACAGCCGGAATCGCCAATAGGAAGCTGTACCGAGCGGCTTCTTCACGGGTATAACCCATGAGTAGACCGGCAGTAATAGTGCCGCCCGATCGGGAGACTCCTGGTATAAGAGCCGCAGCCTGGGCGAAACCATAGATCACGCCATGGGTTGGAGTGAGGTTTTTCAACTCTCGTTTGCGCTTACCGATGCGGTCTGCAATCCCCAAGAGAATGCCGAAAACGATCAGTGAGATCGCAACAAACCAGAGTGAACGCAGAGTGCTGTCGATTGCGTCCTCAAACAGCAGGCCGAGGACCACAATTGGAAGTGAACCGAGTATGATCCACCACCCCATTTTTGCATCTGGATCGTTGCGAGGGATCTTCCCCGCTAGGGATTTAAACCAGTTGCCAATGATCCGTACAATGTCGTGCCAAAAGAAGAGGATTACAGCGGCTTCTGTACCGATTTGGGTAATCGCGGTAAACGCACTTCCAGCGTCACCTATCCCCAAAGCTTCGGTCATAATACGAAGGTGCGCACTTGACGAAACCGGTAAAAACTCGGTAAGGCCTTGCACAATGCCGAGGATTATCGCCTCAAAAATACTCATTCAAACCTCTTGCTTTTGTGCTGGACGGACAGACCCAACGTAGTGCAACCATTCGCGGCACAGTTTTGTTCCTTGAAAATGTGGAAATAATAAATTCTTAGTATCTCCTGAGAAAATCAACAAGAACCTTATGGCCGAAGTCCATTGCCGCAAGTGGTACGCGCTCGTCCACGCCGTGGAACATCGCGGGGAAATCTAGCTCAGGTGGAAGCTGCAGCGGCACAAAACCATAACCCACTATGCCCAGTGAAGCCAGGGCTTTATTATCGGTACCGGCAGACAGTAAATACGGAAGCACATGAGCGTCAGGGTCTTGACTTCTCAAACTGGCTATTACTGCGTCGACGAGTTCGCCGGTGAAGGGCGTTTCCATGCCTATGCCGCTTGTGATGGGTTCCACGAGCGCATCAGATCCGACGATCTCCTGTACTTTCTTGAGGGTCTCTGCCTGTCGACCCGGGAACGAGCGAATATCGACGATGGCTTCTGCAGTGTCAGGGATCACATTATGCATATAGCCAGCGTTGAGTACGGTCGGGTTGCTCGTTGTTCTGAGACTCGGGAAGAGAAAGCCAGACCCAGCACCTGCCCGTTGCATGAGTTCTTCTGGCTCTCCGGGTCCGGTCAGTTCAGCGATCTCGCGCAACAGCGCACGTGTCGTGTCACCAAGTTCAATCGGCCACTCGTGTGAACCAAGTTTGGCGACGGCGCGGCCGAGTTTCACGATGGCATTCTCGGAAGCTATGCGGCTGCCGTGCTGGGCTACCCCTGTTGATTTGAGCCGGACCCAGTCGAGTGCTTTTTCCCCTGTTTGTAATAGATAGGCACGCTGATCACCAAAGTAGACCGAATAGCCACCTACTTCACTAATGGCCGTCTTGGCGCCCTCGAACACTTCGGGATGCTCCCGAACCATGAACGTCGAGCCGAATTGACCACCGTTTTCTTCATCTGCGAAGAATACGAGAATTACGGGGCGACGGGGTAACTCACCTGCGCGAAGAAGTTCCGCCACTGCGGTGAGCATCATGGCGTCCATGTCTTTCATGTCGACAGCTCCGCGTCCCCAGAGCATGCCGTCGATTACTTCACCTGCAAAAGGATCCACACTCCAATTGGCTGGATCTGCAGGAACGACGTCGAGGTGGCCGTGTAAGACCAGAGCAGAAAGTGTAGGGTCAGAGCCTGCTATTTGGCAGACGACTGTCGTGCGGCCAGGAGCACTTTCATAGGTTTTCGGCTCCAAACCAAGATCTCGCAAGAAATCAGAAACATATTCAGCAGCAGGCGCCTCAGGCTTCGCTTTTCCCTGTCCCCAGTTCGTCGTATCAATGCGAATGAGGTCACGCGCAATCCGCGAAGTCTCACTGAGTTCAGAAGAACTGATGAGCTGATCGTTCATGATGTGATTTCCTCTGTGTTCAATATCACTCTGGGGTTAGGCATCAATTCGCTCTCGATCAAGATCTGACGCATTCTCGGCGAGGAACTCTTTACGCGGCGCGACCTCTCCCCCCATGAGCAGTTCAAATGTCGTTGCTGCTTGCTGAGCGTCCTGCATACGTACACGACGCAATGTGCGGTGTTCTCGATCCATTGTGGTTTCAGCAAGCTGGTCGGCATCCATCTCGCCAAGTCCCTTGTACCGTTGGATTGGTTCGACATACGTTTTACCGCGTTTACTTAGTTTCGCAAGAAAATCGTGAAGTTCAGCTTCGCTGTATGTATAAACGACGTCGTTGGGTTTACGACCCGCGTTCTTGACGATCACTCGATGCAACGGAGGAACGGCTGAATATACTCGCCCTTCTTCAAGCATAGGTCGCATGTATCGGAAGAAAAGCGTCAAAAGGAGGGTACGAATATGTGCCCCGTCCACGTCAGCATCGGTCATGAGAATAATTTTTCCGTACCGAGCCAATGAGAGGTCGAAGTCTCGTCCACTGCCGGCACCAATGACCTTGATGATCGCACCGCACTCAGCGTTGTTCAGCATTTCAGCCATCGAGGCCTTTTGTACGTTCAAAATTTTGCCTCGGATAGGCAGGAGTGCCTGATACTCACTATCTCGGGCAGGCCGAGCCGTACCGAGTGCGCTGTCGCCCTCGACAATAAATAATTCCGTATTCGAGACATCATTAGATCTGCAATCAATCAGTTTTGCAGGAAGTGAAGAGTTCTCGAGCGAAGTTTTGCGTCGGGCCGTATCTCGCTGTGCGCGCAGCGCAATACGTGACTTCATCTCTGAGACCATTTTTTCGAGAAGCTGTCCGGTCTGATTTTTATCATGACGGCTCTTTGACTCAAACCGAGCTTTCAATCCCTCGGTGAGCGCCTTCGAAACGATGGAGCGAACGGCCGAGGTCCCCAGTACCTCTTTCGTCTGTCCTTCAAATTGTGGCTCTGGCAGCCGCACGGTAACCACCGCGGTGAGCCCAGCAAGAATGTCGTCTTTGTCAGGTCGATCGGAACCCGCCTTGAGTTTGCGTGAGTTTTCTTCAATTTGTTTCCGGAAGAAACGCACCAATCCCTGTTCGAAGCCTGTTTGGTGTGTGCCACCTTTTGGCGTGGCAATGATATTCACAAAACTTCGTATCGCGGTGTCGTATCCAGTCCCCCACCGAAGCGCAATGTCGACTTCACAATGACGGGATACTTCCGTCGAGGTCATATGGCCAGTTTGTTCATCGAGAACAGGAACGGTCTCAGTAAAATCACCGCCGGAAGCAATTCGCCACGTGTCAGTAAGGGGGCCATCCATTGAAAGGTAATCAACAAACTCTGAGATGCCACCGTCATATCGGAATTCTTCGCTGTACGGCTCATCGCCACGCTGATCCACGATCGTCAGGTTGAGACCCGGAACCAGAAAAGCCGTCTGGCGTGCACGTGCGAGAAGGGACTCCGCGTCGAATTCCGCAGTGTTGAGAAATATTTGTGGATCCGCCCAGTAACGCACCCTGGTGCCTGTAACGGACTTTTTCACCTTGCCTATTTCTCGAAGCTTTGATGCGCGATGAAATGGTGTGAACTTCGCGTCAGGACCTTCCCCATCAAATTCGCCGGGCTCACCGTGCTTGAACGACATCGTCCAAGTTTTGCCATCACGATCTACCTCAACATCGAGACGCGCTGACAACGCATTGACTACAGAAGCCCCCACCCCATGCAGGCCACCGCTGGAGGCGTACGATTTTCCACCGAATTTACCGCCAGCATGAAGCTTCGTGAAAACAAGCTCAACCCCGGTAAGTCCAGACTTGGGTTCGAGGTCAACTGGGACACCTCGACCCGAGTCGGTCACAGTAACGCTTCCGTCAGGGTTGAGACTGACAGTAATTTCGTTGCCGTAACCACCAAGCGCTTCGTCGACGGAGTTGTCAATGATTTCCCAAAGGCAGTGCATGAGTCCGCGAGAGTCGGTTGAACCGATGTACATTCCTGGTCGCTTGCGTACCGCTTCGAGGCCTTCGAGAACGGTCAGGTGACGAGCAGAATAACTAGATTCAGCCAAAGGATCTCCTTAATTGCGCAATACAATGCTTAGCCTATTCGTTACGTCTGATAGCTCTCATGAAGAAGAACGGCGTGGATCGAAAATGCGTGGACGGTCATACGCGGTGAGCGAACCGCCTCTGGTTCTGGACATAAATTACGGTGGTTCATGGTTGTATAGGGTGACACAGCAAGACGGAGGTAGATCATATGAACACGCTTCATCAAGAATCAGTTGAAACGAAAGTTTCGGCTCCTGAGCGCGCTCTGGATGCGACTGACCGTTGTGATAGCTGCGGTGCACAGGCATACGTTCGCGCAGTTGTCGCCGGAAGTGAACTCCTCTTCTGCGCACACCATGCTCGTAAACACGAAAGCAAGCTGAAGGAAGTCGCCAGTAGCTGGCATGACGAAACTGACCGGCTCTACGCACATTCATAGCGAGAGATTTTCCGTCTGCCGATAGCTGCGAAAGGCTCGCTGGTGCCAAACTTCTTTCAACAAAATCTCAGGCTTGCACATTTTCTTGAACGTGCGAGAGCTCTGAATTTTGGCCGTGTATGGAAGCTTTCGGGCATCGTCGCGCGCACGTTTCGAAAGTCTCACCTTTTGGTGTGCGCTGACATGCTCTGGTCCACAGCAAAATACGAGGCCGCATTTAGTGACTATCTTGAGTGGGATTTCGCGATCCTCTCCCCACGGGAGCGTCGTTCTTTTGTTACGAGCGCAAAGTCAGACCATTTCGCTCGGCGCTTCAACACTGACTCCGCAGCGAACCGTCGTATCTCAGACAAAGTGGGATTTAACCAAGATTTCTCAGACCTGATCGGCCGCGACTGGCTTGACTTACGCAGCGCCGATCAAGACCAGATTGCACAGTTCGTAAAAAAGCATACGGAATGCGTTGCGAAGGATCCGGCGGGGATTGGTGGACACAGCGTAAGCAAGCTCAACAGCAGTGACTTGCTTTCAGCCACAACGGTGAAGCGTTTCAAGAAAACCAATCAGTACCTAGTTGAAGAATACTTTCGTCAGCACGAGCAGATGTCGCTGTTAAATCCAACGAGCGTCAACACGACTCGTGTGGTCACCTTCAAAAAAGGCGACCAAGTTTCCATACTGTGTGCTGCGCTTCGCATTGGTGCAGAGGGCTTTGTTGATAACTTTGCTGAGGGAGGCATGTACACGATGGTCAACGAAGACGGCGTTGCTATTGCTCCCGCATTTGATGGGCTGAACAACGTGCATAGCCTTCATCCTGTAACAGGGACCCCTATCGTCGGGTTTCAGATCCCTCACTTTACGCGTGTAAAAGAGCTGGTCACCACCGCGGCACTTCGCGCTGATCCCGTCAACTACATCGGCTGGGATGTTGCCATTGGAGACGACGGTCCGGTGCTTATTGAAGCGAACTACAACACGGGAGCGTTCCAGGCAAAACCAAGTGTTTCTGGATTGCGCACCGGGTTACTGCCCAAGTATCAGGAAGCAACTGGAAACTAGAATTTATTGAGAGTTAAGCGGGGCGCTCTACCGGAAAGTAGAGCGCCCCGCTTATTTGTCATTATCGCTCACACGTCGAGCACTATTAGACAGTTCGAATGATACCCATCGGTGTACTTTGCCGCCCCTGCCCCAGCGGGTTATCGCTGAGCACATCAACCCAGAGTTGATTCAGTTTTGGGTCCACAGTCGTTCCGAGAATATTTCCACCAATGTCGTTAATGTCGACGATGATGACATCCGCCTTGTCACCGAGAACCCGTTTCATATCTCGCGCCACTTGCATCGGGTTTTTAGGGCCGAGAACGACAGAGCGATCGTAGGGTTCGATGGTTCCATCCGTTGGACCGTCGATTGCGCGTGCCTTTTCACCAGCGATTCGGTAGAAGTCACCGGAGCGCCGGAGCACTTTCTTAGAGAACGCTGAAACTGCGGCTGCAAATAAAATGCGAGGCGTTCCGCATTCACGCAAAGCCATTTCCATCGTCTCAGGCATACCCAAACCAATTCCATAGGGAGTGCGTGTGACAAACTTCGCGAGAAAACGCGCCAGTTTACGGGGTTGCACATCAGCGATAAGCATTGAACGCCCCTGGGTAATAGCCACGATCTTTTCCGTGATGAACAGCAGGTCGCCAGGTTGAACTTCGTCTACGGCGTACTCTTTCACAATTGCAGCTAGCTTGTCGTCAGGCATCACTACGTGAGTGCGAATCGGGATACGCCGATAGGTTGAGCCGTCAACTGTACTCTCTAATGCTTTACCTTCGTTCGCTTGCATATAAAGCGGCCCTTCTCTTTTGGCTTATTCGAGGTAGTCACGCAGCTGCTGCGAGCGCGAAGGATGGCGAAGCTTTGCCATCGTTTTTGATTCTATTTGACGAATTCGCTCTCTCGTTACACCAAAGGTGTCCCCAATTTGGTCAAGGGTTTTGGGCATACCGTCACCAAGACCAAATCGCATGCGAATCACACCCGCTTCGCGTTCGGAGAGCGAATCTAGAAGCTGTTCAAGCTGCTGCTGCAGCATGGTGAAACCAACTGCATCTGCGGGAACGACAGCTTCGGTGTCTTCAATCAGATCACCAAACTCGCTGTCGCCGTCTTCACCGAGCGGAGTGTGCAGAGAAATAGGTTCGCGACCATATTTTTGGACTTCGATGACCTTTTCTGGGGTCATATCGAGTTCCTGGCTCAGTTCTTCAGGTGTAGGTTCGCGACCCAGGTCCTGAAGCATTTGACGCTGCACACGAGCAAGCTTGTTGATCACTTCGACCATATGCACAGGGATGCGGATCGTGCGCGCTTGGTCAGCCATTGCACGTGTAATTGCCTGTCGGATCCACCAGGTCGCATAGGTCGAGAATTTAAAGCCCTTGGTGTAATCGAATTTCTCGACCGCACGAATAAGACCCAGGTTGCCTTCCTGGATGAGGTCCAAGAACTGCATACCGCGACCGGTATAGCGTTTGGCGAGTGATACAACGAGTCTGAGGTTTGCACCGAGCAGGTGGCTCTTTGCGCGCTGTCCATCGCGGGCTACCCATTTCAGCTCTCGTGTCAGCTTCTTCGGAATATCGGTTTCGGTCGCCAGCTTTTCTTCAGCAAAAAGACCGGCTTCAATACGCATCGCAAGATCGACTTCTTCAGCAGCGTTGAGAAGAGCAACCTTGCCGATCTGCTTCAGGTAGTCCTTCACCGGGTCTGCAGTTGCGCCCGGAATGGCAACAGTATGCTGCGGCGCAATTTCTTCTTCTGAAGACCGCAGCACGATCGCGCCAGCTGGTACAGGAACATTCGGATCTGCCGTTGAGACTTTGTCCTCTTGTTCTTCTGTTACTTCTTCGACATCATCAGCTTCGGCTTCTGCAAATAGGGCGTCAACCGCTTTTGCACGTCCACGACCTTTCTTGGCTGCGGGCTTCGCCGCTGCAGTTGTAGCTGGTTTCTTGGCGCTCGCCTTTTTGGCAGCAGTCTTGGCTGTTGAACCCTTTTTCGCTGTCGTTGCTTTCTTCGTAGCAGCCTTCTTGGTTGCTGCTGTCGAATCAGTAGCGGACTCAGTCTTGCCGGCTGCAGTGCTCTTCTTTGTTGAACTAGCACGTTTCGTCGTTGCTGTTTTCTTTGGCTCAGCTTTCGCCGCCGCTGCCTTCTTCGGTGCCGACTTAGTGGCCGTCGTTTTCTTCGTAGTCGACTTTTCTGCTGTCGCCGTCTTCGACTCAGCTTTTGTGGCGGCTGACTTTTTCGCAGCGGCCTTCGTTGTTGCGGCGGACTTCTTTGACGCAGCGCTAGCAGTGGTCGCTTGAGTCGCGGTCGACTTCTTTGCTGCAGTTGTTTTCTTCGTGCCCGCCGTGGTTTTCTTTACAGCCCCCGACTCTTCGCTCGCTTTGGTCGTCTTTGCACGTTTCGTCGTACTCTTGGCCGCAGATGATGATGCCACGCAACAGTCCTTATCTTGTCGGTCATGTTGTTAGGTGTGAAATTCTGCCTAACGCGTTCAAGCCCGTGTCAAGCCCTCGAATAAAAATCCAAAAGCCTGCACGGGATACTAGAAGCTATTATGCCACAAGAAATACGTACGAGTTTCCCTGTTCACTCAGGGCTATCGTTTTCGTCATCGTCTGTCTGAATATTCGTTGCAAGAAAGCGCTCAAACTCGCCAGCAAGTTCTTCCGCAGAAGGGATGATGCCTTCCTTGCCCAGCAAGTCTTCACGAGCAGCAGTATCGTGTTGATATTGATCAAAACGATTTTCGAGTTCTTGAATTTGCTCGAGGTTTTCCGGGCTTTCCGCAATCTGTGCATCAACGGCGTCCAGAAATGTATCAGAACGTTTTCGTACTTCATCGGTATCGAAAATAAGGCCCGTGCTTTTCGACATTGCCGAAATGAGACCAAGCACTCCGGTTGGATAGTCGCTTCCTGCAAGGTAATGCGGCACCATTGCGGCCCAGCTCATCACGTCGTCATCGAGTTGTGCGAGTCGGTACTCGAGCAGGTTTGTCACACTCGCGGCAATGCGCGTCGTGGGCTTCCAAGTACTGTTATGCGAAATAAGATCTTCTCGAGTACCACTTAAGGTGAACTGAACCGGTCTCCGATGAGGCACCGGCATGGGTATCGCGTGAAAAATAGAGGTGTGTGCAACCTCAAACTCATCTACGAGTCCAAGTACTTCATCAATAAAGGCTTCCCAGCGATAATCGGGCTCAAATCCGGACAGGTGCAGGAACTGAGATCCGAGCTGGTCGTGGGCTACCGCAAGCACAAGCTCTTCGGCTTCATAATCAATCAGTGTTTCATCCTGCAGGGTGATCAACGGTCTACGTGCTCGGTAATCGAGTAAATCGTCATTAGAAAAACGGATGATTACTTGTGGATCGGCGCTATTCCAAATAAATTCATTCAGTCCGGCCACGGACGAACCCGCATCTGTCAGTCCCGGAATCGTCACGACAAGCGGAAGTCCGCGTGGGGTCTCGTCACGCAACTCTTGCGATTGGGTAGAAATGAGGGACTTACTCATGTCAACGAGTCTAGGCAATACCGCTCTGAAAACACCGCAATTTCGCTGGCAGTGGAAAGCCTACGAAATCCCCGAGACTGGTGCTCAAGGTAGTAGACTTGCGCAAGAATGACCTATGTACCCGTAGGTCTCGAATGACGAAACTCGCAAAACCGAGGGAGTTGTCTGTTGACGGACCAGCAGTTTGATGTAGTTGTACTCGGTGGTGGAAGCGCTGGCTACGCAGCAGCGATTCGCGCCACACAGCTCGGTAAAACCGCAGCTGTAATTGAAAAAGATAAGCTCGGCGGCACATGCCTCCACCGTGGTTGTGTCCCAACCAAGGCAATGCTCCACTCTGCTGAAGTCGCAGACAATGCACGAGAGGCTGCGCAATACGGTGTCAATGCGGAATTCGCTGGCATCGATATCTCAGCAGTATCCTCTTATCGTGACGGTATTGTGTCATCCAAGTTTAAGGGGCTCCAGGGTCTGCTCAAAGCTGTCGGTGTGACGGTCATTGCGGGTGAAGGCAAACTCGTCTCCTCCAAGGCAGTCGAAGTGGATGGCCAACGCATTTCTGGTAAGAGCATTGTGCTTGCCACCGGCTCATATTCAAAGTCGCTTCCCGGCCTTGAACTTGGCGGACGTGTCATCACAAGCGAGCAAGCGCTCAAGCTCGATGAGGTTCCGAAGAAGGTTGTCATCCTAGGTGGCGGCGTCATCGGCGTAGAATTCGCAAGCGTCTGGCACTCATTCGGCGCCGAAGTCACCATTGTCGAAGGCCTCCCCCACCTCGTCCCAAATGAAGAAGAGTCCGTTTCTAAACAACTCGAACGCGCCTACAAGAAGCGCGGAATTAAATTCAAGCTTGGAGTGTTCTTCAAGTCTGTTGAACAGAACGACAATGGTGTGGTTGTCTCGCTTGAAGATGGAACTACTCTGGATGCAGACTACCTACTTGTTGCTGTGGGTCGAGGACCGGTTACTGAAAATCTTGGATACGAACAAGTGGGCGTCCAGCTCGATCGCGGTTTCGTTGTAACGAATGAGCGTCTGTCAACGAGCGTGCCAGGGGTTTACGCTATCGGAGACATCGTCCCTGGTCTCCAGCTTGCTCACCGTGGCTACCAACAAGGAATCTTTATTGCTGAAGAACTCGCGGGCCTCAACCCGGCGGTCGTATCAGACACAAACATTCCGAAGATCACGTACTGTGACCCACAAGTCGCCTCAGTTGGTTTAACGGAAAAGTTAGCCGCAGAAAAGCTTGGCGACGACAAGGTCAGCGCCTACGAATACAATCTCGCAGGCAACGCCAAGACTTCAATTCTCGGAGGTGGCGGCACCGTGAAGGTGGTGCGTGAGACTGATGGGCCGGTGCTCGGCGTCCACATGATTGGACCTCGCGTAGGTGAACTTATTGGTGAAGCACAGCTCATCGTGAACTGGGATGCGTATCCAGAAGATGTGGCTCCGCTCATTCATGCGCACCCGAGTCAGAATGAGTCAATTGGCGAAGCCATGCTCAAACTCGCAGGGAAACCACTTCACGGCGTCTAGATCCAACGCTGCACACAGACGAAATTTACGAACGGAGAACACAAAATGAGTGAGGAAGTTACTCTTCCCGCCCTTGGTGAAAGTGTCACTGAGGGTACCGTCACCCGCTGGTTGAAAAACGTTGGTGACAGCATTGAAGTAGATGAGCCTTTACTTGAAGTGTCAACAGACAAAGTAGACACTGAAGTTCCATCGCCTGTTTCGGGTGTAGTCGAGGAAATTCTTGTCGAAGAAGACGAGACAGTTGAGGTCGGTGCGGTACTTGCTCGTGTCGGAGATGGAAACAGCTCGGGCAGTGATTCTGGCTCGCAAGATGATGCAGAGTCGGACAAGGCGCAAGCTCAGGCAGCAGAAGCGTCAGAGCAGCAAGAAGAAGAGCCTGCAGAGGAAGCATCGTCTGAACCTGAAGCTTCAAATGAAGATTCCGCCGAGGTTCCCAAGTCTGACGACGAGCCAGAGGATCTCGCCGAGGAAACCGAACTTGAGCAGCCCTCCACTGATCAGCCGGCAGAAGACGAGGAAGTTCCCGCCTCTGAGGAATCTAAACAGTCTGCAGAAGCGAAGCACTCTTTGCCAGAACAGACGCAAGCCACAAGCAGCTCCTCGTCAACCGTCACAATTGCCGGTTATGTCACCCCAATTGTGCGGAAACTGGCCCGTGAGCTCGGGGTAAACCTTGATACAGTGACCGGCACTGGTGTTGGTGGACGTATTAGGAAAGAAGACGTCCAAGCCGCTGCTTCGCAGACCGCTTCGTCTTCGACCGCTGCTGCGGCTCCCGCTGGCGAGAAAAAGCCGGTCGAAGTTTCTGAGCTTCGCGGTACAACCCAGAAGATGAGTCGACTGCGCAAGGTTGTCTCAGAACGGGCTGTAGCATCACTTCAAACCACTGCGCAGCTGACCACGATGGTTGAGGTTGATGTCACGCGTGTCGCATCACTTCGCGCAGCGAAGAAAGAAGAATTCCTGAACAAGACTGGAAATAAACTTTCATTCCTGCCGTTCTTCGCTGTTGCTGCCGCCGAAGCGCTGCAAACTTATCCCATCATCAATGCAACAACAAAAGATGATGAGATTGTCTACCCTAATACTGAAAATATCAGTATCGCCGTCGATACCGAACGCGGGCTTCTCACGCCAGTATTGCGTGATGCAGCTACGAAGAATATTTCGGATATCGCGGGTGAAATCGCGGACCTCGCTGGCCGAACTCGTGAAAATAAGCTCAAACCAGACGAGTTGTCAGGTGGTACGTTCACTCTGACGAACACTGGGTCACGAGGTGCACTGTTTGATACTCCCCTGGTGTTCCTTCCACAGTCTGCGATCCTCGGCACGGGCGCAGTCGTGAAAAAGCCCGGCGTAGTTACCACTCCTGACGGAACAGATGCTATCGCCGTGCGTTCATACGTGTATCTCGCGCTCTCTTATGATCATCGAATCATTGATGGTGCCGACGCTGCACGGTTCCTGACACAGGTCAAGGAACGTTTGGAAGCCGGAGCGTTCGAAGAAGATCTCGGGATCTAGTTCAGTCCAACGCAGCGAGTGTGGGTCGGTAACTGTGGTTACCGGCCCACACTTTTTTGTTCCCTACAGCAATACTTGTTTTTTCCAGTGTTTGCGAGCCCTTGGTGTAATTCGAGTCGAGATTTCACCGCTGAGAACTCCCCACGCGTCGACACCGTTTAACTGATCGGAGGTTGCCTGTTCAAGCGCGGCCTGAACACTCTCGAGGACGATAAGTGCAGATTCGTGGTCGCCGCAGGTTACAACAAGTTGTTCCAAAGTCTTCAGGGATACACCCCAGGTCGTGCAGCCCAAATCGTGCCCATCCCGTTCATGACTGCGTAATCGCATGACAGCAGACAGACGATAGATTCCACGTTCATAAATGATGCGCCCAAGTCTTCCACGCATCACACACAGATCATTAACCTGCATGTTTCCCAAACAGTGGCCCGCATGTTGATAGCTCTTTCCAACATGAGCCAGCTCAATGACAAGCCACGCCAGTTCTGAGGCGCTCCACATCGGGCGAACTGAGAACCGTAAAATTATTGATACTTGAGAGTTCACCATATGCGCAATCATGCGGGAGAAGCACACAGAATTGGATGATGTTCGGAAGACGTGAACAACCCATTTGATGCGACGTTCGTTCCTGAGCTGTGGCAAACAGGAACTTCTCACAAGGTCTGGCTCAAGTTGGCATTACCTGCGTGAAGAACGCGATACGCTAGAAGCTATGGCCGAAGAGAAAACACAGCGTAAAAAGAAGAAAAAGGGCGAGGGCCGCATCGCACAGATGCTGCAGGTCTATCGCACTACAAAAGAACACGATCGCAAACTCCCGTGGATCCTGCTTGCAGTTTTTATTGTACCTATCCTTATAGGTCTCGTTCTGGCAGTGGTTATTCCTGGCGGTATCCTCAACTGGGTACTGTGGATCGTCACAGGCATCCTCGTAGGTATTTTGCTTGCAATGATCGTGCTGGGCCGGCGCGCTGAACGGACTGCGTATGAGCAGATCGAAGGTCGGCAGGGTGCAGTTGGCGCCGTCATTTCGAGTGGACTTCGTGGAAGCTACCGAGGGTCTGAAACGCCAGTAGCGATTGTTCCGCGCGGAGGCGACGCGGTCTACCGAGTGATCGGTAAAGGCGGAGTTATCTTGATTTCCGAGGGTAGCCAGCAGCGGGTCCACCGCATGGTCACGGATGAGAACCGCAAAGTTGCTCGCGTCCTTCCAAATGTGCAGATCACGCACATACATGTAGGGCGCGAAGACGGCCAGGTCCCTCTGCACAAGCTCAGTCGTCACTTAAAGAAGCTCAAACGGACGTTGAGCCGAGCCGAGATCCAAGCCGTGTACCAACGTCTTTCATCGTTGCGAAAGGAACCGATCGGGATTCCTAAAGGCATCGACCCGACAAAGATGCGTCGAGGACGTCCACGTTAAACGGTACTGACTCGCTAAACGGCCCAGAGGGCTCCTGCAGTTCGGCAGGAGCCCTCACTTTTTGAGTACTTCACCGATTAGCAGCCTGTACTTGACGCAGTCCCTGTTCGTGGCATCTCGCCAGTACGCTAAGAATTTCGTTACGCACGTACCCGGACAAGAACTGTACCGGGTATTTTGTCGTGAAAACCTCGTTGGTCTGAATCCCACACCACAACGGGAATGACGAGACACAGAAGAAGCGTCCGGATGATCGGACGCCAGATACCGACCCAGCCTCCTGCAATCGGCACGATTCGCATCCCAAAAACCAGATGCCCGAGTGATCCGCCCAGCGTAGGAATAAATAGGATTTGAGCGCAAGCGAAGACTCCCAGTGTCACTAGCGCCTGTGCTGAACCTGTTACGAGCCACGAGCTGACAAGCATTGCAATTGCCCAATCTATTACGATTGCGCCAATCCTTCTGCCAACTCGTGCGACCGAGCCTTGACCAGTTTCGGGAAGCCCCAGGCGCTCCCCTGGCCATTTACTTGGCTCGAGATCACCAAATCGGGTTTGTGAAGAAGCGTTAGGCATGGTTCTCATCGTATCGAACTGTCGAGCAGTGACAGGCACCGCTGGTTCCTCAGGTGCAAAAACGGTGAGAATAATTTCGTTTCTGTATGTGCGTGCACGGTACGAATGCTGCGTCCCCTAAGCTGGTTGTACCCAAAATTGGGATTCCACGAAGGAGCGATATGTTCACGAGTCCACAAGAAGTGATCGAGTACATAGCGGACAACGACGTCAAATTCGTTGATGTTCGCTTCACTGACCTGCCAGGGGTGCAACAACACTTTACTGTTACTGGCGAGTCAGTTGACGAGGATTTCTTCACAGATGGCCAAATGTTTGATGCATCGTCGATTCGCGGTTTCGCGGGCATTGCCGAGTCAGATATGCAGCTGATTCCGGATGTAACGAGCGCTTACGTGGATCCCTTTCGCGTGGAAAAGACGCTCATCATGCTGTTCGATATTTTCAACCCGCGTACGGGTGAGATTTACGCACGTGATCCACGACAAGTAGCGAAGAAGGCAGAGAAGTACCTTGAGTCAACTGGTATTGCTGACACCGCTTTCTTTGCGCCGGAAGCCGAGTTTTATATTTTCGACTCAGTGCGTGTAAAGAACAGTCCGGAACACACCATGTTTGCTGTCGACTCAGTCGAGGCGAACTGGAACAGTGACAAAGTCGATGTCGAAGGTAACCTTGGCTACCACACACCCGTCAAGGGCGGTTACTTTCCCGTGTCACCAATCGATAAGCAGGCTGACCTTCGCGATGACATTTGTTTGCGACTGGGCGATGGAGGTTTAATTCTTGAGCGTGCGCACCATGAGGTTGGTGCTCCCGGTCAAGCTGAAATTAACTATCGCTTTAACACGCTTGTTGCAGCTGCTGACGACGTATTGAAGTTCAAATACATCGTAAAGAACACGGCTACCGAGTGGGGCAAAACGGCGACGTTTATGCCAAAACCGCTGTATGACGACAATGGTTCGGGAATGCACACGCACATGTCATTGTGGAAAAACGGTGACCCGTTGTTCTATGACGAGAACGGCTATGCGGGCCTTTCAGATACCGCACGCTGGTTCATTGGTGGGGTTCTGCACCACGCCCCAGCTCTGCTTGCGTTCACCAACCCAACAATTAACAGCTTCCGCAGGTTAGTAAAGGGCTATGAAGCACCGATTAATCTTGCGTATTCTGCGGGGAACCGTTCTGCGGCCGTTCGTATACCGCTCACCGGTAGTAACCCAAAGGCAAAACGAATTGAGTTCAGAGCACCTGATGCCTCGTCAAACCCCTATCTCGCATTTGCCGCGCAGCTGATGGCGGGCCTTGACGGTATACGAAACCGGATCGAGCCACTTGCACCGATCGATAAAGATCTGTACGAGCTTCCTCCTGAAGAGGCGAAGAACATTCCTCAGGTTCCAACGAATCTAGAGGACGTACTTCGTGCGCTTGAAGCTGACCAGGACTTCCTTCTTGAAGGTGGTGTCTTCACAGAAGACCTCATCAATACGTGGATTTCTTACAAGCGTGAGAACGAGTTGCAGCCAATGGCGCTTCGCCCCCATCCTTATGAGTTCGAAATGTATTTCTCGATTTAAACCCGCGTGCACGAAGGAGGTGTCTCGTATTCGTGAGATACCTCCTTCTGTAGTTTATATATGTCGGTGGTCTCTCGGGTGTCCCCTGAGCGGAGCTCTGCTGTATTCAGCACGGGCAGTGCTGTGCGCAGCGGTGTCGTGACGAAGTGATTCTTGCCGAGGATGCTCTCCTGGGTGCGGTGGACCAAAGACTGCTCCATAAAATTCTCGTTCAAAAATTTTTCGGGCTTTTCTTGAAAGCGTGAACCATTTTTCTTCAAGTTCGGTGGTGTGGCCGCGTGCAAAACCCAAAATGCTCGCGATACCCTCGAGATCTTCCCGGCTTTCAGGTAGAGCGTCGGTAGATTTACCCGACCACAGCTTTTCGGCAGAGCGCAGCGCACTAGCAAACTGCCAAGCGTTAATGAGATGACGTGCGTCTTCTTTTTTCATAAACCCCGCATCGACGGCGGCACGTAAGGCTCCCAGCGTGGAGGTTGTGCGTAGCTCAGGATGCGAGTGTCCATGCTTCAGTTGGATAAGCTGTACGAGCCATTCTGTGTCGCTAATGCCTCCTGCTCCGAGTTTCAAGTTCCTGCGAGGATCAGCCCCACGCGGCAACCGCTCTCCTTCCATGCGAGCCTTGAGCGTACGGATCTCTCGAATATCGTTGGAACTTAACGCTTCCGGAAACCTCACCTGGTCCGCAATAGTAATGAATTCCGCACCAAGCTCTTCTGATCCAACTGCCGCACGTGCCCGAAGGAGGGCTTGGGCTTCCCACGTCAATGACCATTTCCCGTAATAGGCTTCGTACCCTTCAATTGTTCTCGCGAGCGCACCATTTTTACCCTCAGGTCTGAGATCGAAATCAAGATCTACCGTAAACCGAGGATCAGACACGAGTGCTCTGAGATCTACAATGAATTTCTCAGCATCACAGCGCGCATTTTCTCGTCCCTCTGGTGCTCGATAGACCGCGACAATATCCAAATCAGACGAGAACCCCAGCTCCATGCCGCCATAACGGCCGAGCGCAATGAAGGCTATCTGTAGGTCCGCATATTCAGGCGTTACCCGTTGCATCGTGGCAGTAAGTCCATCAAGAAGCGCTGTGTGGGCACTATCGAGGCCTTCCGAGACATCCTGATCGCTGTTCACGCCAACAATGCGTCCCATTGCTATGCGCAACACTTCTCGTCGATGTATGGCACGAATAGCTGCAGCAGCTTTCTCTAGTGTGTCTCGGCGTTGAGCCGTGGAACGCATTTCTGTGTGTAACGCTTCAAATTTTGACGGCCACAGTTGTTCTTCATTTTCAAGCCAGGCCACGGCTTCGGGCTGAGAAATCAACAGGTCAGAAATAAACCGTGAATTTGAGAGAACCTTTGTGAGTCGTTCTGCGGCATCTGTGCCATCGCGTAGCAAGCGCAGGAACCACGGTATATGCCCGCTTGCTTCAGTGACTCGACGAAATGAAATAAGACCCGCGTCGGGTGCAGCCCCTTCACCAAGCCATTGCAACAGTACCGGGAGCAAATTTCGCAGAATCGTCGCACGCCGCGTGGTTCCGGCAGTGAGTGCTGACAGGTGTCGCAAAGCACCATTTGGATCTCGAAAGCCAATACTACTCAGTCGGTCCCGTGCGGCCTCTGTCCGCAACAACACTTCTTGGTCAGGTAGCGCTGCAACTGCATTGAGTAGCGGCGCGTAAAAGATCTTCTGATGGAGTGAGCGAATTATTCTCTTGTTTTCCACCCAGAACTTGACCAAATCTTCAGCGTTCCGTGCGAAGCCACTCGAACGAGCAAGTATCCGAAGTTGCTCAGGGTCGGACGGCATCCGTGCAGTTCGACGCAGATCTCGAAGTTGAAGCCGATGTTCAAGCACACGTGTCTGGGCGTACGCGCGAGAAAGCTCTTCGCCGTCTGTTCGAGCCACATAGCCTCCGTCCACAAGAGCTTCCAATGCGGAGAGTGTTCCTGCGTCGCGTAGCGTCTCATCATGGGCGCCGTGCACAAGCTGAAGTAATTGGACACTAAACTCGACATCTCGCAGCCCTCCCGGGCCGAGTTTCAGTTCGTAATCTGCTTCGTCGGGGTCGATATGTTCGGTGACTCGTTCACGCATCCGCTGGACCGTGCCAACAAAGTCTGGCCGCGAGCTCGAAGCCCACACTTGTTCACGCGTGCGCGAAATAAATGCGTCACCAATTGACGCGTCTCCAGCTATTTGGCGTGCTTTCAGCAGTGCTTGAAATTCCCACGCTTCAGCCCACGTGTCGTAGTAACGCAGATATGATCCGAGCGTGCGCACCAGCGGCCCGTTCTTTCCTTCCGGGCGAAGGTTTGCGTCCAGCTGCCAGAGCGGCGGTTCATGTGAGGGGTCATGAATTGCTCGCATCGTTTCACTCGCGATTCGTATCGAGGTTTGAATCACCGTCTCATGATCGATTCCCTCGCTTTCACAATCATCGGTCACAAACAGCACATCAACATCTGAGACTACGTTCAGCTCTTCGGCCCCGCACTTGCCCATTGCGACAACCGCCAATGGCGTCGCGTACACCTGTTCAGTTTGAAGCTTCGTGCCATGTCCTCCGTCTTCGACGAGGGTGGCTCGAGCAACCAGCAAGCTCGCTTCAATTGCGGCTTCTGCAAGCTCAGAGAGCGCGTCAGAGATCTGAGAAAAAAGATCTGAGGCGTCTCCTGTGTTGTAATCTTTGCGCATCGCTGCTTGTTCAAGGTCATACAGCATAAGCTCCGCAAGAAGTTCCCGGTATCGCACGCGCATCTGATCTCGCCCGTCAGTCCCGGGGGTGACTCGTAGCCTTGCCACCCGCGCATGATCCACGATCTCATCGGCATCAAACGTTTGAGAGAATTGGCCGTTTGTCACGGCGTCACAGATTTCTGCTCGCACTTCGCTGTATGCGCGGACCGTTCCACCGTTTTGCAGGAGAGTTCGAAGATATCTAGGCTGACGTCGAAAGAAATCTCCAAGGGCAGGCGAAGCGCCTACAAGGAGCGTCAAACGTTCAAGTTCTTCGAGTGAAAGCTTGTGCAATGACTGAGGATGGGTCGTGACAATTGCAAGTATTCGCCACAGCGCGGTATCGGGATCTGCTGCCTTTGAGAACGCGCGCACCATGTCGTTCAGGTCAAGTCCGCAGCATTCTGCGAGTTCATGCAGTCCTTCGTCCGCGCTGGATAATGCTGCAAAGCCTGCCTTTGCAAGATTTGTGAGTTGTCGACTGCGATTTACCACGATCTATATCGATTCGAGAAGCCGATCAAGTTCCCAACGAGTTACTTGACGTCGGTATTCCTCAACCAGCCGGCTTTTGTCTCGAAGATAGTACGAGAACACTTGCTCACCAAGCGTGTCGGCCACGAGATCAGATTGGGCGGTCGCATCGATCGCGTGATCGAGACTCGCTGGTAGCGGCGAAATGTCCATGGCTCGGCGTTCTGCCTCGGTTAATGACCACACGTCGCCATCCACTTCTGGCGGCAACTCGTATTCTTCTTCTATACCTTTGAGACCCGCGGCAAGCAGCACCGCGTACGCTAGGTAAGGGTTAGCTGCGCTGTCAAGGGCGCGATATTCGACACGAGCGCTTCCGCCTTTTCCGGGCTTGTACATTGGAACTCGTACGAGGGCTGACGAGTTGTTGTGTCCCCAACAGATGAATGATGGAGCTTCGTCTCCACCCCAAATTCTCTTGTAGGAGTTCACATATTGATTTGTGACCGCACTGATTTCAGACGCATGTCTGAGCAGTCCTGCGACAAATCGGCGTCCGGTTTGGGAGAGCTGATACTTTGCGGCAGGATCATAGAACGCATTTTCGTCGCCTTCAAACAATGACAGGTGTGTATGCATGCCAGAACCGGGCTGATGGCTCAACGGTTTGGGCATAAATGTCGCGTGAACCCCTTGCTCAATTGCAACTTCTTTCACAACGGCCCTGAACGTCATGATGTTATCCGCCATGCTGAGCGCATCCGCATAGCGGAGGTCAATTTCATTTTGACCGGGTCCGCCCTCATGATGGCTGAACTCAACTGAGATACCAAGGTCCTCGAGCATATTAACGCTCGCCCGCCGAAAATCATGTGCAGTTCCGCCCGGCACATTGTCGAAGTAGCCTGCATGGTCAACCGGCACAGGCCCGTCTTCACCTATTTTTGACGACTCAAAGAGATAAAACTCTATTTCGGGATGAGTGTAGAAAGTAAAACCGAGATCTTTCGCACGATCAAGTTGACGCTTCAGAACTTGTCGTGGATCAGAAAATGACGGCTCTCCGTTTGGGGTATGAATGTTGCAAAACATGCGCCCGGTGGATCCTTCGTTGCCTCGCCACGGCAATAACTGAAATGTGGCGGGGTCCGGCTTGAGCAGGAGGTCGGATTCTGAAATACGGGTGAGACCTTCGATTGCGCTACCGTCAAAGCCGATACCTTCGTTAAAGGCACCTTCTACCTCGGCAGGTGCGAGCGATATTGATTTGAGTGTGCCCGATACATCAGTGAACCAGAGACGAACAAACCGGACGCCACGCTCTTCAATAGTGCGGAGCACAAAATCTCGTTGTTTTGACATGTAAGGGACTCCCCCTATCGGGACGGTTGTGAACCTAGATTAATCTTCAGCGGCTTCTTCTTCGGCCCACTTCTCAGCACGTTCTTTCACGATTTCCGGCGCACGTGCCGCTTCTGCACGAGTCGAGAACGGGCCGATACGATCTAAGGAATTCGATTGTTTTCCTTGCTCGACTTCTCCGGTGACACTGTTGTAGTAATACTGTGCCTCGGGGTCGGTCACTCCCCAGTCTTCATTCGGCATCGTTTACTCCTTCGTAAATTGTGGAATGGGCCGGTTCATACGCCGGGTTCTGTCCAGTAAACATGGTTCACCGTGACGGTCATCTCTCTCGGTGTGTTGTTGCCAACCCACTCTAGCGGTCTACCCGAAGACTCAGCGGGGAACCTCAACGTCTTCTGTCTGACCTTGCTCCGAACGAGGTTTACCAAGCCGCGCGTGTCACCACGCACGCTGGTGGTCTCTTACACCACCCTTTCACCCTTACCAGTCCAGCTGGCGGTCTACTCTCTGTTGCACTATCTCGCGGGTTACCCCGGGTGGATGTTATCCACCATTCTCCCCTATGGAGCCCGGACGTTCCTCGGCAAAGTGTTCACTCTGACGCGACCGTCTCACCGACCCATTCCGACTTCAATCCTAATGCAAATGACGCACCCTATTCTGTAGATTCTCGTACTAGTATCGCTCCGGTGTGCGGGCAGAAAATAAGTTCATCTTCAGGAGTCATCAATAGTCCTCGAAGCTCAGCGGGTCCGAGCGACATATTGCTCGCTGCTGAAACGTTTCCACGAAGTCGTGCCGCACCAATGCCTGTTCGTTCACGGAGTCGCTCATATACTTCACGAAGTTCAGAGGTTATTTCGGCTGCGACGTTGCCTCGTTCATGCAATACGGCATTGAGTTCAGTGTGTGCTTGTTCTTCAGCGGATTCGATCTTGTCTCGCGCTTTTTGACGGCGCTGCTCAATTTCTTCCAGCTCTTTTGCTCGCGAATCATAAATCTCAGTAGCGCCTTCGAGTTCTTCCATAAACTCGAGTTCCCGCTCTTCAAGAACCTCAGCGCGCCGGTTCAGCGTATCGATTTCGTCTTGCAGCGCAGATGCGTCCTTACTCGACACGGAGCCTGTTAAGCGTGCTTCGTCCCGTCGTTTACGTTCGCGCATCATCTCGAGGTCACTTTCAAGACGTGCAATTTCAGTCTCGAGCTCTTCCTTTTTTCGCTGCGCTTCTTTGAACGCTGGCCGACGCTCACTCATGGCAGTTTCAAGATCAGCGGCTTCTTGTCGTTCCGGTAGTTGCTGTAGTTTTCGACGCACTCGTGCTGCTTGTGTGTCGAGGTCTTGGAGGGTGAGTAGACGCTGCTGCTGCATAGGGCTCGCTTTCATGGTGTCAGCCTACCTTCCATGACGGCCGTGAACACTGCCAGCTTGTGGTCGCGGTGATTCTGCAGGAACACGTCCGTCACCACCAATCACAAAATTCCAGGGGTCAGTGCGGAGACTGCTCACGATAATTTCAACATCAGGCATTGCAGCGCTCAACTGCCGTGATGCGGTCTCCAACCAGACCGACTCTGCGGCCCAGTGCGAAATGTCGATAAGGGCAGGCCCGCCGGTGATGAAGCTCTGCTCTCGAGATTCACTAGCCGGATGATGACGCAGGTCGCTCGTCACATATACATCTGCTGCACGCACTAAAGGATCATCAAGCAAACTATCTCCGGCTCCCCCGCATAACGCAATATGTTGGACCATCGCATCGGGGTCTCCCGAGATACGAATACCGGAGGCCGTTTCAGGAATGACACGGTGCACCACACGTGCAAATTGAGCAAGAGGTACTGGCTCGGGTAGGTTCCCAACCCTTCCAATACCGATGCCTTCGACCGGCCCGGCAACGATGGGGCGGATCTCGTTCATTCCGAACCGTTTCGCCAAAACATCTGAGACTCCGTCTTCAGGCTGATCAGCATTGGTGTGTGCGGATATCAAGGCACAATTTCCGCGGATCATTTGCGCGAGCAGGGCACCCTTTGCGGTGTTTTCTGTAACGCTTGTGATTCCTCGCAAAAGAAGGGGGTGATGGGTCAGGAGTAGATCCACATCTGTTTCAAGAGCCTCGGATACTGTAGATTGCACGGCATCGAGAGCGAGCATGATTTTTTTCACTGGAGCCAGCTCGTGGCCAACCGTTAGACCGACCCGATCCCAGTCGGCGGCGGTGTCCTCTGGCCACAAACCGTTCACAATTTTATTTACATCACGCAGCAGCCAAGTCATGGTCTGAGTGTATCGGTGCGCAACGTAAAGCAGACTTAGAATTACTGACGCTGTTGCCAGTGATCTTGTGTCGCATAGCTGAACTTGAGTCTACGTGGGATACTAAGGGTAGTGTCCACACTGACACCGGCGGGCAGGCCTTTCCACCTTCGACTTGCGAGGAATGCATTTACGACGATGACCCCACACGCAGAGAATCACTTGGAATCTTGGAACAGAAAAGTTCAGCTCGCTGAACAGGCTATTCCACTTATCGGCCAGCTCTATCGGGAGCATGATGTCGTGCTCTCGGTGCACGGCCGCACCATTGTTGGTCAGTCACCGATCGACATTGTTCGAGCACACCGATTTGCTCGAAAGATTGATTCGGAAGAACTCCCCCTCGATCTGACCTACGACATTGTAAATTCGTTGATACGCATACAGCCCGGCGCCGCGTCTTTGGACGTCGCAAAACTGCAGCACGGCTTTAATCAGTCGGGATCCACCGACCTTGAAGCTTATCTCACGGCTGAGTTGAAATCTGCGGGTACCGCGGTTGGTGAGGAAGCACGAATCATTGCGGATAACAATGCTGGCACCGACGTCGTTCTGTACGGATTTGGGCGAATTGGTCGCCTGCTCGCTCGAATTCTCATTGAGCATACTGGGAGCGGGCACGGCTTAAACTTGCGGGCTGTCGTCGTGCGTAAAGGTGCAGACAATGATCTTGAGAAGCGAGCGAATTTGCTTCGACGGGATTCTGTCCACGGGCATTTCAACGGAACAATCAGCGTGGACACTGAAAATGCCGTGATCACTGCAAACGGAGTACGCATACAGATTATTTACTCCAATGATCCTGCCTCAGTCGACTACGAGCAGTACGGGATCCACAATGCAGTTGTGATCGACAACACTGGGCGCTGGCGTGACCGTGACGGACTCAGTCAGCATCTTTCAGCGACCGGTGTTCGGCGAGTGCTCCTCACTGCCCCGGGAAAAGGCGACCTCAAGAACATTGTGTTTGGTATCAACAGCGACTCGATCACAGCCGACGACCAAATCATTTCGGCTGCCTCGTGCACGACCAATGCCATTACTCCAGTTTTGAAGGTCATGAACGATAAGTTCGGGGTAAAACACGGTCACGTCGAAACCGTCCATTCGTATACCAATGACCAGAACTTGATTGACAACTTCCACAAGGGTGACCGCCGGGGCCGAAGCGCGGCACTGAACATGGTGATCACTGAGACCGGGGCCGCGAAAGCAGTGTCAAAAGCACTTCCAGAGTTTGAAGGCAAGCTCACCGGCAGTTCAATCCGAGTGCCAACGCCAAATGTATCGCTTGCTATTTTGAATCTTCAACTCGAGTCGGAAGCAACGCGAGAAGCAATCAATAACCACTTGCGCAGCTTGTCACTCACCAGTGAACTTCGGGCACAAATTGATTACGTAGAGTCACCCGAAATTGTCTCCACCGATTTTGTGGGCTCGAATCGCGCCGGGATTGTCGATGGTCTCGCAACTATCGGCTCTGGCGATAGCTGCGTCCTCTACGTCTGGTATGACAACGAGTTTGGTTACAGTAACCAGGTCATCCGCATTGTCGAGCAGCTGGCCGGAAGTCATCCGGCGCATGTTCCTACTCCTGAGAACGTTCAGTAACGCAGTATTTGAAAGGACCGAATCATGACCGAGAAAATTATCATTGGTGTCGACGGTTCAGAGCAAAGTCGGTCGGCAATTCAATGGGGACTTGATCGCACTATTCAGCGAGGCGGCGAAGTCGAGCTTCTACATATTGCGGATGACTCGTTTCTTTCTGAAAGCGTGGCCTTCCTTTCGGAAGCTCAACGTGCCAGTGAGCAGATGCTCCAGAATGAGATCGAATATGCCCGTTCACTCGGGTATGAAGGAGAAATCAAGGGAACCGCTATTGTTGGTCATCCCATTGGCGAAGTTGAGGAAGCTTCGCAACGTGCAGATCTCATCGTGTTAGGTGCCCACCACGGCGGCAAACTCGCCGGAAGCTTTTTTGGTACCCGAGCCGTCAAGATTGCTGCTGTTGCGCACTGTCCAGTGGCGGTGATTCCGGTTGAGCGAGCTGAACCCACGAAGGGCGTCGTGGTCGGGATTGATGGCTCGGATTCTGCGAAGCGAGCCATCAGTTTCGCCGCCGAAGAAGCGTCTGCGTACGGGGTACCCGTCCACGCGGTGTACGCATGGATGCCTCCGATGACTCCGGGGCTCGAATATTTGTGGAGCGAGGATTTGGTGCAATCTCAGCGGTCTGCAGCTGAAGAGGCGATTGCGATTGGTACTGCTGGCCTATCTGGTCGTTTTCCAGACCTAGAAGTTCAACGTGAGATCGTACAGGCTCCGCCCGTGGCCGCCCTCGTCCAGGCCGGCGAAGGCGCACAAGAACTCATTGTGGGTAGTCGCGGACGCAATAGCATCTCCCGGCTGCTACTTGGATCAGTCAGTCATGGGGTACTTCAATCACTGCCGTGTCCAGTAATCGTTACCCGCGCAGAGCACGGCTAGGACGCCATCGACAACGTCGATTCAAGACAAAGAAGAAGCGAGAAAAGATGGGAGTTGGGCCTCGCCCGAACTCCCATCTTTTTGCGGGCTCGCATATGCACAAAAGCACCTCGCAGGGTCAACGACGTTTGAAAGAGGACTCAGCCGCAAAGAAAAGGCCAGAGCAAACAATTTACTCTGGCCTAATTTATATGTGGTGCGCCCGAAGGGACTCGAACCCCTGACCCTCTGGGTGTAAACCAGATGCTCTAACCAACTGAGCTACAGGCGCATTTCCATGCCCTTCAAGAGGGCACCAGAAAACTATATCAGGAACTTGACGCGATTGCGCGCAACGCAGAAAAATACTCTTCGACATCTCGCGGAGTGTGCGACTCCGATTGAATTAAGGATCGTATTTTTCGATCCGCATCAAGAATAAAGGTGGCACGATTGGCCACTCCTGCGACAGCATTGAACACCTCGTAGCGCTGAGCAACCTCTCCGTGTGGCCAAAAGTCCGCCAGTAACGAGAAGTCGTAGCTACGATGTTGCGCAAATGATCGTTGAACATGCATCGAATCAACGGAAATTGCGAGTACCTGCCCACCAAGCGACTGAAGTTTACGCAGATTAGCCTGGAGCGCATCGAGTTCACCTCGACACACACCTGAGTATGAAAGTGGATAAAACACCAGCAGAGTGGCGTGACTGTCCAGGCTCTCCCACAAAGTCGTTTCTGTACCGTGCTGATCGGTCAACGTGAAATTGGGAGCCGTGTCCCCTACCTGAAGCGCCAAATTTTCTCCTTCACCGGTAATCAATTTTCGGAACGGATCATTGTGGCGTGACCCGATCGCAGTTTACTCAACCACCCATCGAAAGGTAGTAGGCTGAAAGGGCAACCTGTGAACCAGAATGCACCGCGGGAGAATCATGCCTTGTCGCTGATACCAAATGTCTTGCCCGCCTTCCGACACACCAAGGAGGAATGCACGTGCCGGTCAATACGCAGGATCCATACGCTCCGGATCATGACGACCTCGACCCTCAAGAGACTGCCGAATGGCGGGAATCATTAGATGATCTCGTCGCGGAGAAGGGGCCGGGTAGAGCTCGAGAAATCATGAGTAGTCTTCTGGGCCGCTCACGTGAGCTTCATCTGAGTGTCCCTCAAGTCCCGACGACGGACTACGTCAACACCATCGCCTCGTCGAATGAACCTCATTTTCCTGGCAATGAAGCGCTCGAGCGTGAATACCGGTCGTACATTCGATGGAACGCAGCGATGCTTGTTCATCGCGCACAACGTCCCGGCATCGAAGTCGGTGGGCATATTTCAAGCTACGCGTCCGCCGCTTCTCTGTACGAAGTAGGGTTCAACCACTTCTTTAGAGGGTCGGACCACCCTGGTGGGGGCGATCAAGTGTTCTTCCAGGGACACGCTTCCCCCGGTATGTACGCTCGCGCGTTTCTCGAGGGTCGACTCTCGTCCGACCAACTCGACGGGTTCCGACAAGAGGTGTCTCATGACACTGGCGGTCTTCCGAGTTACCCGCACCCGCGTCGACTCCCAGATTTCTGGCAATTTCCAACGGTGTCCATGGGCATCGGACCGATCAACGCAATTTATCAAGCTCAGTTCAACAAATACATGACGAACCGTGGGATTAAGGATTGCAGTGACCAACACGTTTGGGCATTCCTTGGTGACGGTGAAATGGATGAGATTGAGAGCCGTGGCCAGCTTCAAGTTGCTGCAAATGACGGCTTAGACAATTTGACCTTTGTCATTAACTGTAACCTGCAGCGCCTCGATGGTCCCGTGCGCGGTAACGGCAAGATCATTCAGGAACTTGAAAGCTATTTCCGTGGCGCAGGCTGGAATGTGATCAAGGTTGTATGGGGACGCCAGTGGGACGATTTGCTCGCCCGAGATACTGATGGTGCACTCCTTAACCTGATGAATGTCACGCCCGACGGTGATTTCCAGACATATAAAGCTGAAAATGGTGCGTATGTACGAAACCATTTCTTCGGTCGCGATGAACGCGCATTAAAGCTTGTTGAAGACTTCACAGATGACGAGGTTTGGGGCCTTCGTCGTGGCGGCCATGACTACAAGAAGGTCTACGCTGCCTACAAGGCTGCCACCGAGCACAAGGGCCGCCCGACCGTGATTCTTGCCAAGACCATTAAGGGATACGGACTCGGTCCGCATTTCGAGGGCCGCAATGCCACTCACCAAATGAAAAAGATGACGCTGGATGATCTCAAGCTCTTCCGCGACACCATGCATATTCCGATTTCGGACGCGAAGCTTGAAGATAACCCCTATCTGCCTCCCTACTATCGCCCTTCGGAAGACAGTGAAGCGATTCAATACATTCACGAACGCCGTCGTGAACTCGGTGGCTATCTTCCGAAACGAAACAATAAGCACATCGATCTCGCGGTTCCAGAAGACAAGAGTTACAAGATCGCTGCGAAGGGTTCAGGTAAACAAAAGGCTGCGACCACGATGGTGCTGGTGCGCTTGTTGAAGGACCTCATGCGAGACAAGAATATGGGTCCACGGTTCGTTCCGATTATTCCTGACGAAGCTCGTACCTTCGGTATGGACTCGTACTTCCCAACGTCGAAAATATATAACCCGAACGGCCAAACATACACTTCCGTCGACCGTAATCTCCTTCTGGCTTACAACGAGAGCGAGAAGGGCGTGCTTATGCATGTGGGTATTAATGAGGCCGGCGCCACTGCCGCATTCACCGCGGTGGGCACTTCGTACTCGACCCAAAACGAGCCAATGATTCCGATTTACATCTTCTATTCGATGTTCGGTTTCCAACGCACTGGTGACATGCTGTGGGCTGCCGCAGACCAAATGGCAAGAGGCTTCTTGATTGGCGCAACCGCAGGACGGACGACTCTTACCGGTGAGGGTTTGCAGCACGCAGACGGACACTCACTTGTACTCTCGTCAACAAACCCGGCGGTGATTGCGTATGACCCGGCGTACGGATATGAAATAGGTCATATTGTGCGTTCAGGTATTGAGCGCATGTACGGTGGACAGCACCCTGACCCTGATGTTTTCTATTACATCACTGTGTACAACGAACCAATCATTCACCCAGCAGAGCCTGAGAATCTTGATGTTGACGGGGTGGTTCGCGGTATCTATCGCGTGCACGAAAGCAAGGAATCCGGCAAAAAGGCCCAGATCCTCGCTTCCGGTGTTGCTGTCCCATGGTCCATTGAAGCTGCCGAGCTGCTCAGCAGCGACTGGGGCGTATCCGCCGATGTGTGGAGCGTCACCAGCTGGTCCGAACTTCGTAGAGATGGGCTGGATGCGCAAAACGAAGCGTTCTTGCAACCAGGCGGTGAAGAACGAATACCGTATGTCACACAAAAGCTGCAGGATGCAGCGGGACCGAAGGTTGCCGTGAGCGACTGGGAATCTGGGGTACCTGACCAGATACGACAGTTCGTACCGGGAGACTACTCGGTTCTTGGAGCTGATGGATTTGGTTTCAGTGACACCCGTGGGGCAGCACGTCGTTACCTTGGCATCGATCGAGAATCCGTCGTGGTAAAAGTGTTGCAGCGTCTGGCGGCTGCAGGCGAAATCGACAAGGATATTCCACGCCAGGCTTTCGAAAAGTACCAGTTGGATAATGTTCAATCTGGTACGACCGGCAGTGCGGGCGGTGACGCGTAACCAAACATCTTCCGGGGCATGAACGTAGCGTTTGTGCTCCGGAATATGTATTTCCGAACGCAAAATCGGAGGAAGTAGTGAACCAGAACAAAGCCGCTGAACTCAAGTGGCTGAAGAATCTCACAAATGAACTTGTGGATCTCTCCGTTTCGCGAATGCGCGATACTCTGCCGTGGTTTTCTGAAATGCCCGACAGTCGCCAAAAAGCGGTCATCTCCATGGCACACGCCGGTATCGCGGGGTTCATTAACTTCTACGAGGACTCGTCGAAGGAACCATGGATCGCCGCCGATATTTTCGGCGCCGCTCCTCGCGAATTGCTCAGGTTGGTGAGTTTGCAAGAAACTCTGCAATTGACTGAAGTTGTTGTCTCAGTTGTTGAGGAGCGAGTCGCGAACCAGAGTGATTCTCTCAGCATCGCAACACTGCAATTTTCTCGAGATGTCGCCTTTGCTGCAGCCGATCTGTACGCTCGGGCGGCAGAAGCTCGAGGCTTGTGGGATGCAAGGCTCGAAGCGCTTGTTGTAGATTCAATCGTCACAGGTGAGTCTTCCGACGATCTTGCTAGCCGAATTGCGGCGCTCGGCTGGACCGGAAGCGGTGATACTGCGGTCTTAGTCGGTTCAGCCGACCGCAGCGTCGATATAGATGAGATTCGACGAAGTATTCGAAAAGCCAATTGTGACGTCCTCATTGGTCTACAGGGTGCGCGAGTAGTTCTCGTCATTGGCCGCGTAGATGACGAGAATGCTCCAGCGGAGATCTCGTCGAATGATCTCTTTATGAACACCGCGACGAGCCTCACGTCACATTTTGCTGATCGACCCCTCGTTCTTGGCCCTACCGTTGAGCAGCTCACTGATGCTCACCAGAGCGCACGGTCAGCTCTAGCGGGTGCGGCAGTATGTGCGGCCTACCGGGGTGCTCCTCGTCCAGTTCATGCAGACCAACTGCTGCCCGAACGTGCATTTGCGGGTGACACGCTCGCAAAGAAGGTGCTCATAGAACGCATCTATACTCCGCTCCGCGAGGCAAGCGGTGATCTCCTCTCAACGCTCACGTGTTACCTTGAAGTCGGCCGTTCTCTCGAGGCCACATCACGAGCTCTGTTCGTACACACGAACACCGTCCGATATCGGTTAAAGAAGATCGATGAGCTTGTTGATTGGGATGCAACTCATGCACGGGACTCGTTTGTGCTTCAAGCGGCACTAGCTGTTGGCAAGATCCACGATGTTAACCCACGCATGCCCGCTAACAATTCCCTAAGAAAACGCCTAAAATAGAGGAATCATCTAACGAATTGAAAAAATCGTTGTGTGTCAAATGCATGATTTTTTCACTAAATCTGAGAGACTACCAGTTGTGATCGTTATTGCATGCCCGGGCCAGGGCTCTCAAACACCAGGTTTCCTCCAGCCGTGGCTTGAAGATACGCAAGCCCGAGAATGGCTGGGCTCTGTTGGCGACAAGATCGGCGTGGATCTCGTCACTCACGGCACTACCAGCGACGCGGATACAATTCGTCGGACCGAGATTGCACAACCTCTCATTGTGGCTGCCGGGATTATTGCGTGGAACCATCTACGCGAGCGGCTCGTTCTCCGTGAAGAGCCAATGAAATTCTCGTTTGCAGGACACTCCGTTGGTGAAATTACTGCGGCGTATGCGAGCGGCGTATTCGACGCTGATACCGCAGTAAGGTTCGTCTCCGAACGTGCTCAGGCAATGCAAGCGTGTGCAGATAACGCAGAGACAGGTATGTCTGCGGTGTTAGGCGGTGACCCTGATGAGGTTATTGCGCACCTGAAGAACCATAATTTGTCACCAGCGAACTTTAATGGCGGGGGCCAAATCGTTGCCGCTGGCTCCTTAGACGACCTTCAACGTCTTTCAGAGTCGCCGCTTCCGAAAACCAGGGTGATGCCGCTCAAGGTCGCGGGCGCGTTTCACACGAAATATATGGCTGATGCCCGCAAAAAGGTTGCATCGCTTCGTGATACGTTCGTGGCCCACACTCCGGGTGCACCGCTCTATACGAACAGCGATGGTTCTGAAGTGACCAACGGTGACCGTTATGTTGACATTCTTGTCAACCAAATCGTTTCGCCCGTTCGCTGGGATAAATGCATGGAGTCATTCACCGCAGACAACGCAAATGCGCTCGTTGAGCTCAACCCGGCTGGTGCACTTTCAGGCTTAGCAAAGCGCGGAATGCCCGGCACCCCTACTCTCAAGTTCAACTCCCCCGATGACCTGGATCAGGCTGTGGAGTTCATCCTCGAAGCGACTCAGGCATAACGGAGGAATAGCAAGTTGACCGCAACGCTTACTCAAACCAACGGTTCAGTTGGGTCACAGATACTCGCCTTGGGTGCTGCTCGAGGCGATAATCTTGTGCCTAATAACGACATCATTGAACCAATAAACTCTTCAGACGAATGGATCCGCCAACGCACCGGCATTGTTACTCGTGCACGTGCGGGCGCAGGTGTGCTCGCAGTTGATCTCGCGACAGAAGCTGCGCAGGAAGCAATTGATCGCTCAGGTATATCTGCTGATCAGATTGATCTTGTAATTATTGCGACGATCTCAAACGTTACGCAAACACCATCGATGGCTGCTGTTGTAGCTGATCGTGTCGGGGCAAATCCAGCGGCTGCCTACGATACGAACGCGGCATGCGCAGGTTACTGCTATGGCATCGCCCAAGCCGATGCCATGATCCGCACCGGCATTGCACACTACGCACTCGTTATCGGTGCCGAAAAACTCTCGGACGTAATTGATCCGACTGATCGCACTATCTCGTTCTTGTTGGGAGACGGTGCTGGGGCTGCGCTCCTGGGGCCCTCGGAATCACCGGGTGTATCGAGCACCCAATGGGGCTCTGACGGTTCGCGCGCCGATAAAGTAGGAATGAACCGCACGTTAATCGACTACCGAGACGGTCGTGGTGCATGGCCCACCCTCATTCAAGAAGGCCCTTCAGTCTTTCGGTGGGCCGTTTTCGAAATGGTGAAAGTCGCGCGCGATGCGCTTGAAGCTGCAGGTATTCAACCTGAAGATTTGACAGCGTTTATTCCACACCAGGCAAACATGCGAATTATTGACGAGTTCGCGAAGCAATTAAAGCTTCCCGAACATGTTCTCATCGGACGCGATATTGCTGAAACCGGCAACACCTCAGCCGCGTCCGTCCCGCTGGCTACACACAGGCTTCTTGAAGAGCATCCTGAAGCGTCAGGTGGGCTCGCGCTACAGATTGGTTTTGGCGCGGGCCTCGTGTATGCCGCACAAGTAGTAAAACTCCCGTAAACTCTCACATCGTCCAGTTGATATAAACAAACAAGGAGAAAAACATGGCTCAGAGCACTGAAGAGGTATTGAGCGGACTTGCCGAACTGATTAACGACGAAACCGGTATCGCTCCGGAGGTTGTTGCTCTCGACAAGTCATTCACTGATGACCTCGACATTGACTCCATCTCGATGATGACCATTGTCGTGAATGCCGAAGAGAAGTTCGACGTCAAGATTCCTGATGAGGAAGTCAAAAACCTCAAAACAGTGGGCGACGCCGTAAACTTCATCACGTCAGCACAGGCGTAAACAAGCGTGACACAGGCTCGCGGGGCATTCGCTCCTGGCGCTTGCCCCGCGGGTCTCCTGTCTTTACCCGACCGATTACGCACCCCACTCTGATTTTCTAAAACTGCGGAGCACAACTTTATGAGCAGCAAGATTGTTGTCACCGGTATTGGCGCAACAACGCCTCTAGGTGGCACAGCACCAGAATCCTGGGATGCACTCAAACGCGGCGTCTCAGGCACTCGCACACTCCCACACGATTGGGTGGCCAAATATGAGCTCCCCGTCCATTTTGCGGCCGAAGCCGTTGTACGACCCAGCGAAGTTCTCGAACGTCCTGTCGCAAAGAGGCTCGATCCTGCGAGTCAATTTGCGCTCGTAGCTGCCAAGGAAGCATTTGAAGACGCAGGTAACCCTGACGTGCCGTCAGAACGCCTCGGCGTCGACTTCGCTACAGGTATTGGTGGCGTTTGGACGCTTCTAGACGCCTGGGACACGCTTCGTGAACGTGGGCCTCGTCGTGTGATGCCAATGACAGTTCCGATGCTAATGCCGAACGCGGCCGCAGCGGCTGTCTCCATGCATTTCGAGGCACGCGCTTTTGCGCGGACAGTTGCATCCGCATGCGCTTCCAGCACCGAGTCAATTGCTAACGCTCTGGAACATTTACAGCTGGGGCTTGCTGATGTGGTTATTGCTGGTGGTACTGAGTCGGCGATTCACCCAATCACGGTCGCCTCGTTCAGCTCAATGAAAGCACTTTCAACACGCAATGACAGCCCTGAAACAGCGTCTCGCCCCTATAGCACTGACCGAGATGGTTTCGTCATGGGTGAAGGCGCAGCAGCGCTCGTTCTAGAAACTGAAGAGCACGCACGAGCACGCGGGGCAAAGATCTATGCAGAGATCGCAGGTGCCGGCGTGACTGCTGACTCATTCCACATCACGGCGAATGATCCCGAAGGTCGTGGTGCAGGGCGTGCAGTCATGCAGGCACTCTCGGCTGCGGGTGCGTCACCGGACGACGTGACGCACATCAATGCTCACGCCACAAGCACACCGGTGGGCGATATTGCCGAATATGCCGCATTGCATCGCGTGTTCGGTGATCGAGTTCATGAGATTCCCGTGTCAGCAACAAAGGCATCAACTGGGCACCTTCTCGGTGGTACCGGGGCACTCGAGACAGTATTCAGTATTTTTGGTATTCGCGAAAGGATCGCTCCTCCAACGATTAACCTGATCGATCAGGATCCAGAAATCCCGCTTACTGTGTCTGGTGAAGCGCAGACCCTCGGCAGCGGTCCACAGCTCGCCATCTCAAACTCCTTCGGGTTTGGTGGGCACAACGCTGTTGTCGCTGTGCGGAGTATTGACGACTAGGCTACGAATTTCTGCTCATTTTCTAATGAGATGAAGAGGGGGCTTGGATCTGTGTTCAGATCCAAACCCCCTCTTCTAGTCTGGCAATTACCAGTTACCCCTGTATCGCATCGTTTGCGGCGGTGTTTGCCTCATCAAGGGCGTCACTCACAGGCGTACGGCCCAGGAACATTTCGTCGAGAATGGGACGGAACGCTTGCTCCGCCTCAGCATATTTCTCTCCCTGAGCTGGGGCAATAATCTCCTGGCCGTCCTCTACGAAGAACGGTTGAACATTCACGTTCTGCTCATCCCAATAATCTTCAAAGGTCTGCCGAGCATCCAGCACTGCTGGGATCGCAGATCCGCCCTCACCAAAAGCACGATCACCGTCTGCGGATGCAAACCACTTTGCTACGGTCTGCACCGCTTCGCTATCGGCCGAAGCTGAGTTAATTGACGCTACAACACCCGGAGAAGGTGGTACGGCACCTTCAGGTCCTGCAGGCAACGGGGCAGTCCCCCAGTCAAATTCAGCACCTTCGGCAACGTTCGTCAGGTTATATGTTCCCGACTGGAAAACTGCAATTTTGCCCTGCAAGAAGGCATCACGAGCAAAATCGCCGTTCGGGTTGGTGTCCTGAGCCGGCGGTGCAACATGATACTTGTTGATCAGATCGACAAGATATTGGAAAGCTTCTTCGGTTTTTGGATCTGTGTACGTGAACTCGTCACCTTCTTGATAGGTCCCCCCATTCGACCCAATAAACGGCAGGATGAGCGCCTGAAGATCTTGAGACGCATTGTAGCCATACTGCTCAATGTTATTCGCATCAAAGTCAGGGTCTGCAGCGTTGTTGCCGTCAGCGTCCAAAGTAAGCTTCTGCAAGATCGGTAAGAGGGTGTCTCCCTCGCCGCCAGGTGCCCACTTCAAGTCCTGGAGTTCCTCGGCGCTCACGTCAGCTTTCTCTAATGCTTCAGTGTTGAAGTAGAGAGCGATTCCCCCGTCACTCACCTGAGGAATACCCAGCAGGTCACCGTCGAGTGTGTATTGTTCCACTACAGCGGGATCAAAGTTGCCGCTCTGGTCCTCGCCAAGAACATCTGCGACCGGGGCGATTTGTTCCGCTTTCGCGTAGTCAGTGAGGTTCGCACCGTTCAACCAGAATATATCTGGACCATTACCAGCAGCAACATCCTGGCGAAGGTTTGAGAAGTAATCGCTCCAGGGCACTGTTTCGACATGTACCGTAATGTCAGGGTGTTCTTCGTTAAACGCTTCAATAGATGTTTCATACGCTTTGGCCAGGTTTTCATCCCACAGTCGCAGCGTCACTTCATCGGCGTTGCCCCCACCGCTACCCGAGCAACCGGCGACTAACACCGCTGAAGCTGCGGCAAGCATTGCGGCGCCGAGTCTTAGACCTTTTCTCATTTATTCCCTTTCGTAAGTGCGTTCTTGCGCTCAATATTTGTGAGCGAGAATTAGCTACCAACACGTGAAATCGTAATCGAACTGAGCAGTTGCTTATGAAAAACGCTTAACACAATGACAAGTGGGATCAGTGAAACCGTTGTCGCGGCCATCACCAACCACCATTGTCCGTCGTGTGCCGACTGGAGTTGGGCGATTGCAACGGTCATTGTTCTCGTTTGTTTTCCCGAAGCAATCATTAACGGCCACAGAAAATTGTTCCAGTGGGACACAAACGTGATGATTGCAAGCGTGACAATGATGGGTTTCGCATTCGGCACGAGCATGCCCCACAGCACACGCCATTGCGATGCGCCGTCCAGCTTTGCCGCATCAATGACGTCTTGTGAAAACCCCAGGAAGAATTGCCGCAGCAGGAATATCGCGTAAGGACTAATCAATGCGAATGGCAGCACAATCCCCCAGAACGTGTTCTTTAATCCGAGTTGGCTCATGAGAAGAAATAGCGGGATAAGAGTCACTGCGGCAGGGATCATCATCGTAGATAGGTAGATCCAAAACAGAGTGTCTCTGCCCCAAAACTTGAGACGGGCAAAGGCATACGCGGCCATGATGCTGGTAAATAGCTGCCCCACTGTTGTAAGCACTACGACACCACAAGTCACTAAGACCGAATAACCAAAGGTCGTCTGAGTGAAGAGGGTCACATAGTTTTCAAGCGTCGGAGGCCAAGGCAAGTCAAGTGGCTGCCCCGAAACGAACTGTTGTCGAGACTTTAACGACCCCAGGACACTCAGCGCGATCGGTGCCACCGCAATAAAGCAGGCCAGAAAGAGCACCACATAAGTGCTTATGTCTGCAAGCACTTTTGACGCGGGTCGTCCCGCTGTCGAAGATCGACTATTGCTCATAAGTGGTCCGCCCTGAGAAGTAGCGCTGCTGAACCAGCGTCACCAATACGAGTATGACAAGCAGTACAAGCGCCATGACGCTCGCACGACCGACTGAGAATGACTGAAAGGCTTCGTAGTAGATGCGACCTGCGATAACGTCCGTTGTTCCCTGCGGTCCACCATTAGGCGTGAGTGCGTAAGCCATGTCGAATACTTGGAAGCTGGAGATGATGCCGGTTGCAAGAACGAAGAAGGTGGTTGGTCGTAGCAACGGGATGATGATCGCGGTGAGCCGTCGGAATGATCCCGCTCCATCTATTGCGGCAGCGTCAAAAACTGACTGGTCGATGTTTTCAAGTCCAGCAAAGAAAAAGAGTGAGACATACCCAACTCCCTGCCACACTGAGACTGCTGCAACCGCAGGCAGCGCAAGAGACGGCTCAGTAAGCCAAGCAATCTTCGTGCCCAATAGCTGGTTAGCGATACCGTCTGAATAGCCGAGGATCCAACGCCACACCATGCCAAGCGCAATCGGGGCACAGATCCAAGGCATCACCAGCAAAACTCGAATTAAACCTGTGGCTCGAATATTGCGACGGAGCAAGAGTGCAAGGAGCAGACCAATTATCGTCTGGGCAGGAATGACCAGCAGCACGAAGAATGAGGTGATCGCTATCGAGCGCCAGAGCTTTGGATTTGAAAACAGCCACTCGTAGTTTTGCAAGCCAACGAATTCAACCGGGCCTAACAGGTTCCATTCGTGGAAGCTCAACCAAATAACAAGAAATATCGGCAGTACCAGAAATAGCAGGAGCGCGATCAGACTGGGGCCAACAAACAGGTAACCGACAAGATTCGCGCGGTATTGCCGTGTGGCTTTGCGCGATGAAGCTTGATCAACCCGAGATATCTGGATATCGGGAGGAATCTGCGTCATTCCACTAGCTTACGCGAGACGCAACTCACCTCGCGCAGCGTGACACGATGTTTCAGCCGAGATGGTTCGCGGAGACGTAGGTTTTACGAAACTGTACGCTGCATGCGCAGAATTTCTGCGCCTTCATGGTGTTCTGCAGCACGGAAAATATCGAGCTCTGCATCCCAAGGTGTGCCGAGAGCCCGCTCAACGAGGCGAGCTATCTCAGACGCATCCCCCTGGGCACGTTCAAAACAGTCGCGAACTTGTGTTTCATTCATCAGGGTATTGCCGGCACGGTCAATGCTCTGGTGGATGATGCCAAGTGCCGGCGTGTGCATCCAACGTCCCCCGTCTGATTCCGAAGTCCCAAACTCGGTGATCTCGAATCGCACGCCACGCCACCCCAACAGACCACTTGCCACCTGCGCGCCCGTACCTGCCGGTGCACGCCACTGAGCCGTGGTACGCACGGTGTCGGCAAGCACTGGCTGGTCTTGCCAGTTCAGTGAAACGGGGTGCCCAATAGAGCTCGCCAGCATCCATTCAATATGTGCTGCGAGCACGTTTGGTGCAGAGTGCACAATGAGAAGTCCACTCGCGTATTCTTTTGCTGACGACATCCCAGCTCCTCCTAGTGGTTGCAACGTCTTCCCCTACGGCAATCACGGAGTGATGAGCGCTATCAGCGGTTATCTCTTCGATCTTCCCACACCCGTATTGATTTCGGCAAGCTTCGAACAGCAACGGTTATGCTGGATTTGAGGTGATGATGTGGCGCTGATTCGTGATGGCCTCCTTGCGCTCGCAACCGCGGGGGCAGGGTACGGGCTTCAGTTGCGCAACGAACTCGCCTCCCGTACAGGCCGCGCACTCAACGGCGGACAGGTTTATGCCACACTTGACCGCCTCGTCCGTGATGATTTAATCGCAGAAATAGGACGCACCTACGACGACCTCGCACTACTTTCAGCAACACCTCGTGGTCGCGAAAGTGCTCACGAATGGCTCGCACAACCGGAACCTCACTGGGAAGATATGGTGTCGAAAGTACTCTTATCGCTTTCCTTACCTAATCATTCAAGCCTTGAGCTAATTTCTGAAAGCCAAAAGTACTGGGCGTCCACAGCACATCCAGATTCTACGAACGATGGGCAGCTGCGAGTGAGCGCTGACAAGATCCTTGCAGAGGCTGCTCTGACTTGGCTCAGCAAAGCTGGAGATGCGGACGACTCAGGATGGTCTTTTTCGCAGGAGCGGCCGCCCAAAGGCCGTCGTCCGAAATATACAGAAACAGCCTCAATCAGCGGAAACTATTCGTAGGGCGTGCGGGGCTTGAACCCGCGACCGACGGATTATGAGTCCGTTGCTCTAACCAGCTGAGCTAACGCCCCGCAACCCCACTAGTCTATCCACAATCTGAGGCTGGATCATCTCGACAGGCTCCAATTCTGACTGAGAACACGTTCCCTAGTTTTGTGAGTTTGGAGCGTGACCGTGGGGTTCGTCATCGCCATACGTTGAGCCACTGTTACCGACGTCTTGCGATTCACTATCAATATTCTCGAATTCAAGTGAAGATTTCCCGACTTGCGGGTGATACCTGGCGATACCAAACACCCCCATAATCGCTATTGCTCCAGCAATGACAA